>JAMPAG010000023.1 GCA_023667365.1 bacterium | reverse complement strand
CCTCTTTTCGTTCAAGATTGCAAACGAACGGAGTGAGTTTCGCAATTACCTATTTGCTTTTTTTCAACAGAACGTTCCCAAAAGGCAGCCGTTCGTTCCCACTCCTGTTTCCGTTCGGGAATATGCCGCTGATCGTTCTGTCTGCTCTTTGATATAAACATTTAAGCATATGTTTAATTGTTTGTCAATAAGAATTTCCCAAAAAATCGCTTCATGCTATTTCTGAACGATCCATTCATCGTTTGCAGAATCATACCAATAAATGATATTACCATCCAATGTGATGGCATAATTGCTTATTAACCGATCTCCAACCTGCTCATTGGTATCTTTATATCTTATCTCAAAGCGATATACTTCGTCATTGTCAATCGTTCCCGTCACAGGATTCAGCGCTTCAATGACATAATCATCTTTCCATTGGCTGGCGCTTATTAAATAATTCTGCAAACTTTCTTCCGCTTCCTCGGCAGAAAGCATAGCATGTTTATTTCTAAAAATGATTCCACACACGCCCAAAACGACGATTAGTATGATCATGACCAATACGTACTTTTTCATAAACTTCCCCCTATGCGGATCGCTGACTGTTCATTACGATTTTAGCATGATTGCTTTCCTAAAACAATCCGAAATAAAAATAGCATAAGGAACCCGCAAGCTTTGCCGCCGCAATGGAGAGAATGATGATGCCGAGCCCTTTGCGCAGATGCACCCTGCGGGCAAACACGGGAAGTCCGCCGAGCATCTCCTCAATCGCGAGCGCAAGACAGCCGACGAACATCCCCGTAAAAAATGCCCAAAGTATCACCAGCGCTATACCGGCACACTTTAAGAGCATGCCGCGTTCTTCCCACGAGGGCGTTTCCCACAGATGAGCGTATACGCCAAAAATGCCGCCGGCAACCGCACCCGCGACAATCCACTCTTCATAAAGTTCTATCTTATATGCCGTATGAAAACGGGCGGCAAAACGCGGAATGAGCGCCACGACAATGACGGTCGTGAACACGCCGCCTGCTGTAAACACACCGAAACTGAGCCCGAGTATGGCAAGCAGCAATTGTTCCATTACGGTTTCCTCCCTGCTTCCATATCCGTCCTGCTGCCGCTTTCCATCCGATCATGCGCGGTTTCTTCTGCCTCATTCCAAACCGCGTGCGCCCGCTCCTTGCCCGTATTTTCCTTCTCCCGACCTGCATGCGCCCGCTCGCGATTCGTATCACTCCGCTCATGTCTGGCGTGCTCTCGCCTGCAATTCTCTCGCTTCTCTCCATGTCTCGCGTGCTCCTGCTCGCAATTCTCCCGTTTCCCTCCACAATCGGCGTGCGCCCGCTCACGGTTTGCGTTCTCCACGAGCGCCGTCACAACGTCGCTCTCATACTGGCGCATCTGCACCTCAATCGGCGTCGGATCCTTCGTGATCCGCCTTGTCCCAATATGATTGAAAAAAAGAAGAATCCCCGCCGAGAGCCCGACGGAATAAGAAATTTCCAGCACAGTAAAACCGTCCGATTCCATCCCTGTAACCAGCAGATATACTTTGGAAAAAATATCGTCAATACTAATATCATTATGGAACGCCATGATTGTAAACGCCGCGCCGAAAAAACTGAGCAGTGCAATCAGCGCAATCTTTATTTTTTCCCACACAGGATGCGGTTTTATCTGATGACATTCCGCCAGCACAGCGTCCGCGCCGAGGTTTTCGACCTGACAGCCCGGAAAATTCTCATGCAGCAGACCAATCAATTTTAATACGTCGATGACTGCGCGTTCCTCGCCGGAAAACCGATATACGATCAATTCCTGCGCCGCCCGCTGCGCGCGGTCGTCCTCGCAGAGGACATCCGCCACATCCGCAAGCCGGATGTCCCTGCGTTCCAGTTCCACCTTTTCCTCCGCCTTCAAATAAAAAATCCGCACAGCCCATCCTCCCCAAAAAAATCGTGCTTCGCACGCTTTCAAAGAATTTGCTCATGCAAATTCTTTCGTGTTCACGAAATTCCCTATCGAAAAAATCGTGCTTCGCACGCTTTCAAAGAATTTGCTCTCGCAAATTCTTTCGTGTTCACGAAATTCCCTATAGGAAAAAAAGCGTGCGATGCACGCTTTCGAAGACTTCCGCTTACGCGAAAGTTTTTCTTTGAAGATTATTCTGTGCAGATTCCTGCAAATCATACTTACCGAATACTTACCTAATATTTACATGATCTTTGCATATTTCCGCCTGCGGAACACATTTAATCCCGCAAACACTTTATTGTAAATCCAGTAACCGGCGATCGAAAGCTCCTCCACCGCTTTTCTTTGCTTCTTTCTGACCTTATCCTCCCAGTCCCCGTCCGCCGTCATCGGCACGCGCCAGCGGACCGCGCGGATCAGATCGTCATTATTGCGGATGTTTCCCGCGATCTCGGTATACGCCGATCCGATCACTTCCAGACGGTGCGCGTCCGAACCTCCAAATTCCGGCTTGCGGTAGCGCTGTGCCAGCCGCTTTGCCAGCCGGTTCTGAAAGGGCTTCACACAGGCGTTAAAACTCTCCACAAAATCAAAGCTGTGCATCAGGTGCTCGTTTCTTTTTCCAAGACGCGTGTTCATGAGTGCAAAAAAACCATTTCCATACGGATGCGCCGGACCCACGATTCCGCCCAGTTCATGTACGCGTTTGATGAGCTGCCTCCCTTTTAAGCCGCGCACCGTAAACATCTGCGTACGCACGCGCTCCGGCAGTATCACGAGCATATGCCCCGCATCCCGCGTATCGTATTCGATTCCCCGTAAAACGACAAAAGGTTTTCCCGCCGCAGACAGAATATGCGCGCGCAGGCGCTCCCATTGGTCGTGTCCCTTATAGGAATTGTGATCTGTCACGAGCATTCCGTCATAGCCGAGAGACGCCAGCTTCCGGACATAGTTTTCCAGCCCGACCTTCGCGTCGATCGAGCCTTCCTTTGTATGGCAATGCATGTCAAATTTCATACCCTGTCTCTCTCCCCGGCCATGCGGCGCCTTCAGACTTCTTCTTGTCCTGAAATCTGCTTTCCCGGCGCATACATGTCTTTCATTTTATCCTCAGTGATATGCATTTATAAAAAATCTTATTCATTATACCATGATTCCCTCAGAAAAGCTATACCCTCCCCCGCTCCCGCATACGCAGCAGAATGCGCTTCTCCATGCGGCTGACCTGCACCTGGCTGATGCGCAGCCGTTTTGCCACTTCCATCTGTGTTTTATCCTGAAAATAACGAAGCTCGATCAGCTCCCGTTCTTTTTCATCCAGACTGCCGATGAGCTGCTCTAAAAGCATGTGATTGAGCAGACGCTCCTTCTCCGGATCCTGCCCGTCTCCCATCCCGTAGCTGTCGATTCCCGATCCGCCCGCGGCGGTCTGCCCGATGCCGCCCTTTCCTTTTCCGCCCGCAATGACCTGATCAACCAGATAAATCTCATTGCCGTCGGACTGGAACACGGAACGGTAGATGGATTCCACTTCGATATTTGCCTCCAGTGCCATCACGATGTCTTCCGTGCATAATCCCGTATCCTCGGAAAGCTCATTCAGCGTCGCTTCCCTGCCGAGTTTCTGAGACAGCCGCTCCATGGACTGGCGTACTTTCCAGCCGTTCTCTTTTAACGTGCGGCTGACCTTTACCATGCCGTCGTCCCGCAGGAAGCGCTTAATCTCGCCCTGGATCATGGGAACGGCATAGGTGGAAAAACGAACGTCATAACTCAGATCAAATTTATCAATCGCTTTCATCAGTCCGATGCTGCCGATCTGAAACAGGTCCTCCGCATCAATGCCCCTGCCAAGAAATCGTTTGACGATATGATGGACCAGTCCTAAATTTTTTTCTACCAGTATTTCTCTTGCTTTTTTATCCCCTGCCTGTGAACGTGCGATCAATGCAGCGGTCTCGTCCATTTACTTCCCTTTCGGCGCCGGTAATGAGGCGTCCCCCAGCTTTTTCATCATACAGACCTTGGTTCCCTCTCCCACATGGGACTCGACCTTTAAGTCATCCATAAATGCCTCCATAAAAGAGAATCCCATGCCCGACCGGTCCAGCTCCGGTTTCGTTGTAAACAGCGGCATCATGGCCTGTCCGATGTCCGCGATCCCCATACCGTGATCTTCAATGTTGACGCTCAGCAGATTTCCCGTCACCAGACAATGCATGTTGATCTTACCGCCCCTGCCGTCATATCCGTGAATGATCGCGTTTGTCACCGCCTCCGAAACCGCGGTCTTCACGTCTGCAAGCTCCTCCACCGTCGGATTGAGCGGCGTGATGAACGCCGCGACCACAACGCGCGCAAAACTCTCGTTTAAGGAAACTGCGTCAAATTCCAACGACATTTCATTGACATACCCGCGTCTTGCGCTCATCCGTCCCTGTCCGTCCGCTTTCCCTGCAAAGTCCGCCTGCTCCCGCAGGTCCACCTGTCCCTGCATGTCCGCCTGTCCACGCAGGTCCGCCTGTCCACGCAGGTCCGCCTGTCCACGCAGGTCCGCCTGTCCCTGCCTATCCGCCTGTCCCTGCCTATCCGCCTGTCCCTGCAAGTCTGCCTGCCACTGCCTATCCGTCTGTCCCTGCAGGTCCGTCTGTCCACGCATGTCTGCCTGTCCCTGCCTGTCCGCCTGTCCCTGCAGGTCCGCCTGCCACTGCCTGCCTTCCTGCACCATGACGCCCGTATGCTCCGTTCTCTCCTCTGTTCTTATTTCCATCTCTCCACTCCTCTACTCCATGATCGTAACTAATTTCTGCATACCCGACACGACAAGAAGCTGCTTGATGCGCCTGCTCGCGTTGATGGCGAACACCTTCCCGCCAAAACAGGATATTTTCTTGTAGCGCCCCATGATCACACCGATGCCGGAACTATCCATAAACTTTGTGTCCTCAAAATCGAACACGATATTGACAACCTTGCTGTGCGCAATATAATCATCGGCTGTCCGGCTGATCCGTACCGCCCTGTGATGATCGACCTCCTCCGGCATCCTGATCATCAGATAATTCTCGATAATTGCATAATTATCAACCATTGCTTTCTCCCTTCTTAGGCCTGTCGCGCAAGCAGAGGGGAAATGCTTCGCATTTCCCGCTCGCGTTGCTCGCCGCGAAGCATTTCCTGCGCCGCTGCTCGTGCAAGCACGGCATCTGCTCCGGAAACACTTCTCTTCTCTGCCTGTCGCGCAAAAAAAGAGAACATCTCTTTTGATGTTCTCTTTTGTGTCGTTCTGTTCTTATGCCTGTCCGCGTTTCCTGCTGCCCGGTTGCCAGTGCCTGTCCGCGCGCCGCTGCCGCTACTGCTGCTCAATCTCTCTTAAGCGCCTCTGCGCGTTGATCGCCGACGTCCTTCCGGGGAACAGCTCTATCACGCGGTTATAATAAATCGCCGCATTCTCCATATCATCGCTGCGGTAATAGGATTCCGCCAATTGATAGAGCGCCATAGAATCCGTTTCATCAAAGGAAACTGCCATCAGGAAATAGTTGACCGCCTCCGAATAGTTCTGCACATTGTACTCCGCCATGCCCGTCTGATAATAGGACTTTGACACATCGGGACCGATCAGCGTGAGCAGTTCATGATATACATTGGCAAAATAATCGGGCGCTTCTTCCTCCACATAATCCTCGTCGATCTTGCCGAGACTGTCCGCAACCGCCATGACGTCGGGCTCCTCCTGCATATAGAGGCTGACCGCCTCCAAAAGCTGCTCGTAAGCAGCAATCGTGCCGTCCGTTCCCGTGTAGGCGTCAAGCGCCTCCTGCGTCTCTGCGAGCTTCCGATTCAGATCCTCGATCTGCGCCTCCCGCTCCTGCACATCCGCCGCCCTGCGCGTCAACAGCTCACTGTATTCCGTGATCTGCTCGTTTACCTTCGACACTTCCGTCTGGATCTGCGCGGGAAGGATCAGAAAGATCGCAATGGCAAGACCGATCAGCACGCCGATGATAATATTGATGATCGTGGAAAGGCCTCTGGAATCCTTATTATTGATGGGCTGGATCACCGTATCATTGCCGCTCTTATATTTCTTTGCGTTCTGATCCTTGCTCTTTTTCTTAGAGGGATTTCTGCCCTCCTCCTGACTGACCGCAAAGTCGATCTCCTTCATATATCGCATCGTCAGCGTATTGCTCGTATCGATGCGCAGCGCTTTTTCGACTTCCTTTTCCGCTTTGTCCCAATCCTCCTGGCTCATATAGATCAGTGCCAGAAGCTGATGCGCCTGTAAGTATTTCGGATTCATGGACAGTACTTTTTTGAGTTGGATGACCGCTAAGTCCACGCTGTCCTGCATACAGTAATTCAGCGCCTGATTGTACTTTTTGACCGCCTGCGTCAGCGTATCGAGCTGCGTCGGATTCGATCGAATATCCTCAATATAATCATCCGCAATATTTTTGAGCGGTTTGATGTTCTTGCTCATCACCCACTCGTTTAATGCGGAAACAACCTCCCCCGTCTCATAGTAGATCAGTCCGAGAAGATTTCTCGCTTCCACGTGATTTTTATTTAACTTCAGACACTGCCTGAGACTTTCCGCCGCCCCCGACAGATCTCTGACACCTGCTCTCTCCAATCCGATATTGTAATAGCGGTTGGACGCCGAAATGATCTTTTTGTAAACCCGTACATCCGCCCCGCAGTTCGTACAAAATTCGTTTTCCGTCAGGAGACAGCCGCAGTTATAACACTCCATAGCGTCGCTCCTATTCTTCTTCTTTTGCCTCTTTGATCACATCTACCAGTACGTCAGCCAAATCCGTCGTATCCTGACTGTATAACACATCCTCTGCCTCTTCTATCTCTACGCTGGGATGAAACTTCTTGAGCTCCTCCTCAAAGTTAATCATCAGAATTCCTCCCTAAATATGCCTTTATCCGCCCGATCAGGTATAAGGAACCGGCCGCAAAGACGCGCTCTGTGTCCTTACGCTCCGCAAGGCAGCATGAAAATGCCTGCTCCGGCTGCTCATACACCATACAATTTCTTTGCCCATAACTGATTAACGCCCCGGCAAGCGCTTCCTGCGCAAGCGCTCTCTCCCCGCCCGCAGACGTTACATATACCCTCAAAAACAATCCGGAACGCGCAATCAGCTCCGCCATCCGTTCATAGCGTTTATCCGCCACGATGGCGAGTATCAGCACATTTACCCTGTCCTGTCCGGTCCGCCGCACCGTATGAAGCAGCGCCCGTATCCCATCCTCATTATGCGCTCCGTCCAAATAAACTTCCGGTAATACTTCTTCCATCCGCCCTTCCCAACGCGCCGCCGCAAGTCCCTCCCGCAGTTCGCGCTCCGCAGGGTGCGCCGCCAAACCAAACGCCTCTTCCGCTCCGGCTGCCGCTTCCTGCTCCGCCGCATTTTTCTTTTTCCATGCTGCGCCCTGCGAAAGCACCTCTAATGCCCGCAGCGCGAGTGCGGCGTTCTCCGCCTGATAGCACGCGGTGGTTGCGAGTGAAAGGCTGATAGAATTATAATATACAGATTGAAACGAAAAAGCAATGCTTTTGTTGGTAATTCCTTCAATTTTGAAATCGCGCGAATCGACAAACACCAGCGGCGCGTTCCACTCTTTTGCGCACGCTTCGATGACCTCTTTGCTTTCTTTATCGGAATACAGACTGACCACCGGCGTTCCCTGCCGGAAAATCCCCGCTTTTTCCCGCGCGATCTGCGCTGTCGTATCCCCCAGATATTCTGTGTGATCCAGCGCAATCCGCGTAATCACGCACAACGCTTTCTTCGGCATACAGTTCGTCGCGTCCAGCCTGCCGCCAAGCCCCGTCTCTAAGATCACGTCGTCCGCCTTCGCCGTTTCCCTGCATTGCAGGAACATAAAAAACAACATTTCAAAAAAGGACGGATGATAAGAAAGCCCCCGCAGCGTCTCAAGCGATACGGCATCCTTCCTGCCCTGATAGGCGCAGAGCGCCTCCGCGACAGCGGCAAACGATGCGCAAAACGCCTCCTCGGAAACCGGTTTTCCGTCAAAAAGAAACCGCTCCCGCATCGTCACTAAATGCGGCGACACAAACAGCGCGGTATGATGAGCGCACCGCTCCAACATGCTCCGCAGGTAGGTACAGACCGATCCCTTTCCGTTCGTCCCCGCTACATGGATGATCCGCGCATCCGCGCACGGACTTCCCATAAATTGATAAAAACGGCGCGTATCCTCCATCGTATGCTTTCCCGTAAATTTGGGTACCGACAAAAGATACGCCGTCGCCTCCTGATATGTTATCTGTTCCATCTATCTGCTACGCCCTGATGCCGATCTCTTCCTATCCGCTATGCTCCGATCCCTGCCATGCCGTTCCACCCGCTATAGTCCGGATCCCTGCCATGTCGTTCCACCCGCTATAGTCCGGATCCCTGCCATGCCGTTCCGCCCGCTATGCTCCGCGGTTCGTTATACCCGGATAACAGTTCCCTGAATGATGCCGGAAATACTCTTGTACTGCATAAAGCAGGTGTTCGCGGTGATTGCCTGCTGCGCGTTATTCACGCTGATGACCGATCCGGCATAGAGCTTATCTTCCACGCGGATCGCGGACTGCCGCCCTTCCTCCATCTGCTTTTGCAGCATCTGCTTTTCGGCCTGCAGCTCCTTTGCGCGCTCCGTCAGCTTCTCCCGCTCCTGAAGCAGCTCATTGCACTCGCGGATGAGCGTCTGATCCTTAGAACGGATCGTCAGCTGTTTGCGGAGCACTTCTGCGCGATCCTCCATCTCCTCCAGCTGCTGCATGATCTCCGCTTCCTCTCTACGGTTTTCGATATTCTGCTCATAGACTTTCTGCTCGCAGCCGGCATGGAGAATGGTCTTGATCTCCTTATCGCTGCCGACGCACATCGCCTTGATCCCCTGAAAACCATGGACATAACCGCCGAGAATCATACCGCGCTTTCCGGTTGCCGTCACTTCGCCTTCCGCCGCTACCTCTGAATTCAGGATATAGTTCGCCATGACGTTCCCCCGCGCCTCGACCGTGCAATGCTCCAAAAAGTCGGCATACACATTCCCCCTTGAGCGGATGCGCCCCTTTTCATTCCCCTGTACGCCGCGGCGCAGAACAATGTCGCCGCCCGCATAAATATCCGCGCCTTCGACCGTGCCGCTGATCGTCAGACTCTTTCCTGCCCGGATGACCGTTCCCGCCGCAACATTGCCGTCGATCACAATGTCCCCGAAAAATTCCACCTTACCGATCAGAATATCCACATCGCCCTTGATCTCATGGACGTTACAGATCTCGATCTGGTCGTCCCTGAATATCAGCTTTCCTTCCGTCTGCGCAATATAGGTCGGATCCTCGGTACCCTCTTTTAAGGCAATGCCGCGTCCCCGCAGTGCCGGAAGCTCTCTGCACACCTCCGCGCGCAGTCTCCGCCCGCGCACATCTTCTCCGTCCGTTCCCTGCACCGCCGCGTGATAAACGGCGATCACCTGCCCTTCCTGTACGTTTTGCAGCAGATTCATGCTCTGATAATCCACCGAACCGTCCTCGCGGATACGCGGATGCTTCGCATAATCTTCCGTCTCGATCTCATAGTCATAACGACCGGGCGTTCCCGGTATGGGAGGAGCTCCCTGCGCGACGAGCACTTCCCTGTTATACACCTTCTTTTTGGCCATTGCCGCCAGATTCGACTCATGAAAGCCGCTGACAACACCCTCGGCGCGAAGACGCTCCTTTAATTCTTCCCTGTCATAACTCTCCCCGTTCGGCTTGGGCTGTAAAAAGAGAAATGCCTGCATGGAATCTTCGGAAATCGTGATATGATTCCCGGCAAGCGCCCAATCGTCCTGTACGGTCTCCTGCACCTCTGATTGCGTCCCCTGTTCTATTTCCATACCGCTTTCCTTCCCTTCCTTCTCCGGCAGCAAGCAGACTGCCTATTTACACTGATATGCGTCTTCCCTGACCTTTACAACCATTTTCCGCCGGTACGGCGTTTTATTTTTCAAGCTGACGCAGCCGTTCTTGCACCTGCGCCATCATCTGCTCATATTTCTCCAGCTTTGCGCGCTCCTCGGCAATTTTCGCCGCCGGCGCTTTCCCGATAAAGCGCTCGTTCGAGAGCATCCCGTTCACACGCGCAAGCTCGCCCGTCAGCCGCTGCTCCTCTTTGCGAAGGCGCTCGATCTCTTTGCCGATGTCCACAAGCTCCGCAAACGGGATGTACAGCGTCGCATTCGGGATCACGACCGATACGGCGTCATCGGCGATGCCGCTCTTGTCCTTCTGCAATAAAACGTCGGACGCATAAGCGAGCGACTGGAAGAACAATTTTCCCTCTTCAAAGATCTGAAGCAGTTCTTCGCTTTCCGATACGACATACACGAGCGCCTTGCGGCTCGGAACGACGTTCATCTGCGCGCGCACATTGCGGATGCCGCGCACCGCCTCCTTGATCGTCTCGATCGCCTGCTCCTGCTTTTTGTATGCCTTCGCTTCGTCATAGACCGGCCATGCGCTGACCATGATGGATTCCTCTTCGGACTGGAGCGTCGTAAAAATTTCCTCCGTGATAAAAGGCATGTACGGATGCAGCAGCTTTAAGGCGTCGATCAGAACGGTCTTTAAGGTATACAAAGCCGCGTTCTGGCTTTCTTTATCATCTGTATTATATAGGCGCGGCTTGACCATTTCAATATACCAGTCGCAAAATTCATCCCAGATAAAATCGTAAATTTTCTGCACGGCAATTCCGAGCTCATAGCGCTCCATATTATCCGTGACCTCGCGCACCACGTCATTGAGCTTCGAGATGATCCACTCATCCATCGGCTGCAGCGTTCCGGGCGCAGGCGCATGGATTTCTTTCCCGTCCATATTCATCAGGATGAAACGGGACGCGTTCCATATTTTATTGCAGAAATTGCGGTTAGCCTCCACGCGCTCATAGTAAAAACGCATATCGTTGCCGGGGGCGTTGCCCGTGATGAGCGTCAGGCGCAGCGCGTCCGCGCCGTACTTCTCGATCACCTCCAGCGGATCGATGCCGTTGCCAAGCGATTTTGACATCTTGCGTCCCTCGGAATCCCGCACCAGCCCGTGAAACAGCACGGTATGGAACGGGCGCTCTCCCATCTGCTCATACCCCGAAAAGATCATGCGGATGACCCAGAAAAAGATGATGTCATATCCGGTCACAAGCACATCCGTCGGATAAAAATAGGAAAGCTCCCTTGTCTTTTCGGGCCAGCCGAGCGTCGAAAACGGCCAGAGCGCCGAGGAAAACCAGGTATCGAGCGTGTCCTCGTCCTGCGTAAAGTGCGTGCCGCCGCACTTCGGACATACTGACGGCTGCTCTTTTGCAACTACCGTCTCCCCGCATTTGCTGCAGTAATAAGCCGGGATCCGGTGCCCCCACCAGAGCTGTCTGGAAATACACCAGTCGCGGATATGATCAGTCCAGTTAAAATAGGTCTTTTTCATGCTCTCCGGTATGAGCTTAATCTCGCCGTCCTTCACCGCTTTTACGGCAGGTTTGATCAGTTCCTCCATCTTGACGAACCACTGCTCTTTTACCATCGGCTCGATCGTCGTGCCGCAGCGGTCGTGCGTGCCGACATTATGGGAATAATCCTCGATGCGGACCAGAAGTCCGAGGGCATCCAGCTCCTCCACGATCCGTTTTCTTGCCTCATAGCGGTCCATTCCCTGATATTTTCCGCCGTTCTCGTTGATGGTCGCATCGTCGTTCAAAATATTGACAAGGGCAAGTCCGTGCCGTTTTCCGACCTCAAAATCGTTCGGGTCATGCGCCGGCGTGATCTTGACAACGCCCGTTCCGAACTCCATATCCACATAGTCGTCCTCCACAACGGGGATCGCCTTATTCACGATCGGCAGCCACACGGAACGTCCGTGCAGATACCTATAACGCTCGTCCTGCGGATGGACGGCAACCGCCGTATCGCCGAGCATCGTCTCCGGACGCGTCGTTGCAAATTCCAGAAACTCCGTCTTGCTCGGCTGCCCGTTCTCGTCCACAAGCGGATACTTGATATGCCAGAAACATCCTTTCTGCTCCTCGTATTCCACTTCCGCGTCGGAAATGGATGTGTTGCAGACAGGGCACCAGTTGATCATGCGGGCGCCCTTATAGATCCAGCCTTTTTCGTGCATTTTGACAAAGACTTCGGTTACTGCCTTATTACAGCCCTCGTCCATCGTAAAGCGTTCCCTGTCCCAATCGCAGGAGGAACCGAGTTTTTTGAGCTGATTGAGGATGCGTCCGCCGTATTCTTTTTTCCACTCCCACGCACGCTCCAAAAATTTCTCTCTGCCGAGATCATGCTTGTCGATCCCCTGCTCTTTCAAGGTCTCGATAATCTTAACCTCCGTCGCGATACTCGCGTGATCCGTTCCCGGCTGCCATAATGTGTTATAGCCCTGCATCCGCTTAAAACGGATCAGTATGTCCTGCATTGTCTCGTCCAGCGCATGTCCCATGTGAAGCTGACCGGTGATGTTTGGAGGGGGGATCACAATGGTAAAAGGCTTTTTGGTCTCATCCACCTCCGCATGAAAGTATTTTTTGTCCAGCCATTTTTGATAGATTCGCTCCTCCAAGCCATGGGGCTCATAGGTCTTTGCCAGTTCCTTACTCATTGTAAATGCTCCTTCTTCCTATCTCCTTTTTGTTCCAAAAACGCCCTTCGCAGATTCTCTGCAAAGGGCGTTATACGCGGTACCACCTTTACTTGTACTCTTTGACCTTAACGCGGTGACACGGGACCCCCTGCGCAACATAGACGGTATGCCGCCCTTTCCCGCCATGCGGGAACCACACCGCTGTCTCACAGCGCCATCCAAAATCCATGCGCCGCAGATGATTCGTCCATCCCCCGCAAATGCGCTATGCGACCATGCCCATCGTCATGGAATAGGCATCCAGCGCCTGACGCATCTTATAGGATGTCACATAGTCCTGCGTCTCATTCGCAGAAGCCCCTGTCGCGCCGCTCTCCTCGTCTCCGATCGTAAGCGCTTCATCGGCTGCCTTCTGCTGGATGTTCTGTCCACCCGTCATATCCGATACGGACTGCGCCGCATCCCTTCCGGCCGTCTCATCTTTCTGCACGGCGCTTGCCATCACATCCTCATCTTCGGACGCTGCCGCCGGCTTTAACAGCATCGCGCTCTTCGTCCGGCTCATCGCCATCTGCGAAGATAAAATATCCATAAAGTTCGCGCTCTGTCCTCTCTCCAGCGGATTCTGATTTTCTTCACGCTCCGTCAGCCCCTCAAAATCCGTGCGCCCCTGCGTCCCATCTTCCGGAAGCGCATTGATCCGGTTTAAGCTTGCCGCGCTGACCGTGTTCGTATTATAGACATACGGCTGATATGCAATTGCTCCGATCCGCATACCGCATCTCCTTTCCCTTTTTGACCAAACTGTCGTTTCGGTACTTTTGACACATATTACAACTCTTATCTGTATTCTAACACGGTTCCCGAAATTTGGGTAGTCTCATTTTTTGTTTTTTTACAAAAAATCTCAGCGCAAAATACAAGCTTCCCGTCGGAGCATCATTGCGGACAGACTGCACGGACATAGGATACAATCAGATCCGCCGTCTGCTCGATCCCGATCGAGCTGTCAAGACAAAGCTCATAACCGTGAGAATCGCCCCAGCGCTTGCCGGTAATGCTTTCATAATATGCTTTTCTTGCCGCATCGGAGCGCTCCATGCTCTTTTGCGCCTGCTCTCTGCTGTCTTTGTACATTTCCATGATCTTTTCCACACGGTATGCCTTGGGCGCGGTGATAAAGATCCGCACGATATTCTTATGATTTCTGAGAACATGATCCGCCGAACGTCCTACGATCACGCAGGAACCTTTGTCCGCAATGCTGCGGATCGCCTGATCCTGCGCCGTGATCGCATCCCGTACCGCGTTCGTACTCAGATACAACTCACGCATGACCGCATTCTCATCGGAATTCAGATTGGAAATAAACGCTTCCGTCAGACCGCTCTCGTGGGCGGCGATCGCGATCATTTCCTTATAATAACACGGAATGCCTAATTTTTCCGCCGCCAATTGACCGATCCGCTTTCCTGCGGAGCCATGCTCGCGCGATATGGTAAGGACAACACCCTCTTTGGTCGGATACGCCGGCAAAGCCACGCTGGTCATCTGCTGTGCATCCGCTGCCTGTAACTGCTTCCAAAGCTTCACCATAACGACTGCCGTGATCGCGATCGCAAGAACATCCGCTGCGGGCGCCGCCCAGAAAATACCGGTGACGCCAAGGAACATCGGCACGATCAGGGAAAGCGCAATCAGGAACACATCGCGGAGCACGGAAAGCGGCGCCGCCGCCTTCGCGTGGCCGATGGACTGTAAAAAGATGGCGCATACTTTCTGTACGCAGGTCAATACGATCAGAGAGAGATAAATCCGCAGGCAGCCAACCGCAAATTTCGTGTACAGCTCCCCATCCGCTCCGAACATCAAAATAAATACCTTCGGGACTGCCTCAAAGAGCACCGTGCACACCAGGCAGACCACCGTCGTCCAGCCGATGATCAGCTTTAACAGTTCCCGCACGCGCCCGTATTTTCCCGCGCCGTAATTGTAACCGACAATGGGCTGCGCGCCGGCGGCAATACCGATCGCGATATTTAACACGATCTGAAACAGCTTCATGATCACGACGAACGCGGCAAGCGGAATATCCGCCCCGTATACGGACTCAGCCCCATAGCGCACCAGCAGGATATTGTTGATGACCGTGATAATGACGATGGATAACTGTGTCAAAAGACTGGACGTTCCTAACGCCATGATCTTTTTTAACAAAGTACCGTCCAGCCGGAAACTGCCTGCGCAGATGCGGAAGGTTTTGCTTTTCCGAAGATATGCCGCGCAGATCACAAAGCTGACAAACTGTCCTAAGATCGTCGCATAGGCGGCGCCCCTGATGCCGAGCTCCAGAACAAAGATTGCGACCGGATCGCCGATGATATTGATGACAGCGCCCACCAGCATTGCCCCCATCGCGTAGCGCGGACTTCCGTCCGCACGGATGATGGACGCCAGCGTGTTCTGCACCATGGCAAGCGGCATCATGATATAAATGATAAAGCCGTAATCATGCGCCATGGAAAGATTGGCGTCCGTCGCGCCGATCAGCCGCAGTAAGTGACTGCCGCCCAGATAGCCGATCGCGATGATCACCACGCCGGAGAGAAACGAGCACAGGATAGCGTTTCCCACACCCCTGTGAATAGATTCCGTCTCACTGCGTCCCAATGCCACACTCAAATGCGCTGCCGCGCCGTCGCCGAAAAATAACGACATGCCCCATCCCACAACCGTGATCGGAAAAATAACACCCGTTGCGGCATTGCCGAGATAGCCGACGCCGTTGCCGACAAAAATCTGATCGACAATATTGTAAAGACACGAGATGATCAGGGAAAAGATGCAGGGAATTGCAAACTGTCTGAGCAGTCTGCCGACCTTTTCCGTACCGAGATATTGATTGTTTTCCATAATTTCTCCTCCATTTTTCCGCAAAAAAAGACACATGCTGCATGCCGTGATCAGATTTACGCGCGGTGCGCCACATGTGTCGATTTTTACCCTGTTCAATTTCCGGGTTTTATTTTACTTTTTTCTTTTGCAGAAATCAAAGGCTGTTTTTCACAATTTTTTTCGCGGCGGACGTTGTGAAAAATTGCCATGGATGGACCGCTTTACTCCGCGCTCAGGCTGAAATCGTCGATCGTCCCCCAGTCGTCGCTCCCCGCATCGACGAACACGCCGATACGGACAAGATCTCCTTCCTGTAACTGCGCCGATACGGCGGGATGCTGCCACTCGTTCCAGCCCTGATTCCGAAATTCCGTGGATGCGATCACATTCCCGTCCTGATCCGCGATATAAAGCGTCATCAAAAGATCCGTGCCGCCGACTCCCTGCGACCATACCTGAAGGTTGTATTGTTCCGTCTGTGTGATCTGCACCTGCTGATAAAGATTCACGGTAAAAGCGTCCGCATTCCAATATTGGAAGCTCCACTCCCCGGAATGCGGATAGCTGGAGCTGTCATTACGGATCTGCCCCGCGCGCTTCTCATCCTCTAACACCCATCCGGTCGCGCCTTCCTCAAAATCCAGATTATTCAGGCTGTTCTTTGCGATCAGGTCTGCGCCGATCGAAACGGTAAAGTCCAGAACCGTCCCCTTAAACGCCACGTGCGTATCCGTGATCGTCTTCATGGAAGAAAGGTCCCACGTCACCTCCACCTCCCGGATGCTTCCGTCCTGATATAAGACCCGCGCGGTCTTAGGAAGTTCGCCAAGCAGTTCGTCTCCGGACGCGTTCTCATCAATTTCCACGCCGTCAAACGGGTATACATACAGCGCCGTGTCATGATCCAGACTCCCCGGTTCAAACGCAAACGCCCGCACCGCAGGAAGCGCCCTCCCCTCGAAATCAAACAGCGTCTGGTTTTCCCATTCGTTTCCGCTTCCCTTGGAGACGCCGGCGCCTTCCACGGCAAGCCATGCCGGCTCCCAGTAAAAAATGCCGAGTCCGCCCTCGCAATCGGCGACGGCGTTCATGATCAGTTCCAGCACCCGTCTCTGGTTTTCTTCACTTGCTTCAAATCCGACGCCTTTTAAGTCCGCTTCGGACACCATATTCGATTTGCTGTCCGCATTGTCGTTGGTAAAAGGATACGCCGTCTCGGCGAGCACGGTCTGTTTTCCGAACCGCTCATAAATGTTGTCGATGTTCGCCTTCATATCGGCAAATGTCCCCTGCCAGTACGGATAATAGGACAGTCCGACCAGATCATAGTCCGTCACGCCGTTTTCCTCGATCGTCTCAAAAAAGGTCTGCGTCGCGCCCACGGAGCCGCCGGTCTGCACATGAATCATAATCTGGGTCTCCTGTCCCGCGGGCGTCGTGTCACGGACCGCCTGAATGCCGCTGTTTAAGAATTTTGCCAGCATTTCCGGATGTTCCATGGAACCATAATCCCAAAGCATCCCGTTTCCGATCTCATTTCCGATCTGTACCATATCCGGATAAGCGTCCTCTTCCGCCAGCGCGTTCAGGACCTCCGCCGTGTAATCGTAGACCGCCGCCGCCAGCTCTTCCCCGTTCATTCCCTGCCACGCCGCCGGAACGGTCTGGTTCTCCGGGTCCGCCCACCAGTCAGAGTAATGAAAATCCAAAAGGTAACAAACGCCCGCTTCCTTGATCCGTTTCGCCAGTTCTAACGTATGCTCCAGATTGCAATAGTCCCCGGCGTCAAAGGATGCGGTGGGATTGTTCCAGATGCGGAGCCGGTAATAATTACAGCCGTTTTCTTTCAGAAACTCGATGACATCCACCTCGTTCCCGTCAAAATCGTAAAACCTCCCGCCGTAGTCTTCCACCGCCTCCAAAGAAGAAATATCCGCGCCTTTGATGAGATATTTTGCCTCTTCCGCCGACGGCTGCCCTTCCTGCGGCGTATCGCCCTCCTGCCCACCCGGAACCTGTGTGACAGCCGCATTGTCCGCCGTATCCTCCGTACGGTTTTCGCAGCCCGCCGCTCCCGCAAAAAGAGCGGTACAAAGAACTGCGGCGATTATTTTTTTTGCCTGTCTGTTCATGTTCCCTCCTCCTCTACGCGCCGATCCATTCTTTTAATGCAGCACACCCTCACGCGCGGCGCATACGATAGATGCCTGTTGATACAACGCGCCCCCGGTTCCGGAGGCGCGTGTTCTTTTATATTGAAATTCCTCTACTGTAGAATCAGCGTCATATCATCAAGCGTTCCCCAGTCGTCCGGCTGTCCGTTGATCGTCACGCCGACGGTCACGGTCTGTCCCGCTTCCAACGCGATCGTGATTTCCGGTGTCTGCCATACGCTCCAGCCTGCATTTGCAAAGTCCACGGAATCCAGTACGTTTCCGCCGTCATCCTTGATATACAGCGTCATGGAAGAACCCGTCGTATCGTCTCCCTGCGAATAGACGGACAATACATACGTCCCGGCATCCGCAATTGTGACGGTCTGCGCAAGATCAATCGTAAAGGCATCCGCATTCCAGTAGTGGAAGCTGAACTGTCCCGACTTCGGATAGCCGTCGCTGTCATTTCTGGAAATACCCGCTTCCGTGTTCTCTCTTGTAATATCCCAGTTTTCCACATCAAGCTCAAAACTGGAGTTTAACAGGACGTTTCCGTCAAACAGAATATCCGTCACCGTCGTCTCTCCCGTATTGATGTCGGATACCGCCGTCTCGATCTCCGAACGGTAGGTGTCAAGCGCCGTCTGCGGCGTCATTTCGCCGTTTGCGATCGCGTTCATCATGGCGTTCACGGAATTATTCAATGTCGAGAATCCGTTAATGCAGTTGATCTTCGATAAGCCCCTGCTGTAAATATAGGTTACGTTTTCCATGGTCTCCAGATCGTCGCACCAGTTTTCCAGCTGATCCTCGAGCAGGTTATCCCACTCCTCATCCGAATCCGCAAGATCCGTGATCAGATCGTAGACAAGCGCGACCTCCTCCGGATTCTCCACGCCGTTTAAGATAATGCGGCATCCGTTCTCTTTTCCGTAGCAGGAATATTCCTCTGCGGACGTGCCCTTCGGGAACGGCACCCATCCCCAGTCGTCCGCCATCGCGGTCCCTGTCACGGGGCTTAAATACATGTAAGAGATCCAGAACTCTTCCAGACACATCATCGAGTTTCCGTTCACAAAGGAAAGGATCAGGGAATCCCATTCATCCACTTCCCAGTTGATCGGCCGGTAGTCAACCGTTGTGGTAAAATCCTGATACGCGGTCAGCGCCTCGACGATCCGGCTGTCGTTTAAGTCCACCGTCATTCCCGTATCCGTCTTATCCGCGATATACGCCTCGTTGGAGTACAGATAGCACCAGCCCAAATCCGCTCTCGCGTTAAAACCGTAGATGTCGATCGTTCCGTCATTATCCTTATCCACGTTCGCCATCTGCGCGATCTCTTTGAATTTATCCCAGTTCCATTCGCCGCTGTCATACAGTTCGTACAGATCCGGCAGTCCGTACTCGTCAAAGAGCGTCTTATTCCAGAAAATCCCATAACGGATCTCCGGATCATTGATAATCATTGTGTAGTTTTTCCCTTTGTAATAGCCTGCCTCAACCACGTCATGACGCCATTTATAGTCGTCAAAATCAATAACGCCCAGATCGCTGATCGGATATGCGATGCCGCCTTCGATCAATGTCGGCAGAACCGTGGTGGTGATGGCATATCCGATGTCGCAGACCGGATCGCCCGCAAGCACGCTCGTCGTGTAATCATCCACATAGTCCTCGCCTAGGTCCACGAACTCGATCGTGCAGTTGTAATGATCCTCCACATACGCAATCCGTTCGGATAACGCCGCATTGACCGCATTGGACTGCGGATCGGGCGTCATGTCATAATAAGAACCGATGCGGAACACTCTTCCGCCGAAATCATACGCCGCGTCCTCCTCTGCATTGCTGCCGGAAGCATCCGCATTCTCTGCACTGCTGCCGGAAGCATCCGCATCCGCCGCGCCGTTCCCGCCGCTCGTGTCCGCCGGGGTTCCCCCCTCATCGGAACTGCCCGTCTCCGCTTCTGCCTGACTTCCCGTGTCCGTGCTGTCCGTGTTTCCACATCCCGCAAAAGACAACGTCATTGCTGCCGCCATGAACACCGCCATGGCTTTCTTTCCTGCTAAACCCTTCTTTCTCATGTTTTTCCTCCATTCTTTCTATTTGTTCTTTCAGGCGATCCTGTCCGTCCTTTTTTAACCGACGATACCGGACCGCTCAATGCCCTCCACAAACGATTTCTGGCAGAATATGTACAGAATGATGAGCGGGACGACTGCCAGAATCGTTCCCGTATTGTTAATCATGGAGACAAATCCGGGGCTGATGAAATTCATGGAGCCGCCGAACCCTTCATACTGACTGTACGCATTCACCGCCAGCGAGTTAAGCGCGGTGGATACTACCCGCACCTTATTCAGATACAGGGACGTATAGAAAACATCCGTCCACTGCCATACGAATCCGAACAGGAACACCGTCACCATCATGGGAATCGCGCTCGGCACCATGATCTGGACAAACGTCCTTAACTTCCCGCATCCGTCCACAAACGCCGCCTCCTCCAGTTCCTTCGGCATCCCCTTAAAGAACTGCCGCAGCATGTAAATGTAGAGTCCGTTCCGGATTCCCATCGTTGTCATGCTCTGAATGAAAAACGGCCAGTACGTGTCGATCAGATTCACACTGCTCCCCGTCACCGCCTTAAAAATGCCAAACACATCAAAAAAGCGGTATTTCATAAACAGCGGGAGCATGATAACCTGCGGCGGTACGATCATCGTTACGATCACACAACCGAATAACAGTTTCTTAAACGGAAACCGGAATCTTGCGAACCCATACGCAGTCAACAGACAGGCGATCAACTGCACCAGCGATACCCCCGCCGACAGGAAAAGCGTCCGCACAAACGTCCACCCGTAATCCATCACGGACATAGCCAGCTTATAATTATTTAAGGTAAAGTGCTTCGCCACATACCGTACGCTCGCGTCATAGAGGTCTCTTTCCTCCATAAAAGAAACACTGATCTTCAAAATGAGGGGCTGCAGAATGGTAAAGCAGATTCCCAGAATAATGACGCCCCTCACAATGCTCCAAAGCAGGCGTTGTGAACGCGCGAGCGTCATATGCCTGCGCACGGCTTGTTTTTTCTTCCTACCCATACCAACCTCCATACTCTCTGTGAAGAATGCCTGTTTTTTAGGCATTCTTCTGTGTGAGAAAGATTCTGCGTAGCAGAATCGTAGAATTTCTTAGCGAAACAGCCTCTGCTGTGAGCTTTAGAAATTCTTCTCACACTGTTAGCGTTCATCATAGTAGAACACATGCTTTGAGATCAATCCGCCGACCACCAGCAGCAGAACTGCGATACACACAAAATAAATCCATGCCATGGCGGAACCGTACCCGTAATCAATCTCCGTGAAAATCGTCCGCTTGATCTCCCGCATCATTTCATTATTCTCATTGGTAAACAGATCGATCACCGTGTAGATGCTGTTCACCAGAATGAGCGGACTAATCATCGGAAACGTGATCTTCCAGAAGTTCTCCCACTGCGTCGCCCCCTCCATGCTGGACGCCTCATAGAGGGATGGCGAAATGGACTGTAATCCCGCCAGAAAGATCAGGATCTGAACGCCGGAGGCGACCACGATGTCGTACAGTCCGTTGACCGCTCTGGACAATACCGAAATCACGCTGTCCGGCAGCGACGTGTATTCCATCAGAAATCCCATCACATTCAGATAGGAGGACAATTCGCCGCCGCTTAAATCCGTTGTCGTACTCAGCGTATTCACAAGCAGATCGGAGTTCTCCAGAGCAATGACTACGCCGGACGAAATGATGACCGGCAGAAACAGGATGCTTCTGGCAGCCGTTCTCCCGTGAAATTTCTGATTGAGCAGATTTGCCGCAAAAAAGCTGAAGATCAAAACAAGCGGCACCTGAAGCAGCATCTGTCCGATACCGGTCAACAGCATCAGATTAAAATCCGGATCAATCGTAAATGCGCGCAGATAATGGTGGAATCCGTGATCCGAGGTTCTGGTAAGCGTGTAGCCGTCCGCTCCCACCTGCATATCGCTGAAACTGAACCGCAGAGATTCCACGATCAACGGAAGAAAGATCGCAAAAAAACCAATCAGAAACGGCAGGATGAACAGCAATCCGGAAACCGCCTCTTTTCCTGTTAAAGAAAGATGCCACTTCCCGTTTCTTTTCTTAAAATAATTCATAGGAGTCCTCCTTCACACACCGCTCTTCATGCCGCCTTTTGCAGCACCGGGCGCCCGTTTCACACGCCGCCTTTTTGAACGGCAAAATCTCTCGCATCCACCAGAATCCCATCCACCGTCACCGCTTCGTTCGTATAGTTCACATAAACGACGCTTCCGTCCGCATAAGTGACCTTGACGACATCCTTTTGAACCGCCTCGTGAGAGACCATTTCTACGCCGGACAGATAGCCCATTTCCCCGTTGACCCGCCCGTATGTCTCAATCGCCTGCTCAATCCACGTTTCGTAGTTGACGGAATACAGGTAGTCAAAATCCGTCTCTTTCACAACGGAATTGTCCGCATAGATCCATTTGAAATTCAATCCCGCACCGCTTTCCACGCTCTTTAACACCGCGGTCTCATAATCATCCGCAAGGTTTAAGGCGCTTCCCGCATAAGGAATGTATCCGTGAACGACCATCTCATAAAATGGCACTTCCTCATCAATGATCATGTAATGATTGGAATAGAGCGGCACATTAAACAAATCGCCCGTATACCCCCATGCATAAGCGTTCGCATTATCTCCGATCAGGGAAAACGCTTCTTCCCGCATCCCTTCCATTGCCGTCGTATTGCAGTTTTTCGCCATCTGCCTGTCGGTATAACTGCTGTCCGCCAGATCGGAATACAACTCCCAGGACAGCGTTCCTACATTTACGCCGGAAATGTCCTTTTTCTTCAACGCATGCTGCAGCTCCTGCGTGACACGCTCCACATGCCCCGGACTGATCAGGCTTGCCAATATACCCTCGCTCACCCGGCTTGCCAGCCCGTATTCGATCACCCGGATATTGGTGTTGTCAAAATACCGGGGCGCGTACTTCATGGCGCTGTATCCGTCAAACAATTCGTCCTTATACACATACTGCAGATCGACCGTCATATAGAGATCCGCGCCGATTTCCTCTGCATAATTCTGAAACGCGGCGCAGTTCATTCCGCCTTTGGAAAGTCCGGATACGATCTTGCACTTTGTCGCCGCCGTTCCGTGGAGCCCGCCGTTCATCCAGCCGGAATACACAATGTTCAGATTCAAAACGCCGCCTTCGGTCAGCCGGTCCGAGATCTCTTTCGCCTGGGCAAACGTCGTCACCGCTTCCACCGCCGTATATTTCACGCCAAGGATCGTTTTGGGGCGGTCGATCGCACCGAGATACTCCGCATAAAAAGGAAGCGCCGTCTCCCCGTGCTTTTCTCCGAGCACCCCCTGCCGGATCAGGTATTCCCTATAACACTGTGCCATGCCGGAGTAATTTGCTTTTTCCCCCGATAAAAAAGCATACCGAATCGCAAGCGTCCCCTCAAATTCCGGTTTGGAGTACATATAATAACTGTTCGCTCCCACCATGTCATCCAGCGACGCGGCGCCGTACTGCAAATAGGAGAACGATGCATAAACGTCGTTATAACCCGTCGTTTTCCCGGCTATTTCCGCGTTGATGACGGCGTTGGCGTCGCCGTCTTCTATGACGGCAAACATGGCGCGGTCCCCGTCCTTTATGCCGAACACCGGCATTTTTACGGTATTTCGCGCATCAATCTGGCTCTCGTAATACGCCGTGTAGATCATCGTGCGGTCCTGCCCGTACACCTGTGCGCCGTAGGAGGACACCGTCGTCTTTCCGTTGTTAAAATAGATCAGCGCGCCGCTGCCGTCCGGCACAAACAAATACCCGTCGTCCCGCAGGGACGCTCCGAAATACCGCAGAAGATCAATCCCTACCAAATAATAACCGTCATCATTGTAGGAAACTTCCTCCGGGTCGATCACGGCAAGAAGCGTATCCCCTTCCAGACGGTACGTGAGCGGGACCTGAAACCAGACGCTGTCGTTCTCCTGCCTTACGCCGATGTTCTGCTCATCCAGATCAAAATCCTCCTGCGTATATCCCGCTTCCTCGAAATATCCCGCCAGTTCCTCTTTCAGATAATCTTTCACGCCGCCGCGCAGGACATACAGGCTGTTCTCCCTGACCGCCGGATATTGCTCCGCCAGCGCGTCCAGTTCCTCCTCTGTCATCTCCGAAGCGGTATACAGAATATAGTTCCGGTTCACCTTGCGCTTCTGGCTGTCGGACATCCGTTCCAGAAACTGCTCCATGCGCTCCTGGGTGATCGCCTCGGGAAGCAGCAGAAATGCGGTTGCTTCTCCGATCGTGTATGTAATCCTGATCCCGTCTTCCAGCACTTCCGTCTCAAACTGTCCGTCCAGAATCGAATAATCATAATTGTTCATGGTGCTGATCTGCGTATTTTCGTTGATATAGGTCAACACAAGCTGGGACTTTAACACTCTCTGGTAGTACCCGCTGGAAACCGTGTCCAGCTCCGTATCCACCGGATTGGAAAACCAGACGTCCCCCGACCGCTTATCCCGGACCGCAACATCCGTCTCCACCTCGTCAAAATACAATTCCAGACTTTCGTTCTGCGCCACAAGCTTCATGCCCGCCAGCGCTTCCGCCTCGTAGTCCGGCGCTGCCACCTCGCCTGACGCCGTTCCTGCTTCGTCCTCCGGCGCTGCCACCTCGGCGCGCACCGTCCGCATTTCCCCGGAGAGCAGCAGAACGCCTGCAAGAAATAACGCAACGATTCTTTTTTTCTTTTTCATCCGTCCCCTCCCCTTACCGAAAACGCACTTCCCTGTAAATGGTTGACACAAACTCAATGATCTCTGAGATCACGTTAAAAAATAACAGTCCGATAAACAGGATAATTCCCATTCCAAGCACGGTGATGAGGCAGGTAAAGACCGTTTTCCCAAGCGAATACTCATGCGTCATCATAGTCCCCATAAAAATCAGAACCGCCGCCCATGCATAGGCGAGAAATCCAAAAATATAATAGAACGCGCCTTCCTCCAGCGTCAGGCAGAAACTTACCAGAACGAGGGGCAGCCGGATTAAGACGATCGGAAACAGCGCATACCCGATCGCGGTAAAAATGTCCTTCATCCGCCCTTTCCCGTCCATCAGGGAAGTTGTGCACCAATTGGCGACGCACCAGAGCGTAAATACCAGAAGCACGGTGATGACGTCCACCAGGACGTTCACTTCCGAGATGCGGTGATCGTTAAACAAAAACGCGGTGTTGAGTTTCTCCAGCCCCAAGGTCAGTACCGTCAGCGCAACAAAGGTCAACGCCGCCGACAGGCTGCCTCTTTTTTCCCGCTTTAAGTCCCAAAAGCCGTCCGCCGGATGAAAAATCACATAAAACACATACTTTAATTTTTCTGCATATAACATCGAACCTCACCTACCCATCTTCTATAGCGTCGGATCTTACGGATCACGAAGATCACCAGAAACAGAACAACTGCCGCGATGACCGCCTTCGTCAAATATTGTTCCATCACTTCCTTCCGGTAATAGGAAAATGCTTTGGAATAATATTTCTTACTGTTTCCAAGTTCAAAGCACGCCATTGCCTCCTGATAGTTTCCTTCCGTCAGATACGTTTTTCCAAGTCCCGTATACGCCAGTTCGCTGTTGGAATTGCGTTTTAATACCTCCTGCCACTCCCTTGTGGAGCCTTCCGCATCCCCCAGATTGTTCAGGCGGATCGCGTCCAAAAGATGCCTTCCGTAATCCGTGATTTCGAATACAAAAATACTGTTTAGCGTGTTATCCAGCACATAAATCTTACTTTCATCCCCGCTTAGCCCGATGGATACCGGCTTTTGGAAATTGCCTGCGCGGATGCCGTTCCGCCCGAACACAAACAGGGAAATCCCGTCATAATCGTAAGCAAAAATCTTTCCGTCCGTCTCGTCCAGCACGAAGTAACATCCGTAATCCGTCGCCGCCACATCCACAAACGAAGAATAATCGTAACCGAACGTCGCGCCGTCTAAGTCCCCGATGATCGGATACTGCCCCAGCCGCCGTAAAATATCGGTTCCGGTCGGATTTAACCGCCGGATCGCATCCGCCCCCGCCTCCCGATCCTCGCTTGATAAGTTGTTGATCGTGGCGTAAATGAAATTCTCCTGATCGACAAAGATATTGCTGTACTCCGTCGGGATAATGGTCTCCATCCGCTCCTGCTGCGCCTGCGTGGAAAAATAATTCTTCCAAATATAGGTAAACATGCTGACGCTGACCTGCGTGGCGCCCATAAATCCCTGAAATTCCCCCGCGCTGTTAAATTCCACGAGTCCCATATTGATACCGTACGCAATCACATAGATTCTGCCGGCGCCGTCCACGACCACCCTGGTCGGGGAATACTCCTGCGCATCCGGAATCAGCGTCGTGACGGGACGCCCGATCTCGCGCAGATACTCCCCGTTTTCATCGTACTCCACAATGCGGCCGTTTCCCGTATCCGCCACATAGAGATGTCCTTCCTCCGTCACAAACACGCCCTGCGGACTCTTCAGCGGATCGGATTCATTTTTTGCATAGCCGATCTCGCGCACGAGCGCCCCGTCGGCAGAAAGCGCCAGCACCCTGGAATGTCCCGTGTCCGCCACGTAAAGTCCGTCCTCTGTGACAAACAGATCCGACGGATAGCTCAACTCCGTCCCGATCTCCTTTCCCGAAATCATGCCGGAATACAGGTAGGAATGCGGCTCCTTGACCTCTTCTCCCCAGTAATTATAGGAGTAGGTGTCATACGGCATCTCGGCTCTTACCGCAAGCGCGTCAAAGCACAGTATGGCTGCCGCCGATAACAGCGCCGGAAGGAGCCGCTTTATGCAGAATCTCCGCGTTTTCCGGTTTTGCTGATTTTGCTTTGAGGGTGCCAACCCTTGTTTTCCTCGTCTCATCCCGCTCCTCCTCAATCCTTGATACCGGAAGATGCCATCGTCTCGACAATATTGCTCTGGCAAAGAATAAATAAAATAATGGGAACCGTCATCATGATAACCGTCACGGCTGCGGATACACCGGCTCTGGATATGCCCGCTGCCGAAATCTGACCGAGCGCATAGGGAAGCGTCTTTAATTTTTCGCTGTAAATATACGTTGCGCCCTGCATATTCCACAAATCCTGAAAACAGAAAATCACAAGCGTTAAAAGCGCCGGCTTTACCTGGGGCAGCGCTACCTTAAAGAACACCGTAAATTCTCTTGCGCCGTCGATCCGCGCCGCCTCTAAGAGCGCGTCCGGTATCTGCTCCATGAACTGCTTCATCAAAAACAGCCCCAACGGTTTTGCCATCGCCGGAACGATCAGAGAAGCGTACGTGTCCAGCCATCCGATCCTCGACATGATGAGATAGTTCGGGATCGCCGTCACCTGCACAGAAAACATCAGCGCGGTCACGATCACGCCAAAGATCAGCTTCGCCCCCGGAAATTTGCGTTTCGCCAGCGCGAACGCGCACATGCTGGCAATGAGCAGGTGCCCTAAGGTGCCTGCCACGGTGACAAAGAGCGTGTTAAAAAAATACCTCGTAAACGGCACCCAGGATTCGCTCATCAGTGTAAATAAATCCGTAAAATTATCCGTCGTCGGATTCCGGACGAAAAACTTGGGCGGAAATACAAACAGCTCTTCCAACGGCTTTAGGGAATTGGACACGGACAAAATGATCGGCAGCGCCATGAACAGTCCCATGACCGTCAGAATCAGAAAACTGACCGCATTCCCCGCCGCAGAGTGACTGGCATTTGCTCTTTTTTTATGCTTTCCTATCGCTTTCATACGACTCCTCCATGTCTTTCTCACAACCCTATCTGCCGACCTTTCCCAGCAGTTTTTGGATCAACTTGTTGCACATGATCATCACCACAAACAACAGCGTTGCGACCGCGGACGCGTATCCCATCTCCAGCCGCACCGTCCCGTAATCCACCAGATGGGAGACCACCGTATGGACGCAGTATTTGACGCTTGGAAATCCCGCCAGCGCCGCAAGCTGGTCGTGGATCGCAAACGAACTTGTGACCGTCATGACCGCGCCGAACAAAAGCTGCTCCTTCATGGACGGCAGGGTGATATACCACAACTCCTGGAAGCGGTTTTTCACGCCGTCCATATAGCCTGCTTCATAGAGGGAGCGGTCCACATTCTGCAAGCCCGCAATGAAGGACAAAAATCCGGTTCCCATGCTCATCCACAGGATCACGACGATGGAAATCGTCATGCAGTAGGAGGCGTCCTCAAACCACAGGATCGGCTCGCTGATGATTCCGAACCGCATCAGCCATCCGTTTGCAATGCCGTACAGGTCGCTGGAAAAAATGAATTTCCAGATGATATACGCCTGCCCGGAGATCGTCGGCGCATAAAACAGCAGCGTCATGAACGCCCTGAGTTTTTTATTTTTAATATCGTTAATCATCCAGGCGATGAACAACGCCATAAAATAGCCGACCGGACCGGTGATGATCGCAAAAATGAACGTATTTTTCACCGCCGTCAGAAAAATGTTATCCGCAAAAAACAAGTCGATGTAATTGCGCAGTCCCACAAATTCCGGCGGCTCCAACACGTTAAAATCCGTAAAGCTTAATCCGACCGAAATGCATACCGGAACCAGATAAAACAGCAGAAACAGCAGACAGTACGGCAGAATCATAAAATAAGCAGACTTATTCTTTTTGATTTCCGTAAACAACTGCTTTCTCCGGATCTTCGCATAGGCAAACAGCATGGGCACAAGCGGCTGCTTCGTTTCCCCTGTCCGGTTCTCTATGTTTCCCTGTCCGTCCTTCTTTTTTGTCATCGGTTTGATCGCCTCCGCGTCTTCCTTTCCCCTGTTCCTGCTCATGGAGTCCCTCCTACCTTGTCGTCAGACCGAATTCCCGGCGTTTGCTCGTGATCTCATCATTCATGGTAATGACCGCGTCCTGCAATACTTCCCTTGGATCCTCGTTATCGTCGTACACCGTGTAAAACGCGTTTTTGATGTTGCGCTCCAGATAATAACTTCCGGGAATTTCCGGAATTGCCCGCACCCACTCCATCTGCGCGGTCAGCTGTCTGTAATCCGCACTCGACCACGGCAGGTTTCCAAGCGCCTCCAAATTCGCCGTCGCGACTCTTCCCGCAACGCCTAACACATTCTCGATCTCGTTGCCGTACTCCGTCTGCGTATCGGCGCTCATCCACCATTTTAAGAACGCCCAGCCTCTCTCCTGCTGACTGCTGGTTGCCATGATAATGGACGCCGTCTCCCACGCGGACACGCTGTGATCGGTCTCCCCGTTTTCTTTTTCAAAGCCCGGCACCACGGTAAATCCCCACAGCCCCTTGATCTCCGGCGCAAAAACGGATAAATAGTTATAATTGGTATAGTCTCCGATCGCAAGCGGCATTTCCCCCGTACGGAACCGGTTTGCAAAATCATAGGTGATCGGCATTTTATAGTTGGAATAATTGCCCGCCCACTGCTTAAACGCGGCGATCGCTTCCTCGCTGTCCAACGCACATGCGGTATCGTCCGGCGTGTAGTAATCCCCGCCATATTGGTATAAGAACATCGCATAGGATGTATAATCCGGAATAATCCCCACATTCATATTGTTCTTCTGAATCACCGCAAGCGCCTCGTAAAACTCATCCCACGTGCGCGGGATCCCAAGCCCTAACTCGTTCAGAATATCCGCCCGGTAAAACAGCACATGAAAGGACATGGTCTGCGGGAGCGCGTAAACGCCGCCGTCGTACGTAAACTGCGTCAATGCGTCACGGTAAAACCACGACGCCACTTCCTCATAATCGTCAAACTGCGTGAGATCGACCGCGGCGTTCCGGAGCGCATAGTTCACCGGCTCTTTTCCCGCCACATTGAGCGCCACATCCGGTCCTTCCCCCGCAAGCGTCGCGGAAAGCAGGACGTCCTTATTGACAAGCTTGACATTGACGGCAATGCCTGTCTCCGGCACAAAATAATTATCCACAAGATCCTTGATTACCAGCGCCTGATCCCGCCCGCCGCCGGACTGGCTTGTGATCGCGGTGCTGTCCGCTAAGATCCACACCTCCAGCACCTCGCCGCCGTACACGTTGCCGATGCTGTCATAGTCCTCTACAAAGCTTGCCGCAAACTTCTTGATCTCAAAGATCATGGAGGCAAAGAAGCCCGCTTTCACCTTCGGCAGTTCCTCTCCCGGCTCCTCCACGAGCAGATAGTCAATCTCCAACGGCTGTTCCTTCATGGACAGTTCCCAGGAACTTAACGCGACAATGTTCTCCTTAAAAGCGGACCACTGCTTCGCGATTTTCTTCGGATTCTCCGTCATGATGCGGAGCTGGTTTGCCAGATTCTGGATCGTCGCCGTCTGGCTTCCTTTAGAGCCGCTGGAATAGTCCTTCATCTTTTCTTCCAGCACCCGGACAACCGCGTATTGTTCTTCCAGAATGGAGAGCGCTTCCGGCACTTTTAATTCCAATTGATAATCGCGCATCGTATCCGGGGACGTGCCGATCACCATCAAAAGCTGCCGGTATGCTGCGTTTAACTGCGTCACGCACGCATCCGTCATGCGTAAGATTTCAGCCAGTTCCTCGTCTAACCCGACCATGAGCGTCAGGGTATGCGTGCCTTTCGTCAGGTAAAACTGATAGGGTTCTTCCCCGTTTCCAAGCGCCGTGATCTTCCAGGCGTTGTTATAATAAAACGGTAACTGGGCAGCCTCCTCAAACGGGATTCCGCCGTCTATGTAAAGAGACCGTACGACGGTCACGCCCTGATTTTTATTCTGCCGGTACTTGACGGCGATTTCATATAAGCCGTCCTCCGGAACTTCCACGTTCCAGGTGATCCACTGTCCGTTCAGGCTCCAATTCGTCCCGCCCACCGTATTGAGCCGGGTTTTCGCCGCATTCTGGGGCTCCGTGAGCGGCGAACTTCTGTCCGTAATGGGATACAGTGTCGAATTGGATTTATAGGAAGCGTCCTCCGCCTGAATTTTGATCGGCTCCGTACTGACCCTCGTATATCCCGCCCGCTCATTGGCGCTTTGATATTCCGCATAGGATACCGGACGCTCCTCCTGTTCCAGTATGAGCTGTCCGATCACCATCGGCTCCTGCGTGGATTGAAGCGTGATTGTATTTCTTCCTTTTTCAAAATAAAAATACATCGCATCCCGATAAAATCCCTCGCTGTCCCTTACGTAAAGCGAAATCCAGGAAGGCGCCTCCTCCTGCTTCGGGCGTACGTCGTTGTTTCTCGCATCCCGCGTGATCTCGTCCGCATCCTGCCAGATCCGCGTAAACTCGAGATACTGCGCCTCGTCAAACGGAACTTCCCCGTTGAGAGACACCGCCCTGCCGATCTCGTTATTCTTGCCTTCCACCGGATAGTACACAAGCCGCAGGTTATAAAAGCCCTCCTGCTCGACAAATACCTCGTAGGTAATGCTTCCCTCTTCCAGCGTCAGCGCGCAGGCATTGCCAAGTCCCTCGTAATCCTCCAGCCGTTCAAAGCCTTCGGAGGCATCCGCAAAGTCTCCGCCGCAGATCACGATCCGCTCCTCCGGATAAGCCGCCCCCGCATGCGCGCTCAGATAATTTCCATACGAATCGCTGTCCTGCACAACGTCCAAAAGCGCCTCGTAGTCGATCCCGTCACTCTCTTTCGCGGCATGGCTCTCCATCCCTGCTGCCGGAAGTGTCGCTGCCGTCATGACCGCCGCCATGAGGATTCCGAGCATCCTTCCCGCTTTCTTTTTCATCCGCTTTTTGTTCCTCATTCCGACACCTCTGCACAAAAAAATTCCCGCTTCGTTACCGTCCAAATGCTTTCACGCCTTCCAGCGCCCTGCCGTTCTTGTCAAACAGCGCCTGGTTTTCCCATTCGTTTCCGCTGCCCTTTTCCACGCCGGCGCCCTTAATGCAATACCATGCCGGCTCCCAGTAAAATACGCCGCTGCCGCCTTCTTCTTTTACCAGACGGATGATTTCTTCCAGCACCCTGCGCTGGTTTTCCGCGGACGGCTGCAAACCGGTCGTCGAAACCGTAAGCTCGGACGTCACCACATTGGGCGTATCGTCGTTGGATTCGTCCGTATACGGGAACGCCGTCTCCGCGATCATGATGCGTTTGCGGAACTTCCGGTCCAGATTTCTCATGTTCTCACGCAGCTGTTCGTACCCGCCCGACCAGTACGGATAGTAGGAGAGTCCGATCACGTCGTAATCCGTTACCCCGTTTTCTTCGAGCATCGTAAAAAACTGTTCGGTTTTCGGCGCATTGCCGCCGCATTCCAAGTGAATCATCACTTCCGTTTGATGTACGTCCCTGTCCGTGTCCCTGACTGCCCGGATCCCCCGGTTCAAAAAGTAAGCGATATTCTCCGGGTGTTCCAGCGTCCCGAAATCCCAGAGCAGTCCGCAGCCGATCTCATTTCCGATCTGTACCACATCCGGGTACGCGCCCGCCGCTTTCAGTTCCTGCAAAACCTCTTTGGTGTAACGGTAGACGCTTTCCGCCAGTTCCTCTTTTCCCTGTCCGCTCCACTGCGCGGGGATCGTCTGCTTTTTCCAGTCCGCCCAGAAATCGCTGTAATGGAAATCCAGCATAAACCGTAATCCAGCTTCCTTGATCCGTTTTGCCATCGCCAGCGTTCCTTTCAGATCGCAGTAATCGCCCCGGTCAAAAGACTTTTCCGGCTGATTCCAGATCCGCAGCCGGACCGCGTTGACGCCGTGCGCTTTTAAGATTTCTATCGCATCTTTTTCACTGCCGTTCAGATCATAGTATTTTGCCCCGTAATCTTCCATCGCCTGCAGCGACGAAAGATCGGCGCCCATCAAAAAGCTCATTGTTGTTCCCCCCGTCATTCCTTATCCCTAGCGGTCTTTGACGGCGATTCCTCCGTGAACCGTTCCTTTGTGAACCGTTCCTCCTTCGTGAACCGCTCCTCCTTCGTGAACCGCTCCTCCTTCGTGAACCGCTCCTTCCATTTTTGTCGATTCTTTAATTAAAATCTTGTAACCCAGCACTTTCTTTTTTTCGCAGGGCTCTCCGTTCAACAACCGGATTAACATTTCTCCCGCCGTATTCCCCAGCTTGCGGATGTCAAACTCAATGCTGGTGATGTAGGAATTTGCCTCTTCCAAAAGGGCGCTGTTAAAAAAAGACGCCACCCGGATGTCCCGCGGCACCATAATCCCCAGCTGCCTGAAATAATCCAAAACGGTCAGGCACGTTCCGTCATCCCCGCAGATCACGCATTCCACCTGCTCTTTCAAAATGTCCCGAACAGCCTTTTCCAGCACGTTAATATCCGGCGTATCTTTCACGATCAGATTGTATTCGATCGGAAGGTCGTTTTCCCGAAGCGCGTCCAGATAGCCGTTTAAGCGGTCCCGCGCGACCGTCTGCCGTAACCCCGCGGAAAACAGCGCCATCTTCCGGATTCCTTTTTTTAAGAGAATATCCGTCAGTTCCCGGCACCCGCCCCTCTGGTTCACATCCGCCTGATACACTTCCTCGTCATCCATGGAGCCCGTCACTACAAAGGGAACTCCCGCTTTCTTCAAAAACTGAATGTCCTCGCAGCTGTCTAAGATTCTCGTTAAGACCGCCCCGTCGATTTTATGCTTTTTTACAACGTCCTTGAGCGTCTCAATACTGCCGTCCTTCGTCCTGACGATCAGCACATGGTATCCGTATACGCAGAAAAAATCATAGAGCGCCAGCAGGATGTTCGTAAAATACGGGAGCTGCGCGTATTCCTCCTCTTTGGGGAGGACCACTGCGATATTCATGCTCTTCTTGCTGCTGTAATTTGTCCCGCGGCTGTGCGGCAGGATCTGATTTGCTTCAATATAGGTAAGAATTCTGTCTCTGGTTTTCCGGCTGACTCTTCCGTTTCCCGAAAGCGCCCTTGAAACCGTTGTCGGGGATACGCCCAGACTGCGGGCGATCTCAAGAACGGGGACTTCTTTCTTTTCCGCCATATCCATACCTCCCTCATAGAAATAAATGGCTTCCTGTCGCAATTCCGGCGCTTTGCTTCTCCAATGTTTGCGCAATTGCGCATCCTGCGCTTTTTACGTGCTTATTTGCGCATCTGGTTACTCGATTTTCGTTCGGAAAATCGCTGCTTTTTTCATGTTTTTATTATAACAAACAGGGATTTTATCAACAATTAGACATGGTTTATCAAATTTTTCCAGACGATTTGACAGATATGACAATTTTTGCATAAAAAAGCCTGCGCAATTTCGTTTATTGCGCAGGCCGGTAAATTCCGTTCCGTCTAAGAACATCTCATTTTATGTTTGATCAGATAACGGTCCTGTGAGAGCGTCTCCACCTCAAAATACATGGTACAGGCAGACGCGCCGATCGCATCCATCGCACGGTCCAGATAGCCTCCTCTATAGTCATCCCCCGCATAGACGTCATGCAATTGATCCATGAGCGTTTCCCCCTCTATGACGATCTGAAACTCATGATAACCGAGCCCCAATGCCACGATCCGGTCGTAGCAGCGATCGTAATATTCCGACAGGCTGTGCAGAACATCCTCCCCGTCAAATCCCGCTTCCTCCAGACTTCTAAACGCAGGTTCCCGCTGCCCCGACGCGCCATCCTGCGCGCCGTCCGTCTCACGTTCCTCCAGACCGCGGTAGGTCTGTCCGTTGCACGGCGGGAGATAAACCGACAGCTCCTGCCGGATATGCGTATCGGCAAAATCGCGGTCTGTCCGGTTAAAATAATCATAATTTCCCCCGTCCGTATCATCCCATGTGACATCCACATTGTAATACTCGTTTCCGAGCATGACGATATTCCACGCATGGGCTTCTCCCGCATAGCCGGTGCAATAATAGCATGGAATCCCCAGACGCTGCATCAGATACTGGTAAGCCCTTGCATAACCCGCACACACCGTCCTGCCGTTTACCAATGCGCTGTAAGCGCTCTGATTCATTTCGGCTCCCAGATCATAGGACGCTTTTTCCACGAGCGCGTCATGCACATACCGCTCCTTTTCATAATCGCTGCCGAGCGCATCCGCTGCGGACAAAATGCGCTCCGCTTCCGCCGTAAACTGCGGCAGGGCGCTCTCTACATGCTGCGCCGTCCGGTTGAACTCTAAATCGATCTCCACACAGGACCCCCCGCGCACATATTTGCAGGAGTATGCCGTATTCAGCCAGAAAAGCTCCGGGTGATCGTTGTAAACCGCCGAAAATACATTGGAAAGCTGCCCCGCAGATACCTCCTCCACCGGTGCAAACGCCCGGTTACAGCTTCCCGCATTGGCATAAATCTGCCGGTATACATGTTGTCCCTTTTCATCCAGCATCGCATAATACGGATAATAAAGAGGATCAAAGGAAAGCCCGTCCCCCGTTTCTCCCGTTCCGAGGCTGTCCCTGATCTGTCCTGCGATCTCATCGTCAAGCTGCTCTTCCTGCGCTTTGACGGGTTCGTAGCCGTTTCTGCCGGACACGCGCTCCGGAATTGCCAGATCGGATGGTTCCGGCGGCGTATAGCCCGAACCGGAATCCACCGCCAGCATACCGCTTCCGCTCTGCGGCGCGCCTTGTTCCTGCGCGCCGTCCGCGTTTTCGCCGAGTTCTGCATCCTGCCCGTACCCTGCGCTTCCGCCGACCCCCGCGTCCTGTCCGTACCCTGCGCCTTGCCCGTACCCTGCGTCTGCGTCCTGTCCGCTTCCCGCGCCTTGCCCGTGCCCCGCGTCTGCATCCGATCCTGCGCCCTGTCCGTACCCTGCGCTTGCGCCAAGTCCTGCGTCTTGTCCGCCTCCCGCGCTTCCGCCGAAAAGCCCTGCCGCAAGTCCCGGCTGCACACTTCCGTCATCCGCCGCAACGGAAACCTTCGTCCCGCCTGCTTCCCCGTCAGGATGCACCCAGCCGGCTATCCGCCCGGTGATGTCCGGTCTCACCGCACATAGCAGCACGAATGCACATAACAGTACAATAAATCCCAATATAAAATATAAGATCTTTTTTAATATCTTCATTCTTCATTACTCCGCTTTCCCAATCGGCGCACGCTTCCTTGTAAACCGCACAAGCCCCGCGCGGTTCAGGGCAACCATGACCGCCGGAATAAAGATCAGCTGCAGCACGATTCCCGGAATGGCGTTGAGAAACGCGCCCGCAAAAAACATCTGCCAGGTAAAGCGGTTTCCTTTAATACCGAGCAGCAGCATCTGCACGATTCCCCAGACCACACGCCCCGCAAGCATGGCGGCGATCAGACTGCGATACAGGGCGATCACGCACTTCCAGCGGGAACGGGAATACAGCAGCCCGACCACCGCTCCGTATGTCGCAAGTTCAAACGCCATGGCAATGGCTGTCGGAAACAGTACCGGCATGGAAAAAAGTACGCTCCTGAAAAGCGGCAGGATAAAACCGACTGCCAGTCCGTACTGCCAGCCGCAGATCAGACCGCACAACAGAACAGGAATGTGCATGGGCAGCAGCATACTGCCGATCTGCTTAATCTGCCCGGTCAGAAACGGAAGCACGATGCCGATCGCCAAAAACATTGCCGCCAGCGTGATCCGATATACGGGATTCTTCTTTTTTTCATTGCCGGTTTCCTTGTTCATCTCCTGACTATTCATGTTAATAGCCCTGCCTTTCTCTATGATCCGATTGATTTTCTATGACTTTTCTACTATAATAAGGGCGGTAGCTGTCAACCTGATCGATACAAAAGGAATTTCTGCGATGAAAAAGCTTTCTACCCCTTTCATGAAGACAAGCCTGAAAATCCTATGGGTATTATACGCCTTTTTGAGTATCTGTGTCACCTTATTTTTGGTCAACCGGTTATTCGTTAAGGATTATCCTTCCATCTCACAGCATATATCGCTGAATGACGGATGGGACATCACGATCAACCATGACTCCTATCAAAATGTTTCTCTTGACGGCTTCCGCTTTGGCAGCGCCGATAAAGGAGACGAAATCACCCTGCAGAGAGCGCTGCCTGACGACTTTCAGCTTACGGAAGGCGTACTGCGCCTGCCCATCAAGCAATCCGCCGTCAGAATCTATATCGACGGCGAACTGATCTACGAATACGGTCATGACCGGATCGCGGAAAAGAAATCCGTCGGCAGCGGATTTCAGCTGGTCAACTTTCCCAATGAATATCAGTCGAAAACACTTACCATCCGCCTTACCGTAGCCGAAAACAGCGCCTTCACAAAGTTTGACTCCATTGACATCTATGAATGGCAGAACATCTACAGGATCATCATGACGGAGAATCGGATTCCCCTGTTCTTAGGATGCTTTCTCGCGATTTTCGGAGTCGTTACCTGTTGTATCACTGTATTTGCACTCGTTTTTTCCAGAAAATATCTGCGGATCCTTTGTATCTCCGCATTCTCCATCTGCATGGGGCTGTGGACGCTTTGCTATTATAATATCTTCATTATTTTTTCCATCCCTCTTTACTCGGCAAGCCTGATCGAATACATGACCCTCTACCTTGCGCCGATTCCGCTTGTCATCTATATGCGGGAGGATGTCATCACCTTGAACAACAAGTTTATGCGGATCTTTTACAATGTGCTTCTGACAGTGCAGATCGCCGCCTCCGCGATCACGATCAGCCTGCACGGCGCCGACATTGTCCACTGTGCCGCAACCCTCAAATATATGCAGATACTGATCGTCTGCCATCTGGTCTATTTTATCATTGTGGAACTGCTGAATTTACGAACAAGCCGCCAGCTTGTCCACCGACTTTTTCTACTTGGCATTATCGCACTCTCCTGCTGTATCGCCTACGATCTGGCATACTACCATCTGGCGCGTTACTATGGCATGACGATCGCGCCGGTCAAAGGCATTACCTCTTTCGGACTGATCGTCTTTATCTTTATTCTGCTGATTTCGTTCTACATCGATCTGTCAAAGAAAATGATGCATGAGACAGAGCGGAATTTTCTGATCAAAAGCGCCTACACCGACGAACTGACGCAGATCCATAACCGCCGTTATTGTATGGAATACATGAATAAGATCAAAGAATCCAAGACACCGGATCACACCGTCTTTTGTTTTGACTTGAATAATCTCAAAATTACAAACGATACCTGCGGACACGCAAAGGGTGATATTCTCATTCAGAGCGCCGCCAATGTGATCGCGGAAACCTTTGAAGCGCACGGAATCGTCGCAAGAATGGGCGGAGACGAATTCATCGCCGTCACAGAAACTGCGGACACCCGTCAGACCGCTTCGCTGCTTCAGGCATTTCAGGCTAATCTCGATAAGATCAACAAAAAAAATGCGGACTTAAATCTGTCCATCGCATACGGCTACGCCTCCTGCAGTGCAGAAGAACCCTCTATTGAAAAAGCATACCAGCTCGCCGACGACCGCATGTATGAAAATAAACTCAAATGGAAAGCCGCGCGTGGATAACAACCTTACCCACGCCGGCAATCCTCGAAAGCATGTGAAGCATGATTTTTACCCGCAGGTATTTCCTTTCTGCGCCTCGTCCGGAAGCACGTCGAACGCCTGTCCTTTCGCCCACGGACTGCCGACGTCGCATCTTCCGAGGTGATACTGCTTTTCACTTTTCCCCTGCTCTATCTGATCCGACATGACGACCTTAAAACGGCTTTCCTCGGATTTCCCGAAATTTTCCAGCATTTCCAATACTGCGTCTATATCTTCTTTTGCCACTTCCTCATTTTGTTTTTCCGCGCTTTGTTTTTCCGTTTCCACATTTTGTTTTTCTTCTGCCATCGTTTTCCCTCCTTCCTGCCTTGTTTTGGTGCTGACTATCTCATGAATCTTCCATTCATGATCAACATCCGGCGAACAGCGGATGAACAGGCTCATTCTCCTCGCTTTTGCTCATTATATCGTACAATGGATTCGTCATTTTTTCAATAGTTCTCTTCCCTGCCCATACGCCTTTTCACTCCAAAAAAGGACATCCGTTCCAATATAATTGCACATCGTTTCCTTTTTGCACAAATATGCTCTGCTTTTTTGTATATCCTGCCGAATTTTTATTCTGTTTATCCTCTTTTTCTTTCGCAAAATCTTTGTGAAAGATGCATATTGCCACATCTTAGGTCCTCTGCTACACTGTCC
>JAMPAG010000022.1 GCA_023667365.1 bacterium | reverse complement strand
TTATATACCATGTCGGCAGGAAATCAAGCGCGAAGCGCCAAGACCATTATTTTTTGAGAGAAAGACGAGGACAAAATCATGTATGATGTGATCATTATCGGTTCGGGACCGGCGGGGCTAAGCGCGGCGATCTACGCGAAAAGAGCATCTCTGAATGCCGTCGTTTTAGAACAGGCGCCGTTTAGCGGCGGACAGATATTAAATACGTACGAGGTGGATAACTATCCCGGACTGCCCGGTATCGCGGGCACGGAGCTTGCCGCTAAAATGCGTGCCCATGCGGACGGACTCGGCGTCGTGTTCGTGACGGCGCAGGTGACGGAAGCAGCATTTGCGGGCAGTGTCAAAAAAGTAATGACGGCGCGGGAGGTCTATGAGGCGGCGCACGTCGTGATCGCGACAGGCGCACGGCATAAATGCCTTGGCGCACCGGGCGAGGAGCGGCTTACGGGGAGAGGCGTGTCTTACTGCGCGACCTGCGACGGTGCTTTTTTCAGAAAGAAGCATGTCGCCGTGGTCGGCGGCGGGGATGCGGCGGTCGAGGACGCGCTGTTTCTTTCACGCATCTGTGAAAAAGTGACCGTCATTCACAGGAGGAATGAATTGAGGGCGGCAGGACTGCTTCGGGAACAGCTGGCGGCGCAAAAAAATATCGGGATGTGCTGGAACCATGTCGTGGAGGAGATCAGCGGAGAGCAGGCGGTGGAATCCCTGCGGCTGCGCAATGTCCAAAGCGGTGAAATAAGTACGCTGTCTGTGCAGGGCGTATTTATCGCGGTTGGCAGCAGTCCGTGTACGGAATTGTTTACGGGGCAGCTTGCGGCGGATGAGGCGGGCTATCTGATTGCCGGAGAGGACGGAAAAACAAGCGTGGACGGCGTGTATGCGGCGGGCGACGTGCGTGCGGGGCACCTGCGTCAGATCGTGACGGCGGCGGCGGACGGCGCAAATTGTATCAACAGTATCGTTACAGGGTAAAAATAGATGGAAAATTCCCCCAAGGGTTGACAAGGAAAGCATCGCGTGTTATATTTAGCAACAGGATGTAATAATTTTGTAACAAATTTAACACAATACGATAGAAATGACCTTTGTTAATCTTTTGGAGGAAGGGAATGAAACGAAAAGAGTTAAAAGCCGCGGCGGTGTTACTCGCGGGAGTGCTGAGCGCTTCTCAGGCGGACTTTTCGGCGAACGCGACACAGGTTGCGGCACTGCTTCCGGCAGAGGGAGTGGAGCTGGCGCTTGAGGAAAGCACGACGGTTGAAGAATTGGAACAGAGTGTGCGGCCGGGTGCGCAGAGTGATATAGAGATTCTTACCCTGTCTCAGGAGGCAGGCATGGCGGTGGCGGCGGGAATCGCCGAACCGGCGATGACGGATATTGTTCCTGAGGAGGGAACGGGAGAAACGGCAGCGGACAGCGGAGAACAGCATACAGGAGCCGACGAGACACAGAATCCGGCGGAAGACGCGGACACAGATGCTTTGGACGGCAGTGAGAACGCCGATCCGGATGCGGAAGAGACAACAGAAGAAGATATGGACGCCGTGGACGGCGAAGAACCGGAGGATACTGAGGCGGATGCCGATCTTACGGATGAAGAGGATGCAGAAGAAGATGACGAGGAAATGCCGGAAGGATACGGCAGCCTTGTGATCGCAAGAGTACGCGACTGGGTGAATGTCAGAAGCGGTCCCACAACGGAAAGCGAGATCGTCGGAAAGCTTTATAATAATTCCGTCGGCGAGCTGATCCGGCGGGAAGGTGACTGGTATTATATCGCATCCGGTACGGTTACGGGTTATGTCAGCGCGGATTACTGTGTGTCCGGCGAGGAAGCGGAGGCGCTTATTGACGAGGTCAGCATTCAGATCGCAACGGTGGATGCGCAGACCTTGAAGCTTCGCGCGGAGGGCTCCACAGAGTCGAGAGTATTGCAGCTATTGCCTTATGGCGATAAGCTTGAAGTGTTAGAGTCCGATCACGGAAGCGGTTGGATCAAGGTCAACGTCAACGGTACGCAGGGATATGTATCCGCCGATTATGTGACGGTTTCGATTTCCTTTGTTTCCGCAGAGTCAAAAGCGGAAGAAGAGGCAAGACTTGCCGAGGAGCGTGCAGAGCGTGAGGCGGCAGAGCGCAGGGCGGCGGAGCTCGCAGCGCAGGAAGCGGCACAGGCGGCAGAGCAGGCGCAGCAGCCCGCGGAATCCAGTGAAGTGGTTATGACGGCAGAAGCGCCGGCGCCGGTATCTACCGGAAGCGGACGCGGAGCAGAGGTTGCAAATTACGCATTGCAGTTTGTCGGAAACCCGTATGTTTATGGCGGTACAAGTCTGACAAACGGGGCGGACTGCTCAGGCTTTGTTCTTGCGGTATATGCCCAGTTTGGCATCAGCCTGCCGCATTCGGCGACAGCGGACCGCAGCATGGGAACTGCGGTGGGAACTTTGGCGGAGGCACAGCCGGGTGATCTGGTGTGCTATTCCGGTCACGTCGGCATCTATATCGGTAACGGGCAGATCGTTCATGCGAGCACACCGAGAACCGGTATCAAGATTTCCAGCGCGACCTACAAGCCGATCGCATGTATCCGCAGAATTTTTAACTAAACAAAGAGTTGTCGGGGACAGCCGGAGGGCTGTCCCCTCTTTTGGGTTTTGTAGATTTTTTTGCAGTGACTCAATTTTCATCTAAAAGAGAAGAACATCCCGTATATTTTGCGAAAATTGGAGATAACGATATTGACCAAGTGATACGTTTGTAGTACAATGAAAACTAAGATAAATGGAGGAGTTTTCACGAGAGGGGGGAGGAAAGAGTTTGGAGTTGTTAATTAAGTGTGGGTAGAGTTTATGAACAGAGAGGAGAATGAACATGATAGGTAGAATGAAAACAAGCAAAATGAGAACGATAGTTGTTGCAGTAATTTTAACTGTTACAGTTTTTACATAGATGCTGGAACCCAGTGTTGCCTATGCAGCGGTGAAAGATGCCACCTTTATAGTGGATGATGAAACGGTATATGCCTCACTATCGGGTGATGCAAATGGGGTGACGGGTAAAACCTCCTATACGAAAGGACCGGGGGTATTGGAGCTCATAGTGGGTGGCAGTGCCAAAATTCCGGGAACGACACAAGTCCGGGGGCTGGTGGCCATGCCTAACCCCGTAAATGCGCCGGGAGGTATATCAACAACAATGACGCCGCCCTCTGGCCATATTCTCATTTCAGCGTATTCACATCACTATGCCACGATAGGGGGAGCATCTAATTACTGCGATCTTACATTGTTTTAACAGGGAGTCGTAGACGTTGCCGAGGGGATTGCCTTTTTCAAAGACAATCCCCTTAAATGGAGATTGACATGAAAAACACGAAAAACAGGATCACCGCAATAATGCTATTGATGATGGGAGTATGTCTGTGCGCCTGTGGAAGGAACGGACAGACGGCGGAAGGGGAACCTGCATCGGGAATCCTGCAATTGGGCTGTTTTTACGAAGACAATATCATTGTTCTGTCTGCACCGGAACGGTTTCTGTATTCCGAATGGGAACCAATCGGATTTGAATATATTTGTACCGATCCGACCTGTAGTCATACATCGGACTCGTGTTCCGCCCGGACATATCAGGACGACAGTGTTCAGGAACAGAATCTTGGTGTGGTCTATCATGACAGACTGATCATCGTGCATTCTTATCAGGAGCATGTGGATCATGGCAGTCATGTCATTGACGGAGTGACAAAGGTAGATGTCAGTTATGTATGGCATACGGATGTGTACGAGGCTGATCTCGACGGAGAGAACAGGAAACGTAAATTGTCATTTGATGGCGGTATTGCCAATGTTTCGCTGGCTTTTACGGCGGTTTTGGAAGAGGGCGTCCTTTATTTTGGAGGTCCGATTGAGAGCCGCATTGTCATGGAATACGATGAGGAGGGCGTTGTTTCACGCAATGAGGTAATCCAAAGCGACGCGTTTTATGCCGTTGATCTGGAGGATTATTCGGTGCGGTTGTTTGCGGAGGCGGATGGAAAGGATAGCATGAGTTATTCCTATTATGTCGGCGTATTTGACGGACTTATCTATGCGAGGACAAGTGACGCATGGTTCGGGCGCGGAGCGTGGTATCGGTTTGATGAGGAGACGGGGGAATGTGAGGAGATCATGTATTTTGATTCCGACGCCCCCTATTTTTTCGGAGTGATCGAGGACAACGTTTACTATTATTATCAGGGGAAACCGGTTCTTTATGCAATGGATATGGAAACGAAGGAAGAGAGAAAAGTGTTAGAGGCGGGGACGGATCAGTTCTTTTTGGAAGCTGCGGTGTTTGAAGATCAAATCTGGGTTCTGACGGATTATTCCATGGAAGAAGGAAACTATATGTCGGAATATACCGTACTGAACGCGGCGGGGGAAGTGATAGATTTTTGTCACTACGATGATTATATTTTATTTTACGGTGTCGTGGGAGACAGGCTGATTTATTGTACAGCGTTTCCGGAGGGAAAAATGTGGTGGGCGGACAGGTCGGACATCAAAAACCTGACGGAGCGGGGCACTTATATCGGGTACGAAGACGCAAGGTATCATGACGTTCTTTCCTACGGAACAGAATCGGAGAACCCGTAGCATAGTAAGTTGTGGGAATATGGAGTTTCACGGCGTTTGTCAAAGTCAGGTTTGCAGACCGTGGATTATTGTTGGTAGGAATAAGGCGGTGGGAAAAATGGCACAGTATGAACTGGAACTGATTGGTCTTACAAAATCGTATAAAAAGAAGCTTGCGCTGGATCACTTTTCTTATCGGTTTGAGAAGGGGATTTACGGACTGCTCGGTTCGAATGGGGCAGGGAAATCGACGCTTATGAATCTCATTACCCAGAATCTGAAATGTGACGAGGGGCGGATTCTGTTAAACGGTGTGGATGCAAAGACGTTAAAACAAGAATATATATCGCACATCGGGTATATGCCGCAGCAGCAGTCGGTGTATGAGAATCTCACGCTGATGCGTTTTCTGTATTATATTGCGGCGCTGAAGGGCATGTCAAAAAGGGAAGCGGACGGGCAGATACGGGCGCTTTTACAAAAGGTTGGTCTGTGGGAGGAGCGGAACCGGTTTATGGGAAGCTTTTCCGGCGGAATGAAGCAGAGGGCGCTGATCGCGCAGGCGCTTTTGGGGAATCCGGATATTATCATTCTAGATGAGCCGACGGCGGGGCTTGATCCGCTGCAGAGAATGGCAGTGAGGGAGATGATCCGCGATCTTGCGGAGGATCGGATCGTGATGATCTCTACCCATGTGATCGCGGATATTGAGCCGATCGCAAAGGAGATTTTGATGCTCAAGGATGGAAAACTATTGAAAAGATTATGTCTTGAGGAGGACAGGATCGACGGGGAAAGTCTGGAGGAAATGTATATCCGCCTCTTTCAATAACAATCTGAAATGTCCGGACAGAGGGGATTTTCTGCCTGCCCGTTTCCGGGGGAAGCGATATGATTAAGAATGAATGGATTAAAATACTGAGCAATCGGATCTTTTTGCTCTTTATTGTTCTCATGTTATTATTGAACGGTTTTTATTACAAGTGGTCGCTGGATATCCATGCGGACAGGCTGGAGCCCACGGCTTTTCAGTATCGCCAGCTTGTGGAGGAGCTGGCGCCTCTTTCTGATCGGGAAAAGCTGGAGGTGGTTTCGAAAAGACTGGAAGAACTGTCCGGGGTGGAGCTGGTTCTTGAGAATCCGACGGATTTTTCGGGTTCGTTAGAATTTTCTCTGGTCTCCAAGCTGTATCGGGAAGTCGGGGCGGAGTTAAGCCGGATTGCAGACTATCAGGACCGGATCGGGACGATTGTCCAAAATGCGGACGCGCATCTGGGGAGACCGGAGCCGGGAAGCTATGGCGCCATGGAACAAAGTTTTATGGAAAGCAGGCTTAGGAAGACGAGAGCGGTCTATCAAAACCTTATGGAGATAAAGCCGGTTTTTTATCCTTCCCGCGGAATCAGGGCGCTGGTGGATAATCCGGTCACAGACTGCTGCTGCTTATTGATTCTGCTGCTTGCGGTGCTTCAGCTTGTGACGGTGGAACGCCAGAACGAATTGATCATTTTATCAAAGACGACCCGCCGCGGCAGGAGCGCGCACGGGGTCGTAAAAGCGGCTGTTCTTGGGATCGTGAGCCTTTTTGTTACCGTACTGCTGACCGTGGAGAGCATTCTCGTCATAGGAAGCATTTATCCGTTTGCGTCGTTTTTCCATCCGGTTCAGTCGGTATTTTCTTATTGCGCGCTGCGGATCAATATTCTGGAGTATCTCTGTATTTACATGATCATCAAAATGCTTTTTTATCTCTTGTGTACGGCGGTATGCTATTTTGTCTGCTGCCTGCTGCGCAAAGTAATCCCTGTTTTTCTGGTTCTTTCGGGAGTGACGGGGCTGCTGCTCTGCCTGTATCTGGGTATTTCCGAGACCTCCTATCTGGCGCCGCTCAGGACCATGAATCCGATCGCGTTCGGTCAGGCGGGGGCGCTGTTGGAGCGCTATCAATGCGTCAATGTATTCGGAATGGCGGTCAATAAGCTGGTCTTGTATCCGTGCATCTGCGGCGTGCTTGCGCTCCTGTTTTTTGCGGCTGCGGTCAGAGGGTTTGCGGTATCCTGTGAAAAAAATATTGTGCCGGACAGATATTCTTTTTTTGACAGAAAGAAAAGGTGGAACGTGGGATTACTGCGCCACGAGTGGTACAAAACGCTGATTTCCCAAAGGATCCTTTTCGTTTTGGCGGCTGCGCTGATCGTTGCCTGGTTCGAGAGTCCGGGGCTGACCGAATATGCGGCTTCCGCTGCGGAGGTGTTCTATTATCGGTATTCGGAAGCGGTGGAAGGTCCCTATACGGACGGGATCAATGACTTTATCCGTCAGAACAGCGAGACGGTCCGCATGCAAATGATGCAGCCGGATCTGACGGAGGGACAGAGAGTCCTGTATCAGTCCATGCAGGAGGCGCTTACCTGGATGTCGGACTATGCGCAGTACCTGTCGGAGCATGAGAACAGTTATTACATTTACAATCCGGGATATACGGCGCTTACGGGAGGAAACAGCGGACTGAACCGGCAGAATACCATGACATCTATTATCATGTATGCGTTTGCCGTCGTATGTTTTGTGCTTACGATGTCCATTGATTATCAGCACGGCGAGGATCGTCTGATCCATTCAACCGAAAAGGGGAGGAGAGCTTATATTGTTTCCAAGCTGTTGATCGGAATGCTGATCGCGGCTGTTCTGCTCGCCATATTCTGGCTGCCGCAGCTTGTGACGTTCCTGCGTTATTGGGGGACGGCATTTATGGATGCGCCCGCCTATAGTCTGCAGAATTTAGACGGGGTCTGGGGCGGCATTTCCATCTTTACCTACCTGTGTTTCCGATATGTGGGAAAGTATGTGATGCTCTTGGGCGTGATGCTTTTTTCCTATCTGATGGAGCGCCGCATGAAAAGCAGTGTGACGACGATCGTCTGGGTATGCGCCATAGTGGAGATTCCCCTCGTGGTGAGACTCTTGATGTGAAAAGCGGTTTGGGACGGCGCAATGAGGAAGGATGTTATCCTGCACAGACCGTCGTTTCTTTGCATATGACACATGTGTCAAAAATTCGTTTTAGGAAATTTACACAAAAGGAAAAAAAGCAAGCGCTTTTTTGAAAAAATAATCTTTTTTTTGAAACGAAGTTATCCACATGAAAAAGCGCGGTTTTATGCGGAGTCTTTATTTATACACGGAGTTATCCACATTATCCACGGAAAATGCGGATGGAAAGGGAACCGCTTTTATGGAAACCATAAGGAACGAATGTTTTGTGTAGAAATCATAAAAATGTCAAATCAGCGAAAAAAACGCCAAAACCGCTTGACTTTCTTAATGTCAAAAAGTTTCCGACAATTCCATATAATGTTGCAAAAAAGAGGGGATTTGTGATATAATCATTACACAATATAAGAACGAAAGGGATGATGCTATGAAGTTTATTATTTTAGGCAAGAACATCGAAGTGACAGAAGGGCTCAGATCTGCGGTAGAGGACAAGATCGGCAAGCTTGAGAAATACTTTACGACAGAGACTGAGGTGCATGTAACCCTGAGCGTAGAAAAGGAGAGGCAGAAAATCGAGGTTACGATTCCCGTTAAGGGAAATATCATCCGTTCCGAGCAGGTCAGCAATGATATGTATGTTTCCATTGACTTAGTAGAGGAAATTATCGAGAGGCAGTTAAAGAAATATAAGACGAAGCTGGTAGAACAGCAGCAGTCGGCGAATTATTTTAAGAAGGATTATATCGACAGAGAGTTTCCGGAGGAAGAGGAGATCAAGATCATCCGGAGCAAGAAGTTCGACATTAAGCCGATGTATCCTGAGGATGCCTGCATCCAGATGGAACTGTTGGGACACAGCTTCTTTGTGTTCTGTAATGCGGAGACCGATCAGGTGTGCGTGGTGTATAAGAGAAAGGGCAATACCTACGGACTGATCGAGCCGGAGCTTTAAGCCGGTACGTGAGAGATACCAAAGCCGGATGAAGTACAGAAAGAAGACGCTGAGGTAGGAAAGAAGAACATAAGAGGATGAATGAGAAGAGGGCATGTCCGGAGCGGACATGCCCTCTTTTGCGCGATAAGCAGAGGAGCAAAGTATTTCACGTCTGCTTATGGGCTCTTTTTATGCGTTAAGCATATCTTAATCCGTTTTTTTCATACTGTTTTTCCGTTCGTAATAAAATAGAGAGAGACGCTTTGCGGTGTTTTTTCGGGGACGGAATGGCGTGATCTGTTCCTGCATATGCGGTATGGTCCGCATGAAACATACGGTGCGGTTCTGCTGATTCTTATCGGCAAGGCTGCACATAACGGACATGATCCGCATGAAACCCGCAGAGGAAGGGCATGGTTATTTCTATGGAAAAGAAGTGTGGAAAAACGGGGCGGCGCAGGCGGCTGATACGCATCGGGATCGCTGCGGAGGCGGCGGGCATATGCGCGGTGATTCTTTTTGGCGCTCATACAAAAGACAAAACGGCAGGAGCGGAAACGGACGGATACCGGTATGAGAATACATGGGACGCCGGGGAAGCGGCAGATCCTGCGGACGCGTATCAGAATGGGGAAGCAGGACGGACGGTAAGCGAGACGCTTTCGGCGGACGGATATTGGTATGAAGAGGCAGACGGAGCGATAAGCGGGGCGCTTTCGACGGATGCCGGATGGTACGGAGAAGCAGAGGAAACGGCAGGCGGAAAAAAGGATTATATTACATGGGTGGACTTCAATGTCACGGCGGACGCCATGCGCTGCGCCCTGCAGTATGATCTTGATACCTACGGAAGCAATTGTCATATTGACTGGATCGTGCTGCTTGCGTATGCGGGCTGCCGCGGCGGCGGAACGTTTTCCGCAAAATCGTCAGGTTACATCCGAGATCTTGCCGAGCGGATAAAAAATAATGAAACGATGGTGGAAAAGCTCTCGAATGAGCTTTCTTATTTTGACTATTATTATGAGGCGTATTCCGCGGTGCTGGGCGGTTATGTCGGGGAATACGAGATCGGGCGGCAGGCGGAGGACGGGAGCGCGGTCATGGAACGCGTTTACGGCGTCAAGGTGTTTTCCCCGATCGCAAAAGGGTTTGCGTACAGCGATTATGACGATTTCGGCGCGTCGCGGAGCTATGGTTACCGGCGCCCGCATTTGGGGCATGACATGCTCGGTGTGATCGGCACGCCGATCGTTGCGGTCGAGTCCGGCTATGTGGAGGCGCTCGGATGGAACCGCTACGGCGGCTGGCGCATCGGCATCCGCAGCTTTGACGGAAGACGTTATTACTATTACGCGCATCTGCGGCAGAATTATCCCTACGCGGAGGGGCTTGCGGAGGGAAGCGTCGTGACGGCGGGAGATGTGATCGGTTATATGGGACACACGGGCTACAGTACGACGGAGAATGTGAACAATATCGAGACGGTGCATCTGCATTGGGGCTTGCAGCTTATTTTTGACGAGTCACAGAAGGACGGAAACAATGAGATCTGGGTGGACTGTTACGCACTGACGAACTTTTTATCCGGTTATCGGAGCGCCGTGGAAAAAGTCGGCGATACCAGGGAGTGGGTCCGCAGCGTTCCCATGAACGATCCGGCGGCGGAGACGTATGTGGAGGAGCATCCTGTGGAATAGGGGCAGAGAGACTAAAAATGAAAAATTCCAAGACGTGATAATCCGACTGATAAATGAAAATTCTTATAGAATGGAGGAAGGGTATTTGGTATAATAATGGACAGCAGTATTTTGTGATGCAGGGGGTGTTCGGATGCTTCGGGAGAGTAATCGGATAGAATTAAAAGTAATGTTGAACGATAAAATGGAAAAGGAAATCGTGGCTTTTCTAAACAACCGTGAGGGAGGCGTTCTCTATATAGGCGTTGATGATAAAGGAAATCCTGTTGAAATCCAGAATATGGATTCCATGCAGTTGAAGATCGCAGACAGGATCTTACTTTTGCGCAGCTAAAAATATATTACCAGGAGCGGGGACTTGAACTAAATGCAAAGTTTGCGAATAGTCTTGAATTGCTGACATTAGATGGAAAATACAACTATATTGCCTACTTGCTGGCAGATGAAAACGGAGTGTCTATTAAGGTTGCTAAGTATGCGGGAACAGATAAAGTAGATTTGATTGAAAATGAGGAATATGGATATTGTTCGCTGATCAAGGCGACAAATCATGTTCTGGAAAAAATGAAGATAGAAAATATTACAAAAGCGAAGGTAACCAGTACGAAGAGAATAGAGAAGAATTTGGTAGAACCGGTTCCTTTGAGGGAAGCATTGATCAATGCTGTAGTGCATAATGATTTTACGAGAGAAATCCCGCCAGTTTTTGAAATTTTTAGTGATAGAATGGAATTGACCTCTTACGGAGGTTTGATTCCGGGACAGAGTAAAAGAGATTTTTTCAGTTGCAGCAGTATGCCGCGGAACAGGGAATTGATGAGGGTTTTTAAGGATGTAGGGCTGGTAGAACAGCTTGGTTCCGGAATGAGTCGTATCTTGCAGTATTATGATCAGAGCATTTTCGAGATAGCAGAGCATTTTATAAAAGTGATCTTTCCGTTCGCTTCGTTGGGGACGGAAGAAAACATTGCCTGTGGCGATAATAATGGCGATAATAACAGCGGTGATGGCGGAGAAAAGGAACTTTTGGTTTTACTGGCAAAAAAACCGGATATTACTGCCAAAGAAATGAGCGAACATACAGGGTTCAGCACCAGAAAGATCAGCCGGATCATGCGTAAGTTACGCGAGACGGGAAGAATTGTTCGGATGGGTTCGCCAAGAAAAGGTTACTGGATCATCAAGGATACAGTTGAGCAGTAATTCTTTTGGGATTGGTGTTAGTCGGCTATGCGGTCAGCTGATGAAAGAGAAAGAACAGAGACGTTTCAGTGGTGGTGGAACAGGAAATTATGCTATAATACAAGAAATGCATGATTACTTAATGGAAATTTTGGTAAATAGCAGTGGGAACACTTTTCCGAAAAGGGAGTAAAGAATCATGGAGGTTGCAGCCTATGCGTCAAAATAACTATATAAAAGGAATTGTCATGTGCGCTGTTTTGGCAGTCTTATCCGGCTGTGCGTCAAAGACAGATCAGACAGGGAACGGAAGCAGAAACTATCTCACGATGGAAGAAGTGAAGGCAGTAGTCCTTGAAAACGCGGGGTATTCGGAAGAGCAGGTCCGGTTTGTGCGGATCCATCTGGACACGGATGACGGCGCTGCGGAATATGAGGTTGAATTTCTCTGCGAGACGGCGGAATATGATTATGAGGTCAATGCACGGACGGGAGAAATCCTTTCCGTGAACTTTGAGATCGGCGATTACAATATCGCAGCGGTACCCGATGAGATTCTGCCGCCCGAAATGCAGACAGGCGTGCCGGATGCGGACATGCAGGCGGGGGTGCAGCCGGGGGCGGATACGCAGTCAGGCGGGACGTCTGCGGATACGCAGCAAGGGGGCGCGTCGGACACCCAGCCGGGCGGAGCGTTGTCGGGCGCGCAGCCGGGCGGTGAATCGTCAGACACCCAGTCCGGAGGAACGTCCGCCGGCACGCAGCAGAGCGTGCCGTTAGGAAATGTGCAGTCCGGGGCGGCGCAGTATATCGGCGCAGAGGCGGCAAAACAGGCGGCGCTTTATCATGCCGGATTGAACGCGGACGGGGTGCGCTTTCTGCATGCGCATTTGGAATGGGACGACGGGCGCTGGATCTATGACGTGGAATTTCATGATAATACGACCGAGTATGATTATGAGATCGACGCGGTGAGCGGCGCGGTGCTGGCGTACGACTGCGATGCGGAATATGCGCATCATGATGCGCATCACGGAGGGAACAATGCCGCGTCAGGCGCTCAGATCAGCGCGGACGACGCGAAACGGATCGCGCTGGAATACGCGGGCGTTGCCGAGACGGAGGCGCAGTATCTGGAAGTGGAATATGATTATGACGACGGCAGAGCCGAATATGAGGTGCAATGGTACGTGGGACGGACGGAATATTCCTGTGACGTCAACGCTGCCACGGGAGAGATTCTCAGTTTTGAAAAGGAAACGGAAAAATAACACCGGCTATCCCGCACTTTTCATTGCAAAACTTGGGTCTCTATGTTAGAATATCAGCAGAGCACAATGATAAAAAAATAACAATCATTGGCATGCCCCGAAACGGGTCTTAAATCAAATCAGGAGGGATTAGCAATGGCAAAGAAAATTGTTTTGGCAGGTGCCTGCCGTACGGCGATCGGCACGATGGGCGGCGCGCTCAGCACAACGCCGGCATCGGTTCTCGGCTCTATCGTGATTAAGGAAGCCTTAAGCAGAGCGGGAGTTCCCGCGGATGCTGTCGATCATGTCTATATGGGCTGCGTGATTCAGGCGGGACTCGGACAGAACGTTGCGCGTCAGGCATCCATCAAGGCAGGGCTGCCGGTGACGACGCCCGCGGTTACCGTCAACGTTGTGTGCGGTTCCGGATTGAACTGTGTGAATATGGCAGCACAGATGATTACGGCGGGCGACGCCGATATTGTGGTTGCAGGCGGTATGGAGAATATGTCCATGGCTCCTTACGCAGTGATGCAGGGACGCTACGGCTACAGAATGAACAACGGCAAACTGGTGGACACCATGGTAAACGATGCGCTGTGGGATGCGTTCAATGATTACCATATGGGTATCACGGCGGAGAATGTGGCGGAGCAGTACGGACTGACCCGCGAGCAGTTGGACGAGTTTGCAGCATGGTCCCAGCAGAAATGCGAGAAGGCAATGGCGGAAGGCAAATTCAAGGATGAGATCGTTCCTGTTGAGGTAAAGAAGAAAAAAGAGACCGTGATCGTGGACACCGACGAAGGACCGCGCGCGGGCGTTACCAAAGAGAGCATTGCGAAGCTGCGCGGCGCATTTAAGCCGGACGGCATTGTAACGGCGGCAAACGCATCCGGCATTAACGACGGCGCGGCTGCAATCGTTGTGATGAGTGAGGAAAAGGCAAAGGAGCTGGGCGTTAAGCCGATGGCAACGTTCGTTGCGGGCGCGCTCGGCGGCGTGGATCCTTCCATCATGGGCGTTGGTCCCGTACCGGCGACGAAGAAGGCAATGGAGAAAGCCGGCATGAAGATTGACGACTTTGATCTGATCGAGGCGAACGAAGCGTTTGCGGCACAGTCCCTTGCGGTACAGAGAGACTTAGGATTCAGCAACGACGTGCTCAATGTCAATGGCGGCGCGATTGCACTCGGACATCCTGTCGGCGCATCCGGCTGCCGGATTCTTGTTACGCTGCTTCATGAAATGGTAAAGAGAGACGCCAAGAAAGGTCTTGCGACACTCTGCATCGGCGGCGGCATGGGCTGCGCGACCATCGTAGAGCGCGACTAAGCCATTTGAATCAAAAAACGATTAGGAGAATACCCCAAGGGTGTTCTCCTAACTGTGCGTATAGAACGACTATTCAAAAGAAAGGAACATACGACCATGGCATTTGTATTATATGAACAAAAAGAAGCAATCGGCATTATCACGATCAACCGTCCGGAAGCGCTCAACGCGTTAAACTCCGCGGTGCTTGATGAACTGAACGCAGTGATCGACGGCGTGGATCTTGCCGCCGTCAGATGTCTCGTGCTGACCGGCGCAGGCGAGAAATCCTTTGTCGCGGGCGCGGACATCGGCGAGATGAGCGCACTGACGAAAGCGGAGGGCGAGGCGTTCGGCAAAAAAGGAAACGACGTATTCCGCAAGTTAGAGACGCTGCCGATCCCGGTGATCGCGGCGGTAAACGGCTTTGCATTAGGCGGCGGCTGCGAGCTCTCCATGAGCTGCGATATTCGGATCTGCTCGGATAACGCGGTATTCGGACAGCCGGAAGTAGGTCTTGGCATCACGCCGGGCTTTGGCGGAACGCAGAGACTGGCAAGACTGGTCGGCGCAGGCATGGCGAAGCAGCTCATTTATACGGCGAGAAATATCAAAGCGGACGAGGCATACAGGATCGGACTTGTCAACGCCGTTTACCCGCAGGAGGAACTAATGGCGCAGGCGGAGAAGATGGCGGCAGGCATCGCGAAAAACGCACCGATTGCGGTCCGCAACTGCAAGAAGGCGATCAACGACGGATTGGACGTATCCATGGACGAGGCGATCGTGATCGAGGAGAAACTGTTCGGGGACTGCTTTGAGACCCATGATCAGGTTGAGGGCATGACCGCATTTTTGGAGAAGAGAAAAGAGAAGAACTTCACGAACAACTGATCGGAAGCCGAAACAAGGATCAAAACGGCGTATGAGCCGCTAGGAAAATAAAAAGGAGGAAACAACATGAAGGTAGGTATTATCGGCGCGGGAACGATGGGTTCCGGTATCGCGCAGGCATTTGCAATGACGGACGGCTACGAGGTATGCCTCTGCGACATTAAGGAGGAGTATGCCGAGGGCGGTAAAGCCAAAATCTTAAAGAACATGAATTTCCTTGTGAGCAAGGAGAAGATCACGCAGGAAAAAGCGGACGAGGTCATGGGAAAAATCACAACCGGTCTGAACAATATCTGCGGCGAGTGCGATCTGATTGTGGAAGTTGCGCTTGAGAAGCTGGAGATCAAGCAGAACATCTTCAAGGAGTTAATGGGAATCGTAAAGAAGGACTGCATGTTTGCGAGCAACACCTCCTCCCTTTCCATTACGAAGATCGGCGAGGGCTTGGACAGACCGATGATCGGTATGCATTTCTTCAATCCGGCTGACAGAATGAAGCTCGTGGAAGTCATCAAGGGCGAGAATACGCCGCAGGAAATGGTGGACAAGATCAAAGCGATCGCGACGGAAATCGGCAAGACACCGGTTGAGGTTAAAGAGGCTCCGGGCTTTGTTGTCAACAGAATCCTGATCCCGATGATTAACGAGGCGATCGGCGTACTGGATGCGGGAACCGCTTCCGCAGAGGACATCGACGTTGCGATGCAGCTCGGCGCTTCCCATCCGATGGGACCTTTACACTTGGGCGATCTGATCGGCTTAGACATCTGCCTTGCGATCATGGAAGTTCTTTACAATGAGACAAAGGACGAGAAGTACGCACCGCAGCCGCTCTTAAAGAAGATGGTTGCAGACGGCAAGCTTGGCAAGAAGACAGGCGAAGGCTTCTTTGATTACAGCAAAAAGTAAAACAGCCGCAGAACGAGCAGAAAGGCATGTCATTTAATTTTATATGGAGGAATAAGATCATGGATTTCACGTTAAGCAAAGAACATGAAATGGCGAGACAGTTATTCAAGGATTTCGCCGAAAAAGAAGTAAAGCCTCTTGCGCAGGAGGTCGATGAGAACGAACAGTTCCCGAGAGTCACTGTGGACAAGATGGCAAAATACGGATTTTTGGGCATTCCTGTACCGAAGGAGTTCGGCGGACAGGGCTGCGATCCGTTGACCTATGCAATGTGTGTGGAGGAGCTTTCCAAGGTTTGCGGAACAACAGGCGTTATTGTTTCCGCGCATACCTCCCTCTGCTGCGATCCGATTCAGACCTACGGTACGCCGGAGCAGAAAGAGAAATACCTGATCCCCCTTGCAAAGGGCGAGAAGTTAGGCGCGTTCGGTTTGACGGAGCCGGGTGCCGGAACGGATGCGCAGGGACAGCAGACCAAAGCGGTTCTTGACGGCGACGAGTGGGTATTGAACGGTTCGAAGTGCTTCATCACAAACGGAAAAGAAGCGGATGTGTACGTGATTATTGCCGTGACCGGAAAGGTGGAGAAGCGCGGCAAGATGCTCAAAGAGATTTCCGCATTCATCGTAGAAAAAGGAACACCGGGCTTTACGTTCGGTACAAAAGAGAACAAAATGGGTATCCGCGGCTCCTCTACTTATGAGCTGATCTTCACGGACTGCCGTATCCCGAAGGAAAACCTGTTAGGGCAGCAGGGCAAGGGCTTCAATATCGCGATGCATACGCTGGACGGCGGACGGATCGGTATTGCGGCACAGGCGCTCGGTATTGCAGAGGGTGCGCTGGAGACGACCGTGAACTATGTCAAAGAGAGAAAGCAGTTCGGCAGAAGCATCGCCGCGTTCCAGAACACCCAGTTCCAGCTTGCGGATCTGGCGACGAAGGTGCAGGCAGCGCAGCTTTTGGTCTATAAGGCGGCAATGAAGAAGGCAGAGTATGCAAAGAACCCGAAGATTTCTTATTCCGTAGAGGCGGCAATGGCGAAGTTATACGCGGCGGAGGTCGCAATGGAAGTGACGACGAAGTGCGTACAGTTCCACGGCGGCTACGGCTACATCAGGGAATACGATGTAGAGAGAATGATGCGTGATGCCAAGATTACGGAAATCTACGAGGGAACTTCTGAGGTTCAGCGTATGGTTATTTCTTCTGACTTATTAAAATAGGAGGTAAATTATCGTGAAAATCATCGTTTGTATTAAACAGGTTCCGGATACCAAGGGCGGCGTAAAGTTCAATCCGGACGGAACACTTGACAGAGGTGCAATGCTTGCCATCATGAATCCCGATGACAAGGCAGGCTTAGAGGCGGCTCTCCGCTTAAAAGATCAGTATGGCGCGGAAGTAACGGTATTGACGATGGGACTTCCCAAGGCGGCGGACGTACTTCGCGAGGCGATTGCAATGGGTGCGGACAAGGGCATCCTTGTAACGGACAGAGTATTGGGCGGTGCCGACACATGGGCTACCTCCACAACGATCGCGGGCGCGATCAGAAATCTTGAGTATGACCTGATTATTACGGGGCGTCAGGCGATCGACGGCGATACCGCACAGGTGGGACCGCAGATCGCGGAGCACCTTGGTATTCCTGTTATTTCTTATGCGCAGGCAATCACGGTTGACGGCAATAAGGTTACGGTTCAGCGTCAGTATGATGACAGATACCATATTTTGGAGGCGCAGATGCCGTGTCTGATTACCGCATTGTCTGAATTAAACGAGCCGCGTTACATGACTCCGGGCGGCATCTTTGATGCATGTGCGGCAGAGATTACGACATGGGGCAGAGCAGACTTAAAAGATGTGGACGATTCCAACCTTGGTCTTGCAGGCTCCCCGACCAAGATCGCAAAGGCATCCGATAAGGTGCGCAAGGGTGCGGGCGAGAAGGTTGTTCCGGATTCGCCGGAAGAGGCAGTCAGCTATATTGTAGGCAAGCTTCAGGAGAAGCATGTGATCTGATCGAGGGACACAGTTTCGCATGCCGGTTCAGTAAGTGAAAAAACGATACGTTTTTCAGGAGATGCGGGAGCAGGCGGAACTGTCAGGATGATTGTTTAACAGCGAGAAAGGAGTAAGGGTATAACCATGAATTTAGAAGAATATAAGGGCGTATATGTATTTGCGCAGCAGGTTGACAATGAGATCAGCAGCATTGCATTCGAGCTGCTTGGGAAAGCAAAACAGCTTGCAGGCGATCTGAAAGAAGAAGTAACGGCAGTTCTGCTTGGTTCCGACATTAAGAATCTGGCGGATCAGCTTGCAGAGTATGGCGCGGACAAGGTCATTGTCGTGGATGATCCCGAATTAAAGGATTACAGAACGGAGCCGTACGCACATGCGCTTGCCGCAGTCATCAACAAATATAAACCGGAGATTATGCTCGTCGGTGCAACGGCGATCGGACGTGACTTAGGACCGACCGTGTCTGCAAGGGTGGCGACCGGTTTAACGGCGGACTGCACGCAGCTTGACATCGGTGATTTCCCGCTTGTTGCCGTTCCGGGCAAGGAGTCGGAGCAGAAGCATAATCAGCTTCTTATGACGCGTCCGGCGTTCGGCGGCAACACGATCGCGACGATCGCATGTCCGAACAACCGTCCGCAGATGGCGACGGTTCGTCCCGGCGTGATGCAGAAGATCGAGCCGGTCAAGGGCGCAAAGGCAGTTGTGGAAGAATTCAATCCGGGCTTCACGCCGAACAACCGTTATGTGACGATCAAGGATGTGGTAAAGGCGGTCACCGATACGGTTGACATTATGGACGCCAAGATTTTAGTATCCGGCGGCCGCGGTGTCGGAACACCGGAGAACTTCAAGATTTTGGAAGAGCTTGCGGCAGTGCTCGGCGGTACGGTATCCTGCTCCCGTGCAGTTGTGGATGCAGGCTGGAAACCGAAGGATTTACAGGTTGGACAGACCGGCAAGACCGTTCGCCCGCATGTTTACTTCGCGATCGGCATTTCCGGCGCGATCCAGCATGTAGCGGGTATGGAGGAGTCTGATATTATTGTGGCGATCAATAAGGATGAGGATGCGCCGATCTTTGACGTGGCTGACTATGGTATCGTTGGTGACTTAAACAAGATCGTTCCGCAGCTGACCGAGAGCTTAAAGGCGGCGATTGCAGCGAAATAAGCGCGGAGAAAATAAGATGTTTAGGGAAACGTGCCGTTTGCCGTTAAGGTGAAACGGGGTTTTTGGGGACATCGAAGTTTGTTTTTGATTGGATGAAAGAGGGTGGGAATGCCGAACGGGGCAGACTCACCCTCTGTTCTCATAAACAGTCATTTTTTGATGGAAAGGAAGTGTTATCATGCCGAAGTGGTTGGAAGACGCCGTATTTTATGAGATTTACCCGCAGTCCTTTCGGGATACGAATGCCGACGGGATTGGCGATTTCAAGGGGATTTTGGAAAAGCTGGACTATATTAAAGAACTCGGGTGCAATGCAATCTGGATGAATCCGTGTTTTGCGTCGCCCTTTTTGGATGCCGGTTACGACGTTTCAGATTATTATACGGCGGCGCCGCGCTATGGGACAAACGAGGAATTGAAGCAGATTTTTGAGAAGGCGCACGAGCGTGGCATACATGTGATCCTCGATCTGGTTCCGGGACATACTTCGGTGGAGCACCCGTGGTTCCGCGAGTCGATGAAAGCCGGAAAAAATGAATTTACCGACCGCTATATCTGGACGAACGACGTCTGGGAGGCGCCGGAGGGACTGGGCAGTCTTAGAGGAATTTCGGAACGGGAAGGCGCGTGCGCCGTCAATTTCTTTTCCCACCAGCCCGCCTTAAATTATGGCTATTACAAACCGCAAAAACCGTGGCAGCAGCCGATGGACGCGCCCGGACCGCAGGCGACGGTTGCGGAAATGAAAAAGATCATGCGTTTCTGGCTTCAGATGGGCTGCGACGGCTTCCGCGTCGATATGGCGGGGTCGCTGGTAAAGGGGGACGAGGACGGAAATGGTACGATCCGGCTCTGGCAGGATGTGCGCGCGTTCCTCGACCGGGAGTTCCCGGAAGCGGCGATCATTTCGGAATGGGGTGAGCCGGATAAATCGTTGCTCGGCGGGTTTCATATGGATTTCCTGCTTCATTTTGGACCGTCCCATTACAATGATCTTTTCCGGTGCGGCGAGCCGTACTTTTCTTCGCGGGGAAAGGGAGACGCGTCCGCTTTTGTCGGGAAGTACCGGGAGAACTACGCAAAGACGGAGAAAAAGGGACTGATCTGCATTCCGTCGGGCAATCACGATATGGACCGCCTTGCGCGTACGCTGACGCAGGATGAGATGCGGATCGCATTTGCGTTCCTGTTCTCCATGCCGGGCGCGCCCTTCCTCTATTATGGGGATGAGATCGGCATGCGGTATGTGGAGGGGCTTTCTTCCGTGGAGGGCGGATATAACCGGACAGGAGCGCGTTCGCCGATGCAGTGGGACGATACCGCGAATGCGGGATTCAGCGCCGCCGCAAAAGAAAAACTTTATATTCCGATAGACGGGAGCGCGGACCGTCCGACCGTCAAGGCGCAGATGGCGGATGACAATTCTCTTTATCATGAGGTCCGGCGGCTCATTACGCTGCGGCGCGCGCATCCGGCGCTTTTGGCGAGCGGGGAGATCGCGTTTGCGGACGTTTCGGGGCAGGCGTATCCGCTCGTGTACGTGCGAAGCTGTGAGAGCGAGAAAATCCTTGTTGTGTTGAATCCGTCGGGAAAAGAGCAGACGTTCTCCGGTGCTTTTTTGCCGAAAAAAACAATCTATGCGATCGGCGGAGAGATCCGCTGTGCGGATGGGGTAATCACAGCGCCGCCTTGTCATGCGGGGTATTATCAGTTATAAGGCGGGTGTTATAAGGCAAGCGTTAAGGGAACCGGAAGCAGTTAGTGTGTTTGTGGATGCGGCGGTATGGACGATTAGCAGAAGCGGCTGGAGGGGCATAAGATGCGGCGGTTATTCAATGATGGGTGGAGTTTTCAAAAAACAAAGACGGAGTGCACGCTGGAAGAGGCTGTAAAGGGCGGGGGATGGGAGCGTGTCGATATTCCCCATGATTGGCTGATTTATCAGACGAAAGAGTTATATGAGACGGGCACGGGCTGGTATCGGAAGAACTTTGTTGTAGGGGATGCGGCAAAAACGCGGATTCTGCGTTTTGAAGGCGTCTACATGGATACGACGGTTTACGTCAACGGAGCGAAGGCGGGAGAGTGGAAGTACGGCTATTCGACGTTTGAAATAGAAATGACGGGGCTGCTTCGGGAGGGAGAAAACGAGCTTGTTGTGCGCGTCGATCACCGCGCGCCCAATTCGCGATGGTATTCGGGCGCGGGGATTTATCGAAACTGTTATCTTCTGGAACATGAGGGTGCGTATCTGAAATCCGACAGCGTGTATTTTCATGCAGAACATGCTTTGCCAGGTGGGGAACATTGGGATATAAGACTTACCTGCGAGGCGGCGGCAGGCGTGCAGAGCGCGGCGGGCGCGCGGAAGGCGGAAAGCGAAACGTCGGAAACCGTGCGGGCTGCCTGCGGTGAGGCGGGGACTGCGCCAAATGCATGCGGCGCGCTTTCCGTGCGCTATACCGCAAGCGACGGTGCGGGAAAGATTCTTTTTTCCGTAGAGGGAAAGCCGGACGAGGAGACGCGCGTTTCCGTGGAGGATCCGGCGCTTTGGGACGTAGAGAATCCGCAGCTTTACACGCTGGAGACGGTTCTTTTTTGCGGCGGCAGGAAGGCGGATGTGCAGCGCTGCCGCATCGGTTTCCGCACGATTGCTTTTTTACCGGACAGCGGATTCTGGCTGAACGGAAAACGGGTGAAGATCAAGGGCGTCTGTCTGCACCACGATCTGGGCGCGCTCGGCGCGGCGGTGAACCGAACGGCGTTAAGACGGCAGCTTTTGTCCATGAAGGAAATGGGCGCGAATGCCGTGCGAACGTCCCACAATATGCCCGCAGTCGAGTTTATGGAACTTTGTGATGAGCTGGGGATTCTTGTGGACAGCGAGGCGTTTGATATGTGGGAGCTGCCGAAAACGCCGTATGATTATGCGCGCTTCTTTCCTGAACATTGTTCAAAAGATGTGGCGAGCTGGGTCCGGCGCGATCGGAATCACCCTTCGGTTATCATGTGGAGTATCGGGAATGAGATTTACGACACGCATGTGTCCGAGCGCGGCGAGGAAGTGACGAAGGCGCTCTGCGCCGAGGTAAAAAAGCACGACGCATGGCATAATGCCTGCACGACCATCGGATCGAATTATATTGCGTGGGAAGGCGCGCAGCGCTGTGCGCGGCATATTGAGCTTGTGGGCTACAATTACGGGGAGAGGCTCTACGAGGAGCATCATGAGCGCTTTCCGGAATGGTGTATTTATGGCAGTGAGACGGCGGCGCGCGTGCAGAGCAGGGGCATTTATCATTTCCCGAAATCGGCGGCGTATATCACGCATGACGATCTGCAATGTTCTTCTTTGGAAAACTGCCGCGCGGGCGTGTCGGAGCGCACGGCGCAGACGTCGATCATCGCCGATCGGGATACGCCGTTCTGCGCGGGACAGTTTATTTGGACGGGCAGCGATTATATCGGGGAGCCGAGTCCCTATGCCACCAAAAATTCTTATTATGGGCAGATTGACACGGCGGGTTTTCGCAAGGACAGCTATTATCTGTATCAGGCGGCGTGGACGGATAAGCCCGTGCTTCATATCCTGCCGTATTGGGATTTTAACGACGGACAATTGATTGACGTGATGGTCTACACGAACCAGCCCTGGGCGGAGCTGTTTTTGAACGGGGAATCTTTGGGGAAAAAGAGCATTGGCACGGGCTACAGTGCGGACTGGCAGGTGCCCTATGAAAAGGGCGTACTCCGCGCGGCGGCATACGATGAAAACGGCGCGGTGACAGCGGAGGATGAAACTGTCTCTTTTTCGGATACGGCGCGCCTTTGCTTAACGCCGGATAAAGAGCGGATGCGGGCGGACGGGGAGGATTTGATCTTTTTGACGATCTCTGCGCAGGATGCGGACGGGGTGTTTGTCGCAAATGCGAAAAACCGCGTCGATGTCGCAGTGAGCGGGGCGGGAAGGCTTGTGGGTTTAGACAGCGGCGACAGCACGGATTACGATGAATATAAGGGAACCTCCAAGCGGCTGTTTAGCGGAAAATTGCTTGCCATCATTGCGGGAAAGCGTGAAGGCGGGGAGATTTTCGTGCGTGTGACCTCGCCGGGACTTCCCGACGCGGAACGGACGTTGTTTGCGGAGCAGGCGGCGATGCCGGCAGGGGCGGGCGACGCGTTTACGGAAAACAGGGCGGATGCCGGGACGGAGAATATGCCGAATGCCGGAACGAAGAAGCAGTCGGGAGACGGGACAGAGGCGGAGCGGACAGCGGATATACCCATCCGTAAGATTGAGCTGACCGCGCACAGACGGAGCTTTGATGCGGCGCATATGGAAACGGTGGTGGAGGCGGTCGTGTACCCGCCGGAAGCGATATATGGGATTGAATGGGCGGCGGTCACGCAGACCGGCGTGGAAACGAATATCGCCAAAGTGACGGCGCTTGAGGCGGACTGCGCAGCGCAGGCGGACGATGCCGTGCAGGCAGACTGTACGGATACGCCGGACGGAGAACGATGCGGCAGAAAGCGGGCGGAGGGCTGTGTCGGAAACAATGCCGTGCAGGCAGATTGTACGGATATGCCGGACGGAGAACGATGCGGCAGAAAGCCGGCGGAGGGTTGTGCCGGAGACGATGCCGTGCAGGCAAAAGGAGCGGGATGCGGCGGGCGTGCGCTCGTACGCGTTTGCGGGGACGGCACGTTCCGTCTGCGCTGCTACAGCAGGAACGGAAAGCCTGCGCCCGACGTGATCTCGGAGCTGGAAATGACGGTGACGGGACTTGGCAGCGCGGTCATTGATCCGTATGGCGCGCTTGTCAAGGGCAGCCTTTATAATATGAGTGTGGAAACCTTGGACGAGGTATCCGAGGGCGGCGTCAAGGCCGGAGAGGGCAGGCGGCGCGTCGTCGGCTTCCGCAATGTTTCTTTCGGCAGGGCGGGTTCCGACCGTTTCCTCATTCAGGTTATTCACTGGCACAGCAACGCGCCGTTTTCATTTTCCTTATGGAGCGGCATGCCGGACGCGGACGGCTCCGAAAAACTTGGCGACTTTACCTATCAGGCGGATTTCGTATGGCAGACCTACCTTCCGAACAGCTACCGGCTTACGCGGAAATTGACGGGGACGAAGGAGCTTTGTTTTGTATTTGAGGCGACGGAGCAGCGGGTGTATTTCGGCGGATTTCAGTTTGAGGGCGTGGAAGAAGCGTACGCGGAAATTGACGCATGCGAATATTCCGGGCTCCGCGGGGATCAGTATACCGTGGAGGAGCGTGCCGTCCGCCATATCGGAAATAATGTGTTCCTGGAGTTTGACGGGCTTGATTTTGTAAGGGGAGCCGCGAGCGTGACGATCAAGGGGGACACGCGCCACGCTCATGATTCCGTGCATATGCGCGTGGTCGGAGAATGGGGGGAACAAAAAGAAATTCTGGAATTTTCCCACAGCGGGGAAGATACGGAGCACACATTCCCGATCAAGGTTCCCGCGGGCAGGGCGGACGTCAAATTTGACTTTCTGCCAGGCTGCGATTTTGACCTCGTGAGCTTCCGGTTTGAGGCGTAAGCGTGAGCCTGATAGCAAGCCGCAGATCGTGGCGTAGGCGTGAGCTTGTTGGCAAGCCGCAGATCGTGGCGTAGGCGTGAGCCTAGTGATAAGCCGCAGATTGAGGCGTAAGCGCCAGTTTTGCGGCACGGGATTTGAGAAGCAGGATTGCAAATGTTTAGTCAGAGTTGTAAAATAAACTCTGAAATTTGGTTGTTAGTTTTACGAAACGCGCTGCGGTGCTGTCCTGCCTGACGGGGCATCGGCAACGGACGTGTTAGCGCGAAGGGTAACCGCAAGATTTGTGCTGATACACAAATTTGCAGAAAGGGCGTGGTTATTTTTATGAATTCATCCAAAAAGACCTGGCAGAATGTACTATACCTATTGATTTTGCTTTTTGCGATCATTCTGTTGTTCCGATGGTATTCCGTCTCGAACAGGAAGCAGATCGAAGAACGGAATCTGAATTATGCCATGGATTCCGCCCGTCAGACTACGATGGGGATCAGCAATGAATTTATCAACGCGGGGCGTCGGGTGCGCAATTACGCCTACTTTTTGAGCGTGGGAATGAATTCGGCGGGAATCAGCGCGGACATGCTAAAGGAGATCGAGAACAATACGGATTTTGATTCTATCCGTTTTGTCAACGCGCAGGGCGTCAATATGACGTCGGCCGGGACGACGTCTGACAGCCGGGACCGCGACTATTTTATTGCGGGAATGCAGGGAGAGAGCGGGTGCAGCATGGTGCTCAGTTCCCGTGTTACAGGCATGACGACGATGGTTTTTTACGCGCCCGTGTGGGAGGATGATGAGGTGGTCGGCGTCCTGCTGGGTCTGTATCTCGCGGAGGACTACTTGCAGGAAATCCTAAAGACAAACTATTTCGGCGAGGCGGCGGATGTCTATTTATGTACGCAAAAAGGAGAAGTGATTGCTTCTTCCAGAGGAGGCAGTCAGGAAACAGCGCTGCCGGATGCGTTGAGAGATACCGGTGTGATTGATGCCGGAACCGCAGAACATGTCTGGGCGGTATTTCGGGGGAAAGGTGCGGAAGAGGGATTCATCTGTGCTTCTGGGAGCCTGACGGACAACCTGTGCGTGCTGCATGTGCCGGAAAGCGAGTATATTCTGGTACAGGCGTTCCCCAAGAGTGTGACGCAGAGGATGGTGCAGGAAGCAAACCGGACCGGGATGATCCTGCAGATGGTCCTGATCGGTCTGTTTGTCATTTATATTGTGCTTCTGCTGTTTGGCAGCCGCAGGCGCAGGCAGCGGCTGGAACAGGAAAACCGGGAAATGGGATATATCATCGACGGCGTGAGCACGCTGTTTGCCCGCTTTATCCTTGTGGATCTGAAAGAGAATACCTATCAATATCTGTCGGGAACCGCGCCGGAGCGGAAAGGTCTTGCGCCCAGCGGGACTTATGAGGAATTTACCGCGTATCTGTGTTCTTTTTTGGCTGATAAGGAAGAACGTCAGAAATATGCGGAACAGCTGAAGCGTGATGTGGTAGCGCAGGAGCTGGGAGAGGGCGGGACGATCCAGCACGAATACCGCTCCGAAAAGGACGGGAAAACGACATGGGAACATGTCAATATCATCTGTCTGGAGCATACGGACGGTCAGGCGGATAAAGTGTTATTCCTGCGTCAGAATGTGACGGTGTTAAAAGAAAAAGAATTAAAAGCGCAGGCGGTCATCAATCAGGCAAACCGGAAAGAACGTCAGTACCGCATTGCCATCACTTCCGCCGCATTCAGTACGTTTGAGTTTAATCTCACCAGAGATCTGATCGAGCAGGATATTACCCGCACGATCGACGGGCAGCAGATTTCCCTGTTGGAAAAGGTGGGCTTGTCCGCACCATGCTCCGCTTCGGAATGCTTTGAAAAATGGCAGGCGTTCATTTTGGAAGAGTCGTTGGAAGAATACAAAGAAATCGTCAATCTGGAGCATCTTAAGCAGCGGTTTGAGCAGGGAGAAGCCGAAGTCGTGTTGGATTACTGGGGCAGGGCGTCCGAGGAGCAGCAGGTGTGCGTGCGCCAGTCCTTTATCATGACGCGGGACGAGCAGACCGGGGATATTATGGTGATGGTCGTTTCCAGGGATATTACGATGCAGGTATGGAAACAGCGTGAGCAGACGCAGGCGCTTCAGGATGCGCTCTTGCAGGCGCAGCATGCGAACAGCGCCAAGACGACGTTCCTTTCCAATATGTCCCACGACATCCGTACGCCGATGAATGCGATCATCGGTTTTACAACCATCGCGGTCAGCCATATAGATAATCGGGCACAGGTGCAGGACTGCCTGCAAAAAGTACTGGCTTCCAGCAACCATCTGCTCAGTCTGATCAATGATATTTTGGATATGAGCCGGATCGAAAGCGGAAAATTACAGATCAAAGAGCAGGAGTGCAATATTTCGGAACTGACGCACAATCTGGTCAATATCATTCAGCCGCAGGTGAAAGCAAAGCAGCTGGAACTGTTCATCGACACGTTTGACGTCACGAATGAAGACGTGATCGTGGATTCCTTAAAGCTGAGCCAGGTGTTGGTAAATCTGCTGGGAAATGCCGTAAAATACACGCCGGCGGGAGGGACGGTGAGCTTCCGCATCCAGCAGCAGACCACCTTCCACCGCGGTTACGGGGATTACGTGTTCACTGTCAAAGATAACGGGATCGGCATGTCGCCGGAGTTCGTGGAACATATTTTTGAGCCGTTCGAGCGGGAGGCAAGCACGACGAAGACGGGGATTCAGGGAACCGGACTGGGTATGGCGATCACGAAGAATATCGTAGAGCTCATGGGCGGCAATATCAGTGTCAAAAGTGAAAAGGGAAAGGGCAGCGAGTTCCGCGTAGAATTGAGCCTGCAGCTTCAGGACGTGGAGAAGAATGCGATGCAGGTCAAGGAGCTGGAAGGATTGCGCGCGCTGGTGGTGGATGACGATTGTGACAGCTGCGAGAGTGTGACGCGTATGCTCGCGCAGATCGGGATGCGTTCGGAATGGACGATTTCCGGCAGGGAGGCGGTGTACCGTGCCAAGAGCGCTCATAATGAGGGAGACTCTTACCACACTTATATTATTGACTGGCAGATGCCGGAAATGAGCGGGATCGAGACAGCCAGACGCATCCGCGCCGCAGTCGGCAACGATACGCCGATCATCATTCTGACGGCATACGACTGGACGGACATTGAGGAAGAAGCCATGAAGGCGGGCGTGACGGCGTTCTGCGCAAAGCCGCTGTTCATGTCCGATTTGAAATCCGTTCTCTTAGCCGCCAATAATTTAGCGGTAAAAGAAGAAACGACCGCATGGAACAAAATGGATTTCCGCGGCAAGCGTGTGCTGCTCGTGGAAGATAACGAGTTGAACCGGGAGATCGCCCAGTCCATTCTGGAGGAGACCGGATTTTCCGTGGAGACGGCGCCGGACGGCACCGACGCGGTGGAAATGGTAAGTCATGCGGAGGAAGGTTACTATAACGCGATCCTGATGGATGTGCAGATGCCGGTCATGGACGGTTATGAGGCGACGCGTACGATCCGCGCCATGTCAAGAAAAGACGTGGAGACCATTCCCATCATTGCCATGACGGCAAACGCGATGGAGGAGGATAAGGAAGCGGCATTGAAGAACGGCATGAACGCGCATATTGCCAAGCCGCTGAATATCGAGCTGTTTTTGAATGTGCTGGCAAAATATTTGGGGTGATGAGAGGAATACAAGACAAGCCGCCCGCCAAATCAGAATAGAAAATCCCCAAAGGTCGCACCCTTTGGGGATTTTCGCGTACTCAATGAGCAACTCTGTCGTTTTGCCTACCGGCATTATAGCATATGCCGTTTGGCATTTCAAGTATTCCCTGAATTTGTTAGAAAATGTCCCGATTCTTTTAGACGTGCGGCGCTTGCTTTTTTCACTAAGATATGATATGCTGACAACAACTTATTTAAGAAAGTTAAAAAAGAAAAACGATTCGGCGGAAAGGAGAATGACGATGAAACTTGTGATCATTGGCGGAGGCAGCAGTTATACGCCGGAATTGGTGGAGGGCGTGATCCTGCACCGCGCGTCGCTGCCGGTGGAGGAGATCGTGCTGATCGACATCCCGGAGGGAGAGGAAAAAGTGCGGATCAACACCGCGTTTGCCAAACGTATGCTCAAAAAGGCGGGGCATCCGGCTTCTGTTCGCTATACGTTTGACCGCCGAGAGGGGCTTTCGGGCGCAGCGTTTGTCATTACACAGCTTCGCGTCGGCGGCTTGGACGCGCGGGAGAAGGACGAACGGATTCCGTTAAAATACGATATGATCGGGCAGGAGACAACGGGTGCGGGTGGATTTTTTAAGGCGTTGCGCACGATTCCGGTGATATTGGATATATGCCGGGATATGGAGGCGGTCTGTCCGGATGCCTGGTTGATCAATTTTACCAATCCGGCGGGCATTGTGACGGAGGCGGTCTTAAAATATACGAACGTGCGCTGTATCGGGTTGTGCAACGTCCCGATCAATATGCGCCACGACGCGGCAAAGCGGCTTCATGTGCAGGCGGAAGAACTGGACTGCCGTTTTATCGGACTCAATCATCTGAGCGTCATGACACATGCTTTTTATCGGGGAGAAGACCGTCTGCCGGAGGCGCTTCGGGCAGGAAATGAGGAGAGCGTGGTTAAAAATATCGAAAAAAACGACGGGATGGACGACATGGCAAGGGCGCTTGGCTGTATGCTCTCTCCGTATTTGCAATATTTTTACTTTGAGAGAGCGTCTCTGCATCACGAAAAGCAGGAGGCGCTCGGCTTGGAGGGCACGCGCGCCGTACAGGTGAAAAAAGTAGAACGGGATCTGTTCGCCAGTTATCAGGACGAGCAGTTAAAGGAAAAGCCGGAAGCGCTCGCAAAGCGCGGCGGCGCGAGATATTCGGAGGCGGCGATCAATCTGATCGACAGTATCTACCATGACAGGCGGGATGTGCAGGTGGTCGATACCGCCAACAGGGGAACGGTTGGGCAGCTTGCGGACGGCGCTGTGATCGAGACGAACTGTGTGATCGGAAAAGACGGCGCGTTGCCGCTTGCGCTTGCCGATGGAAACTTTCCGTCGGTTTTCTTAGGGCTGATGGAGCAGGTCAAGGCATATGAGAGCCTGACCGTGGAGGTGGCGGTCGAGGGAGACCGCAACAAGGCGCTGCTCGCGCTCATGCACCATCCGCTTGTGCATGAGATGCCGGATGCGCGTGTGATGATGGAGGAAATGATGGAAGCGCACAGGGCGTATCTGCCTGCTTTTTTTGAAGAGAAAGCGTAGGGAAAGCGGCACGGGCGGTTGCGCGAGAAGCGGGGCGATGCAGATGCACGGAGAAGGAAAGCGGTGCAAACGGCAGTAGGGAACGGAGGACGACAGATGTATGTGATGGGAGTCGATGCGGGCGGCACGAGAACGCGCTGTATGATCTGTGATGAAAAAGAGCATATCATGGGCAGGGGGGAAGCGGGAGCGTCCCAGCATCAGATGTACGGGATCGCGCAGACAAAAAAGAATGTGCGGATCGCCGTGGAAGAAGCGCTGAAGCAGGCGGGACTGGCATTGTCCGATATTTCTTATGCGGTCCTCGGCATGTCGGGCGCGGATGGAGAGGATGATTTTGCCCTGCTCATTCCGGCAGTAGGGGAAGTGCTGCCCGGCGTGCCGTATGAAGTTCTGCATGATTCGTGGATCGGATTGCGCGCGGCGCTGGGCGGCGCAGCAGAAAGCGGCGGGACGGAATGCGCCATATCCGGCGTGGTGTCCATCTGTGGAACAGGCGCAGCACATGCGGGCATGAACGACCGGGGTGAACGGCTGACACTCAGAAATCTTGACTATATCACCGGTAATTGCGGCGGCGGAGCGGAATTGTGTGAGAAAGCGCTCCACTATGCGTTTCGCTCCGAGGAAGGGACATATGAGAAGTCGCTGTTGGAAGAACGCATTCCGCCGGTGTTCGGTGTCCGGACGATGGAGGAAGTCTGCGGACGCATCAAAAACGACGGACCGGATGAAAAGCAGCGCTACGCCGTCCCGATCGTTGTTTTTGAAGCGGCAAAGCAGGGAGACGCGGTCGCGGCGGAGCTGCTGTCCGACATGGGAAGGGAAGAGGGGCGCTATGCGGCCGCCGTGATCAAGCGGCTTGGAATGACGGCGCAGCGCATCCCCGTTGTGCTGATCGGAAGCTTGTTTCAGACAGGGGAGCGGCTGCTGATCGACGCGTACATGGAGGAAGTGCATACGGCGGCGCCGCAGGCATATCCTGTCATATTAAAAGAGGAGCCGGTTTTGGGCGCGGTCCGCTTTGCGCTCGATAAAGCGCGGCGGAACGGGTAAAAAAGGAGTGCAAAAATGGCGCAGGATAAAGAGCGGACGGGCAAACCGGCTCTGATGAAAGAATTAAATATCGGATTGATCATGGATGCGCTGCAAAGCAAGGGGCAGGCGACGCGCGTGGAGCTTGCGGCGCTGACGAAACTGAGCCAGCCGACCGTCAACATGTTGATCGGGGAGCTTGTGAAAGAGCAGGCGGTCGTCAGTCTCGGTATCGCCGCATCGACGGGCGGCAGGCGGGCGGAATTGTTCGCACCCAACAGCAAACGCGCCGCGCTTGCCGCCGTCCTGATCAAAACGGATGTGATAGAAGCGGTCGTGACGGATTTAGAACTGCACACGGAACTGCATGAGAAACGGCGGCGCGTGAAGGGAGCGGACTGCACAGAGGAGCTCGTGGCGTTACTTTCTGCGCTTTTTGAAAAAAGGACGAAGATCTGTGCGATCTGCGTCGGCGTGCCGGGTTCGGTATCGGCGGACGGCGAGGTGTTTGCGATCCCGTCAGTTCCTGAGTGGGAGCATGTTGGGCTGAAAGCATATCTGGAGAACAAATTTTCCGTGTCGGTCTGCGTAATGAATGACATGAACGCCATTGCGGCGGGCTATCTGCTCGGAACAAAAAAGCATGTGCAGAATTTTGTCTATCTGCACGCGGAGGGCGTGGGGATGGGCGCGGGTATCGTGATCGGGGGAAAACTATATTCGGGATTCCGCAGTTTTGCCGGCGAGGTCGGCAGTATGCTGCTCGGAACGGCGGAAGCGGGCGCGGGACAGAAAGAAGCGTTCGGCACGGGAAAAAGCGCGTCAGACGCTGTGCGGGAAGCGTCGGGCGTGGGAGGAAGCATTGCGGATGCGGGACAGAAAGAAGCGTTCGGCACGGGAAAAAGCGCGTCGGACGCTGTGCGGGAAGCGTCGGGCGTGGGAGGAAGCATTGCGGATGCGGGACAGGAAGAAGCGTTCGGCACGGGAAAAAGCGCGTCGGATGCTGCGTGGGAAGCGTCAGGCATGGGAGAAGGCATCGCGGACGCGGCGCAGGAAGCGCCGGGTATGAGCGCGTCGCTCCGCGGATGCAGCGTGGAGGGACGGATGCTTGCTGCCGCGGACAGGCAAAGCCGCGCCGCGATCCTGACGTCAACGGTCATCAACTTGATCTGCGTGCTCAATCCGGAGGAAATTTTATTTGGCGGCGATATAACGAAGGAACTGATGCAGGATATTCGCGAGGGCTGCCGTGCGTACCTGCCGGAATCCGTACTGCCAAGCTGCCGCGTGGTCACGAATTATATGGAGGACTATTTTAACGGGCTATGCAGGCAGGGGCGCGAGATGCTGAGCCGTCACATCCGGGTAGTATAGGACTGCAAGGAGAATCGCCCATATAAGCCTGCAAGAGAAAGGAGAAAGGCATGAAAATCATCAGGGCAAAGGATTATAAAGACATGAGCCGCAAGGCGGCAAACATCATTTCAGCGCAGATCATTATGAAACCGAACTGCGTGCTGGGACTTGCGACGGGCTCTACGCCAATCGGCGCATACGAGCAGCTTGTCGAGTGGTACCGCAAGGGAGATCTTGATTTTTCTGCGGTCACGACGCTCAATCTGGATGAGTACAAGGGCATTTCGAAAGAGAATGAGCAGAGTTATTATTTTTTTATGAGGGAAAAACTCTTTTCTAAGGTGAATATCGATCCGGAGCGGACATTTCTGCCGGACGGCATGGAGCCGGACAGCGAAAAGGCGTGCAATGATTATAACCGCATCATTGCCGGAGTCGGGGGGATTGACTTGCAGCTTTTGGGGCTGGGACATAACGGGCATATCGGCTTCAATGAACCGGGCATGGCGTTTGAGGCGCAGACGCATTGCGTGAATCTGACCGAATCGACCATGAAAGCGAATCAGCGTTTTTTTGCGTCGATGGAGGATGTGCCGCGTCAGGCGTACACGATGGGAATTAAGACGATCATGCAGGCAAAAAAGATCGTGGTCGTGGTGAGCGGCGAGGATAAGGCGGATATTCTGAAAACCGCGTTTTTTGGCGCGATCACGCCCAACGTGCAGGCGTCCGTTCTGCAGTTGCACAATGATGTGACGATCGTGGCGGACGAGGCGGCGCTGAGCAAAGTGGAGTAAAGGAATTTCAAAAAGTTCTTGACATATTCAAATTGATTGCGTACAATCAAAATAAAGATTGTACGCAATTTAATTTTGCAAAATAAAAAAAGAAAGGAGATAAACGAGAATGGGAATTTATGATTATTCTGTAAAAGCGCAAAATGGCGGCGACATTGCGCTTGCAGATTATCGGGACAAGGTTCTTCTGATTGTCAATACGGCAACGGGGTGCGGTTTTACGCCGCAGTATGAAGGATTGCAGGATCTGTATGAGAAATATCAGCCGCAGGGATTCGAGATTTTGGATTTTCCGTGCAATCAGTTCGGGCATCAGGCGCCGGGCAGTGATGAGGAGATTACAGATTTCTGCCAGTCGCGGTATGGCGTAACATTTCCGCAGTTTAAGAAGATCAAGGTAAACGGAGAAGGCGAAGATCCGCTGTATACATTTTTGAAATCCCAGAAAAAAGGTGTGATGGGAAATCAGATCAAATGGAATTTCACAAAATTTCTGGTGGACAGGAAAGGGCAGGTAGTCGAGCGGTTTGCACCGACGGTCACGCCGGAAAAGCTGGAGGAGCGGATCAAAAAATTGTTATAATGGCGGATGCAGGCGGCAGATGCAGGAATTTTAAGACGCTGTCCAACAGGCATGGGAGAAAACAAAAAGGAACCGAGAAGAAGGAAATAGAAAGCAAACAGAGGAAAGAGAGGATAATTCGATGAATATTTATGATTTTACGATGGAAGATGCGCATGGCGATGAAAGAAGTCTGGCGGATTATGCCGGAAAAGTGGTTTTGATTATCAACTCCGCGACGGAGTGCGGTTTTACGCCTCAGTATGACGATTTGCAGGATCTTTTTGAAAAGTATGAGAACAGCGGACTTGCTATTTTGGATTTTCCGTGCAACCAGTTCGGGCATCAGGCGCCCGGAAGCAATGAGGAAATCGTCAGCTTTTGCGATTCCCGGTACGGCATCACGTTTCCGATTTTCTCCAAGATTGAAGTAAACGGGGACAATGAGGCGCCGCTTTATACTTATCTGAAATCGCAAAAGAGTTTCGCGGGGTTCGATCCGGAGCATCCGTTGACGCCGATGCTGGAAAGTGTTTTGGAAAGAACGGACCCCGGATATGCGGCGAGCAGCGACATTAAATGGAACTTTACCAAATTTCTGATCGACCGTGAGGGCAACGTCGTGTCGCGTTTTGAGCCGACTGCAGACATGGCGGAAGTGGAAGAACAAGTCGCAGCGCTGTTATAGACCGGAGCAGGTTGAAAAAGGAACGATTTTTGTGACGGCACATAGCGAGTATTATTTATATGAAGCAACGATAGGGAAAGTATCGCCGCCAAAGACGCACCGTGGACGTTGTTTGCGCGAAGCGCACAGGATGAGCAAAGAAAGGAGATTACGATGGAATACGTTTATAAGACCAATGATACTTGTTCCAGTGAAATAAAACTGAATATTGACGGAAATATGGTGACAAATATTTCTTTTACCGGAGGATGCAACGGAAACCTGAAAGCGATCCCGCGCCTTGTGGACGGCTGGACCGTGGAAGAGATCGAAACGAAACTGTCCGGCGTTCTGTGCGGACGCAGACCGACTTCCTGCGCCGACCAGCTTGCGAAGGCGTGCAGGGCGGCGTATGAGGAGCAGGAAAGGAGTCGGGCATGAAAATTGCAGTGAGATATTATACAAGATCGGGAAATACCGGAAAGCTGGCGGAGGCGATCGCAAAAGCGGTCGGAGTGGAGGCAAAGACCGTGGATGAGCCGCTTTTGGAAGATGTGGATATATTGTTTCTGGGCAGTTCGGTCTATGCATACGGAGTGGATGACAATATCAAAAATTTTATTTCCAATCTGGATACCAAGGTGGGTAAGGTCGTCAATTTTAGCACGGCGGCTCTGGTAAAATCCACGTACAAACAAGTGGGAAAGCTTCTTGCGAAAAAAGGAATTGCACAGGCAGAGGAAGAATTTTACTGTAAAGGCTCCTTTGGCCCCATGCATAAGGGAAAGCCGGATGAAAAGGATTGTATGGCGGCAGCGGCGTTTGCAAAAAAAGTCATATCATGATATAACATGGGAGAAACGCTCGCGGGGCAGTGTGAGAATGGTACGAGGAGTTGAGATACAATGCCTAATGATAAGTATGATTGTTTGAAACTGGAAAATCAGTTATGTTTTCCTCTTTATGCCTGTTCGAAAGAGGTAATCAGAAGATACAAGCCCTATCTGGATAAACTGGATCTCACCTATACCCAGTATATCGCGATGATGGTTTTGTGGGAGAAAAAAGAAGTAACGGTGAAGGAACTTGGGAGTTGTCTTTATCTGGATTCCGGCACGCTCACGCCTCTTTTGAAGAAACTGGAAGAAAAGAATTATGTGGTGCGGGAGCGATCAAAAGAGGACGAGCGGAATTTGATTGTTTCCATTACGCAGGAAGGTGAAAAGTTAAAGGAGCAGGCAGTTCAGGTTCCGGCGAACCTGAGTGCCTGCGTGAACATGGAACCGCAGGAAGCGCAGCAGTTATACCGGCTTTTATATCAATTGCTGGAGGGATTATCGTAAATATTAAAAAGCGACTGAATATAAAATAAAAATTTGAATGATTATAATTGCAAAAAATGACTGAATGTATTATGATAAACGGGAAAGGCAGGGTTAATCATATGAAACATTCAGATTATAAGCCGCGCATCATTGATCAGAAAGTGAAGGAATATCTCGCGGCTTTTGGCGCGCTTTGTATCGAGGGGCCCAAATGGTGCGGAAAGACCTGGACGTCCTCCTATCATTGCAATAGTGTGTTCTATATTGGCGATCCTGCGGGAAATTTTCAAAACCGGCAGTTAGCAGAGATGTCTCCCGCGCTTGTGTTGGACGGCGAGAAGCCCCGTTTGATAGATGAATGGCAGGAGGTGCCGCCGATATGGGATGCCGTCCGGTTCAAGGTGGATGAGACAGCGCAAAAAGGACAATTTATCCTGACCGGTTCGGCAACTCCAAACCACAAAGGGATTCTTCACAGTGGAGCGGGGCGGATTGCCAGGCTCCGGATGCGGCCGATGTCGCTTTATGAGTCAGGGGATTCCAGCGGAAAAGTTTCTTTGAAAGCGTTGTGTGCAGGCAACATGGAACCTGCCATGACGGGCGGCGTAGAGCTCAAAAAATTGATCGAATTGATCATTCGCGGCGGCTGGCCGGGGAGTTTGGGATTATCTTTGGAACAGGCGGCGCTGCTGCCTGCCGAGTATCTGAACGCCGTTATTGATGATGATGTATATCGTATGGACGGAGTACGTCGGGATACATTCAAAATGCGTCTGCTGCTCCGTTCCCTGGCAAGGAACGAGAGTACGACCGTTTCAAACAAAACGTTGATGAAAGATATGCAAATCGTGGAGGACGAGGACATGGATTCCAATACGGTCTCGGCATATTTAGACATTTTTAAGAGATTGTTCATTACAGACAATCAGCCGCCGTTTTCCGTTGGTATCCGCTCGTCCGTACGCGTGAAACAGGCGGAGAAGCGGCATTTTGCCGATCCTTCGCTTGCCTGTGCCATGTTGAAGGCGACGCCGGACGGTTTGCTGAATGATTTGGAAACGCTCGGTTTTTTGTTTGAAGCGCTCTGTGAACGTGATCTGCGTATCTATGCGGAGTCTTTTGGTGCAAACTTATATCATTATCAAGATTATAAAAATCAGGAGATTGACGCAGTCATTGAGCTTCCGGACGGAAACTGGTGCGCCTTTGAGATTAAGCTGGGTGCAAATCAGATTGATGCCGCGGCAGCCAATCTGTTGAAGATCAAACGGCAGATAGAGGAGGAACCCGCCGGAAAGGCGCCGATCATGCTTTGCGTTCTTAGTGGATTGGCAAATGCGGCATATCGGCGCCCGGACGGCGTGTTTGTTGTACCGATAACGGCGTTGAAAAACTGAATTTTTGACCCGCAGGGAACTTCGCGGATTTCAAAAGAGTTTGCGTTCCGCAAACTCTTTTTTAGTACTCCAGCGCCTTCTCCTCGCCGGTCATGACGCGGAGCCCGCCCTGCGCGAGCGCCAGAAGCTCATCTTCACCGGGATAAACCGTGAACGGGGCAATGAAGCCTGCGTGCGCTTTTAAGCTGTCCACGACATAATGATCGTAGGCGATGCCGCCGGTTACGATGATCTGATCGACTTTGCCCTCAAGCACGGAAGCCATTGCGCCGATGTTTTTGGAAATTTGTAAGCAGAACGCATCGCGGATCAAAGCGGCGTTCTCATCCCCGCTCTCGCAGAGTTTGTCAACGTCACGCATATCGTTTGTGCCGAGATAGGCGTTGAAACCGCCGTTCCCGACCAGCTTCTTGTATACTTCTTTTTCCGACAGACCGCTGAAGCAGAGTTTTATCAGAGCGCCGACAGGAACGGCGCCCGAACGCTCAGGAGAAAAAGCACCGTCCCCGTCAAGCGCGTTAAATACGTCGATGACTTTGCCCTTACGGTGCGCTCCGACGGAAACGCCGCCGCCCATGTGAACGACGATAAGACGCAAGCTGTCATAAGGCTTTCCGGTCTCCTTTGCGTAACGCTTTGCGACCGCCTTCTGATTCAATGCATGGAAAATACTTGTTCTGGGAAGCTCCGGACAGCCTGAAATCCGTGCCTCCGGGATCAGCTCGTCAACGACAATGGGATCAACAATATAGGAAGGGATGCCGAGAGAATCCCCAATTTCGCGTGCCAGAATGCCGCCGAGATTGCCTGCGTGCTGTCCCTGTACGCCGATTTTTAAGTCCGCCAGAAGTTTATCCGTGACGGTATAGGTGCCGCTGGGGATCGGTTTTAACAGACCGCCGCGTCCGACAACGACCTGCAGGGATTTCATGTCAAAACCTTTCTCTGCAAGGAACTTTGTAATAATGTTTTTGCGGAAATCTTTCTGGTCGATGATGGAGGCATACTGTGCGATCTCCTCCGTGGAGTGGCGCAGCGTTTCGTCGAACAGAAGCGTCTCGTCCTCAAATACGCCGATTTTGGTAGATGTGGAGCCGGGATTGATGATCAAACTTTTGATTGCCATAACATACCTTTCCTTTCTTGGGCCATGATGTGTTATTTATACAAAATAGTTCCGCGTTTGCGGAACTATTTTTGCATCTGCTCCGCCATGACTGCCGCCAGCGCGATGGAATGAACCTTCGTCTCGCAGGTGTCGGAGCGGGAAGTTAAGATGACCGGAGCCTTTGTGCCGGTCAGAATGTTGCCGTTCTTGATGCCGGGAACAAGATGTACCAGGGACTTATAAACCAGATTGCCCGCGTGAATGTCAGGGAAAAGAAGAATATCCGCATCCCCTGCGACCTTGCGGTTCTGCGCGTTCTTTTCGATCGCGGCGTTGATGTCGATCGCAATGTCAAACGAAAGCGGACCGTCCACGATGCATCCGGCGATCTCGCCCTCATCGTTTAAGCGTGTGAGTTCCGCCGCTTCCACGGTTGCGGGCATTTTCGGATTGACAAGTTCCACGGCGGCAAGCGGCGCGACCTTCGGGCAGTCGATACCGCAGGCGTTGGCAACCTCCACCGCGTATTTGATGATGACTTTTTTGTCATCCAACGTCGGATACGGGATAAACGCCACGTCGGTCAAAAACAGAAGCCGGGGAATGCCGGGGATTTCAAAGACGCACACATGGGAAAGCGGCTGTCCCGTGCGGAGACCAACCTCTTTGTCAAGGACGCTCTTTAAGAATGTTTTTGTGTCGAGCAGACCTTTCATATACATATCCGCCCGTCCCTCATGAACCTGCTTGACCGCGGTTAGAGAAGCGGTTACCGTGTCCGGCTCGTCGATAATCTCATAGTCGTCCATATTCATGTTCAGAGAGGTGCCGATCTCGCGGATCTTTGCCTCATCGCCGACAAGGATCGCATCTGCGATACCGCGTTCCTTTGCCGCTTTGACTGCCTCTAAAACCGCCAGATCCTGTGCGACGGCGACGGACAGCCGCTTCTTGCTGCAAGTTGATACTTTGGATAATAAATCGTCAAAATTTTTGCTCATTTGTCCATACCTCACTCTTTCTCTTTTCTTCCATTTGAAAAATATGGATTTCCAAAAGAATCCACTTCAAATATAGCACCACGACGGACAAAGGTCAAGGCGGGGATGGCTTGAGCAGCCTTGAAAGGTAAATTCCATTATATCCTGCCTTGTTTCTCCAAAATTACT
>JAMPAG010000021.1 GCA_023667365.1 bacterium | reverse complement strand
GGTTTTGACCCATGGCTTAGCACTATTTTTTTACTTCAACTCCGAAAGACAGGTAAAATTCAAGTGCTTTTTATAATTTTGAACATAAACTGACAAATTGTGGTTATATGGCATATCAATAGAGTAGGCAAAGGGATATTATCAAAAAGTACACCTTTTGATAATAGTATATTTTTATGGGAAGCTTGATGTGGAAAACATTCCGATTTTAACAAATTTAATTAATAAAGTAACTGGAGTAAGTCACCATTGGAAGGGTTGTGTTTATCAGAGGAGCAAAAACAATGTACTAAGGATTACTACTATTCGTTGAATTAAAAAACTACGGTTTTTAAAGAATTTTTGTCGGTGTGTGAGAAATGCAAGACCAGAGGACAGACTGTTTACTAAAAAGCATTCTAGAAATAGAGAAGGAACAACACCTAACTAACATTTTATAGGGCGATAATGTTTCAATATCAACAAATAACAAAGGAGGTAGTAATTATGATTGAGTATTCAATGAACGGAGCATGGGGAGATGAGATCCCGGATGAACAGTTGTTAGAGCGTCTGGCTGATTTCGGAATTGAAATGTTTGTTGAGAGAAGGAAAGATAATCTGCTCACTATAAAAATGTGTATTGATAATGAAAAGATAATGAAGCACAGAAAAAGAAAAGCAAGCAAAAAACAGTAAATACCTCTGATTAGGGATGATTGGTTCAATATCAGAAAGAACCCCATGTCTTATTGATTTTTTACAAAGGGGAAGAAAAAGGCTTTCGGCAAAGACTTTAATTTGCTGAAAGCCCTTTTCTCAAACATTAGGAACAGGAGACGCTCAACTTCATCTTGGATGCTGATATTATGTGAGGATAAAAAATAATGATTATAAGATGAATGATAAGTATTGCATGAGTATCGAGAGCATCGTATTTTGGGAACATAATTATAGAGTTGATAGAAATGGGTTGCCTGTTTTGAGAGTTAAAGCACGAATTTCGCAAAACGAAATTAACGGACTAGAAGGTACAGAAATGATTACGTAATCGCAAGACGAGGCAGATGGGAAATAGACAAGCGTGAGGTGTAAGAATGGCAGAATTGTGGTATAGGCTAACACAGCTTCCTGATTTGACGCTAAATAAATATGCTTCTCTTGAAGGACACGGTGTCGATGGAGTAATAGAAAAGCATATAGCTTTTTTGAGGCAATTAAACCGAAAAGGAATTGTCTCTAATTTGTCGTACCATTTGTTTTACTTGTATGTTGCGCCGGAAGACAAGACAAAGGACACTCCTGGACATAGATTACAAATATACTTGATGATACGGGGTGAAGCCAATGCTCTGGACAATGTTCCGGCTTTGATAAACGCATCCCCATTATCAGATTTTTATCAGTTAGAATCCAAAATAAAACACAGCCAGACAGGAAATTATTCTTGCGATATCAATAATGTTTTAGCTGGAAGTGGAATAGACTCACCAATTTTCAACACGTGCGCATTGCTTACAAAGACAGAAACCCTTCTCCCCTCAGGAAGCGGCGAGGCTGAGGACTATTATATGTTGCGCGAATGGGAAATGAATGAAGATGGTCGTCTCTATAATATGTGTAAGATGATGGAGGCATTAAATCAGACTGCACTGTACCGTGTTGATTTATATCCTGTTGAAAAGAGCGTTTCTTTAAGAGAATCATTGAGAAAACCTATGAGTATTCTGCGGAAAAGGCAGGATGATAGAAGCAGTAGTTCAAAGAGAGATTACGACGGTAAAAATGTATTGGATAGTTATGAGGACTTGATTGAGAAGTACGACTCATCTCCTCATTTCATTGCTAATGTGCTGGTGCTTGCCAACGGAAAAGAGGACACGGTTTCAATACTTGATGCGGCAGGCTCTGAGAGCCTTTTGAAAGGTAAATATAACATAGCCACTTTTTCTTCCAACTTCGATCCGGTTTGCTTTCTGGATGGAGAGTTTGAAGGTCTGGAAAATATGCGGGAAAGAATGGTGGTAAAAAAAGGACGTCCTGGATTAATTGTTTGCAGAGAAGACACGGCTGCTATTAATCTAAATTATTTACCAACCCTCTTTTCGTTAGAGGAGATAGCACCATTTTTCCGTTTACCAGCTCTGTACGATGGTGAAATCATCCAGATGGCAAAGGAAACAGCTCCTGCGGCTGTTGATAAGAAAGGTTCTTTGTATTTAGGCAAAGACAACAATGGGTATGATGTATTCTTCCCGCTCTCGCTCCTACCCAAACATGCATTTGTTTCCGGTGTGCCTGGATCAGGCAAAACCAACACAATGCATCATATTACTTCATCGCTTTGGAAGGACCACGGAATTCCATTTCTTGTCCTAGAACCAGCAAAGCAGGAATATCGTGCGCTGGCTAATGATCCGGGTATGAAGGATATGTATCTATTCTCTCCGAATGCAGACATGAGTTTTCCGTTGCATATCAATCCCTTTGAGATGCCAAAGGGTACTCTTGTCGCCGAGCATATTAGGAGGTTGTGCTCTGTGTTTGAGGGAGCATTTCCGCTAGAACCACCTATGCCATTCTTGCTTGATACAGCAATCGAAGCTGTTTACAGAGAGCTCGGCTGGATTCCGGAGCATGTTTACACAGGCGATGAGAAGCAAGAGGATAGCGGCAAAAAACGTGCCTTGCCGACCATGTCTATGCTTTATCGTCGCTTGGAACAGGAACTGAAATCAACACAATATAGTGATGAGGTCAGGGGAAATCTTGAGTCGGCACTTAAGGTGAGAATCGGCAGCCTTTTGCGAAGAGAAATGGGAGATGTATTTGATGTTCCTGAATCATCTTTCGCACCCGAGAAATGGCTTGAGGTTCCTGCTGTGATTGAGCTTGAATCTATGGGTACCGGCCCTGCTAATTTCTTGACGCTGATGCTCTGCTCACTTATCAGAGAGACATTGAAAGTCAACCCACGTTTCGATGGTGATGTAAGACACGTTATTTTTATAGAAGAAGCACACAACCTAATTGGATCGGAATCAGAAGAACAAACAGGTGCAGATGCAGATCCAAAACAAGCGGCAACGGCATTTGTTGTTAAGATGCTTGCGGAAGTACGTGCTTTAAAGGAAGGTATAGTTATTGCCGATCAGTTGCCCACGGTGATGGCACAGGAAGTGTTAAAAAACACGGGCTTAAAAATTGGTTTGCGGATTACATCTGCGGATGACAGATCTCTTTTGGGAAGCACGATGGCTGCAAGTGCTATGCAGCTTGAACAAATGTCAACGTTTGCTGTGGGTGAAGCTCTTATTTTTTACGAGAAGCTGATGCGCCCTTTTACCATGAGAATCAAAGAATGGTGGGGTGAGATAGAGAACCAAGCTGAGAAAGAAGCAATGGTATCTTCAAAGAACGATGCAGATTTAAGGTATGCTCTTGCTGATCGAGATACATACCAGGATGAGAACCTCAAGAGCATAAAAATTATAGGAAGTAAATACTTCCATCTGCTATTTGACATAGAAAGCAGAATTGCACCATGCGAATACTGGCTAAACTCTGTTGCTGCACAAGCTGACAAAATCAAAAAACTTTACAGCTATCTGGAACGGGTGGAACTTGGAAAAGCACAGATGAACGATGATGATAAGCAGCTTAAATATGATCAGCTTGAGGCTCTCCAGGCAAGTCGGGAAAATTTGATTGCAGATAAATCAAAGATCCACGAAGCCCTAAACATTATAAATAACGTCGGCAATTGGATTTTTGCACTTGAGAGACTCAAAAATGGACGATGGACTCGGTTCGGGGCTCCGGAATCTGAATTAATAAAAATAACATTGTTGCAAACGAAAATGTGTGATCGGGCATTGCAGCTTTATAAGAGTCTGATTCAAGCAGTAGGGACAACAAAAGATATCAAGAAAATTGATAAAGAGGTAGAAAAATTATCGTTATTGTCCAAAGAGTTGAACGAGGATCTTAGCGCTTACATAAAGATGTATGGCGTTGAAGCATTTAATCAAAACTGAAAGGAGACTGTCTTATGGGAAGTTTTAGAGAAAAGAACCGCGAAGGTGTACGAGAGATGCAGGAGAATAGTCGAGAAACTACAGAACTTGGATCTGAAATGACAGAACAGGCCGATCAGATTAACTCTGTTCTAGAGAGCATCGAGCTGCAAGACGAAGAAGATGTCCAGGCAATCAGCGAAACGGGACGTTCATACCAAAGTAGCTTTGATAGTGCTTTTAGCGAACAGGTAGAGACGGCTGGACAAGAGATAGAGCAACAGGGAGAGCAGATTAAAGAGGCGACAGAGGGCGAGTTAGAAAATGTCAGGTCTGGAATCAGTAAGCTGGAGCAAGCCGGGGGTATTTCAGATATTGGGCGTGATGCTGCTGAAGCGGGTCGCTCCAAGTTGGAAGGCAGTGCTGGAGAATACGAAGGAATCATCTCAGATGCAGAAAGTGTTGTTGATGAGACCAAACAACAGATTGAATCGTTAAAAAGTAACTTGAGTGGAATATTTGGCTAATATCCACTTTAGTGTAGGAGACTGTGGTAATGGCAAAAAGTTTTAAGGAAATTGGTAAAAAAGCCGAACAGCTCATAGAGCAAGGTAAAGAGGCTGACCAAAAAGTTCAAAGCTGTCAAGCCAGAGTTGCCTCGTCCAACAGTAGAGTTGCCGCAGCTAGGAGACAGCTTGCTGCCGCCAGCGAGACGGATGAAGAAGGAAATCCAGTCGGAGATGTGGAACAAGCAAGAGCGCAATTGAGTATGGCTGAGAATCAGTTGACAGCCAGCCAACGAGCACTATCATCTGCTTGCGGGGATGCTGATCGCGTTAGACAGCAGAAAAACGCTCATGTTCAAGAGATAGAAAAGCATAACCAGGTTGAGAGGTCCAATTTGGAGAAGTTGCGCAAACTAAGAGCAGATGCGTTCGGCGCAGACTCCGTTGCTCTTACCGAAGGTATGGCTCAGCGATTAAATGAGGCAGAAGACGCGAGAGTTGCCCTCCTTCGCAGCATGGGAATTGATGCTATTCCCAATCATGTTGCAGTTGGAGGTGAAAGCGGCACTGACTCTGGTTGGCGTGGCGGAGGCTTTGCTACATTAGACACTGCGGGACAAGCACAAAGCTATCAAGGTGGCGGTTCAGAAGAAATGTCATCTGGAGGTGGGATAGCAACGCCTGTGGGCGGAGGACTAGCATCACCTTTGACCATAGGTGATTTACCAAGTGAAGACAGCGGTATGTTGTCTAGTACTGTAGCAGGTCAAACTGACGCTCAAAGTGATTTGTTTTCGACTGCTATGCCACTAGGTGCTACTAGTAATGGATTCCCTAGAAGTGAAACTTTACAAGAAGCATACGATGCATTGGTGAATCGGATTGTAGAATCCAGCGCTTTATCTACAGAACAAAAAATTTCAGAATTGAATATGTTAAGAAGCCAGCTGAGGGCTGTTGCGCAGAATTACTCCAATAAAGCAGAGGCAGAAGCAATAAAAGAACATGTTAAAGTCCTGAAACTTTCGCCTATAGAAAGGCGCCAGATGGGCGAACGATATATCAATGACATTCTTGAGGTATACAGAGTCAATTTATTGGATCGCGGTGTGGTTTCTATCTCCGCATTGGATGCAACCATTAGTGAGTTACGAAAACATTACTCAGCGGAATTGGAGAAAGATTTACAGGGACAACCAAATGGGCTGTATTCAGATCCAAACTATGACGAGCTAGTTCAAAAAATAAATAGTCGTCGGCCTCCAATAGCTAATGTGTCCCCTGGTGAAAACATGACATTCGAGCAGGCTGATTCAGGTCATGTAAATCCTAATTACGGAAAGGATTATAGTTATTCAATTAACTGTCAATCATGTGTAGTTGCTTTTGAGGCTCGTGAAAGAGGCTACGACGTGCAAGTGCTGCCATGTACAAAAGGATCAGCGCTCGAACGCCTATCTCACGATCCCAGAATGGCATGGATTGATCCCAAAACAGGAAAACATCCGGATTATATTTACGATAATAACCGGCGAACGCCAGAGGACTATTTGGATTTTGTAAATGAGGTTGTAAAACCGGGAAATCGATACACCATTCAGTTCGCTTGGAAAGGTCGAGGACATAGTGGACATATAGTAAATATTGACAGGACACCAAACGGACTGTTGAGAATCAAGGATAACCAACGAGGTCCAGGAGAAAAAAGTGAATGGATTGGAGATTTTGCAGTCTTGGATTATTTGTCCAGAGTCAAATACGAGGATACATCACTGTTCGGCGGAACGACACCTTGCGTTCCACAACTGCTACGAGTTGATAATATGGATTTTGATTTTAGCGTAGTTAATCACATTATGAAAGGAGCAGACAATGGCACAACCGGCAATTGATAAGTATGCAAAGAGTCAAGGCTATGAAACCGCAGAGTATCTTTGTGAGTGGCGTGGCTTTAAATGCTATGAGCCTATAGTTTCCGAAGGCGAGATGTCTTTCGTTGGATTGCCGCTTCTGATTTTAGAAGATGCAGAAGGCAACATTCGGATGTCGACACCAGAAGAGGCAATGCAACAGATAGATGAAAGTGGATAAAAGAGAAGAACACATCAGGACGTCTCTTACTAAGGCCATAATTTACAGGAGGTGCAATAAAGCAAAATGGGAAACTATAATGTAGGCGAGAAGTGCTCTGGGCGCATAATCAACATTTATCAGGGCAACTTGATTGTCGAGTTGGAGCAAGGCGTGATTGGCAGGGTCTTGAACGGCGCTGAACAGGTATCGATTGATACAGGTGCGATTGTTGATGTTGTGATCAAGCAGAACGATGACCAAGGTATATTGCTCGATTTTGTTCAAGAAATGCAAGACGGAACAGGAACGGCAGAGGTCATTAGACTAAACAATGGATTGATATCTGGTTATATGGCAAACGATGCTGAAGGAAACAAAGCTATATTCCGCGATGCATATGTGCTTGTTACGGATAATGTTATCTCTTCAATACAAGAGATATTACCATTATTGGAACAAGCCGTTCAGCTACAGATAAAATTAGTAATAGTTGCTAGGGACGTTATCGGAGAAGCACTAACATCTTTGATAGTGAATAAAGAACGCGGAACACTGAATGTTGCATGTGTCGGGGTTATTTCTGATGAGAATAACTCAGAAGAAATGATATTGAATAATATAGTTAGAGCATTTGGTGGGCGGGTCATCTCAGATAAGTATGGAACAAACCTTAGTGAAGCGGATGTATCTGTGCTTGGATTTGTTCAATTCGTTGAGATAGGTACAGATTATACGATAATGTCAAGTAGCCTTTCAAAGGTCGCATTAGAGGAGCCGCAAACAAGCGTTGGGTCTTGGAACAATTGGAAAGATATACCTGCTGGACATAACCAAGCTATGGCTGCAATGGTTGCTCTTCGTACGCATACGGATGATTTTTTACAGGAATTGAATGGGGCTAGAAAAGAATGGGAGGATGCTAAATCCAACAGCCAGCAGATTTACGACTCGGTAACATTTAGTGCTAGGCGGCAATGCGAAGACGAAAGGCAAAAGTTCACAAGCGAGTGCGAAAACAACATTAAGAATACTGAAGCCAGAAGAAACACGGTTAATAATGTTGTGAATGCTTGTAACAACTTCATCAACAATATGCCTAAGAGCGGAGCGGATGACGCGATAGGCGCGGCACGTGGTGGTATGAGTTCCGTGGAGAGTAGGCAAAGAGAGGTCACCGCAGCAATAAGCTCAAAAGTTCAGGCGTACCGAACACTTTGCAATTGTCAAATTGCGGAGTCTGAGCGCATACGAAATGATAAACTTGACAAGGCAAGGACTGAACAGATTGATCGCGACACGCAGGCGGAACATAGATTTGAAGCCAAGTATAAGAATATTTGTGATATGCGCAGATCTGATATAGGTGAAGGATTTAATAAGACCACAGTTCATGCTTATCAGCAGGAGATTAAATCGTCAAGGTTTAATGCGGTTAATTATGAATGCCCTTCCGAGATTCCAGATTACATAATGCTGGGAGATATTGGTCTTATCATCTCGAATAATTCGCAGGATGATATGGCTGTTGTTCAGGCGGTGGAATTGCAAACAAGTGATGTCGGAACGAAGCAGTCTGGAGAATATGTTGTTAAAATTCCGTATTCACAGAGACTTGCAGATGGAATATCGCTGTTGATGCGGTACTCACCCACTGAAAGAAGCTATGTGCAAGGGCTGGTTCAGCCACTGCTTTTGAAACTATTTATGCTTTTTCCTGCTGGAAAACTTGAGGCGACAATGATTGATCCTCTCGAACTCGGAGCGAGTTTCCCTGATATTCCAAAACTTGCCGAGGGACCCAATTCCGCTCGAATCATAGACACAAAAATCTGGAGTAAAGAAAAGGACATAGAGAACGCTATTGCTACCCTGCGGCAACGGCTCGAAAACATGACTCAGGCTTACGGAGGCGATCAAATCAGCCGCCTAAAAAAAGAAGTCATCAGAGCATTGGCTATTACTGACTTTCCTGTAGGTTTCAATGATACAGCATTAAAAGATCTCCATGCGATTGTAAGAAACAGCGCATCCTTGGGTGTGTGTGTACTTATTTGCGCTAATGATGAAGAACTCGAAAAACTCAAGCAAAGAAACGGTACTCTTGTTGCGGAGATAGCGCAGAGCCTTGTAGAGACGAAGGTTTCCGGTAAAAGATTAATGCTTGTCGGCTCTAATAAAGACCGATTGTTCCTGCAACTCGATGATATGCAGGATGTGATTGAACGCAAGAACAAGATTATTCCGTTAATCAGCAGTGTTATCGAACATATGCAGCTCAAAGTCGAACACTTTGGCAGTATGTATAGAGAAGATATTTACGACAGCAACAACTGGTTTACAGGAAATCATGAAGAAATTGCTATCCCCATTGGCATCAAGGGTGCAAATACCATTGTTAAAATGGTTTTGGGACGAGGCGGTGGAAGCACGGAGCATCATGCTCTGATTGCAGGACAGACCGGCGCCGGAAAGTCCACTCTCCTTCACACGCTCATTATGAGTACGCTCATTAGCTATTCTCCAGATGAAGTGCAGATGTATCTGCTCGATTTCAAGGAGGGTGTCGAATTCAGTGCTTATACCCGGTATAGATTGCCGTCTCTTAGGGTTGTTGCTATTAACAGTGAGTGCGAATTCGGCTTAAATGTTCTCAAGGAATTGTGTACTGAGCTGGAAACCAGAACAAAGCATTTCACGCGGTATGGGGTATCTGATATCAACGGTTATGTGAAGTTGTCTGATGTTCCCAAGGTTCCGAAACTCCTGCTCATATTTGATGAGGTTCAGGAACTCTTCAGGAGCAAAGGAGAAAGTGACTCCATCAGTAGCGAATGCCTTTCTTGTCTAAACAAGCTCGTTATGCAGGGCCGTGCAATGGGTATACACGTTATACTTGCATGCCAGGATTTCCATAACTGTGCCGGACTTGAAGCATACTTCAGCCAGATGGCTATTCGTATCGCTGTAAAAGGGTCTGAAGATGGAGCGGCGTCAATTTTGAATGCTGACAACGCAGGAATTCGCACCCTTCAGAACCAGCCGGCCGGTGCTGCGATTTATAATGGTGGTGGAGGTGTTGAATCTGCCAACAATTTCTTCCAGGTAAGCTACATTAATGAAGACGAGCGTTTGGATCTTCTTACTCGATTGGATGTATATTTCACAGATCCTGATGTTGCACCGCTGTATGAAGATCAGCAGACCAGAGTCCTTCTTACAAATGCAGAAGATAACATCCATAACTGTTTTAATAAGTTGATTTTGGAAGGCTCCGATAGTGTTGAGCCTCTCGGAACATCCAAAGACGGATATGGGTTGCTGTTGGGTCAAGGGTTTGGAAAGAAGAGCATCTTCATGCCGGAACTCCGGATCAAGGATCGGGATAATCTTCTGGTTGTCAGCAAAGATGAAAAAATGGCGCTGAGTCTGTTCGAACTATCAGCCATGAGTGTTCTCTATGAGGAACTTCATACAAATGCAGACAAAGCCAATGCACTGGTATATATTGTCGATTTGTTTGCTGATGAATTGGCTGACGGGGAATGCGATTTTGATTTCCTCGAATCACAATTCCCACAGCAAGTTAAAGTTGCCAAAGTCGGTGATGTTGAGGAACTGATTACCCGTTTATATGAAACGGTTGTAGGACGGTCAGAGGGCAGTCTTCCTGCGACAGAGAGAATTTTCTTGATGTTCTTTGGAATCAATCGTGCTAGAAGGTTGCGTACTGGTAGAATTTATGAGGAGGATCGCGGTGGAGATTTAAGTCCTATTGAGATGCTCCAAAAGATAATCGCCAATGGTCCGAAGTATGGCGTGAATAGCATTGTATGGGGTGAAAGCATTCGGAGTATTGAGTTAATGTTGGGTGACCGCTACGACTCCATGTTTGATAAACGTATCGCATACGGGCTTGATGAGGAATCGATGGATATCCTTGTTGCGGAAAGCGAAGCAAAGGCTCTTCGTGGCAAAACAGCCGTTTACATGGATATCGGAAGAGATGTTAAAAACACTCATTTTCGTCCTTACGATGTACCCGCCAAAGTATGGGTGGAACGATATGCCGAAACCTACGATGAAGTAATCAATGAAGGAGGTCGCTAATTATGACATCGCAAGAAGCAAGACAGCAACTTAATGCGTGTGAGAGCCAAATCACAGGTACATACAGTAACCTTCGTGATGCGGCAAGAAGTATGGGGTCAAGTGCATCTCAAGCGGCTTCAAGCAAAACAACAACGAGCACCATTTTGCCGCTTATTATATCCCTGTTTGGCTTGATCCTTTGCTTTGCATCCCATCCTGTCTGGGGAGTTATTTTGATAATTGTGGGTATTGTAATTGCCTACAATACTCATCAGTCAGCAGCATCGGTGCAGAAGAACGTCGAGCAACAAGTGGGATATCTAAACAATACGCTGGATAACAATTCAAAAATATAATTTTGTTGAGTAACTATCGAAAAGCGACATGATATCGGCGAGGAGGATAACTCCTATCCTCCTCGCCGAACGATGTAATGGGTGATAAGAATGTCAAATGTTAATGCTTGGGATAGCATAGAGGCTTTTCAACTGAAAGAGTGCTATGACTTGGCTACTCAATTTGAAAAACTTGATACAGCAAAAGATGTTCTTCGAGATAAGTCAAAGAAGATTGATATTCCGAAGAATTATATTCCGGTACAGGCAGATGCAACTTATGAGGAGACAGAGATGCAGATTGTCTCGGAAGCAATATACGGGCTTACGCTTGAGGGTTTCGCTGCATCTGAAAGCACTGGATTCAAGTATGCCCACAAAATAAATAATCTTCCAAGTTCAGCGGAGAAAGAATATGTGTTGGCACTATTAGCATTGAGAAACGGAACGAACGAAACACAAAGACTTGATGCATTGAGACATATTAGTGTGGCTCTCAGTTATTCGCCTAACGATCCACGTTATATTGCATTGGCGAATGTGTTACAAGACGTAGACAAGTGAGGCGAATGAAATGGATTCAAAGAAAGTCCTGTATTTTCTGGGTCTACTTAATAGAGAAACCAGTGGATATACAGATGAGATTGCGGAGATATACAAGCGGGCATTGGATGAAAATGATGATGTTGCATGTCTCAAGATGCTCTTGAATGACTATACATATTATCGGGAGATCGGCAATGGGCTTTATAAAAACGGAGAAGAAATGTTGGACAAGATATATTCCATGCCGTCAAAAGCATTGGACATTCTCCCTCAATTAAAACAAGCGCATGAGTCCATTGATAACGAGGTGAGAGTGTGTGATGAATTAATGCATTCTCCGTTACCGTTTTCTGAAACAATAACAGTCTTGAAAAAGAAAGACACGATTGCTTACATGAGTGCCTTAAAAATGATTGCAAGTACCAGTGTTTATCTTATGACACTATACGCTGGTCTGAACCCTATAGAGAATCTCACATGGGATGACACTGCTGGTATTCAGGAGATGATTTATGCGGTGAATACTAAGTTTCTCCCTGCTTTATGCGGTGTGAGAAGACCTAATTATAGCTGGGTTATCAGACGTAAGAGGCTGGGTGGAAGAGCTCTTTTTGGTGGTGACAGCTATTACTTGAATTACGAAAACACAAGAAGTGTGGAAGTGCTTTGCAGTGCCTTACGCAAAGAGCCAATTGGCACTCACGCTTTTTTAAACATAGATGCCTATGAATTCGGAGAATACGATGTTCCCTTCTGTTGGGGCATTGGCAACATAGTTTCTACCACGCCAGACACAGCAATTCTGTTTCTACAAAGCAGTGTGGCAACAAAGCTGAGATCTCCACAAATATCCGAACTAAAGAGAAAGATGCCTACACCATTTGAATGTGTGAAACAGCTTTCTGATGGTGCAATGTTTTGCATTACGCCAGATGAACTTTTACTGGCAATGAATCAATGGCAAGTAGGACATGAAATTGAGGAGCGCAAACGAACACATAATTGCTTGTTTTGTGGCAAACATATTGATGGAAACAAGTTGGTTTGTTCTTCGCATTTTACTACGGAACTAAGATGAGAACAATAGAAGCAAAAATTAGTTTAGGGAGAATGTACTACCCTGTTAAAGCGCTGGGCCCTGGCAAAAGGGTTGGGATATGGATGACTGGATGCCATCGTGGGTGCGCGGGATGTATAAGTCCGGAGCTTCAAATGTATGACGCTTCGAAAGAAGTAACTGTTAACGAGCTTATGAAGATGATTCAGTGCATAGAAGCCCCAATTGATGGATTCACAATTTCTGGTGGGGAGCCATTTCTTAATCCGATGGCACTAAATGCGCTTGTGCAATCCCTTGTTAGTATTTGTGATGATATTCTTATTTTTACAGGATACACAATTGAGGAATTAAGAGCGCAGGAAAGTGAGGCTGTTGACTCCGTCCTCAATACATGCGCGGCCCTGATTGATGGTCCATATATTCAGGATTTAAATGACAACAAGGGCTTGCGTGGCTCATCAAATCAGAGGTGTTTGATTTTTAAATACCATGATAGGTATCAAGGAATTGAGACCTCAGATAGAACATTGCAAAACATTATGTATGGGAATAAAGTTTTAACGATTGGGATTCCTCAGGGAGAGATGCCTTTATGATAAATGCTGCTGAAACACAACCGCCGAAATCTCATTTCGGCCAGATAATCAATGCCGGAGAGACAATTCCACCAGGAAGTGCAAACCAGAGCGGACAAAGTATTGTCTTATTAGCTGGTGAGTCCGTTGCTGATAGTTATGTGATTAACTCCCTTATGAATAAGCAAGGGAAGCAGTCTAATGTCTATCTGGCAAAAAAATGGGGCAAATCATATGTAGTCAAAATTTATCACAATGGTTGGCGTCCATCTAATCAAATGCAGAGCTTTTTGACAAGTGTCCGGCATCCTAATATTGCGTATGTTGTTGAGTGCGGTGAACACGGTGGATACTACTATGAGATATACGAATATTATTCTGAAGGAACGCTAGAAGATGTAGGCGAACTTTCAAGTGCGCATATTCAAAATGTGATTGTCCCTTCTATAAATGAGGGATTGCATGAATTACATAGAAATGGCATTGTTCATTGTGACATCAAACCTAGTAATCTATTTTATACAGATAATGGAGAGAGAGTTGTAATAGGAGATTGTGGCATCAGTGGATATACAAATTCAAACGGCAAACTGGTGGATGCAGTAAGAGGAACCCCTGAATACGCACCTCGTGTTAAAGCACTTTTGTGGAGTGCTGCCATGTCCCCGGCTTATGACTACGGTTCTTTTGGCTTAGTGCTTTGTAAAGCTGTCCTAGGTCACTCGATTTTTGAAGGAATGTCTGTTGAAGAAATTTCAAAAGCATGGGAGGGTGGATTAGATCTGCCTAGTCAAATTAGCGGACGACTAGGTGTTTTGATAAAGGGTCTCCTCAACGAGGATGAAGATCAGCGTTGGGGATATGTGCAAGTAAAAAGGTGGTGTGAGGGAGAATATATGCGCCCCGTTAATCGAAGCATATATTCCCGTACAAAAAAGGAGAATCAAAATAAGCCGCTAATTTTCGGGAGATTTGAGGGACAAACCGTATCGGTGACTACACTTCACCAACTGGCACAAGCAATAAAGAATCATTGGACTCAGGCATCACGTATTGTCAAGAGACGTGAGCTGATTGATTTTGTGCGTCAATTTGACAGAAGTCTTGTTGAAAAAATCAGAGAACTTGCTCTATATCAGGATGCTGATGCTGCCGTATACAAGCTTTTAATGTACATAGAAGATAATCCGCAGCAAATATACTATTGTGGCAGAGAGTACGGCTCTCTTTCTGAATATGTCGACCAGTTATCAACTGGGAAGGATGAAGTTGCCAAGAGGTTCCTTTCAACAGGCTTGTTGGTGTTTTATCTTAGGTACAATGATTATGAGCAAGCACAGGTTGACAGACTGGAGCAACTTATCCGACATGGAAGCGATGACATGGCGTCTATATCCACAATATGCTTCGCCTTACAAGGGAAAAAGGCAATTGACATATTTGGAGTCTCTGTAGAAACGATGGATGCGTTGATACCAGTTTTATGCAAATGTTCTATCAAAGAAATTGATGAGCTGCTCCAAAGTGATCGCTTCATAGCGTGGCTTAATAGGTTGGGGTATGAAAAAGAAATGCGGAGAATGAAGGAGGCGTTTGTCTAATATGAGCAGTTATTATACGACAGCCCAGTTGGAGGCAATGAGGAAAGCCCGTCTGAAACAGGAGTTGGCAGATAGCATTCAAAGATTAAAGGAGCAGCTGCAGATCGAACATAAGAACAATGTTCAGATGACAGCTGGATCAAACATAGAAACGACAGTATTCATTGCAGATGATTCTGTCAGTGGGTATAGTAAAAGTGCCGTTGTAACAGGAGCTATGCTTCAGACTGAAGAAGGTCAAGGCGATTCTAAACGGGATGAACTTGATTTTTCAGAGCTGTTATTTTCTGCACATAAGAAACCTACCAAGCTTGAACAGGAACTTGATTTATGGGTTAAGAAGATGGATGAGCGGACTATTATATCAGAAAGAGATGAGAAAGACAGAACTCGTCTATTGGCAGAGCTGGCAAAAACGATTCATGCATCGGCAACGGATATCGAAGATAAGATTAGATCGGTTAAAATGCGTGTTTCAACTTATTTGCAGGGAGCTGTTAGAATTAATGATGCGGACAAGGAGAGAATGGAATCTACTTATTTCGAATATTGCGCATTGTGCGAGATGCTCGAAGTAAAGCCAACAGAGAGACTTCCATATAGAGTTGAAAAAGAAGTTGCTAGAATGACGTCCGTGCTGGAGAAACGCAGACAAGATGAATATGTGATGGATGTCATCGAGGATATAATGGAAGATTTGGGGTGTCACGCAAAGGATGATGCGGTTCTGGATCACACTGTTGGTCAAATGTATGCAGTCGATGGACATCCGCTGTGCGATGTGTTTATTGGCAATGACGGTAGCGGAATAATGTTTGAGCCTGTTGGAGAATCAAAAGGTGGTTCTCTGGAACGGCAGCGCCAGATAGAAAGTAGCGCAAATAGTATTTGCTCTTTGTATGCTACTCTGGAAGAACGAGCGGCTGAAAAGGGTGTGATTCTGAAACGTGTATACGCAGAACCCTCTCGTATTGATGAAATGTGTGTCCAGTCAGATATTAGCGAAAGAAGTGCTAGGAAGAAACAAAGAAAAACATCTACACAGAAACAACGGGCATTAAACTCGGAGGGTTAACGTATGGCATTTTGTAAAGTATGTACTTGTGGTGAAAAAATAGTATTTGAACGAAGATTAAGTTTTCCTGATAACTGTCCATCATGTGGCCGTAAATTGGTGGATTTCTTAACCTACAATGAGGATGATTCGCGTGTTGAGGAGTTAATGAGAACCAATTCCGATGAGAAAACATCGGAAGGCGAAGGGAGCGTCGTTTCAACAGAATCCGATTCTCACAAGAAAAAATACATTTTGAGATTAAGCAATGGCAAGGAAATAGAGATTCCCGATGAAGGTGGCATAGTTGGACGGACAGAAATAGGAGCAGAAGAACTTGCTGAATTCCCATCTGTTAGCAGGCAGCACCTGCGTGTCACGCCTCGACGAAACGTTGGAGTTTTAGTTGAAGATATAAGCACATACGGCACTTTGGTGGACGGACAGAGAATTGTAAAAAACTCCCCGGTTAGAGTTGCCGATGGGTCAAAAGTCACATTATGTGATGTTGACGCTGTACTTACAGTTAAGGAGGTAAACGACTAATGATTCAAGCAGAGAAGTGGCAAAAAGATCTTGCCGTCTATCAGGATATAAATACAACATTCATTGTTGAAGGGAATGTTCATGACCTTCAGCCTTGGATATACGAAGATGATGGAACTTGTGAACCTGTTGCCCTTTCTCTGTACCTGCAACGATATTTAACCGAAGAAGGATACGATCCGGTCGTTTTCTATAATCGAATCGATGGATTTTTGAACCCATATGCACTCGACATGGTTTCGACTTTTTACAGAGGGGTATCTTCGGACGAGAAGTCTTCCAAGTCAATTAGCGCTGCAACGGAACTCATTAGGAAAACGATGTCTAATACCGTCCGTCCTACTGCTATTGTGGTGGACTTGGCGAACACAATTGCTGCATCTCCCGATAATTTGTCCGATGAAGAAATAGAGTATTTTACAAGACTCATGCTTGCATCGAGAACCCCAACACAGGCATTAAGTATGCGTGATAAGCAACCTTTAACTAATCTTCTCTTTCTGATAGTTGAAAAGGTCAATGATGTTCCTACATGGTTCTATCTTAACAATCCATATGTCAGAACTCTGACTATTTCACGTCCTGAAAAAGAGGTTAGAGCTGCAGTTATAGATGCGAGGATTGATACAGTTGCAGGTGCCAAGAAATTAGACCCAGCTGAAAGGAAAAAAGCGCAGGATGAGTTTGTTGCTCTAACAGATGGCATGACATTGGTGGAGCTTTTCGGAATATTTTCATTATGCCAACAGAAGAAATATACTGTGTATCAAATTCGGGAAGCGGTAAAGATGTTTCGTTATGGTGAAACAGAAAGCCAATGGGACAAACTGGATTCGGATAAGGTTAAAAATGCTGAAGAGTTTCTGTCAAAAAGAGTCAAAGGGCAAGAAGCAGCAATAAAAAAGGCTGCAAGCATATTAAGTCGTGCTTGTCTGGGAATGTCCGGGATACAGGGGGGATCTAGCAGTCGTCCTAAAGGTGTTTTGTTCTTCGCAGGTCCTACAGGCACCGGAAAAACTGAATTAGCAAAAACGATTGCTGAGTTTATTTTCGGTGACGAGAGCTTTGTGACCAGATTTGATATGAGTGAATATCAGCAACCACATTCTGACCAGAAGTTGCTCGGAGCTCCTCCCGGATACATTGGCTATAGCGATGGCGGGCAGTTGACAAATGCAATTAAGTCAAAACCATTTTGCGTATTGCTGTTTGATGAAATTGATAAGGCGCACCCGTCCATTTTGGATAAATTCCTTCAGATACTTGAAGATGGAAGAATAACAGACTCAGCTGGTGAGACCATGTATTTTTCTGAGGCGCTTATCATTTTTACCAGTAACCTCGGCGTTGTGGGTCAGGAGGCGGAAACAGGAAGACGTTATCAAACAATAACTCCGGAGATGGATTATGACACTATTCAAAAGGAACTACTGGCTACCATAAAGGATTATTTTAAGTTCACAATTCAACGCCCAGAGCTACTAAATCGTATTGGTGATAATTTTATCGTATTCGATTTTATAAGAGAAAAGGCAGTGGAAGAAATACTTGATCTTAAGCTCAATGCCATTTCAGGCAACATGGAGCATGAGAAGGGCATTAAACTTGAAATCAGCACTCCTTTTAAGGAATATCTTCTTAATAAAGCACAAGGAGATTTATCGAACGGTGGTCGAGGTATCAGTAACATGGTCGAAACTTGTCTTGTGAACCCTCTTGCAAAGGTATTAATCAAGGAGAGGTGGAATTCTGGAGATACTATCGTTATAGAAGACAGGCCAACTGATGATGAAGAGTTGTTTAGATATTCCATGATAAGGTCGTGGGGTTCTTGATGAGGATACTGGGAAACTTTTTGTGGTTTATTTTCGGAGGAGCATTAACGGGTATTCTATGGAGTATTGCCGGGGTTCTATGGGCTGTCACAGTAATCGGAATTCCGGTTAGTAAGCAGTGTTTTAAAATAGCAGGGCTGTGCTTTTTTCCTTTTGGAAAAACTGTTTTGTTCAAAGGTGGCGTTGGTAGCTTTCTTCTCAATATAATCTGGATTGCGACAACTGGTTGGGAACTGGCTGTTGAGGCTGCAGTTATCGGAATCGTTTTCTGCATTACAATTGTTGGGATACCATTTGGGAAGCAATACTTCAAGATAGCACGTCTTGCTTTGACACCCTTTGGTGCCGAGGTGATAAGACTGTAAATATATAGATACTGGAGGCACACATCATGAAACAATGTTTAGAGTGCGGAACATTCAGTTCTGATGACACAGTGTTTTGTTCCGTATGTGGGAAAAGATTCTCTGATGCTACAGATGTATCAGCAATCGAAAATAATAAACCTGGGAATGAAAATACGCATAATTACGATGGAGTACACAAGGTAGCTAACACGACACATCCAGAGATAGTGCCACTCTTACAGCGCGTTACACTATTTTTGGAGGATAGCGAGTTTGAACGGGCAGATGAATACTGTGAACGCATTCTTGACATGGAGCCGACTAACGCTGATGCCTATCTTGGTAAACTCCTTGTGGAATTACGATGCACCACGCGAGAACAGTTAAAACTGTGTCAGGCATCTATTGCCGATAGCAAAAACTATGCAAAGATAATGCGATTCGGAGATGGCGCTCAGAAATCTTTTATCATCAATGCAGAGAAAGCTATACAGGAAGAGATTTCGCGTCAGACAGAAATCAGAAGACTCATAGAGGAAGTCTCAGCAAGCGGAGAACATGAAGAATATGTAACCGAAGAAGATGCAGGTGAACTAGAATGGCAAGAAGAATCCGATGAGGCAGAGGAATATTATATTGATATCGCTTGTCCTTACTGTCACGAAGAATTGTCGTATACCAATTGGCAGATTAAAGAGGGTGCGTTGATTTGTCCAATGTGCGATGGTCAATTCATTTATGATGAAGGAATGAAACAGTGCAGAGAATGTGGGATATTAATTGATGAGTTGTTTGCTGCAGTTAAGGAAAGATAATTCAAAATATAAAACTGTTGAACTTGTTGAAATATTTGATATAAGCAAAAGAGTGTATCTATTAGAATGAAAAATTTAAGAAAGAGGAAGGTATCATAGAAAGAGTGGGGTCGGATAGGAAGGGATATTGGAATATTTATCTGTAACTCTTATAATTACAAGAGTTGCGGGAAAAGGAAATGTCATATTTTTGAGATTTGATATCAGAAAAAGCAATAGACTAAAAATAGAGGAAAAATTTACAAACACACTTGACAATCTCTCTCTGAGGAAAGTGTGGGAGAAGCTGTCAGAAACTCCGGCATACCGAGAGAGGAAATTTTTGTCATCACAAAGCTGTATCCGAACCAATTTTCCGAGCCGGAAGCTGCGATTGAGGAGGCACTTGAAAAATTAGATATAGAATACATTGACATGATGCTGCTCCACCACCCCGGCGCAGGTGATGTGGAGGCGTATCTTGCAATGGAGAAAGCGGTGGCGGACGGCAAAATCCGTTCCCTTGGTTTATCAAACTGGTATGTGGAAGAACTGGAGGAATTTTTACCGCAGATTAACATTACTCCTGCTCTGGTTCAGAATGAAATACACCCATATTATCAGGAAAATGATGTAATCCCATATATTCAAAGTCTTGGGATTGTGGTACAGGGCTGGTATCCGCTTGGCGGCAGGGGATATACGGCCCAACTGCTTGGGAATGAAGTCATTTCGGAAATTGCACAGGCGCACGGAAAATCGTCGGCACAGGTGATTCTTCGGTGGAATCTGCAAAAGGGCGTTGTAGTCATTCCCGGTTCCAGTAATCCGAATCACATTCAGGAAAATACAGAATTATTTGATTTTGAATTGACGGAGGAGGAAATGGAGCGTATCAATGCCCTTGACAGAAATGAAAAACATGATTGGTATTGAGAATCGTTTCTTCTGGTCTTTTTGATGTAAAGTATGGTATATTTATTGAAGGCGTTGGAAGAAAGGCGGAATAACGAATGAAAAAGATAGCTGGTTTGTTGCTTTCTTTTGTAATGATTTTTGCTTTGGCAGCCTGCGGTCAATCTGATGTGACCGAAAAGCAGGAGGACATACAGCCTATTGCGCAGAAAACAGAGGAACAGTCGGAAACAGAAATGGAAACGACGTCATTTGAATCCGTTTCAACAGAGGAACAGGAGGCAGATGTGAGCACAAAAATATTGGTTGTCTATTTTTCGTGTACGGGAACGACGGAGCTTATTGCGGAGTATGTTAAGGAGATTTTGGGGGCTGATATTTACGAGATTGTACCTGAGGATCCATACACAGGGGCAGACTTGGCATATTATACGAATGGTCGGGCGGATCAGGAACAAAATGATCCGAATGTGCGCCCGGCAATTTCGGGCAGTGTGGAGAATATGGACGAATACGATACCATAATTCTCGGTTATCCGATTTGGCACGGTCAGGCTCCCCGTATTATCAGTACATTTTTGGAAAGTTATGATTTTTCCGGAAAGACAATCATTCCATTCTGTACTTCCCATAGCAGCGGGATTGGTTCCAGTGCAAGCAATCTTTATGCTCTTTGTTCGGATTCCGTAGAGTGGGCGGATGGGAAAAGATTTGAAAGTGGAACTTCGAAGGAAAGTGTTGCGGATTGGATCGGAGATTTTGGTTTTATTTGATGCATTCCAATAAAACGGAAGGTATGCAGACCGCTGAAAGCGGCGGCGTAAAAGCCTGCGAACGGAAAGGAGTAACCGTCACAATGAAAACCTTGTATTTAGACTGCGGAATGGGTGCAGCCGGAGATATGCTGACGGCAGCATTATTGGAACTGATGCCGGAACCGGATGTATTTGTCGAAGAATGCAATGCCCTTGGCATCCCCGATGTGACATTCATAAAAGAAGTTTCTACCAAATGCGGTATTACAGGCACGCACGTCCGCGTCACGGTAAACGGCGTGGAAGAAACGGAACATCTGCATGAGCACCATCATGAGGAACACCACCATAGCGGGATGCGGCAGATAGAACAGACTGTCGCCGGTCTCCATCTGCCTGAAAAGGTAAAAAAAGACGTTCTGGCGGTTTACGCGCTGATCGCGGAGGCGGAGAGCCATGTGCATGGCGTTCCCGTATCAGAGATCCATTTCCATGAAGTCGGCACAATGGATGCAGTCGCAGATATTACCGCCGTATGCATGCTGATGGATCGAATTGCGCCTGATAAGGTCGTTGTATCGCCCATACACGTTGGAAGCGGACATGTAAAATGCGCGCACGGGATTCTTCCCGTCCCGGCGCCCGCCACAGCTTATATTCTTCAGAATGTGCCCATTTACGGCGGCGGGATCAAGGGCGAGCTGTGTACGCCTACCGGCGCCGCGCTGCTCAAACATTTTGCGGCACAATTCGGAGATATGCCCATGATGAAGGTACATGCAGTCGGATATGGTATGGGCGCGAAAGATTTTGCCACAGCGAATTGTGTGCGCGCCATGCTCGGTGAAACAATGGAAGAAGATAATTGCGTTCTGGAACTTTCCTGCAATGTAGACGATATGACTGCGGAAGCGGTCGGTTTTGCAATGGAAAGCTTATTCGGCGGGGGTGCGCTGGAAGTTTATACCGTTCCGGTCGGTATGAAAAAATCAAGACCGGGAATCCTGCTGCGCGTGATATGCAATGAGCGGGATAAAGAAAAAATCATATCCTTGATTTTTCACCATACAACAACACTCGGCATCCGGGAAACCATATCCCGCCGTTATATTTTAGACAGGGAAATCAAAACGCTGGAAACGCCGTATGGTCCGGTCCGAAAAAAAACGGCTTCCGGATACGGTGTGACACGTTCCAAATTGGAATATGACGATCTAACCCGCATTGCGAAAGAAAAAGGGATCAGCATGGAAGAGGTTAGGAGATTGCTGGAGGACATAGATTGAAAAATCAGAGATTTTTCAATCGCGAGATTTGTGCTGACGCCCAAACTCGCAGGCTTGCATCAGCATGGATGATTAGATTGAAAAATCAAAGATTTTTTTATCTGACAAAAAATAGCGCCGCCCGTGCAGAACCTGCACCTTATCGGCGCGTCTGCGGACTTGCATACGGGCGTCTTTTTTGGTAAACTAAGGAAGTGCTGATGAAATTGGCGCTTTCTTAGTTCTTTTTGCGGATAAGTGGGTGATGGGATGGAGCAAAGCGGACAAAACAGCGAAAATCAGGCGTTTGGACAGGCATTGTCCGATTTTACGTTTGATGTGGCGTGCGGGGGCGCGATCCGCCATCTTGCGCACCTTGGCTGTACGGCGAAGGAGATTCACGAGCGGTTAAGCTTTCCGGTATCCTATGAGCGCGTGCGGCAGGCATACACAAAAACCCTGTTGGACGAAGGGATTCTGCTGTTGCAGGAACCGGAGCGGGGCGCGCCGGGGAAGACGTATACCTATGTGCAGGAGGAAGGAAAATACGGCAAAAAGAGCTTCCGCCGTGTGGAAAAAGAACCGGAACGGGAGGCGCAGGACGGGCGCGTATACGCCGCGTGCGATTTCGGCGGGATTCAGGCGGCGGGCGGCTTTGCCGCGCTTGGACTTTCCGCAAAACAGCAGGAATATCTGGAGGGCATCTGCTGGAAAAAACAGACAATGTACCATTTGATGAATGAGAGAATGCGCGGGATTGTGGAGACGCTCTCGGCGCAGGGCACATGCGGCGCGGCAGGGATTACGATAGAATGACAGTGCAGCTATGCGAAGGCACATGCCTGTTTTGGCAACGTTCTGCTGGCGATAGGATACGGAAGCGCGGGCTGGCGGAGATCACGATAGAATGTCGTCAGACATGATACCGCGCCGGAGCGAAGCGGAGTGCGCATGCGAAAAGGACAGCCGCGGACCGTATACGGCGGAGGATAAAACCGAGATCATGGGAGGGGCTATGAACGGGAAAAAAAGAAGACCGACATGGATGAAAAAATGGAATTATGCGTTTGACAAATATATGTCGAAAGGAGTCGGCGCGCAGTTTATCATGCTGCTGCTTGCCGCCTTTGTTCTTGTCCTGATCGTCGGCGTGGCGGGATCGTCGTTTGACAATGAGGCGACGACGGCGGGCGGCGTATGGAGCAGTCTGATGCACCTGATCGACCAGGGAACGATTACGGCGGACGGCACCGAAAACAAGCCGCTGCTCGCGCTCATGCTGGTGGTGACGCTCTGCGGCATGGTGTTAATGGGTGCGTTGATTGGAATCATCGGCAGCGCGCTTGACCGGAAAATGTCCGACCTGCGCAAAGGGCATTCGCAGATCATCGAGAGAGACCATACGGTCATCATCGGCTTTAACTCGAATGTGTTCAGTATTTTAGAGGAACTGGTGGAGGCGAACGCCAACCAGAAGCGCGGCTGTGTGGTCGTTTTGGACGATGTGGATAAAGAGGAAATGGAACAGGCGATCCGGGAGCATTTTAAGGGCGAGGGCTTCCGCACGACGGAGATCATCTGCCGGAAGGGCAAGCCGACGCAGGAGAGCCTGTTTGAAATGGCGTCGCTAGAAAAAGCAAAGGCGGTCATTGTCAATAACGATAATGATTTTTACGTGCTCCGCATTCTGCTTTCCGTCACAGCATATCTCAAGCAGAGAAAAGGGACGGTGAAAGGGAAGGGACCGAACATCACGACGCTGTTACATAATAAGCGGAGCATTGAGGCGGCGCAGATCGCGACGGAAGAATTTCGTTCCCAGACGGAAATTTTGTATTTTGAGGATCTGCTCGCGCGGATCATGGCGCAGGTCTGCCGGCAGCCGGGGCTTTCCCTCGTGCTGGCGGAGGTGTTCAGCTACCAGAAATCGGAGCTGTATTTCGAGGCGCATTATAAGGATGGCAAAAAATTCATCGAGAAGGATATTGCATTCGGCGATCTGATCAATCAATTCGAAAATGCGGTGCTTGTCGGCGTCAGAAGAAACGGCGGGAAAAAAGAGATCGTCATCAATCCGGAAAACGATATTGTGATCCATCCGGAGGACGATCTGATCCTGCTCTCGGATGACGACGGGGAGGTGATTGCGTTTGACGAGAGCCGTCCGCTGCCGGACGAGAGCCATCTTGCCAATGTAACGCCGTTAGAGGACCGCAAGGAACTGCATGTTCTGGTGCTTGACTGGAACATGGCGTTAAAAGATATTTTGTGCGGGCTGGATGATTTTGTGAAAAAAGGTTCTACCGTACTGATCGCGTCCGACCGCGATTATGACATCAGTGTCGTACAGCCGCTGTTGGAATATATTGATGTGGCGTTTGTTCAGTGTGATATTTTTGATCCGGAGGTTCTGCATGAATTGGTAAATGAAAAAGTGCCCGGCATCACGAATGTGATGCTGGTTTGTGAGGACGGCATTCCGGAGGAGGAAGCGGACGCGCAGACGGCGATGCTCCTTCTGCATCTGCGCAGTCTGATCGAGACGTGTCCGCATAAGATCAATGTGACAAGCGAAGTGACGATCGCGGAGGATCAGCAGCTTTTGAAGATCGCGAAGGTCAACGATTTTATTGTCGGCAGCGAGATCGCGAACCGGATCATGGCGCAGGTATCCAACGAACTGGATCTGCATGTGATCTTCCGTGAACTGCTCCAGTCCGAGGGCTCGGAAATCTATATGAAGCCCGCCGGAAATTACGTGAAGTTGGGCGAGCCGATCTCCTTTGCGGCGATCACGAAGATCGTCAGGGACAACGCGGAGATCGCGATGGGATGGAAGCTGAATGAGGACGATGACGTGACGTTAAATCCGTCCAAGCACGAGATGGTGACGTTCGGCGAGGAGGATACGCTTGTGATTTTATCGTTAGGGGAGGAATAAAAAATCGTGCTTCGCATGCTTTAGAAGAATCGCTATGCGATTCTTCTGGAAATAACCGGAGGCATTTCTTTTGAATCCGCTATGCGATTCTTCCGAGGTTTTTGATGTTATTTCATATAGATAGGGTATGAGGAGGTAAAGACATGGCATGGTATGACGAGGCAGTATTTTATCACATTTATCCGCTGGGGCTTGCGGGCGCGCCGACGGAGAATCCGTACGGGGAACCGGTGCATCGGTTAAACACCCTGATTCCGTGGATCGCGCATTGCAAAAAGATCGGGTGTAACGCGCTTTACATCGGACCGTTATTTGAGTCCGTGGGACACGGCTATGAGACGACGGATTATAGGAAGCTTGATTCCCGGCTCGGTGATAACGCGGATCTCACTGCGTTTGTGAAGGCGTGTCACGAGCAGGGAATCCGTGTCATTTTTGACGGCGTGTTTAATCATGTCGGGCGTGATTTTTTCGCGTTTCAGGATCTGAAGCAAAACAGGGAAAATTCGGCGTATAAGGATTGGTTCTGCAATGTGAATTTTTTGGGCAACAACGAGTACAACGACGGATTTTCCTATGACAACTGGGGCGGCTACAACCTGCTTGTCAAGCTTAATCAGAGAAATCCGGCGGTGCGGGATTATATCTGTGATGTGATCCGCTTCTGGGTAAGCGAATTTGATGTTGACGGAATCCGGCTGGATGCGGCGGATGTGCTGGATTTTGAGTTTATGCGCGCGCTGCGCGGCGTCGCCAATGAGGTAAAGCCGGAATTCTGGCTGATGGGCGAGGTCATTCACGGCGATTATACCCGCTGGGTGAACGAGGGAACGCTTCATTCCGTCACGAATTATCATTTGCATAAGGCGCTGTATTCCGGGCATAACGATCATAATTATTTCGAAATCGCGCATACGGTGACGCGCCTGTACGGGATGGGCGGGAACCGTCCGGACGGATTGAAGCTTTATAATTTTGTGGATAATCATGATGTGGAGCGCATTTATACAAAGCTCAACAACAAGGCGCATTACGCGCCCGTGCATGTGCTTCTTTATACGCTGCCCGGTGTGCCGAGCGTTTATTACGGTTCGGAATTCGGAATCGAGGGGAAAAAAGAAAAATTTTCGGACGCGTCGCTCAGACCGGCGCTTTCCCTTGACGATTACAAGGATGCATTGACAAACAATGCCTGCACGAAGCTAACCGCCGCGCTGGGGAAAATCCGTCAGGCTTCGAAAGCGTTGTCTTACGGCGATTATCAGCAGCTGCTGTTGACAAACAGACAGTATGCGTTTTCCAGAAACACGCAGGGGGAAACGGCGATTGTGACGGTCAACAATGACGACAGCGATTATGTGATGACGGTGGCATGTGGAAGCGGTGCGGAGTTTGTCGGCGCGTTGTCGGGGCAGAGAGTATCTGCGGTCAACGGGACAATCTGCGTCAATGTCAAAGCAAATTCGGGGGAAATCTGGCTGATGAATGCGGATCAGTTCGAGACGGATGCCGCCGGGGAGAGCGGTGCGAAGGATGCGGCGGACGAAACGCCGGGCGGCGCACAGTCTGGCACAGAAGCGGCGGGAGCCGGGACGGACGCAGACGGCGCGCAGACGGAGAGCACGGCGGGCGAAACGAGGGATAGCGTGCAGGCGGAGAGCACAGCGGGCGAAACGCAGAACAACGTGCAGGCGGAGAGCACAGCGGGCGAAACGCAGAACAGCGTGCAGGCGGAGAGCACAGCGGGCGAAACGCAGAACAACGCGCAGGCAGGAGACATCGCGGCGGTGCAGACGGGCGCGCATGTGCAGAAAGAGGAAAACGGCGGCGCAGAGGGTGAAGGCGCGGGGACATGCAAAAGCATGCCGGAAACAAATGCCGCGGAAACAGCGAAAGATGAAGCGCATGAAGCCATGAACCGCGCCTGTGATGAGGCGTTCGAGCGCGGCAGGATCGCCGGGCTTCAGGAAGCGATTCTTGCCATCATGGAGAAGAACGGCAATGTGACCGACAGAATGCGGCAGGACGTTTATGATAATGTTTATCATGATTCTCTGGTGAATTGGGTGAAGAGTTTCCGATAGAGGAAACCCGGTGAAGATTTGTGCTGATGCACGAATTTGCAGATTGTGAGAAAGGCATGGTGTGATGTTAAGATGAAATACAAAAATCCTGTCATATCCGGTTTTTATCCGGATCCGAGTGTGTGCGCGGCAAACGGTAAATACTATATGGTGTGCAGTTCGTTTCAATATTTTCCGGGGGTGCCGCTGTTTGAAAGCGGGGATCTTGTCAATTGGAAACAGCTTGGATATGTGCTGACGCGCAGAAGTCAGGTGATGCTGGAGAAGATCGGCAGTTCCGGCGGCGTGTTTGCACCGACGATCCGTTATCATGAGGGACGTTTTTATATGGTGACGACGAACAACAGCACACACCAGAATTTCTATGTTTATACGGACGATATTTACGGCGAGTGGTCCGATCCGGTTTATGTCGCGCAGGGCGGCATTGATCCGTCGCTTTATTTTGAGGACGGGCATACTTATTTCATGAGTAACGGCTGCGACGATGCAGGCGTGGAGGGTGTGACGCAGTGTGAGATTGATATTGCGACAGGCAAAAAGCTGTCGGAAAGCAAATGTGTCTGGCACGGTACGGGCGGGCGCTTTCTGGAAAGTCCGCATCTGTATCGGATCGGAAACGATTACTATCTGATGGCGGCGGAGGGCGGCACGGAGTACGGTCATATGATTACCTATGCCCGCGGGACATCCGTGTGGGGACCGTTTGAGAATTATATTTACAATCCGGTGCTGACAAACCGCAACAAAGCGCCGTTCCTCATTCAGGGCATCGGCCATGGGGATTTGATTCAGGATTACAACGGCGAGTGGCATATTTTTTGTCTGGGATTCCGGCAGATGCACCTCTGGCGGCCGTATCATACGCTGGGACGCGAAGTGTTTCTGGTTCCGGTGCGGTTTGATGAGAACGGCTGGTTCCGGGCGGGAACGGACGGGACAGCCGACTTTGCGTATGAGTTGAAGGGAACGTTCTCCCAGAAAGTGAAAAAAGAATATACGTTTGAAAATACAGATTTCGGCGTTGACTGGTGTTATCTGCGTCATCCCGACGCGAGCCGTTATGAGCTTTTTGCGGACCGCGCGGTATTATACGGCGGCAGGGAGACGTTGGATGATGTGGCGTCGCCGGCCTTTATTGCCATGCGGCAGAAAGAATTTGCGTTTCAATTATCTGTAGAACTGGGAGTTCAAGACCTGCCTGCGGCGGAAACGGACGGACAGGAAACAGGCGCGACGGATGGGAACGGGACGGCAGGAGAAGCGGAAGTGCTGCGGGCATCGGATGATGTGCGGGACAGCGAAGCGCTGCGGGCGTCAGACGACGTGCGGGACAGCGAAGCATTGCGGGCGCCGGACGACGTGCAGGGCGACAGAGTGCTGCGGGCGTCAGACGGCTTGCAGGGCGGCAAAGCGCTGCGCGTGCTGGACGACCGTCAGCGCGCTTCCGTGCCGGAAGCGGGAATCACCTTGTATTCCTGCGAAAATGAGCATTATGAGGCGGCGCTGATCCGTCGGCAGGGAAGAGGAACAGCCGTAGCGGGCATATCCGATGCACGGAATGGCGCATATGGAGAGGGCAGCGGAGCTGTACACGACGTCCCGTGCGGAGAACGCAATGCGTGTGCACAGGGCGGCTGGGAAGTGATTCTTCGTCTCAATATCGGCGGCATCAAACATATTCAGGCGGTGCTCCCGATCCCGACAGACAGCGCAAAGCTGATTGTAAGAGGCGAAAATACCGCGTATCACTTTTTTGTGGAGACGGGGGAAAAGGAATTGTATCTGGGAACCGGCGAGGCAAAATACTTATCGAGCGAGGTCGTGGAAGGATTTACGGGCGTCATGATCGGCTGTTATGCCGTAGGGGACTGCCGCGCTGAATTTTCAAAGCTGCGTCTGGTCTACGAGACGGGCGCAGGCATTTAGTATATGAGGTAGAACATGAAAACATCAAGTGAATTGCAGGCGAAATTGCGCAGTATCGACCATCGGGGGTATCCCGCGTACAAGGAACTGCGCGGGGAATATGAATTTGGGGGTTATGTGCTTTCCATCGACCATGTGCAGGGCGATCCGTTTGCGGCGCCGTCGCGCGTTTCGGTGCATGTGCCGATGGCGAAAGCGGACTTTCCCAAAGAATATATAGAAGAAACATACAAACGGATCACGTTTCAGGATCATCTGACAAGATTGTTTGCACATCAGATCAAAGGCGGCAGTTTTGTGGCGAAGGGTTCCGGAAAAAGCGGATTGCTCGCCGTGTCGCGCTGCGGGCAGGAAGTCTTGGAGCGCACGGCGTGCCGCGCGGACGCGCGAAAGATCATCGTGCGTTTTGAAGTCGGGTTCCCCGCAAACGGGCGCAGTGTCAACGCGGGAGAGCTGGAAAAAATATTGTTCCGCATTCTGCCGGACTGCGTGCGGAAAAGTCTTTATTTTGCCAATATCGACCAGAAAGCGCTTGCGGCGGCGGTCGCGCTCTGCGAGGATCAGCAGTATATCCGCGGCGAGCTGCCCAAAATGGGGCTGTGCGCATTCATTGCGGACGGCGCGGTGCTGCCGAGACAGAGCGGCGTATCGGATCAGCCGATGCAGGGGGCGGTGCCTTTCCGTTCGCCCGAATCGCTGCGCGTGGAACTTGTGCTGCCGAACCGGGGGCGGGTGAGCGGCATGGGAATCCGGAAGGGTATCACGCTGTTTGTGGGCGGCGGCTATCACGGGAAATCGACGGTGCTGCAGGCGATTCAGGACGGCGTTTACAATCACATCGGCGGGGATGGCAGAGAGTTTGTCATCACGGACGAGAGCGCGGTGAAGCTGCGCGCCGAGGATGGCAGGAGCATTGTCAATGTCGATATTACGCCGTTTATCAGCCATCTGCCGAACAAAAAGGACACGGCGCATTTTACGACACAGGACGCGAGCGGAAGCACCTCGCAGGCAGCGGGGCTGATGGAAGCGGTTGAGAGCGGGTGCCGGCTGCTGCTCATGGATGAGGATACGTCGGCGACCAATTTTATGATCCGTGACCGTCTGATGCAGGAAGTCGTGAAGAGCGAGGAGGAACCGATCACGCCGTTTATCGAGCGTGTGAACAGCCTGTATGAAAGCAAGGGAATTTCGACGATCCTTGTGGCGGGCAGCAGCGGTTCTTATTTTCATGTGGCGGACACCATCGTTCAGATGAAAGAATATGTGCCTTTTGATATTACGGAGCAGGCGAAAGCAAAAGCGGAGCAGTTTGCTGTGTTCCGCACGGAACAGGCGGAATTTCCTGCATACAACGGGAAGCGCTGTCCGAAACCGGACAGGCGGCTGCTTTCGGAGGAACGCTTAAAAATCAAGACGTTCGGAAAGGACGAGGTGGCGCTTGCGAAAAACACCGTGATCCTGCGGGGCTTAGAGCAGCTCAAGGATGAGGAGCAGACGCGCGCGCTCGGCTACGCGTTAAAAATGCTGGAAGAAAAGCAGTTTAACGGCGCAAGAACGCTTGCACAGGCGGTCGATGCGCTGGAGGCGGAGCTGGATCAGGACGGACCGGAAGCGCTTACCGGACGCGGAGAAGCGGCGGCGTCGCTGGCAAGACCGCGCAGGCAGGAAATCTTTGCCTGCGTGAACCGTTACCGGGGTCTGGTTTTTTAGAATGAAATATATGAATTGGAGATTGCTTTTTTCACAGGCAGATAGTAGAATAAGGAATGAAATCAATGAAAAAAGAGCAGTCTATGTTGCAGGGAGGAGACGCAATGGCAAAGAGAACAGTCAGATTTTATGCTGCCATGCTTGTCGGAAAGCTCGCCTATGCGACACAGAGACTGCTTGGCATGAACGCCTCGTTTTTTCCGGGGAAGCTGGCATTGCAGATCTGCCCTGATTTTTTGGGACAGGTCGGGCGGCCGAAGCGCCTGATCGGCGTGACGGGCACGAACGGAAAGACGACCGTGTCCAATCTGCTTGTCGATCTGCTTGCGGCGGAAGGCATTCCGGCGATGAATAACCGCAAAGGCTCCAATACCAAGGCGGGTGTGGCGTGCGCGTTTTTAGTCAATGCCACGCTCGGCGGAAAGTCCAAGAACGAGTGGGGTGTGATCGAGGTCGATGAGCGCAGTTCCATGCATATTTATCCGTTCATCAAACCGGATTATGTGGTGTGTACGAATCTGTTCCGCGACTCCATCCTGCGCAACGCGCATGCGGAATATATTGCCGGGATCATATCGGCGTACATGCAGCCGGATACGAAGCTGATCTTAAATGCGGACGACATGATCAGCAGCGGCGTCGCGCCGGACAACCCGCGCGTGTATTACAGCATCAGGCGGCTGCCTACGGATACGGAGACCTGTCATAATATCATCAATGATTGTCAGATTTGTCCGAAGTGCGCCTCGAAGCTCGTCTATGAGTATGTGCGGTATCATCAGATCGGAAAGGCGCATTGCGTAAACTGCGGATTTGCGTCCCCTGTGCCGGACTATGAAGCGGAAGTGTGCTTTGAACGGCAGGAGATGGTATTGCAGGAACGCGGCGTGCCGCAGACTTATCGGCTGATCAGCGACAGTATTTTTAATGTCTATAATCAGGTGGCGGTAACGACGCTGCTTCGGGAAATGGGCATGAGTCCCGATGAACTCCGGGACGGGTTTTCCAAACTCCATATTGTGGACACGCGTTACAATAAGACGACGGTCAACGGGATTCATGTCATTGATCATATGGCAAAAGAGCATAATCCTGTGGCATGTTCCGTGGTGTTTGATTATTTATCGAAGGAACCGGGGACAAAAGAGCTCCTGTTTTTGCTTGACGATGAGAAATTGCTGGAAAATATGACGTGGATGTATGACTGCGATTATGAGAAGCTGAATTCGCCGCTGATAAAAAGGATTGTCATTCCGGGGAACCGCGCGAAGGATCAGAAGCTCAGGCTGATGATGGCGGGCATTCCGGAAGAGAAGATCGTGATCGGCATGACGGACGAGGAAGCGCCGGAGCATCTTTCTTTAGACGGGACGGAGCAGGTATTTGTGCTGCACCAGTGCTATAAGCCGGATCTTTCCCATAAGCTGCATCAAAGAATCGAAGAACTGATCCGGGAGAGAGGAGTGTGCGCTGTACCATGATGGATGCGGAGGAACCAAAAGAAGTAGTCGTAGAAACCCTGTTTCCTGAGATCGCGAATCTGTACGGCGACCACGCGAATATCCGTTATTTGAAGCTCTGTATGCCCGAAGCGAGGTATGTGGAGGATGCGCTCAGCGGCGAGCCGTATTTTGCGTCGCATACGCCGGATATGATCTACATGGGGCCGATGACGGAGCGGCAGCAGGAACTTGTGATAGAGAAGCTGAAGCCCTATCGGGCACGGATCGAAGAACTGATTGAAGCAGATGTTCTTTTTTTGATCACGGGAAACGCGATGGAGGTTTTCTGGGATGCGATCGAAAATGAAGATAAAAGCCGTATTGAGGGGTTAGGTCTGTTTCCTTATACGGCGAGGCGCGACATGTTCCACCGTTATAACAGCGCGGTCATGGGAACGTTTGAGGGGATGACGCTCGTCGGTTTTAAGAGCCAGTTCACGCAGACGTATGGTGATAACAGCGCAGAGTTTCTATATGAAGTGACGAAGGGCGACGGCATCAACCGGGAGAGTAAGTTAGAGGGTGTGTGGAGGAAACGGTTTATGGGGACATACACGATCGGTCCGCTGCTCATCTTAAATCCCGATTTCGCGCTGTATATTCAGAGGCAGTTGAGAGCCGCCGAGCCCCATTTGGTGTATGAGAGAGCGGTGCGGGATGCGTATGAGGAGCGCGTGCGGCAGTATGAATCCACAGAGTTTGTGCTGATGTAGCCCGCGGAGGAAAGTTGATCAATAGAGACGCGGATTCTCTATTATCATAAAAAACCAAAAAATTGGGAAAAATTAAAAGCAGGACAGTTGTAATTGCATGATATATGTGGTATAATGTCGTCAGACATGATGCAGCATGTGAAAAGGTATGCGTTCTATGTTTGTCAGACGGGATGTGTTTACGAAATTGTCCGCTTTGAAAAAAGGAGAGAGAAGATGAGCAAGGACAAGACAAATCTGACAGAATGTGAACAGCTGGTAATGAAGGTGATCTGGGAGTCTGATCAGGAACTGACATTGCCCGATATTGTGAAGGGGGTAAACGAGCGGTTTGGCAAATCATGGAAACCGCAGACGGTATCCACATTTTTGGCGAGACTGGTGAGAAAGAATTTCCTGGTTTCCTACCGCAGCGGCAGGACGTTCTTTTATCAGCCGATTATTAGCCAGAAAGACTACGGCGATAAGATGATCAAAAGATGTGTGGAGTTTTGGGGAAATAACAACGCGGGCGATTTGTTGTGCGCGTTGAGTGGCAAAAGAGGACTGCGCTCTGACGAGATAGATAAGATTAAGGAGTTACTCGGTGGAATTGGGTGATGTGACCGTATATGTGTTATATACCTTTGTGGTAACGACCATGACCGGAGGTGTGTTTTTTCTGGTATGGTTGATATTGCGACGTTTCTACGGCGAAAGGAGAGCGCGGTTTCTGACGTGCTGTCTGCGGATCGGCGTACAGTTTTACGTGATACCGGCGGTATTCTTAGGAGTTCTGTGGAGCAGAGGGGACAATGTGCTGTTCGCATTGTGGATGTCGAAAGGCAGCTCGCAGGTGAGAACCATTCATCGGTCGCTGGCGATCAATGCGCTGATGATCATGCTGATCGCGGTATGGCTGGCGACTGCGGTTGACGCCTTCGTCCGCTACCGCAAAGAGAAGCGTGCGTTACGGGAAGCGCTCTGCGGTATCGAGAAAGAAGAGGATGCGCATACACTGGCATGCTATGAGCGGATCAAGGAACGCGTCGGGGTACATAAAAAGATCGCGCTTTACAGAAGCTGTGAGGGTTCTATACCGTGCACGGTCGGCAGACTGCGCAGGAAGATTCTTCTGCCAAAGCGCGAGCCGGGATACAGCGTCAAAGAGTTGGAGATCATCTTTGCGCATGAATTGATGCACTGCAAGCGGCACGATCTGTTTTTCAAAGCGGAGTTTTTAGCAGCGAATCTGATCCATACGGTCAATCCGCTTATGCGCCGGATGAAAGAGATTCATGCGGAGTACACAGAGATTGCCTGCGATCTGGAGACTTGTGAGAAGCTGGGCGATTTGTTTACACCGAGGGAATACGGATGGGTTTTGTTGAAGACATCGGTCGGACCGGAGCTGTGCGAGGAAACGGAGACGACGGGAATCACAGAAGAAAAAAGCGAACTGCGGAAAAGAGTTGAAATAGTCATTCAATACGGAGGAGAAAAAGGAATGAAAAAGAGAGTAGCGGTTTTGATTACGGCACTGTTTGTTTTGGGAAGTTCCATGACGGCTTTTGCGGCAGGCAACGGCATCGTTGCACTTCATGATGGAGTTTATCAGGTGACGACGAGAAAGGCGGCGGAAGAAGACGATTATTCGAATACAGAGGAGGAACATTTTCTCAGCGCGGAGGAATTCGCGGCTTATGGAAGCATTGCAATGGAGTCCGGTGTTGGAATTGCCAGATCCGGTATTACGCTTGACTGGCCGATGCGTGCCGGCGTAACTTATAATACGGCATCAACATATCACTTTAAGGAAGGGCAGGTCGTATCGATCACTGGTTATACCGATCCGGAGGATCAGGACTTTGAGGTCGGACTGGAAAACGCCGACACCGGCAATGTGGTTTATGTGGAAGCAACGGACACGGTTACACATCAGTTTACCGTGAAGAAGGAAGGAAATTACTACATTTATGTGAAGAACTGCAGTGACATCCGCTTTACCATATATGCAACAGTTACATACTGATATGCGTTAATGACCGGTCGTTAGGATCGATCAAACGGCGGGCAGCAAAAACACGCCGGATAAAAAAGAGAATTCCGCCTTGCGGCGGGATTCTCTTTTTTTGACTTAATAGGAAATTTCACAGCCTGTAAAGAACTGCCGGCGGCAGTTCTTTGAAAGAGTTTCCGCAGGAAACTCTTTTTTAACAATTGCCCCGGTTGATGTCATGCATAATGCCGACAATGCGCTCCAGCTGATCCATCCGCAGCTGCTTCAATTCATGGAGTGCAAGCCGGATTTCGATCGGAGACGTTTCCTTAAAGTTAAAGAAATCATAAGGCGTGATATGGAAATATTCACAGATCGCAAAGAACGTACCCATACTCGGAAGTGTTTTTGCATGTTCGAGCTTGTTGATATAGCTTTCGCTCAGTCCGAGTGAGAGGCTCATATCACGGGCAGAAACGCCTGTGGAGATCCGAAGATACGACAATCGACGGCAGAACTCCTTTTTAGAATTGAGTTGTGATTCATTCAAATGATGCATGGTTATCCTCGATTCTGCGCACATATCAGTGTGGTTGACCTTCTCTCCCTTCAGAAACCGGTGACTGTGCGCGTGGACACCGATCTGAAATTGGAGAGAAAGTGTGCTCCAAAAACGGATAATTCAGCTATATACCCATAAGATATTATATAATAAAAAGATGTAAAATGTAGGAAATTATGATGAAAAAAATAAAAAATATGAAAAAAATAGAGAAGAATAGAGAAAAACAAAGAAAAAATAGAGAAAAATATTGGATGATACGCAATGGAAAAGAGAGGATATTTCCCGCAGGGGGATAAAATACATACAGAAATATCATAAAATGACAGAAAAATCTGCCAATAGATGCTATAATACAAATAATGCGATTATAAGTGCGCAGAAAGACGGCGGCGATCTGGGAAGAGCGTTCGATGAGGATGGAGAGAATCATGAAGAGATACACGGATATACGAAAGCAGACAAAGAATCGTTTTTTGAATCTGTATGAGATGGATGCGCTGACGGAGAAGGGAGAGCCGTTCTCCTATTATTTTGCAAGCCGCAACGACGAAGCGCATATCAAGGCGGTCACGCATGACGAGCGTGCGGAAGGCATCGTGATCTATCCGGTCTGGAAGGAAGAACCGGATAAGCTGGTGCTGATCCGGCAGTACCGTTATCCGCTCGATCTGTGGCTGTATGAACTGCCCGCGGGCTTAATTGACGCGGGGGAGACCGCCGCGCAGGCGGCGGTGCGCGAAATGAAGGAGGAGACGGGGCTTGCCTTTACGGTCTATGAGGGCGGCGACGAAGCGTACCGCAGAGCGTTCTTTCTGGGAGCCGGCATGACGGATGAGAGTTCGCAGGCGGTGTTCGGCTACGCGTCCGGAACGCCGCGGACGGACATGCAGGAGGCGACCGAGTCCATCCGCGTATTGCTTGCCGACCGCGCCGAGGCGCGGCGGATTCTGCGGGAAGAGCATGTTTCCCTGCGCTGTGCGTACCTTTTGATGCAATTTATTCACATGAATGCAAAAAATCCGTTCGCTTTTTTGGAATAATGTGTATAATGGAACGTAAGGAAGCGGCGAAAGGAACATTGTTTCCCGAAACACAACGGCAGAGCGGATCATTTTTTTACTGGATGCAGGGACAGCGGCAATCAATACGTTGCAGCGGAAAGGCAGAATGCGGCGATGGTGAAAGAAACGTTAAACGGAACATGGCGGATGCGCCGGGCGGGAGATAGTCAAAATCAGGAATATCCGGCGGTTGTGCCGGGCTCCGTGCTTTCTGCGCTTTTGGATGCGGGGGCGGTTGAGGATCCCTATTACCGCGACAATGAGTACCGTATTCGGGAGCTGTTTTGGGATGATTATGAATTTTCGCGGACGTTTACCGTCACCGCGGAGCAGCTTTCCTATGCCAAAATCGAACTGGTCTGCCACGGACTGGATACGCTGGCGGAGTTGTTTCTCAACGGGGCAAGCATTGCAAAGACCTCGGATATGCACAGAACGTACCGGTTTGAGGTCGGCGGTCTGCTTCATGAGGGCGAGAATGAGATTCGGATTGTTTTTTCTTCCACGCTTCGTTACATAGAACAGTATCAACCGGCAAAGGGCAAAGAGATCACGGTCATTCCGGCGGGCGGCACACGGGGCAATCAGTATCTGCGCAAGGCGCATTCCATGTTTGGCTGGGATTGGGGGGCACAGCTTCCCGATGCGGGCATATGGCGGGACATCGAACTGATCTGTTACGGCGGGGCACGGATCGCGGACGTGCGTATCCGCCAGCGGCATGAGAACGGCGCGGTGACACTCCGGGTGGAAACGGCGCTGGAGGTCTTAGAGGCAAAGAATTATAAAGTGTCCCTGACGCTGTCGCCGTCTTATTTTAACGGACAAAAACTGCCGGCGACGGAAGTGCTTGCCAAGACGGCGATTGTCATGGCGGGCAGCACCGATATTGCCATGGAACTGACAGTCGAAAAACCAAGGCTTTGGTGGCCGAACGGTCTCGGCGACCAGAACCTTTACAACCTGCATGTCAGCCTGAAACCGGCGGGGATCGCCGCGGGCGGCGCGGCGGCGCTTGCGATCACAAAGACGGAACCGATCGACGGGCGGGATTATACGGTCGGTCTGCGCACGCTCACCGTTTCGCAGGACGAGGACGAATGGGGAAGCGAATTTTGTTTTCAGGTAAACGGCGTGAAGCTGTTCTCGAAAGGAGCGAACTATATTCCGGAGGACTGCGTCTATTCCCGCATTACGGAGCAGCGCATGGACATGCTTCTTTCAAGCGCCAAAAGGGCGAATTATAATACGATCCGCGTCTGGGGCGGCGGGTACTATCCGTCTGATACGTTTTATGAGCTTTGCGACCGTTACGGGCTTATCGTGTGGCAGGACTTAATGTACGCCTGCAATGCGTACGAGCTGACGGAGACGTTTGAGGAAAATATCATTGCAGAGACGAAGGACAATGCGGTGCGCCTGCGTCATCACGCGTCGCTCGGCCTGTGGTGCGGCAACAACGAAATCGAATCCGCATGGTACCACTGGCCGGATTTTGTGCATGAGACGCCGTATGTGCGCGCCGACTATATTAAGATGTTTGAGTATATCCTTCCGCGGGCGCTGAGGGAGGCGGACGATACGACGTTTTACTGGCCCTCTTCCCCGTCGTCGGGCGGCAGTCTGGACAATCCGGATGACGCGGACCGCGGAGATACGCATTATTGGGCGGTATGGCACGGGCAGCTTCCGTTTTCGGATTATCAGAAGCATTTTTTCCGCTTCTGCTCCGAATTTGGATTTCAGTCGTTCCCGAACAGGAAAACGGTGGACAGCTATACGCTGCCGGAGGATCGCAATATCTTTTCGCGCGTGATGGAGGATCATCAGAAAAACGATTCCGCAAACGGGAAAATGCTTTTTTATCTTTCCGAGAATTTCCGCTATCCGAGGGATTTTTACAGCCTGCTCTATGTGACGCAGATCTTACAGGCGGTCGCCGTCAAGAGCGGCGTGGAGCACTGGCGCAGGAACCGCGGGCGCTGTATGGGTACGCTCTACTGGCAGATCAATGACAACTGGCCGGTCGCGTCGTGGGCAAGTATTGATTATTACGGACGCTGGAAACCGCTCCACTACATGGCGGCGCGGTTCTACGCGCCGGCGGCGGGCTCCCTCGTGCAGCCGGACGCAGGGCGGGGCGATTCCTGTCCGGTAGAGGCGCACTGCCAGAATGAGACGCGGCAGAGCGTTACGGTGTCGGTTGCGCTGTCCTTAAAGACAATGACGTTCGAGACGCTACGCACGGTCCGGGCGGACGCGGTGTTGGAGCCGTTTACCGCCTGCTGTCTGTTAAAAGAGGATTACGGGGATTTGCTTTTGCCAGAGATCCGCACGAGCAGACCGCCCGAACGCTGCGTGGACGGTGCGTTCCGCTATGCGCGCGAGGATGTGTTCGTGGAGGCAGTGTTCACGTTTACGGATGAAAAAGGGAGAGAGACAAAGCAATACGAGCAGGAGGCGCTCCTTCCCTATAAATATATGCGCCTGCCCGAAACGCAGGTGCGCGCCGCCGTCGCGGAGCGCGCGGACAAAGCGGCGTATGAGATCACACTGACGGCGGACGCCTACGCGCCATTTGTGACGCTTGATTTTGCGGATGCGGACGTGATCTTTTCGGACAACTGCATCAGCATCACGGGGAGGGAGCCGCGCGTCATCACGTTGGAGAAAAAAGACATTCTGCGCGGCAGTTTCGCGGACGCGGCGGACGTGCAAAAGCGCCTGACCGTCACGAGCCTGCGCGACACTTATATCTAATAAAATAGGTAATTGCGAAACTCACTCCGTTCGTTTGCAATCTTGAACGAAAAGAG
>JAMPAG010000020.1:10220-40233 GCA_023667365.1 bacterium | reverse complement strand
CATTCCGTAACTCCGCATACTCCACACCCGTTTTCAGACAGCCCGCATCCAGCTTCGCATGGTAGAATCGCACTCTTTTCGGTAGTGCGCCGACATCTTTCTCTCCTTCGTTGTTGTCCGGCTCCAGGTCAAAGAGTTCGCCGTCCTCCTCGTCAAGATACACATCCATGCGGATACCGTGCTTGTCCGTATCCTCACCCGGCACGGCGCGCTGTGGGGTGACTTTCAGCTTTCCGATCTTCCTGCCCAAGATGCATTCCAGAATGCACCGCGCCGCAGGCTCCCCGTACACCGCATGACTTGTTAGGCTGTTTGCCAGAAAGTCATCCACTAAGTTCAGTTCTTCCAGTTTCCGTAAATTCCTCATTCGTTTCCTCCTGTTCCCATAGTGCCTGAACAGGAGTATCCGTCTCTGCCGATCCTCCCCGCACTATGCCTGTCTTAAGATGGTTGTTTTGGGATAAAGCATAGACCACAAAAGAACGCCGCACGTTCTTTATGAGGATCCTTCGGGAGATTTCCCATTAGAGACGGCAGAATGCCGCCAAAGAATGTATGCTTTGTGCTGATTATAACAAGGCAAAGATTCCACTGTCAATATTAGGACTTAAAATTTATGGATTGACATGCAAATTGGTCTGTGTTATAGTTTGTATACCCCATAAGGGTATCTTAGACTTGCGACACGATTTATTTTTTCTATGGAGGTCAACAATGGAAAAGGAAACAACCATTACCGCATGCAGTAAAGGCTGTGCAGAATGCGAACGGCACAAGCACCGTTCCAAGGAAGAATACCGCACATTGATAAACCGCTTAAACCGCATTGAGGGACAGATTCGCGGCATCCGCCAAATGGTGGATGACGAACGCTACTGCGTGGATATTCTCACGCAGGTCAGCGCGGTGCAATCCGCATTAAACGCTTTCAATCGCGAACTGCTCACACGCCATATTAAAAGCTGCGTGACGGAGGACATCAAGGGCGGAAACGACGCTGCCGTTGACGAACTCTGCGCCACACTGCAAAAGCTCATGAAATAAAAAAGAGTTCCGCTTTCGCGAAACTCTTTCGAAGAATTGCTGACGCAATTCTTCATGGATTGTGAAATTTCCTATAAGTTTAAGAAAGGAGATTTTTTCCACTATGAAAAAAGAAACCTACGACATTACGGGAATGAGCTGCTCCGCCTGTTCCGCGCGCGTGGAAAAAACGGCGGCAAAGCTCCCCGGTGTCGAAGAAGTCAGCGTTAATCTTCTCACAAACCGCATGAACATCACATACGACGCGGAGCAGCTATCCTCCGCCGAAATCATTGCCGCTATCGAGAAAGCGGGATACGGCGCCGCTGTCCGCAGCACAGGCTCCTCTCGTTCCATGTCCCCCGCTTACAGCGCAGAAGGCATCGCCGACGGTACGACCGCGGATGCCGGTCTCTCAACTGCACAGCGAAATGCCGGGGTCACGGACGCCACCCGCACGCCCTCGCTTCACGCAGACCAAAAACAATCCTCAAGTATCGGTGAAAAGCACATTCGCAGCATGAAACGGCGCCTGATCTGGTCCTTTCTTTTTTTAATCCCGATGATGTATGTGTCCATGCACGGTATGCTGCATCATATGTTCGGTCTGCCGATCCCGCGTTTTATCTCTGCGGCACTTGACGGGGAGCAGAACGCCGTCGCCAATTTACTGACTCAGTTTTTGCTCTTACTGCCCATTTTATATCTGAACCGCAGCTACTACGTCAACGGCTTTCGCAACCTGTTCCACGGCGCGCCAAACATGGATACGCTGATCGCGCTCGGCTCCGTCGCTTCGACCGCTTACGGCTTGTTTGCATTCTATCGGATTGGTTACGGGCTCGGACACGGTGACGGCGCGCTCGTATCGCACTACCTGTCCGATATTTATTTTGAATCGGCAGGCACGATTGTCACGCTGATTACGCTCGGAAAATATCTGGAAGCAAAATCAAAGGGAAAAACGAGCAGTGCGATCGAAAAACTCATGGATCTTTCCCCACGCACAGCGCTCGTCCTGCGCGACGGCGCCGAACGGGAAATTCCCGTTTCCCTCGTCGCCCTCGGCGATACGGTCATTGTCAAGCCCGGCGCACGCGTCCCGGTGGACGGCATAATCTTAAACGGTCACACCTCACTGGACGAATCGGCGATTACCGGAGAGAGTCTTCCTGTGGAAAAAAAAGAGGGAGATTCCGTAATCTCCGCCTCCATGAACCAAAACGGTTACTTTCAGATGAAAGCGCAGCGGGTCGGTGAGGATACGACCATTCAGCAGATCATCCGCCTTGTCGAAGAAGCTTCTTCCAGCAAGGCGCCAATCGCGCGTCTTGCCGACAAGGTATCGGGTATCTTTGTCCCCGTTGTCATGCTCATTGCACTGGCGACGACCATCATCTGGCTCTTTGCCGGAGCGGATTTTGAATCCGCACTTTCCTTTGGCATCAGCGTCCTTGTCATCTCCTGCCCGTGCGCGCTCGGTCTGGCAACGCCGGTCGCGATCATGGTCGGCACCGGCAAAGGCGCGGAAAACGGCATTCTCATCAAGTCGGGAGAGGCGCTGGAGACGGCGCACCATGTCGATACCGTCGTATTGGATAAAACGGGAACGATCACGGAGGGTAAGCCGCATGTGACGGACGTGCTGACATACGATTGTAAAAAAGAAGAATTACTCCGCATCGCAGCCGCCTTAGAACACCAAAGCGAACATCCGCTTGCCGATGCGGTGCTGTCCTACGCGGCATCCTGCTCCTGCCTGAACACGCTAAATGCGGTCTCACAGTCCTGCTCAGACGAACCGGACGCGAATTTATTGAACATTGTTCAATATTCTCACACCGACTCTTCTGCCGATACGGCTGCATCCGCGTCCGACGGCGCAGCTTCTTCATCGGCGAACCGGACATTGTCTGACACGATTTCTGCTTCCTATGGCGCTGTGCCTGCCTCCTATGCGGAGACTACCGATTTCACGATGCTTCCCGGTCAGGGCATCAGCGCCGTCATCGACGGTGTCCGCTATTATTCGGGTAACGTAAAGCTGCCCGTATCCTGCATCACGCAGGAAATCAGACAACGCGCGGAAACACTTTCCGACGAGGGCAAGACACCGCTCCTGTTTGCATCGGATACCCGTTTTCTCGGTATCATTGCTGTTGCCGACGTCGTAAAACCGACGAGCGCACAGGCGATCCGTCTCCTGCACGACATGCATATTCAAACGGTCATGTTGACAGGGGATAATGAGCGTGTCGCCAATGCGATTCAAAAGCAGACGGGTGTTTCATCCGTGATCGCAGGCGTATTGCCGCAGGATAAGGAACGGCACATCCGCACGCTCAGGGAACAGGGGCATGTCGTCGCCATGATCGGGGACGGTATCAACGACGCGCCCGCCTTAGCAAGCGCGGACGTCGGCATCGCCATCGGCGCCGGAACGGAGGTCGCAATGGAAAGCGCGGACGCCGTGCTGATCCGCAGCGATCTGCTTGACGCAGTAACCGCCATCCGGTTAAGCAAAGCAGTTATCCGCAATATCCGCCAGAATCTGTTTTGGGCGTTTTTCTATAACTGCATCGGCATCCCGCTCGCGGCGGGCGTCCTGTACGTGCCGCTTCATCTGCGGCTCACGCCGATGTTTGGCGCGGCAGCCATGAGTCTAAGCAGCGTCTGCGTGGTCTCAAACGCTTTGCGGCTCCGGTGGTTCAAGCCAACCGCGCACAGCGTGGAACCGGTTCATCAAGCCTGCATACAGGCTGAATATAAAAAGGAGGAAACAACGATGACAATCACATTAAGCATTGAAGGAATGATGTGCGAGCATTGCAAAAAGCACGTGGAGGAAGCGCTTGCAAAACTGCCCGTCTCATCCGTAAACGTGGATCTTGCGGGAAAGAGCGCAACCCTCACCCCGGACGGGGAGGTCTCCGACGAATTGCTGAAACAGACGATCGCGGACGCTGGGTATGAAGTGGTGAACATTGCAAGAAGCTGACGGCAGTTTCTCTTGTAATGTCGTCGTGCGTATTCCGCTTTCGTAGACCGCATATGCCAATACGGTTTCGACTTTCGCGGATCACATATGCCATATGTTTTCGACTTTCGCAGACCGCATATGCCAATACGCATGAATACCGCGATACCAAGACGCAAAAAAAGAGTTCCGTATCAGCGAAACTCTTTTTTTGCGCCTTGAAGCTTTGCCTCTTTACCCCTTGAAGCTTTAAGCCTTGAACTTCACCGCCGTACCATAGGCGATGATCTCCGCCGCACCCGACATGATCTGGGAAGAACCGTACATCACGCCGATGACCGCGTCCGCGCCGATCGCCTCCGCATCGTCCACCATCCGCTTGATCGCGATAGAACGCGCCTCATTGAGCATTTCCGTATACGCGGTGATCTCTCCGCCGACCAGATTTTTCATGCCCGATAAAAAATCACGTCCGATGTTCTTTGCCCTCACCGTCGTTCCCTTTACCATTCCGAGCGCTTCAATCTCTTTGCCCGGCACATATTCAATACTTAATAATAACATTGTCTTTCCCTCCTCGTTTTCTTCCTGCCTTACTTCGGCATTCTCCCTTTTAATTCGCCTAACATCCGTGGTAATGCTCTCCTTTTTCAGTCAGCTTAATATTTCGCGGCGGCATCCTCCTCGCCGCTTCCGATCTCCCGCATCCGCTCACGCACGGCAAGTACGATGCCGACAATTACGACAAGCGGCGCCGCGATCACGACCGCCATAAAAGGAATCGCCGCCGTCGGCATGGATTCCTCATAAAAAAATCCGACCACGACCATCACCATAAACGCCGCCATAAAAAGTGTTACCACTGCCGCTACGATAAGCGGCGCGATCTTCTTTTTCCTGCGCATATCGGTTTCCTTTACATTCATCAGACGTGTCCCTCCTTTCTCCCGCGCTTCCATCCCTGCAAGCAGTTCTTCCGTCGGAAATGTCTCAAATTCTACCCCGCTCTCCTGAAGCTCCGCGCACATTTCTCGAATCTGCGCAAGGTTCTTCTCTTCCCGCGCAAGCGTGATCCCATGTCTTTTCAGGCAGTCATCCAGCGTCATATGCTTTGTCTGAAGTTTGCGGATCTCCTCGATCGGTACCGACAGTTTTCGCAGCAGCTTGATGCGTCTCAGCATATCGACATCCTCATCCGAGTAATCGCGGTATCCGTTCTGTGCCTGCCGCTTCGGTTCCAGAAGTCCCCTTTCTTCATAAAAACGAATGTTCTTCTTAGTGATGCCGACCAACTGCTCAACTTCATTGATCTTCATATCAAATCCTCCATGCTGTCGTAAAACTGCAAATATGAGCGTCCACAAATCCGTGTGCTTTCTATCAGATTTGTATCTACCATATACCTTCCAGCAAGGGGAATGTCAATAGATTTTTATAAAAAAAGCAGGCGCTTTTTCCTCGCACCTGCTTTCTTCTTTTTATATACGGACGTCCACCGGCTGGTAGGTCCCGGACGGCGATTTCTCCGCCGTGCCTGCTGTGCCACCGGCATCCGTACCTGCTCTCTCCGCATTTCTTGTCTTTCCGCTTTGTTCCGCTTCCATCGTGTCGCCGTGTTCTGTCTCTGCCGCATGGCTTGGCGCCGTTTCCGCCGTATTCCCGCGCTCCGCTTCCGCTATGTGGCCTCGCTCTGCTTCCGTCGTATCGCTTCGCTCTGCTTCCGCTGTGTGGCTTCGCTCCGCTTCTGCTGTGTGGCTTCGCTCCGCTTCTGCTGTGCGGCTGCGCTCCGCTTCCGCCGCATCATGTACGCTCTCGTTCACATCCCTGAGCGAACCTGCCTGCGCGGCTGCTGCGCTGACAGCCTTTGCCTCCACTCCCGCAAGCTCCGCTTCTTTTCTCTCCGTGACGCCCCCTCTGGCGGAGTCCAGCTTGATTTCCTGCTTCAACACGTTCGCACGGTTTTCCATCTTATTGGAAACACTGCCCTGCACCTGCGCCTGATTCATGGCCGCATCCGCGGAAAGCAGAGCGGACATTCCCTCCGCAGAAAAGCCTGCTGCCTGTGCTTTTTTCGCTCCTTTCGCCGTGCGCCCCGCACTCTGCGCCCCCGCATTTCGTGCATTCTGCGCATCCTGACTTTTCTTCTGCCGCTCCGCCTTCTCCTGCATCCGTTTTTCCATCCGGTGCTGGCGAAGCTGCATGTTCAGATCGGAGATTTCTTTCGTCAGCTCCTGCCGCCGCTTCATTTTTTCTTCCGGACTCAGTTCCTCCTTTGCGGACAATTCCGAAAGCTCCTGCTGTTTTTGCTCGATCTGCTTCCGAATATTTTTCGAAAAGGCATCCTCATTTTGACCTGACTGACCGATCTGCATCCCTATCGCCGCCATTGTACCTGCATCCACCGCGCTTCCCGCGCCGCTTCCGTTCTCTACTCTCATCGCGATCTCCTTTCTTACACAGTGCCGCCTCCATTTGCGGAAGTATATCATCTGTCCCCCGTCACGATTTCCTTATCTCACACAGTCCGCCAGTCCGTGACCGCGCGCAGATTTATGACATTCGCTGCTGTTTGTCCGGCACCCGTCCTTCTTTTTCTTTTTCGGCCGGCCGCGGTCCGTCCTTTATCATGTTGTTGCCAACGGACGTTTCTTTGTTGTGGCAAAAAAAGAATTTCGCTTGCGCAAAGAACCTTTCACCGCTCAGATACACAACATCACGCTCAAGATCACCCAGTCCCCCTTTTGTTCGATCGTCACCGTGCCGTGATAGTGCTCCGCGACCGTTTTGATATGGCGCAGTCCAAAGCCGTGTGCCTCCGCAGGATGCTTGGTCGTCATCGGAAGCCCTTCGGCGCCCATTCCCGGAAGCTCTCCCAAACATGTATTTTCAACCGCGATCAGATAGACATCATGCTCCCGAAAACTGCGAATCCGTACCCATCCGCCCGGCGTCACTGCCTCCCTCGCATTCGTCAACGCATTGTCCAGAATCACGCTGAGATCAAACGCATCCATAACTTCACTGTCGGGATAATGAAAATCCGCCTCCAGCACCGCTCCCGCCTCCGCGATCCGGCGCTGGTGCTCCGCAAGGATCACGTCTGTCACGGGATTTCCCGTCAAAATTTCCGCCTGCCGCAAATCCTCTGTTCCCGCCTGCCCCTGCGCACTTCCCGCATTGGCGTTCGTTTTTTCCCTGCGCCGGCTCATTTCCGCCTTTTCCCGCGCTTCCTGTTCATACTGCTCTTCCGTACCGCTCGCTTTCTCCCGCTCCGCCCGCACGGCGCCCTTTTCCGCCGGCTTCTGCTCTGCCCTCTCCATACGCGCAGCGTCCTTTTCCACCGGTTTTTGCTCTGCCTGTTCTACCCGTGCTTCCGCGCCCGGAAATGCCGCCCCGATATACATGCGCCCCATGGAATCTAAATACGCCCGCGCCTCTTCGAACGCACCGCGCTCCATGAGTCCGGACAGAACACTGATGTGATTTCTCATGTCATGACGCATTCCCCGCAGATCGGCGTGCAGACGCTCCACCTCCTCAATATGCGCGCGCAGACCTTTTACCTCCTGCAAGAGCAATCGGGCGCTCTGCCGTTCTCCCTGCTCCTGCTTCAATTTTTGATACAGCCAGAGCATGGACAGGATCGTCGCAAGCAGAATGATCTGCGTGACAATCTCCAACACCTCATACTCCGGGATCATTTCGTTCATATACATACCGGTCTCCTGCCATACGAGATTCCCGTTCCGCACTCTCCCGATATAGTAAACGATTCCCAAAACCGGCGGCAGCATGAGCAGCAGCATTTCCTTTTTTTCCATGCCGTTCCTGCTAAAAAAGAAAATCCTTACGATTCCCTTGCAGAGCAGCCACAGAATCAGCGCCGCCAAGATACATTCTGCCACACGAAACAGGCAAAAGCTCAGAAAGCACGCACGCCACACCGCTTCCTGCGGCATTCCCGCGCGCAGGATGATCCACCTCTCGACCGGTACCGACAAAAAATAAGTCAGATCCGAAGCAGCGTCGGAGGCAAGGACGTACACCGCAAAAAAGACATAGCAAAGCAGAAACTTCACCTGCCTGTTCTCTTTTTCTAAACAGAACAATACAAGAAAAGCCGCGAAAAACGCCGATAAATATGCCGTGAATGAATAAACCTCGACCTCCGTATATAAAAACGCCGCTATAACCGCGAAATATGCCGCGCCGACCGTCCACACGCGCCGCCTTGCCGTCCCGCCCACCATAAAGTGCCTGCATAAGGAAGCAAGCATGATCCCCGTGATCAGTTGTTTTGCTCCGCGTCCGGCGTAAAACGCGATCTCGTAATACAGGTTATAGATTTCGGGTTCCACGCCATTCCTCCTCCCGCCTTTTCATATAATCCATGTAGCGGCGGACAAACCCGGCATACTTTGTTTTTGCCATCAGCACGCTGTCCCCGTTTTCCAGCACCACTTCCGTGCCGTTATAACGACGCACATAGCGCAGATTGACGACATAGGACCTGTGACACCGCACAAAATCCGCGTCCAGCCGCTCCTCGAACTCTTTGAGCCGCCCGTAAAATTCCATCTGCTCCTGCATTTTGTGAAGCGTCACCTTGCGGTTAAACACCTCTAAATACACAATTTCCGAAAGATACACTTTCTCCGTCCGCGCCTTGCTTCTGATTGTCAGACTTTCTTCTTCCGCTCCCCGCGCAGGCGCGCCGGCTTTATTCCTCCGGCATTCACGGACCGCCCGTTCCAGCACCTCATAAAACCTGACCGGATCGACCGGCTTTAACAGATAATGAAACGCCCCCACATCGAACGCCCGATACACATATTCTTCCAGCGCAGTCAAAAAAATGATCGTAACGTCCCGATTACGGCTTCGCAATTTTTCCGCTAGCTCCATCCCGTTCATGCCGCTCATTTTAATGTCCAAAAAAAGAAGTTCCGGCATGCTCTTTTCCCCCAGAAGCTCCTCTGCGCTCCCATAGAGGCAGACCTCCGCATCCGGCAGAAAACGCCGGATCTTTTGCCCAATCTCCTCCCTGATCTCCCGTTCGTCGTCACAGACCGCGATCTTCATTTTCATCCTCCCGTATGTTGCAAGGGTATCATGTCCGATTCATTATAGCATGTCCGCCTGCGCGTTGAAAAACGCTTGTTGTAAACGGACATTTTTTTGCAGTAAAGATAAATTAAAAAACAAAAGGGTACGCAATTTTAAGACGAAAATGCTTCTTTATTTTGGTCTTTGTTCTTTATTTTACGAAATAGATTGACGGATTCTGACGAGAATGATAAGATAATTATGAAAAAGGTGCTGCCGTACAGTAACGGTTCGCCCAACAATAGTTACTCAAAAAAGCAACCATCTACTTGTCAGGTGTGCGGTTGCTTTTTTGATGTTTATCTTTCTGCGCAGTTTGTCGAATGCTGATAATCGTGACAATAATACGAATCACCGTTACCGCGATACCGACAACATCCGCTATGGACTCCATCCTTTGTTCCTTTCCCGTATTTTCCATATGTATCACCTCCAGATACTGGAAGTTCTCAAAATGTACTCATTTTGGCAAAGGCGAACCGCTACCGTACTGTTTTGACAGCACCCACAGAAAGTTTATCACATCTCACACAAAATCACAATTATCAATTATTTCTTATCTGATCCTACCCGAAATTCCACTTTTGTAGCAACTTTCCCGTTTCCTTCTGCCATTTTGTGTTATAATGACCTCATAACAAAATCAAAATGCGCATCGTCTTTTTACAAATTTGCAAAGGAGAACTGCCATGAAAAGCCGTGATGTCATCCCATTCTCTGACCGAACGTTTGAAAATCTGATTTTTCTTCCGGTAACCGTAAACGACACGGAGGTGACCGCTCTGTTTGATACCGGGGCAGGGATGTCTTTCCTTTCGCAAAGCATGGCAGACCGGTTAGGCGATTTACAAACAAAGTCATCTGTGAGCGGCGGAAATAATCAAGGCGTAGAGAATACCTATCAAACCGTCTGCGCCAGCCGCATTCAAATAGGAACTATGCCGCTGACGGCGCAGGAACTTGGCGTTCTGCCCGACGAGGCGCTTAACTTCGGAGAAGATTCCCGGCATCATGTATTTCCCGCCTCCATGCTTCTTGGATGGGATATGATTTCCCTGTTTTGCTGGGAAATGGATATGAAACAAAGAACCGCCAAAGTATCTCCCGGCGGGACCATGCCGACCGCTGAAAGCCTGTCATGGGACGCTTTCCCCATCCTTCCTATCACGCATTCCGGTTCTGTCTATCGGGTCGGTTTTGACAGCGGCCATACCGGTTCCTTCCTTGATCGTACATGGATGACAAGATTTGACAAACTCAAAGCGGTAAACACGGTCGTTCACGGTGTCGGTTCCGTTTCCACAGAAGAAGTAAAGATGGTAGATGTATTTTCTTTTATGATCGGTCAAACGCCCGTCACGCTGCATCAGATTGAAATCGCACAACACCCGGTCTACGGTGCGGATCACGATCAGATCTGCGGCCTGCTGGGAGCTGATATTTTGTGCGGCGCAACGTGGATTCTGGATTATCAAAGCCGTCATTTTTCCATTCAACCCATGGAAGGCTTGCCATGAATCAGAACCAACCTGCGGAAGATTTGCCATGAATCAGAATCAACCCACGGAAGACTTGCCATGAACCAGAATCAATCAGCGGCGATCCCTGCTGATTTCTGTCAGCTTATCACCCGAAAAGGCGGATTCTCCCTACCCCAGCTCTACCAGCTCATACTCCCTTATGCCCACGCCGGCCTTTACCGCCGCTTCCAGCGTATGAATGCCGTTCCGCGATTCCATCCGTTTGATTAAATGTTTTTTTCCTTTATCATCGGACGCATAGACGAGATCGACGCACGCCTGATCTAACGCGACCGGGTCTAAGGACGCGAGCATGCCGATGTCCGCCATCTTGGGATCTTCCGCAACGGCACAGCAGTCGCAGTCCACGGACAGGTTTTTCATGACGTTGATATAAGCGATCTTTCCCTTATAACGCGTAACGATCGTCTGCGCCGCGTCCGCCATCGACTCCAAAAAAGAATCATGATCGGAGGACCATGCTTTCGCCGCATTTCCCGCACCGTGGATATGCGCCTTGCCGTGAGAAGACGCAATACCGATGGAAATATTTTTGACCGCTCCGCCGAAGCCGCCCATCGGATGCCCCTTAAAATGAGAAAGCACGAGCAGAGAGTCATAATTTGCCAGATTGGCGCCGACATAATTTTCTTTCAGATGCGCGCCGTTTATGACCGGAAGCGCCAGTTCGCCGTCCGCATCCATAATGTCCACGGGCGCGATTTTCGTCCAGCCGTGCAGATCCATTGTCTTTCGGTGCGCCTCGGTCGTATCGCGCTCACCCGCGTAAGCCGTATTACATTCCACGATCGTGCCGTTTACCGCATCCACCATCGGCTTCCAAAATTCGGGATGAATGAAATTCTGATTTCCAACCTCGCCGGAATGCACTTTGACCGCGACCTTTCCCGAAAGCGTCACGCCAAGCGCCTGATACAGCGCGATCACGCCCTGCGGGTCGATGTTTTTTGTCATATAGACTTTTGCTTTTTCCATGTTGTTTCCTCCACTTTTCACTTTAATAATAGAACCCTTCCTTTCGAAGCAGTTTTACGAATTCAAACATCCGTTGTCCTTCCGTATGAAACGGAAAGGTGAAGGAAAAACCGATCTCCTTCTCCGTACTTTGCAGAATGCGTTCCCGCAATTGCGTGATCGGCTGTCCCTCATGGTAATAATCGCTCAGAAATTCTTCTACGCCATATGCCTCAAACGAATATTCCGCCAGCCTGTCATAGGAATAGGCAAGCGCTTCCTCCCGTTTCCGCTTCGCGGAAACGTCTATTCTGTCAAACCGGATCTCAATATCGCAATACCCTTTTACGCTGATAACAGGAATCGGGTAAGCGTCTCTGCGCCATCCGCCGTCCTTCTGCTTCTGATAATGCCCGTTAAACCATCCTGTTTCCAGCACAAACATCCGGTGGGAAAGGGCGAGGTAAAGCTCGTTATGCTTCTTTTCCAGACAATCGTAAGCCGTGTTCAGTTCCTTTTGAAAGTCCGCGGATACCATGCACGTCCTGCCTCCTCTCGCTCGATTTTTCACAGCACAAACCCTGCCGGTCCCAGCCTTTCCACGCCGGCGGTTTTGCTCCTTGCCGCCGTCATCCTTCCGCTGCGGCAAGCCCCCTGCTCTCAACGCCGTCGTGCCGGTCGATCTTGTCACGGATGTCCTGCATCTCATAGTCCAGCGTGCCAATGGAATCCGCACAGCGTTTGAGCTGCCGCATAATCTCATCCGCATTTTCCACATCCTTTTTATACTTCAGCTTATGCTCTAAGCTCGCCCAGAAATCCATGGCGATCGTACGGAACTGTAACTCCACCTTCATGTACTTTTTTTCTCTGGATAAAAAAATAGGTACGCTCAGGATCAGGTGCAGACTGCGGTAACCGTTCGGCTTCGGCGTCTTGATGTAATCCTTTGCCTTTAGAACCGTGATGTCGTCCTGTCTGGCAATCAAGTCCGCCAGGCGGTAAATATCGTCAGGAAACGAGCAGATGACACGAATCCCCGCCACATCCGTCAAATACTCCGCGATGTTTTCGAGCGACAACGCATACCCCTTCCTCCGCAGTTTTCCGTAAATGCTCTCCGGCGACTTTAACCGGCTCTTGATCGCTTCAAACGGGTTCCGGTTATACTCCTGGGAAAACTCCTCGTTCAGCACTTTAAGCTTGGTCTCTACCTCCATGATCGCGCAACGGTATTGCATCATCAGATCGTTAAACGGTTCCGCCTCATTGAGCTTTTCCGCCTGAAACTCGATGATCTCATTCTGCTTTTTTAGCGTCTCAGTCTGGCTCTCGACTTTCTGTTCCAGTTCCTTTTTACAACAAAACAGCTCGACGGTATTTCGCACTCTCCTGCGGACGACCGACGGGTCAAACGGCTTGTGGATAAAATCAAACACGCCCAACTCAAAACAGCGCTTTTCCACTTCGGGCGCAAGGGAACTCGTCACGATGAGCACCGGAATCTTCCCCATCCATCCGTTCCGCTGCATCTGCTCCATCACGGCAAAGCCGTCCATATTCGGCATCTGCAGGTCCAAAAGCAGCGCCGCCGTATCCTCAAACTTTTTTAATTTTTGTATTGTCTGTTCGCCGTCCGCCGCCGTTTCAATTTCGTATTCATCTTCCAGCATCTGACGCAATAACTCGCGGTTAATCTCCACGTCATCGGCAACTAGTATCCTTTGCATCGTCTCATCCCCTCGGTTCAGGTTCTGTCATTGGGTTGTATGTCATGATAAGTGCAAACGGGAAACGCCGCCAGCGAAGCGATGCGCGCAGCATGACCTGCACGCAGTATTTCAGATTCACGTCAGCCCGTTTTCGACATGATTATAACATACTTAGAGCCGTGATTCTAGCTGATTCATTTAGATTTGGTTTGTTCTATTCGCCCGGATTTGATTTCGTATGAATTCATTCAGAATACACCCGCCGCATTATATGTCGCAATCCGTTGTCCCATACGCACCCTCACCTCTCCCGTCCCGTTTTTCTCCCGCACTCCTTTTAGGGAAATCCGAACCATGTCTTTCGGTAGTAAAAGAACGATCGTCGATCCTCCAAATTCAAAATATCCCTTCTCTGCGCCTTGTTGAACATTGTTCAAGTTCAATCCCCTGTCATGATTCCTGATCTTTCCGACCAGCAGCGCGCCAACCTCCATCTGCACCACGGTTCCGAAACGCTCCGTCCGGATCACCCGGTATTCCCGGCTGTTCTGCACAAACACCGGGACTTTCCGCAATGCGATCGGTCTGACGCAGTGCAGTCTGCCGGCGATCTTTTTTTCCGCAAGAACCTGCCCGCCCGCCGCATAGCAGTAACGGTGATAGTCTGCCGGCGTCAGGCGGAATACCAGCGCCGTCCCATCCCGAAACTGTTCCGCCAGCGCCTTATCTTCCAACAAATCCTCCAACGAAAATCTTGCCGCCTTCACCATCAATACCGTGGTATCCCGAATTTCTTCCACGCGAAGCCATCCGTCGCACGGACTGACGAGCGCATTCTGTCCGCCCCGACAGGGCAGCTCCGTTCGCTTTCTCGTAAAAAAATCATTGAAAGACGCAAATCCCTCCGGCGGAATTTCCACCCCTGTCATGTCAATCCCGTGTTTCCGGATATAATAGGGAACAAGCCACTTTGAAGCGTGCGACGAAAGATAACATCCCGCCATTCTCGATATGACGGGATGTACCAATCCTTTTAAGAATATTCTTCCAGGCGCGGTCCGATACAAAAAATGCAGTGCGGGCGAATCGCCCGCCGCATTGTACGAACGTGTAACCCTCATTTGTGAAAATTTCTTTTTCATGCCAATCCCTCATGTTATCCCAAACCAGTAAGCCGTTTTCTTTGAACATCGTTCAATCATGTCTGTCACAGATTCTTTTCTTCCGCAAGAATCCTCTTGATCGATATTGTCTCCACCTCTTTTTACACCATATCGCCGCCCATAAAGAGCAATAGCCCGATCCCCTCTATGATACCGAGAAGGAGCAGCCCTATTTTTCCAAGGATCCCCGGCTTTTTGATCTCGAAAGGCATAAGATACCCTGCGCCCATCAGGATTAGGAGAATCGGAAAACAGATTCTTGTTCTGCATATATGCTCTTTATATAGTAGGAAGATCAGCGGCAGCATCACGGCAATGACCGTCACCGGAACGCCTAAATAGCTTTTGCGCCTCTCCTGCGTCTGCTTCTGCCGCTCCTCCTCAAGGACATTAAAATATGCCAGCCGGATGAGCGCGCAGAGCACAAATGCGGCGGCGACGATCCCGATCCATACATGCTCATCCGAGATTTTATAAACAAACATGGCGGGCAGCACGCCGAAACTAATCAGGTCGCTGAGCGAATCAATCTGAATCCCGAACCGCTTTTCCTGCTCGTTTCTTACCTTGGTGGACGCGACCATGCCGTCAAACATATCGCAGACGCCGGCTGCCATCAGACAGAACACCGCGCCCCAGTAGTCCCTGTGCATCACCTTCAAAATACCTAAAAATGCCGACAGCATGCCGCCGTATGTCAGGATGACCGTATAATCATAATATCCGAGTGGTTTTTTCTTCATCGTAATCTTCACGCCCTTCTGTAATCTGTCTGCTTGTGTCTGCCTATGTCTGTGCCGCTTCGTTTTATCTGTCCCGTCCCGCTTTGTTCTGTCTGCTCCGACCTGCTCCGCCTATTCTCTCTGCTCCGTCTATTCTCTCTGCTCCGTCTATTCTCTCTGCTCCGTCTGTTCCGACCTGCTCTGCCTGCTCCAACCTGTTCCGTCTGTTCCGTCTGTTCCGTCTGTTCCGACCTGCCCTGTTCCGTCTCTTTCGCCTGTTCCGTCTGTTCCGACCTGCCCTGTTCCGTCTCTTTCGCCTGTTCCGCCTGTCCCGACCTCCCTGCTCTTTCTTTGTTTTTCCCCGCTCCTAGCCGATCAGTCCGAAGCCAATGCTGTATGCCAGAATGCACCAAGGTTTTCCCAACAAAATAATCCAGATGAATTTTTTGCTGTTCATTTTCATCAGCCCGGAAAAATAGCACAAAAAATCGTCAGGAAACAGCGGAAGCAATGTCGCGGCAAACAGGAACCATCCATACGATCTGCTCCTTTCCACTCGTTCGCTCCACTTTTCATATTGCTTTTGCGGAAACAGGGAAACCACAATGCTTTTTCCGTACTTTTTTGCCAAAAAATAAGCGGCGATTGAGCCGAGACTGATGCCGATATAATTGCACCAAAATCCCGTCACCGTTCCGAACGCAAGCGCGCCCGCCGCACATCCCAGATACCCCGGCAGAACCGGAAACACTACCTGCAGCGCCTGAAACAGCGTCAGCATGAGTGGCGCGGCGATCCCGAAGTTCTGCATGTAGTTTTGCAGTGATTCCACCGAGTCGATCCGCTGGTTGAACAATTGTTTTACGACAAGCAGGATCACAACCGCAACGCCGACGATCACCCCTATCTCTATTTTGCGGACTGCGCTGCTTTTTTCCCTCGTCATCCCGTCCGTTTCCGGCAGATTCCTTTTTCCGCTCTCCTCTCCCACCGGCTCTCCTCTGCTTTTCATCCTGTCCTCCACTTTCCGCCCGCCTTCTCATACAACGCCGTTACCTTATCGGCATACCATGCGGCAAATCCGCTCTTTCCGGCCAAAAAATAACTTCCCTCCGCCAACAGCACGCCCGCAATCACGTCCGCGATCACATGCTGCTTCGTCGTCAGCGTGGATACGCAGATGCTGACCGCGATCAACACGGACACTCCCTTATACCACTTCGGTATCTTTTCATTTCCACGCGCCGCGATCACACAGAACCAGCTCGTCAGACAATGGATCGACGGAAACAGATTATCCGCCGCATCGACCCGATACAGCAGGCGCATCCACTCCTCCCCCAGAGAATGCCCTTCGATGACCGGTCTGACATTCGTTGTCGGAAATAATAAAAAACAAAACAAGCAAACCAATTTCGCCAGAATGTCCGCTCCCATAAAGCGGAACGCTTCTTCTTTTTCCTGTCTGCATCCGATCGCATAATTCACGATCCAAAACAGATAACAACCCCAATAGATCACAATCGTCCATGGCAGAAACGGAATTTTTTCCTCCATGCGGTTCGTCAGATCATAATGAAGCCGCTCCGCCGTCAACGCCCTTGCGCCGTAATACACAAGACAGTTCAGCGTGACCGTAAAGAAAACTGCCATCCACATGATCTGCGGCACGATCTGAATCTTCTTTTTCATATCCGTCTCCCCTGTTCATGATCTGTTGTACATCCTAGCGGTTTCGGGTTAAGAAAGCGGTAAAGAAAAACGGAAAGAAAACGTTAAGATTTACTTTTCGCTTCGCTCATGATAGAACATGATAAACCGCAATTTTTAATATTTCTCTAACAAAACATGAAAGAATCATTAAGACTTTCTTAGGGAAATGCCGGCTCTACGCCTGCTGACCGCCATCTGTCACCATCATAAAAAAATACGACTTGGAAACGCCATAGAATCGGCTTACAATTCGCCCGCGCGCGCTTACAGTTTTGTAAGCCCTCCCGGACTGGCACTCAACCCGCGGAATCTTTCTCACACCTGATATGAACCTCCCAAAGCTGTTTTTCATCTACGACGGCGGGTGCGCCCATCATTACATCCTGCGCGTGCTTATTCATCGGGAACGGAATCACTTCACGAATACTTTCCTCGCCGGAGAGTAACATGAGCATCCGCTCGATTCCGGGCGCAATGCCTGCATGGGGCGGCGCGCCGTAACAAAATGCCTGATACATCGCCGGAAATTTTGCTTTCACATCCTCCTCGCTCAGCCCGACTTTTTCAAACAACGTTACCATCAGCTCCGGATCATGATTGCGAACCGCGCCGGATGACAGTTCCACGCCGTTACATACAAGATCATATTGATAGGCAAGCATATCGAGCGGATCCATTTGCGCAAAGATTTCCGTATCCGCATTCACATTCGTTCCGCTTGCCGCATTCGTTCCGCTTACCGCACTCGTCCCACTTGCCACGTCCGTTCCGCCTGCCGCATATTCGACTGCATACGACTTCTTATTCCCCGCCCCATTCTGCGGCATGGAGAACGGATTATGGCAAAATTCAAGCCTGCCCGACTCCTCTCCGATCTCATACATCGGAAAATCCACGATCCAGCAAAATTCATAGCGGTTCTTCTTTTTGTACGCGTCAAAGCGGTCTCCGAGCGCTTTGCGGATGACCCCCGCCGTTTTTTGCGCAGTCTTTCGTTCTCCGGCGCAGAGTACCACCAGATCGCCGTTTTCTAAGGAAAGCTGACGGATGACCTCCTCCTTCCTCTCTCTTACGAATTTCGCGATCCCGCCGACAAGCTCTCCATTCTCATCCAGACGGAACCAGTAGGCTTTCCGTCCACTGATCATCTCTGTCTCGGCGCAGATTTCCTCAATCTGTTTTCTTGTTCCTGCAAAGCCTGCTGCCACGACCGCCTTGATGCAGATTTGCGGCGTTGCGTCGGTTTCTGTCTGCATTGCGCTTGACTCCGGCATCGCGTCGGTTTCCGCCTGCATTGCGCTTGACTCCGGCATCGCGTCGGTTTCCGCCTGCATTGCGCTTGACTTCGGCATTGCGCCGGTTTCTGTCTGCTCTGCGCATGGCTTCGGCACTGCATCGGTTTCCGCCTGCTCCGCGCCTGCCGGCGCGAACGGCGCAAACCCGCAGTCTGCAAGCGTTTTTGTCACATCCTGCACTTCGAGGCTGATACGCAGATCCGGCTTATCCGAACCGTAGCGTTCCATTGCCTCCGCATAGGGAATCCGCACAAAGGGCGGCTTTGATACCTCGGAATAAATACCGTATTCGGCAAAGACCGGCGGAAGGATCTCTTCTATGACCGCAAATACATCCTCCTGCGAAGCAAACGCCATCTCCATGTCCAACTGATAAAACTCGCCCGGCGAACGGTCCGCTCTTGCGTCCTCATCCCGAAAACAGGGCGCGATCTGAAAATAACGGTCGAATCCCGACACCATCAAAATCTGCTTAAACTGCTGCGGCGCCTGCGGCAGCGCATAAAACTTTCCCGGATGGTTGCGCGCCGGAACCAGATAATCCCGCGCGCCCTCAGGAGACGAGCAGGTTAAAATCGGCGTTGTGATCTCCAAAAAATCATGCGCCGTCATTGCCGCGCGAAGCCGTTCAATGACCTTGCTTCTCAATACCATTTTAGATTTCACTTCCGGATTGCGTAAATCCAGATACCGATATTTCAGCCGCACATTTTCATCGGCTTCCCTGGAGCGCCTGATCGGAAACGGCAATTCCTGATAACGGCATTTTCCGAGCACCGTTATCCCGCTCGGAACCACCTCGATCTCACCCGTCGCCGTCTCTAAGTTTTTCGCGCTCCTCTCCCGCACGACGCCGACGATCTCCACGGTCGATTCATAAGAAATCCCGTTTGCCGCCGCCATCATCTCCTCCGTTTCTATCACGATCTGCGTTGTTCCGTAAAAATCTCTCAAGATCATAAATCCCAGATTCCTGCTGACCCGTCTCATATTTTCGTACCAGCCGACAAGCTTCACCTGCTGCCCCTTATGCGCCAGCCGAAGCTCCCCGCAATGATGTGTTCTTCCCTGCATATTTATTTCCTCCGTTTGATTTTATGGTTGTTTCTGTGCGCTTGTTTCTCTGACTCCTTTTGTCCGCCGCCTTTTTTATCGCTTTACCCGTTTGATGTTGTGAACTTTTTCTTTTGTTATAAGATGCATACTCCGCTCCGCCCCAGCGCAGTATCATTTCCGGCTCTACTCTTACAGTCCGTTCCTTTGCAGGCTTCTCATTTATCTTTGCCATGTCGATTTCTATGTTACATGATTTACCCCCCCCCCAAGTCAATCCCGCCTGACACATTTTCAGATTTTATTTCTGTTTCCCTGCCCTGTGCGACGGCTTTTTCTGCTTATCGCGCAAAAAAAGACCACATCGGGCAATGTTCTTTTTCAAGTTCTCTTTACCCAATGTGGTCTTTGATTCAGTTCCACATAGGTACAACACGATAAGCGCTTGTACCTATGAGTGGTCTCATGATACAAGCGCTACCGATCGTCGTCCCTATTCATGTTAAAAAATGAATGTGTGCGAGTTCGCATAGCCGCCTCCTGTTTTCGTGATTGTAGCACGCGCCTGCGGATGTGTCAATGATTTTTGCTCTCGCAAAATTCCTTTACATACTCATAGATACCTTTCAGCCCGCGGTCAGTTGCCTTAACAAACAGAGGATGTCGGTCTATTTCCAATTCTTTTTCTGCAAGCAACAGTGCGCTCTGATAATTTCCTTCCACAATTTCACATAAAACCACATTTAACCTGTCGGTCGGTCTTTCTGCTGCGACTATCTCTGCCTTAAAGTCAACAATCGTCGCACAACATTCGTGGTGCTGCTTGATAACAGCGTTTGACAGGCGAAGAGCCTCATCTAAAACTGCGACAGCCTCCGCCATTGACTCGACACATACCTCCATTTTTTGATAGTGTGCGGGTAAGGCGCATGAGCAGCAGTTATGTGAAAACTAAAGGGTTTCTTCCGCGCAATTTCCTGCATACCATACAGTTCCCAAAAGGCATCATCTATCGCACAGGGTTTTACCGAAACCGTTACGTTGATTGCCGTACCGCACTTTATCGGAGGCGCTGAAATATAAACCTCATATAAAAAGCCGTCAATCACCTTATATGCGCACTTAGAAACCACTTTGAATCCATAGGTTTTTGAAACAGCTTTCAAATTCTGGTCAATGATTCTGCGTAATTCTTTAACTGTTCTCTGCTCCTGACGGGTCATAACACAGCCTCCCAATTCGATTGTTGATTCGTTTATGCGCCTAAAGTATAGCACCATTTTCTGCCACAAGCAATCTGCATTTCACTCTGTTCCAACAAGCGCGGACCGCCATGGAACAGGTAGTATTTTCAAAAAAAGCAGCGCGTGTTGCCGCAGCTCTTGTTAAGTTAGCTCTTATTGCGCGGAAAATTTTCTTGACGCGCCCGTATGCGGTATGGTACACTGACTTCATCAAATTCTCACAAAGCGAGGTGCAGCAATGTATATTGCGTAATTCAAATTGACAAGATAGCGAGTCATCCTGTCCGCCGTATGCCGGATGCATACCGGGCTTGTTTTGCTGTTGAGATTTGGATTACCTGCGGCGTTTCCGCCGTCCGTCATTTGCTGTGCTGTTTTTATGTCCGCCCGGATTTTCCGACTGGTTCCTTTTTTACCGGATATGTCATGCGATGCAGATGGTTCCATTTTCGATACGCGGTGATTCGCTGTCGGGAACGGAACTTTTTTATGCTGCCGGAAACCGCTGCGACGGAAGAATGTCCTCCGTATATTCTTCCAAACCGTATCTCAAACTGTTTCCGCAGGAACTTTTTGATTGGAGGTATCGCATGTTAGAATTAAAAAATATCACGATCCGTCTGAAAAACAGTGAACGGACCATTGTGGATGATTTTTCTTTTACCTTAAACCGCGGCGACAAAGCCGTCCTAATCGGCGAGGAGGGAAACGGAAAATCCACCCTGCTTAAATGGATTTATGACCGGAGCCTGATCGAATCCTACTGCGTCTGCTCCGGCGCGGTCATCACCAAATGCAGGATGGCTTATCTGCCCCAGACCATGGAGGAATCCTGCGGCGCGCTCACGCTGGCGGACTATTTTGCGGAAACGGAATATTATCTGCACACGGATGTTTTGGAGCGGCTGGGGCTGTCCGTCGATTTTATTTTTTCCGATCAGAAGCTTGCCACGCTTTCCGGCGGCGAAAAAGTAAAGGTACAGCTCGCGCGCCTGCTCATGGATGATCCTGACATTCTGCTTCTCGACGAGCCGACAAACGATCTGGACATTCCCACCTTAGAATGGCTGGAGCGTTTGATCGCCGACAGCCGCCTTCCCATCCTGTATATCTCGCACGACGAAACGCTCATTGAAAACACGGCAAACGTGATTGTACACATGGAACAGATCCTGCGCAAGACCAAATGCCGCATCACCGTCTCGCGCTGTCCCTACCGCGAATATTTGTCCCGCCGCCGCAGCTCTTTCGCGCATCAGGAGCAGGTCGCCAGAAAACAGCGGGACGACTACGATAAACAGATGGAAAAATGGCGGCAGATTCATGACCGCGTCGAGCACGAGCAGAACGTTGTTTCCCGCCAGAATCCCGGCGCTGGGCGGCTGCTCAAAAAGAAAATGCACAACGTTCTTTCCATGGGACGGCGCTTTGAACGGGAAAAAGAAGATTTCTTAGATTTCCCGCAGGAGGAAGAAGCGATCCTTGCCCGGTTTGACGAGTCCATCCGTCTGCCGTCCAGCAAGACGGTGCTTGATTTTGCGGCTGACAGGCTGTGCGTCGGGGAGCGGATTTTATCTTCGAACCTCCGGCTCCTTGTCCGCGGGAACGAGCATATCGGCATCATCGGCAGAAACGGCGCCGGCAAATCGACGCTGCTTTCTCTTTTATGGAAGGAACTCAAGGACCGACGCGACATCACGCCTGCTTTTATGCCGCAAAATTATGCCGATGCGCTCGATTTTAGCAAAACGCCCGTACAATATCTGGCGGAAAGCTATACGAAGGAAGATATGACAAAGGCGCGGACCTACATGGGCGGCATGAAATTCACCCATGAGGAAATGTCCGGAACGATCGGCAGTCTCAGCGGCGGGCAGAAAGCCAAGATTCTCTTTCTTGATATGGTGCTGCGCCGGGCGGATGTGCTGCTGCTCGATGAACCCACGCGGAATTTCAGTCCGCTGTCAAATCCCGCCGTCAGAAGCGCCCTCCTGCATTTCGGCGGCGCCATCATCAGCGTATCGCATGACCGGAAGTATCTGGATGCGGTCTGTGACAAGATTTATGAACTGCGGGAGGACGGGCTGTTTGGCGTCGATTGGGAATATGAAAAATGAACTGTCGAAAGCAAGGTTTCCGTTTTGCCCCGGCTGCGTCAGTCAGAACGTATCGGGACGTGATGCAACAAAACAGATGATTTTCCATGGAAAGTATGCTATACTTTTTTTATCGCAGAAACAAAGATACCAAACAAAGAATGGGGGACAAAACTATGGCACATCAGCAGAACTTATCGGCAGCGGAGGCAATGACGAAGTTAAAAGAAGGCAACGCGCGTTATCTGGACGCGGCGACGAATCCGGGCGACGTATCCGTGCGGCTTCGCAAAAAAACATGCGACGAGGGACAGACGCCTTATGCGATCGTCATCACCTGCTCAGACTCCCGCGTCATACCGGAGAGCATTTTTACGGCGGGCATCGGTGAATTGTTCGTCATCCGCGTGGCGGGCAATGTCATGGATCATCATCAGTTAGGAAGCGTGGAGTATGCCGCAGATCATCTCGGCTCCAATCTGGTCGTCGTTTTGGGACATACGCACTGCGGCGCCGTAGGCGCGACCATCACGAGCAACCCTTCCGGTTTCGTGAAATACATCACGGACGAGATCCGCAAGGCAATCGGCGATGAAAAGGACGAACTCAAAGCCTGCCGCCTCAATGTCGAGCGAAGCGTTTCCGTTATCAAAGAGCAGCTGCACTTAACGGACGAAAGCAGCTTAAAGGTGTGCGGCGCAATCTACCATATTGACAGCGGGCGCGTGGAGTTTTTGGACTAAAGCTCGGCATCCTACAGTCCGCGTTGTCGGGAGGAAGCAAGATACAGATCTTTTCCGGCGGCAGTCAGGAACTTTCTGCGGCAGGTGGCAGAATGCGAAAAAGCGAGATGCAGATGCTTTCCGGCGGCAGACAGAAACGCCCTGCGGCAGGTGAGGTGGCACGACGCAAAGAAACAAGATACAAATATTTTCACTTTCCGGCGGCAGTCCGATAGGATTGCCGCCGATTTGTTTTATAGAGGTCATACGCGTTCCTGTCCCGCCTGTTGATAGCGCATTTCACCTGGCTTCGTTCACACTCTCGCAATCCCCGCCGTCTTTCTCCATACGCCGTAGTTCGCTTATCAATTCGTCCCAATCCGTGATGTGCAGGTGCGCAAAAGGAATCTCATAACCGTCGTTTTTTCCCGCAAAAGGATTGGGTTCCTCGGTCTCCCCCTCATAAAGCACCGGAAAAATACCCGCGTTATGCGCCCCGTAAACATCCGCCTCAAGCAGATCTCCGCAGTACCACACCTCATCCGCGGAAAGCCCCGCCTTATTGAGCGCGATCTCAAAGAGCATCCTGTCCGGCTTTTTGACAATGTATTCACAGGAAGCGATCACAAACTCAAACCGATTGCGTGGAAGCAGTCTGTCCAGCCGCTCCCGCAGCGCCTTCCCCGACCAGCACAGATTGCTGATGACTCCCATACGGATATGATGTTCATTCAGGTAGTCGATCATCTTATCCGCCTTCGGCATGATCTCGCCTTTCGAAATCGCATTCCAATTGATCCGTTCCGCCTCCTGCAGGGAAACCGACAATTCTACACCCATATAGTCCAGACAAAGCCGTAAAAAATCGTCCTCGTTGATGTCAATCCCGCTGCGGCAGCCGCTGAGTCTGACAAACGTATCCTGGATAATCTTATGAAACTGCTCAAAAGAAATGTTCTTCGGATTTTTCGTGATACATTGGTAAAGCGCCCGGTTCCCCCGCTCCACATCATGATCGTTTTCATAAAGAAGCGTATGCCCGTAGTCAAACAGGATCATCTTTGGTTTGTTCATTTGTTTTTTCCTCATTCAAATGTAATATCTTCTTCCGCTTTTGCATAAACATCCGCTTGTGCATGCACATCCAGCCGGGTAACGATCCACCCCCTCATCATACACATTTTTATGAAATCATCAATCCGATTCTTACCATTCATTTCCTTTAATGTGACGACCACGCCAAATGCCATGCCTCTTCCTGCTTTTGAATCAAGTCTTTCTTTTGTTTTAATACTCAGTCCCCACATACCTGATTGATATGCTTTACGCGGACGCCCATTTTCCTTCAACGCCTCGCTGATATGTTTGACATTATCCCATTTACGATACAATTTGCGCGCATCTTCTTCATATATTGCATTCACCCCCTCTTCTGCCTGTCTGTTATAGTCTATTGCTTTAATCGTTGCTCTTCCTTTCTGCTCTGTAACCCGTCCAAAATGAATATCCATCTCTGTTGAGGTATAATCAACTCCCTGATTCCTGTCACTTTTAGGGAAATAAGCAAGTGTTGCTCTTGCAAAAAACGGATGCGCATTTTTATCCTGCGGAACCGGAATATTATAAGTGTATACCTCATACTCGTCAATGCTCCCTGACATGATAAACCGTATCTCGTCATCCTTAGAATATAATATGTCCCCGATCTTTTTAGGTACAATTCCATAGCCCTTTTCATATTTGATCGTATCCTGCCGGTCCCATCCTGCAGCAGAATCAATGATCAGCGCTTTTGCCACTTCCCTGCTCATTCCCATGACATGGATCAGAAATGCCATTTTTCTAGTAATCCATGGTGCTGCAAAAGAAGTTCCCGATACAGTCGCTTCCCCCAGTGGTTCACAGACCACTATTTTTTCCGAACCGTCCCCTCCGTAGTAGCAGACATCCGGCTTATAAAAAAAAGATAACACCGGTCCTCTGCGCGTATAGGACGCCGGATTCCCGTCAAAATCTACGGCATTGACTACCAAAGCATTTAGAGAATCCGCAGGCGCCCCTATTTTATTGATGTTCGAATTTTTCTTTTTATTCGTTCCTGCGACCACAAAAATCACATCATACTCGTTTTGAATCTTATCCAGCTCCGCCGCCTCCGGCGATATAAAATTTGGATCTATTTCCATCGCAGAACCTAATGATAAATTCCACACCTTAATATCTCTATTCTCTTGAACAATCTCCCGAATCTGTTTCAGGATAACAAATGAACTAAATCTCTTTGCCGTTGCAACGCCAAAATGACGTACTCGAAATCTTCCGCAGTCATCCTCCAAACGCGGATTAAATGCAGGACCGTCTACGATAATGGAAGACACCGCCGTCCCATGAAAATAGTCCTCCTCACGCAATTCAATGTCATCGCTGATACATTTTATATCCTCCACCCATTCCCTAAAATAGACCCTTTTATCAAATTGTGTATCAATGACTCCCACAATCGGTTCATTTCCCGGCTTCGGTATCAATATCTGTCGTTCATACTCCTCTCTGCCAGGCGTATCATATACGATTTCTGCAAAGTCTTTTACACTCATCGCGATCAGATAGGGCGCTTTATTGCATAAAATATCAATCTCCTCTTTTTCCAGCCGCAAAGTCGTTTCATCAATCATTTGGGCGGGGAACATACGGATTCCCAGCTTGCGCATCAATTCTTCCGTATCAACACCCGTTCTGTATATTGTGATAATAGAGCGCTCATTTGCCGGCTGCGATACACGGTCTATACAAAAATCTTCTACATAAAAACAATCAACAAGTGTTTTAAGAAATGTGCTTTTTGCCATGATGCTCCCGTTATAGTTCCCGTTGTTAATCTCTTCCGTATCCTCGCTTGATATAGTACCATTATAAAAATTCTGAATGACCGATGCGCACTGCACTAAAAGCGTCACTGATTTTGGCAAAGCCTCCAGCGGCAAAAAATATGTGAACGCATGCTTTTTCACCCATTGTTTTTTTTCGTTATAGCCTTCCAAAAATTTAGACCCCCGTACCGCCTGATTCGGATGCTTTGCACCGTCCGTCAATAAAATCTGAATCCGATTGCTCTTTGCCACTATTTTTTTATAATGTACGCTGATCAAGGCTCCGCCTATCATTTTCTCTTGATTCCAAAACAAAATAATATCCTGTAACTGCTTTTCCAGTTTCAAAACATGCTCCGCACTGACCTCCCCTCCTTTAGGTAAATTGACAGAGCCAAATCCGTTCGGCGCTTTCCGTTTCTGAAACTGACCTTTTAACTGCAAAATGTTATTCATCGTGAATCACCACCTTTAGCTCTCTTGCCACGCTGCTCTTCGGTATTTTGGCAAGAATCTCAATTTCCCGTATTGTAAACTTCTGCTCCTGCAATTTCTTTATATTTTCCGGTTTTTCGCCCGTGACAGCATAATACAGTCTCCTGAAATAATCCAGTTCATCCTCCGGATCGCTAAACGCAACTGCTGTCTTAATTAAATTTTTCAAATCTCCCGGATAGGGCAAAGGCACATACAACATCATAATTTTTCTGAATAATCTAATATCCTTTTTTGCTAAATTGAATTTGGTTAAAAACTTATTTAAGTATTCTTCAGAAATATCCATCAAATCCTCCTGCGAATATCTGTTAAAATCTATGACCGAATCAAAACGTCTGATCAGCGCTTTATCAAAAAACGCATATAAATTTGTCGTTGCCACTAAGACAATCCTTTCATCCATATGATCCAAATTTTTGAGTAAAGAGGATGTCACTCTTCCCATTTCCCGCAAATCATTTGAATTTGTCCGGTCTAAGGCAACCGCGTCAATCTCATCAAATAAAACAAGAACTCTCTCCGGATGAACAAAATGGTTGATTTCCTTAAACAGCTCAGACATGTTTTTCTGCGTCTGTCCCATTTTACTATCTATAACCGCTGCAAAATCTACCATATAGATTTCTCTTTCCAAAATACGCGCCAATTGTTTTACTGCCTCTGTCTTCCCCGTTCCGGGGGCTCCCTGAAAAAGAAATTTATTGATCCCCGCATTATGCGCCACTGCGTGCACAATCCCTAATAAATCCTGTGTAATATCTTTCGGCAGCCACAGACTATCACCTGCCTTGTCCACTTTCTCAAACATCGACGACTCATTTTCACTCATTTGTGGGATAAAAGTGTTGGCACTTGACAGCAGCGCCATGATATATTCTGCGAGCTGATAGTCTCCCGTTTGGTCAAAATATCTGGCAATTTCACACGCTTCATTTCGAAAACCAGCATCATTGTTCTCTGTATAATATTTAATCAAATTAATGACGTTCTTTTTTTTCATATGTCTTCCCTCCCCGCTTCTTCTGATACTTCCATTTTAATTACTTGGGACATTTTTGTCAATATTGGGACAATTATTTTTAATAAATTTGTTATATCACAAATACTTCAGACAAACAATGAGGTACAAACTGCATCATTAACGGTACTGTTTGCAAATGAAACTTCTGGAAACCCGCGGTCTGATTTGTTATAATAGATTTGATTATCAAATGAAATAACTGCAAAACATTGGATTGCCAAAGGAAGATTATTCTGAAACAAATTCATTCTGAAACAAATGAGAGGTGCGGGCGTGAAACAAAAGAAAAAAAGCCAAAATCATAATGTCAATACCCAGCTGGAGCTGCGTGTCATTCTTGAAAACGAAAGGGAAGCGAACCAATATGCCGCGAAATGTCTGGCAGTCTGTGCCGGCGTAGGCGCACTGGCATGGCTGTTGAATCTGCTTGATATTTTTATCGTACCGGCGGCGATCATGAATACCGCCATGCCGCTTCTGATCGTATGTTTCCTCCTGCCGGCGCTCCTCTACAAACTGACGGGCGGCGGACCGTCCTGGCTGAAGTATGTATTTTTACTCTGCGGCATTCTGGGTATTTTTATTTTATCCGGCGCCATGCCGAAACACGGCATTCTGGCATGGGCGCTGCCTCTTTTATTAAGCTGCCACTATTATTCCAAAAGTCTGACACGCATGACACTCGTGATGTCCTGGCTGCTTTTTTCCGCCTCCATCTATATCAGTCTCTATGTCGGCGAGGGCGATCTGAATCTGCTCCTCGATCCCTATGATTATAATGCCAGCGTTCCGACCGGGGAACTGTTATACAATTCCACCTTATTCTTTGTGGTGCCGCGCGCGCTGATCCTGCTCGGCCTCTCCTCCATCTGCACGTCTATCGCGGGACGGACGCGCCGCCTCCTGGAAAAGCAGATCAAGGACAGCGAGGAACGCCAGCGCATTTCCACGGAGCTGGACGTGGCAACCCATATTCAGGCGGATATGCTGCCGCGTATCTTCCCTGCTTTTCCGGATCGTCCAGAATTTGATATTTACGCGACCATGAACCCTGCCAAGGAGGTCGGCGGCGATTTCTATGATTTCTTTATGGTGGATGAAACCCATCTTGCCATCGTGATGGCGGACGTATCGGGAAAAGGCGTTCCCGCCGCGCTCTTTATGGTGATTGGCAAGACGCTGATTAAAGATCACACAAAACCGGGAATCGACCTTGGCGGCGTTTTTTCAGAAGTGAACGACCTGTTGTGCGAGTCCAACAGCGAAGGCCTGTTTATTACCGCTTTTGAAGGGGTGCTTGATCTGGTGACAGGCGAATTCTGCTTTGTCAACGCCGGACATGAAATGCCTTTTATCGCAAAGGCGGGCGGCGTCTATGAACCTTACAAACTGCGCGCCGGATTTGTGCTGGCAGGCATGGAGAACATGAAATACCAGAGCGGGCGGTTAAAGCTTTCGCCCGGAGATAAGATTTTCCAATATACCGACGGCGTGACGGAAGCCACCAATGCGGCTCACGAGCTGTACGGCATGCAGCGGCTCACCGATATTCTTGTAAAAAATACCGATCAGCCGCCTGCAAAACTGCTCCCCGCCGTCAAAGCGGATATTGACGCATTTACCGGCGACGCGCCGCAGTTCGACGACATCACCATGCTCTGCGTGGAATATGTAAAAGCAATGTTTCCTTAAATTTTACTCCAGTCTATCACGTCGTCGTCATCCGACTCTGCGGTTAACTGTGCCTGCACTTTTTCCATCAGGATGTCCGGATCAATCGGCTTCACCACGTAATCTTTGGCGCCGCCTGCCACCGCCTTGATGACATGATCTTTATCATTGTTTGACGTAAGGAAAATAACAGGAATCTCTCGTAAATGATTTTTTTCCTTAATCAGTTTCAGCATTTCATAGCCGTTGATCTCCGGCATGTCAATGTCCAAAATAATCAGATCGGGCGTTTTTTCTTTCAAAAATTTCAGCGCGCGCATGCCGCTTGAAAACGCATGCACGTCATACGCTTCGCCCAATACCTTTTGCAGCATTTTCAGTACGATGCCGCTGTCGTCCACCGCCACAATTTTTTTCTTTTCTCCGAATGCCATGTTTCCCTCGTTTCTGCGCCGCATTTTTTAATCAAATTTTACCGAATCGCGGGCTTTACGCCCCTTAAATCGAATTTTGTCCGGATACAGGTCTGCGCCCTTTGATTGAATTTTGCCCGGATGCAGGTCTGCGCCCTTTGATCGAATTTTGCCCGGATGCAGGTCTGCGCCCTTTGATCGAATTTTGCCCGGATGCAG
>JAMPAG010000020.1:0-10120 GCA_023667365.1 bacterium | reverse complement strand
GTCTGTGCCGCAGCGCTGACACACCCCGCCGTTCGAAGCTCCCTGATCCGTCATTCTCTTAACAATCGGATCGCCTTATCCTCGTCAAATTCATCCTCCAACGCCGTCAGCGCTTCCCGGATGCGCGCGTCCGTTTCCGGTTCCAACGCATAGCCGGTCCACTCTGTCAAGAGTCCGATCGCTTCCTGCGTCTCGAAATCATCCAGCAGCGCGGCAGCTCTTTCCAGATCATTGCGGGATAGCTGCAAGGGTTCTTTTCCGCCGCCCGCCGCTTCCTGGACGCCGCTGTTTACTTCGTCGCCGTTTTCCCCGCTGTCACTTACTCCATTGCCGTTTATTCTGCCGCAGCGTATTCCGTTTTCATTTATTTCATCGCCGCTTACTCCGCTGCCGTTTACTCTGCCGTGGCTTCCGCTGCTTACTCCTCCGCGGCTTTCATAGTAGACTTGAAAGCCTTCCAGCGCCCTATCCCAGACCGTAAGCAGTTCCTCCCAATGCGCCGCCGCATAATCGCCATCCTGCGCCTTGCTGTGCATCTCGTGTTCATAGGCAAGATCGGCAAGGGCATCCGCGCCGAGCGTCCTCGCATTTCCCTTTAAGCCGTGTACCAGAATCGCATAGTCCGCCAGATTCTGCGCGGAGATAAACTGCCGCATGGTCTCCCGCTTTTCCCGCTCCTTTAAGAACATTCGCACCAGATCCAGATACATCTGGGTATCGCCTTTGGCGTAGGAGAGACCGTTCGCAATCGAAATCCCATACGCCTGAAAGCGCTCTTCATCGACCTTTCCGTTCTTCTGATCTTCCTCTGCTTTTACGCCGCCCTGCACGGTTTTCTGCGCGGCAATCTCCTTTTTCCGGATCAGATGTTCCGGAAGGTATTCCGCCACGGTCTGTTCCAACAAATCCCCGTCAATAGGCTTTGTCAAAAAATCGGCAAATCCCTCCTGCAAATACGCTTCCCGCGCGCCGGACAGCGCGTTTGCCGTCAGCACGATGACCGGCGTATCCTCATTGGGAATGCCGGAAAGCTTGCGCATCGCATGAAGGGTTTCTATGCCATCCATCTCCGGCATCATATGATCCATAAAAATAATATGAAACGGTTCTTTTTTTACCAGTTCCAGACATTGCTTCCCGGAATCCGCCGCCGTGATCTTCATCTTCGTGCGCTTGAGCAGAGATTGGAATACCTTCCGGTTCATTTCGTTGTCGTCCACTACCAGCACGCTCGCCTCCGGCGCTTCGAAGGTCTGCTGTTTTTTGAGGCGGCTCTGCTCCTGCCTGTTTTTCAGCGTCTCAAAACTGCCTGTGGGATCGCCGCACACAATTTTCTGCGGGATCGTGACCGTGAAAGTGGAGCCCTTCCCGTATTCGCTCTCGACCTTCATATCGCCGTCCATCAGCTTTAAGAGCGACATGGTAATGTTCATTCCCAAGCCCGTGCCCTCGATGTTGCGGTTCTTTTCCTCGTCCAGTCTTTGAAAGTCTTCGAAAAGCTTCCCCATATCCTCCTTTTTAATGCCCATTCCGGTATCCTTGACGGACATTACCAGATTGATCTGCTCTTCACCCGTCTTTTCGTATGCCGCCCGCACCTCGATCCCGCCCTGTGGCGTATACTTGACCGCGTTTGTCAGCAGATTTGTTACAATCTGCTTGATGCGGACGTCATCCCCGTACAGCGTTTTCGGCATGGTCTCGTCCAGCGAAAAGGAAAGCGTCAGTCCTTTTTCCTGCGCCCGCAAAAAAATAACGTTCCACAGATCCATCAACAGACCGGCAAAGCCATATTCCACGCTGACAATTTCCATCTTGCCGGATTCAATCTTGGACATGTCCAGAATGTCGTTAATCAAAAATAAAAGCGTCTTTCCGGAGCTTTGAATGTTCGCCGCGTAAGAAAGCAGCTGTTCGTCCGTGCATTCCCGCAGGATCATTTCATTCATGCCAAGCACGGCATTGATCGGCGTCCGGATCTCGTGGGACATGTTGGAGAGGAAACGGCTTTTGGCTTCGTTTGCCCTGACCGCTTCGTCCTTGGCTTTTTCATATTCTTTGTTTAACTTGCGAATCCGGTCCAGCGCCGTCTGCGCGTCGCGCAGCTCGTTTAATTCCGTCACATCATCAATGACTACGACCACGGATTTCTCTCCCTCGTTATGGATATAGCTGGTCGTCAGGGAAAGATTTCTGTTCTCGCCCGCAAGCGTATAGTCCACGGGCATATTGCTTACTTTTTCTTTTTCATAAACGGTGTCTAAGATCACCTCGGTAAAGGAATCCGTGCCCTCCCGCGTCAGAAACACATTCGCAAAAGAATTCCCTATATCTTCCTGCGTCAGACCAAGCATCTGTTCCGCCGCCTGATTCAGCATGGTGATCTTGCCGTTCATGCTGATTACCATGACGCCTTCCAGCATGTTGGTAACGATTTCCCGATATAAATCTCCATGGTCGTTCTGATTGATCATATGTTCTTTCCCCATGATTCCCTGCGCGGCTCTTTTACAGGTCCTTGCGGATCCGCAAAATGTTTTTGCCGTCCTTGTATTCGTAGGTGATCTCATTCATATTTTTCTTGACAATATAGATCCCTAAGCCGCCCGGCTCCCGATCCTGCGCAGACAGCGTCACATCGGGATCGGACTTCGCGAGCGGATCATAAGGCACGCCCTGGTCGATAAACGTAATCACGACGGACAGCGGCTCTTCCAATACCTCCACCCGCACCGTGGCAGGACCGACCTCGGGATGATAGGCATAATGAACAATATTGCTGAACAGCTCGTCAATGGCAATATCAATCTGCGCCTGTGCTTTCATCGGACAGTCGTACTGCTCTAACTGTTCGTCCACAAATGCGGTGATGACAGGAATGCTCTCCAGCGTCGCGTCAACCGTTAACTCTTTCATATCCCGCCTCCATCCTTATTCTTCGATATGAAGAATGTCCAAAAAGCCCGTGACCTCAAATACCTCGTGAATGATCTCATTGACATGGCGGATCACCAGTTCCCCGCTTCCTTTTTTCATAAAGGTCTTATGCGCGGACAAAAGCACGCGCAGACCGGCGGACGAGAGATATTCCAGCCCCGCGAAATCCAGGATGAGCTTTTCCGCATCCTCAATGCTTGCGTTGATCTCCGCCTCCAACAGCGACACCGTATTCGAATCAAGGCGTCCCACCGGCAAAAGTGTGATCTCTTTTCCGTTTTCTTTTTTTTCAATCTTCACCGCACAATCCTCCCGATCTGGATTTTTGAATTAGTTTATTATAGCACAGTTCCTGTCATATTTTAAGTGTTTTTGGCATTGATTGTATCTTTTGCGGAGTCGTTTGCAGGTTTTGGATCTCTTGGGCGGGGAGCCGTTTTTCCCATTAAGGGCAGAAAAAAAGGAACCGTCACCGCCTGTTCTTCATATTTATACTGTATACGGAAAATGCACGACCCTTGCGCGGCAGGCAAATGCGGTGATTGAGCGGCATCCTTGTTTCTATTTGCAAAATGGCACGGTCATGGCACGGGAAGCAAAGGATATTCTGCCCGCCTCATCGGCGGTTTTCCGAACGGTTTAGAAGGAGGAATTGATCTTTATGGCTACCGGTTATCTCATTATACAGGCGCGGACGGCGCACGACGCGCTTCCGGTTGGCGGCGCGCAGATTTGGATCATGGACGATCAGGAGAGGCGAATTTATCATGTGACGACGGATGAAAGCGGGGAAACGGAACGGATCGCGCTGGAGACGCTGGACCAATCTTTTTCTTTGGATCCGGATTTTTCCGGAACGCCCTTCGTCAGTTATGATGTCCTCGCGTTTGCGTCCGGTTTTAACTCGGTTCATATTGTCGGTATTCCGATCCTGGATGGAGAGACGGCAATTCAGCCGATTGAATTTATCCCCATGCAGGAACGACAGCGAACGCCGGGCGTGACAGAGATCCAGATTGGCGCGCCCGCCGTCTCCGTGTCCGGCGCGCGTGAACAGGAGGGACCCGATACGGAAACGGCGCCGCAGGTACTCCGTCAGGTCGTGATCCCGAATCCGATCACCGTACATTTGGGCAGTCCCGGCTCTTCCGCGCGCAATGTCCAGGTGTCTTTTCCCGATTATGTAAAAAATGTTGCCAGCAGCGAAGTTTATCCCACATGGCCGGACGCGTCCCTGCGGGCAAATATTTATGCGATCATCACGTTTGCCTTAAACCGTATTTTTACCGAATGGTACCGCAGCCGCGGCTACAGCTTTGACATCACAAATAACACTGCCTACGACCAGTACTTTGTATACGGGCGGAACACGTATGAGTCCATCAGCCGGATCGTGGACGAAATTTTTAATGAATATGTCCGCAGACAGGGACAGACGTCTCCTTATTTTACTTCTTTTTGCAATGGAACCACCTCAACCTGCGCCGGGTTGTCCCAGTGGGGAACCGTGACGCTGGCAAACCAGGGGCTGAGTCCTTTGCAGATTCTGCGCTCTTATTATCCGCGGGATATTGAGATCGCAGAAACAAACATTATCACCGGCATTCTGTCCTCCTATCCCGGCACGGCGCTTCGGATCGGAAGCAGGGGGCTTGACGTCCAGACGATTCAGACTTATTTGAACCGGATCCGACGCAATTATCCCGCGATTCCCGCGATCACGGACGAAACGGGCGTATTTGGAGAAAGCACGCGGGCGGCGGTTGCCAAGTTTCAGAGTATTTTCAATCTGGATTCCGACGGTATGGTCGGAAAGGCTACCTGGAATAAGCTCTCCTATCTGTACACTTCCGTAACCAGACTTGCCGAGCTGGACAGCGAGGGAACTTCCCTTGGAATCGGAACCGTCCCGCCAAGCACGGTTCTGCGCTTAGGCTCGTCCGGGCAGGATGTCATTACCCTGCAATACCTTTTGAATGTGGCGGCTGAATTCAATTCTGCGATTCCGGCACCGGCACAGGACGGAAATTTTGGACGGGAAACCCAGCAGGCGGTTGCCGCATTCCAAATTGCCGCCGGGCTGGAGGCCGACGGCATGGTGGGACCGCTCACGTGGCAGGCGCTGTACGATACTTATTTCGGCGCAGGAAATATTATCCCGCCCGGCGCCGATGCTGACACGACGGAATACGTCGTCCGTTCGGGCGACACGCTCTGGCAGCTCGCGCAGCGGTACGGCACAACGGTTGACGCAATCAAGCGTCTGAACGGATTAACCGGCGATACGCTGCAGATCGGTCAGGTATTGCGGATCCCGTCATCCGCTTCCACCGACGGATCGTATTTTGAATATGTTGTCCGTTCCGGCGATACGCTTTGGCAGCTCGCACAGCGGTACGGCACAACGGTTGACGCGATCAGAAATCTGAACGGTCTTTCCGGCACCAACCTGAGCATTGGGCAGATTCTCAAAATTCCTTCTGCGACGGCGGCGCCTGCTCCTTATTTTGAGTATACCGTCCGCTCCGGCGATACGCTTTGGCTGTTGGCGCAACGGTACGGCACCACGGTTGACGCGATCAAAAACCTGAACGGATTGCGAAGCGATATTTTGAATATTGGGCAGGTGGTGAAGATTCCCTCTTAATAGAGGAATGGAAATGCCCCCTGCCGGATGAGATTGGTTGTCCGGAGGGGGCTGTTGTTCGGCATGGGCAAAGAGTTTCTCGGTTCTGTTTTTACAGTACACCCACGGTTTTCCCTTCGCAGACTCATCGCCCTTCTGATCTTTTAGTTCTTTTTCTCTCCAAGTTTTTCATTACTGTTCAAAATAGTCACTATCAAAACGCTTGATATGTATCTCCCGTTCAACAGATACGCCTAAATTGTACTGTATCATTAACTCCGTCAGCTTTTTTCCATCTATCAAAACAATATCTGCATGAGGATAACCCTTTGCACACTCTATTGCACCTCTCGAAAAACAGGAGGTAGTAATAAAAGCGCCACGTGTAACTGCCCCTAATGCCCCAGCAAAAGCCTGTATTTCCGGTCTTCTTACCGAATGATCCGGGGCATATCTTTTCGCTTGAATTAAGATAGGGTTAAAGCCTAGGGGATCCGTCTTTATGATCCCATCTATTCCTCCGTCATTCGAAGTCGCCGTGACAACACCTTCCCCATATCCCATTTTTTCCAATAAATCCGTTACAATTCTTTCAAAAAAAGTATCTCCGGCCCGACCTTCAACGGCCATAATTGCGTTCATAATCTCGTGTGATAACTGGTTGTGCATTTCTCTCATAATCGTATCTATCTGTTCCATCGGGCTAATATCACTTAGGAAGCCGCTCTGCTCACTGCTTTCTTCCTCGTTTTGAACATGGCTATTTCTCTCTATTTGCAACCTTCTCGCAAATTCACCAGTTTCCAAATTTTCACAGAGAATACCTCTTCCTTTTTCCGTAATTACATAGGTTCCACGTCTGACCCTTTCAATATAACCTGCATCGCACAACCATGAAACTGCCCACCCCGTACGGCTCTCATAAATCGGAACTCCACTGCTTGTATTTTGATTCTGCTCCTCGACGGAAAGCCGTAATTTATCACACACCGCATTTTTAGCCTGACGTCTGGAAAATTGGGGATATTCGGACATGATCTTTAAGACAATTTGGAACATTTCTGTTTGTGAGGGAACTGCCATAATTTTTCTCCTGTTTGGGCTTTCATTTTGATCCTATAAATATATTTGTCTAATATTTTATACTTCAATTCTAACAATGTGTCTATTATAGCATTGTCTCTCCGTATACATCAAAAATTGACAACTGACCATCTGACTTTTTTTGTGACATATAATTCCATATAGTTTTATCTAACACGCTTTCACCCACCTCCAATACAGATGCAGTCTTTCGCAATATTCTGCTTGCTTCCCTATAATCGGCTGTCAAAACTCCTGCTATTTCAAGGAACTGAAACATGTGCCTGTCAATTGGAATCGCCTGCTGACCGGATAAAAGTTTCATATAATCAATGGTCTTTCTTCCTACTCCATTAATTTCTAATAAACTTTCCGCATTCTTGTCATCCAAAATCCACTTCGCCAAATCATCTTCTGTACTTACATTACAATTATACAAATACCAAGCTAAATCACAGATTGTATCTTGCTTTCTTTTGTTTTTCCATTGTATTATTTCCTCAATTGGTATTGTCTGAAATAGTATTATAAAATCACATGTTGTAATATAATCCGAATATTTACTCAAAATATTATAAATCCTTGGATATACCACACTTTTATAATTCATTCCCGCTTGCAAGACTGAATCTGTCAATGTTGCTGCCATATTATAATATGGTGTTCTTTGTGTAATTTCAGCATAATTATGAGGAATTTTTTCCAAAAGTTCTATAACCTTTTGAACTGAACTATCTATATTATCCATTAATCTTTTCCTCTAATATATTATTTAACGCAGTTATACGATCGACACAGTTTGGACAAGCTCCACACGGCATTTCTGCATTCACCTGACAAGAATATGTTATCTCAATAGGCGCCTTTAGTTCTAATCCTAACTTTGCAACCTCTGTTTTTGTCATTTCACGAAATGGCATATTAATCCTAATAGAGCCATATTCATATAATAAACTTTCCAATTTTGTAAAAAACTCCATCGAACAATCTATCTCTTTTGCGTGATTGCTATTAATAAATGCAGTATACACATCCCTAATTCCTATAGATTGAGCATATGCAGATGCTAATGATATAAACAAAATATTTCTGTACGGAAGATACATATCCTCTGCCACGACATTGTCTTCCCACAAATTTGCCTCTATTATCATCCTCGAATTAGATTCCTTATAAACATCGCCAATTTTAATCACACGCACATTATCTACATATTCTGTTGGAAGTACTTGTAAAAGTGTTTGATATTCTTTATCTTTACAATGCTGTCCATAATCAACAAATAAAATTAGAACATTCTTATTCTCTTTAGCCAGCTTATAAGCCAAAACAGTAGAATCCATTCCACCAGAAGCAAGCAAAAGACAATCAAAGCTATTTTCCATTTTTCACCATCCTACTAACCTCAGTAAATACTGCATCAATTACTTGACTCTTCGTTTTACAATAATATGCACATGAATTTTTCAAAAACATATTATCCAGTTTCAAATATGGATCATAAAGTATTATAGGTTTTCCATTTGCCTGATAATTTCCAATTTCTACTAATGTTCCTTGGTCGTTGTAGAGTAATGTTGCTATCATCATCTTACATTCTGATAACAACCTCATATCTTCAGCAAATATAGCGCACTCTTCATTGATATCCATATCTTTATTCACTTGTCCATTTTCTTTGATTGGTCTCCGAGGTTTAAAATTATGATATAAAAGAGAATCCTCTAAAATATCTAATTTCTCTGTATCTATATAATCAAAATCTGGAGCTGCCATATAAATTGGATAGTTTACTCTTTCGTTCCACGGAACTCTTACTCCTTCCATTTCAACGAAATCTTGAATATTCTGTACAATAAGTTCTGTATTCTCCTTAAATTCTTCTTGTTGGAACGTTTGTGCATATAAACCGGACACCCACGCTGCAAATGCCATATTATGCGCAATGTTACTTCCCGCCGTTTCAGACACAAATGCTATGTCATATACATCTCCAACACCTACTGAATGAATCGTATCTCCAATATGCGCTGGTGCCTCATAACTTACCTTTTCATTAAAATCATAAAGCCACGAACCGCCTCTATTTTCCTTTATTAATAGCTGGCACACATTCTTTTTACTAAACCATTGTATGATACTATCATAACTGACTTCTTTAAAAAAATTTTCAAATGATGTTGATGATGTCGATAAAAACACTGTCTGAATATTTATAGTATCTAAATCCAGAATATCCTCACAGTCATAATTCATATCAATATGAATTTTCCCTTCATAACATGATAGTTCATTTAGGATTCTAGCGTTCCCATATCTTCCCGAAAAAATCATTACGTCTGTCGGTGTGAAATCATTTAACACTTGAAATAATGACAATTTGCAGATATATTCTGCTTGTTTGCATAATATATTCTCATATAATTGATTACCGCTCTCATCCGACTGGCCGATTAGCATCACATTAGGCACCTTATCAACATTACCTAGACAATACACATTACTCGCCCTTAATACATCAATTCCAAACTTTTCAACATCCTTTGCAAGATAGCTAGGTGCATAATATGCCAATGCATATTCCATATTCAGTGCATCACAACCCCTTGCAACATGAAAAATTCCACCAAGTCTGGACGTACTAAATCCATTTTCTCTGAAATCAAGATGCTGGTCTACATATATTTCACCGATTATTAATATTTTTCTTTTATGCATACAAATTTACCACAATAAAAGGAATTGGTGATAGTCCGGATGATTTAATTTTTCCTGAATATCTTATTCCTTTTTTTATACACAAATTTAGATAATTATAAGATACCGGTAGATTTCCAATAACCACTTGAGTACTTGTCAAAACAACAGCTAATCGTTTGTTAACCAATTGCATTGCCAATTCAACTGGTTCACCAACAGAAGGCACATCACTCTGATTCAAAAAATATTCTGATATAGCTACATCTTCCAAACGAATATTCTCAATTTCTAATGGACATCCCTCTCTGCCATTATTTCCACCATTAGTAATTGAGCCTGCTCCACCACCACGATATGTTCCAAACATCCCATTACCAGAAGATCCCATAATATACCTCCGTAAAATATAATATATTGTTATTATTTTACATCTCCTTTGCTTTTTTGTACAGTCGGAACATATGGTCTACCTCTCTACAATCATAGTAATTGATCTACAAATTCATTTGTAAAATTTTCGACGCCGTTTTGCACCGCTCACTCTCCCCTTCACTATTCCAGCACGTAAAAAGGCTCCCGGAGAATCCTCCGAAAGCCATAATTCTACTAAATCAATTATCCCAAATTCGCTAGAGTTCTATCAATTACTCCACAATCGTAGCAACACGACCTGAACCAACTGTCCCGCCACCCGATACGTTGCTACGGCAGGTTACTTTGCATCGCAAACCATGATAAAATGGGGATTTTTTTATTTGTATTATCCTCAATATC
>JAMPAG010000001.1:470164-514708 GCA_023667365.1 bacterium | reverse complement strand
ACCAAAGCAACAGAAAAATAAAAGAAAAAGTATAAAATAACCCAACTGCCAGACAAGGATTACTTGCGAGGTCTTTTGAAGCCCGTTGCCGGACTTCGTTGCCGCACCCCCTGTCTGGCATATTTCATGTGCGCGAGCAACGAGCCAAGAGGATATGCTTACATATCCATTTGGCGACTGCCGCGACAACGATAGTTATGGAGGACAACTGCCTATGGCGAATAAGAAGATGAATTCTGATGGAAAAAATTATTCCGATATTCCGGTCTGGCGCAGATATACGTTGACCATTGAAGAAGCAGCCGGATATTACCATATTGGCGAAGGAAAGTTGCGAATGCTCATTGACACACATCCCAATGAAGATTTCTATGTGATGAATGGGAACAGAGCCTTGATCAAGCGTGAGAGATTTGAACGGTATCTGGATCACGCAACTGCCGTATAAAAATTTCTGAAAAAGAGAACGTCAGATTGCCTGTATCCGATGATAAAGCTATACGGAGAGCCAAATTTGTGGTATTATGATATTGCAAGTCTGGCTCTCCTTTTTTGATTTGAAAGGAGAGATTCGATGAGTGAGAAAAGAAGGGATAACCGTAATCGTATTTTGCGTGAGGGCGAATATCAGCGCACAGATGGGAGGTATCGATTCCGCTATATTGACGAGGATGGAAAAGAGAAAAATGTTTACAGTTGGCGTTTGGATAAGAATGACGGGGTGCCGAAAGGCAAGAAGCGGGAACTTTCGCTGAGAGAAAAAGAAAAACAGATTGAGGCGGATTTATTTGACCACATCGTAAGCAATGGCGGCAACTATACGGTGCTGGAACTGGTGGAGAAGTATGTGTCTCTGAAAACGGGAGTCCGTCATAATACGGCTGCCGGGTATAAGACCGTCATCAATGTTCTGAAAAAAGAAACATTTGGAAAGCAGCGCATTGATAAGGTACGCCTGTCAGATGCAAAGGCATGGCTCATAAAACTTCAGCAAATGGATGGCAGAGGATACAGTTCCATTCACTCTATCCGTGGCGTTCTCCGACCGGCATTTCAGATGGCAGTAGATGATGACCTGATCCGCAAAAATCCATTTGGATTTGAACTGGCATCCGTAATTGTCAATGATTCCGTTACCAGAGAAGCGATTACCCGGAAGCAGGAGCGGGATTTGCTCAAGTTTATCAGGGAGGATGCTCATTTCAGCAGATACTATGACGCGATCTATATTCTTTTTCATACGGGACTTCGTATTTCGGAATTTTGCGGACTGACAATACCTGATATTGAGTTTGAGGAAATGCGTATCAAGGTAGACCATCAGTTACAGCGTACATCACAGATGAAATATGTGATCCAGGAGCCGAAAACGGAAAGCGGTGTCCGCTATGTTCCCATGACAGAAGAAGTAGCAGTTTGTTTTCGCAGAATCATTGCCAATCGGGAAACGCCAAAAATTGAGCCTATGGTGGATGGTTATATCCGGTTTTTGTGCCTGGACAAGAATGATATGCCAAAGGTTGCTCTTCACTGGGAAAAATATCTGGAGCATATCATTGAAAAGTACAACAAGATTTACCGCATCCAGATGCCAAAAGTAACCCCTCATGTATGCAGGCATACCTTTTGCTCTAATATGGCGAAGTCAGGAATGAACCCAAAAACTTTACAGTACATTATGGGGCATTCAGATATCAGTGTAACATTAAACACTTATACGCATATGAATTTTGATGATGCGAAAGAGGAACTGCACCGAGTAGCAAACGGCTGAAAAAGCCTGTTGGTAAAGCCGCTTACTTTACCAACGTATTTACCAATTTTGCAGGGATAAATATGAGAAAATATGAGACAATTTGAAAAAATACTCTGGAAACACAGAATTTCAGAATTGTCCGAAAACCCCGCAAAATCAAGCATTTGAGAAGAAATACAGGACATATAAGGAGTTATAGGAAAATGATTAAAATACTTTTTATTTGCCACGGCAACATCTGCCGTTCCCCCATGGCAGAATTCATTCTCAAAAAGAAAGTCGCCGACCTTGGTGTTGCCGATCAGTTCTATATTGCCTCTGCCGCCACGAGTACGGAAGAAATCTGGAACGGAGTCGGGAATCCGGTCTATCCGCCGGCAAAGACGGAATTGGCGAAACATGGAATTTCCTGTGAGGGAAAAAGAGCCGTACAGCTTCAAAGATCGGATTATGATGCGTACGACTATCTGATCGGTATGGACGAGCAGAACATTCGTAACATGGAGCGCATCACAGGACATAAGGGCGGGAAGATCCGTATGCTGCTTTCTTACTGCGGCAGAAATGATTCGGTGATCGACCCGTGGTATTCGCGGAAATTCGACGCGGCTTATCGTGATGTGGACGAGGGCTGCGACGCGTTTTTGGAGTACCTGCGGCGGGAAGGGATTCTGCGAGGGTAGCGGAGTGAACTTATCCATGAACCCCATCCCTAGCGCCGCATCTGCGATCCTGCCTGTGAAATCTCATTCATAAATTCCGTCTGCGAACCATCCCATTCATAGCTCGTCCGGGAAACGCGGTCCACACAACCCGCTCATTTTCAAAAATAAAACACAAAAAAACAGAAAAATTCCTCAAAAAACGATTGCTTTTTTCTTTCAATGCGCTATCATATAAGATATGGCGATATTGAAAAACACATAATATAGTAACAAAAACTACTTGTCACATGAGCAATAACGAAAAAAGAAGCCGGCTCCCTATGACGGGCGGCGGGTGTTCTTCATGGGACAAGCGCTTATGAGTGGGCAGATTGAAAAAGCGAAAAATTTTCAATCATAGGATTTGTGCTGGCGCCAGACTCAAAGGCTTGCGTCAGCATGGGTGATTAGTTTAGCAAAGGAAAATGAGCATATGGAGCAGAAGTTTCAGATCGTGAGTGACAGTTCCTGCGATCTGCCGGCAGAATTGACGGCGGAGAAGCAGATAGAGGTAGTACCGTTTTATGTTTCTATGAATGATACGGAATCCATGAAAGAGGGCGTTGACATTTCGATACGGGATTTTTATGAGCTGATGGTGCAAAATCCGAAGAAGTTTCCGAAGTCCTCCATGCCGTCCGTACAGGATTATGCGGATGTGTTTGAGCGTTATGCGAAGGCGGGAATGCCGGTTGTCTGCATTTGCATCACTTCCAAATTCAGCGCGTCGTACCAGTCGGCGACGGTCGCGCGGGCGATGGTAGCGGAAACGTATCCGCAGGCGGAGATTCATGTGATCGACTCCGCGGTCGATACGGTATTGCAGGGAATCTATGTGCTGGAAGCGGTCAGCATGCGCGAAGCGGGCTATACGGCGGAGCAGACCGTGAAACAGCTTGCGGGGATTCAGGGCAGCGGGCGTATTTTTTTCACGGTCGGGAATCTGCGCTATTTACAGCATGGCGGGCGCATCGGCAAGCTGACCGGCATGGCAGGTGCGCTGCTTGACATTAAGCCGTTGATCACTCTGAAAGAGGGCGAGATTTTTCCGTCGGGCATCTGCCGCGGCAGGGAGAAATCCAAGGCAATCTGTAGAAAACTTCTGTTGCAATATATGAAAGAAGTCTGCCGCGACAGCAGGGAACTGAGTATTTGTATCGGTTACGGTTACGACCGCGCGGAGGCGGAGGCATTTCAGAGCGAGTCGGTTGCTTTTTTGAATGAGAATGGATATGCGGTGTCAAAAGAAGATCTGCCGCTTTATCAGATCGGTGCGACGATCGGGGTGCATACGGGACCGTACCCGCTTGGATTTGGCGTGCTGCGCAGGCATAAGGGATCGGCGGGCGTTTCGTGACCGTTTTGCAAAGGTGGGAAATCGAAGCGGTACAAGTGCAGAAAATTGAAGCGGTGCAAGTGCAGGAAGTCGGTGCGGTGTGCGAGAGACATGTCAGAACCGTCGGCACCTGCTGTATGAGGAAAGGAGCACGGATGGAAAAGGTTCTTCTTTTTCGGACTGGGGACAAGGAGACTGTGGTGATTGCCGATATGCTTGCCGCAATGAAGGTCAGATGTGAGAGAATTCCGGAAAGTGCATTTCATCAAACGATTGGAGCGCTGGCGGCCGGAAAGACAGCGTTGGTCAAGTCGGGTGCACTTGTCGAAAAGACAGCACAAGCCAAGCCGGTCCGGTCAGATGCGGCTGCCGGACATCCCGCGCAGGGGCAGAGTCTGATGCTGTTCTGCGATGTGAGCGAAAAACATTTTAACCGTGCGCTTTCGTTTATGCGCAGCCGGGCGGTCAAAGTTGATTACAAAGCGGTGCTGACGCCGATCAATCAAGGCTGGAACGTCCTGCGCCTTTATGCGGAGCTGGCGCGGGAAAAAGCAGAATATGAACAAATGAAGGGATGACTCGGTCATCCCTTTGTGTTATACTGGAGACAGTAGAAAAACGAAGAAAAGAACAGAAACTAGATTGAAAAACCAAAGATTTTTCAATCGCGGGATTTTTGCTGACGCCTAAACGCGCAGGCTTGCGTCAGCATGGAGGATTCGTAGGAAAAACCAATTTTTCAAGCATGAGTTTGCGCCTGCGGCATAAAGTTCGCAAGTCACGGGAAAGGTGAGGTTATTGATGATGGAAAAAAGAACATGGAACAATCGGGAGGTGGAGACGTCGCTGCTCGGATTTGGCTGTATGCGTTTTCCGACGCTGGAAAACGGGCAGATCGACGAAAAGAGAACGGAGCGCATGCTGGATGCGGCGATGGCGGCGGGCGTAAATTATTACGATACGGCGTACCCCTATCATGGCGGCGAGAGCGAGCGTGTCGTCGGGCGTCTCATGAAGAAGTATGACCGCAGTTCCTTTTATTTGGCGACGAAGCTTCCGGTCTGGCTCGTCAAGACCAAAGAGGATGTGACGCGCTATTTTGAGGAACAGCTCGCGAAGCTCCAGACGGATTATGTAGATTTTTATTTATTGCACGCGCTCGGAAAGGATCGCTGGGAGGATGTGAAGCGGATCGGAATGCTCGACGTGCTTGAGGAATTTCAACGGCAGGGGCGTATCAGACAGCTTGGTTTTTCCTTTCATGACGACTATGCGTGTTTTGAAGAAATTCTGCGTTATCGGAAATGGGATTTCTGCCAGATCCAATACAATTACATGGATACGGAGGAACAGGCGGGCGACCGCGGTTATGCGCTGACGGAAGAGCTGGGCGTGCCGCTTGTTGTGATGGAGCCGGTAAAGGGCGGCTCGCTTGCAAAACTGCCTGAGGAGGTGGAGCAAACGTATCGGGCGTTAAAGCCGGACGCGTCAACGGCGTCGTTTGCGCTGCGCTGGGTCGGTTCCCATCCGAACGTCAAGGTCGTTTTGAGCGGCATGTCTTCTGAGGAGCAGGTGCAGGATAATTTACATACCTTTACCGATTTTGAACCGTTATCTGAAAAAGAGCAGGAGTGCATCCGTGAGGCGGTGAAAACGCTGCATGCGCGTGTGCAGAACGGCTGTACGGGATGCCGCTACTGTATGCCGTGCCCGTTCGGCGTGGACATTCCTAAGACCTTTAGGCTGTGGAATACGTATCACATGTACCAGAATTATTGGACCGTCAATTGGAACTGGGAGGACATGAAAGCGGAGGAAAAGCCGGAAGCATGTAAAAAATGTGGGAAGTGCGAACAGGCGTGTCCGCAGAAACTCTCGATCCGCGACGATCTTGCGCGGGCGCAGGCAGATCTGGACAATCCGCAGTGGAAACCGTAAGCGAGGCAGAATCGCAGGAAGAAGCCGCAGCCGGAAGCAGGAAGTCCGAGGCAGACCGCAGCCGGAAATAAGAAACCGCAACCGGAGTACATAGCAATGGAAAAAGCATACAAGCTGGAATTTCAAAATGAGATGACGGGAACGCTAAACCTGATCTGCTGCGGCTGTTCGAAGACGGAACCGCTGCACAGCTTCGGTCCCGCGCTGAAGCCGCATCATCTGATCCATTATGTCCTGCGCGGGCGGGGCAGATTTGTGATGGACGGAAAAGAATATCCGCTGGAAGCGGGGGCTGGCTTTTATATAGAGCCGGGAGAGCTTGCTTTTTATCAGGCGGATGAGACGGAGCCGTGGACCTATGTGTGGATTGGTTTTTCAGGGACGCGTGTGAACGATTATATGCGCAGTATGGGGCTGTCCAAAGAGCATCCGGTGTTTGCGTCCGATGCGTCCGGAGAATTGTATCAGACGGTAAAAGACATGATGGAGCATAATACCTGCGGATTTTCCAACGCGCTGCGCCGCGACGGTCTGCTTGGCATTTTTCTTTCCATTATCGCGCGGACGGCATCCTTGCAGGAGACGGGGGAGAGCGGGCGCGCCAACGATTATGTCAGCAGAGCCGTTGATTTTATCAGGAGCAACTACTGTAATCCGATCCGGGTGACGGACGTGGCGGATTATGTCTGTGTGCATCGGAGTTACCTTTATACCTTGTTTGAAAATCACATCGGGATGCCGCCGCAGCGGTTCCTGACGTCGTTCCGCATTGCCAAGGCGGTCGAGCTGTTACAGATGACGGAGCTGCCGATCGAAAGCATCGCGATTTCGGTCGGTTATACGGATCCGCTCGTTTTTACAAAGGCATTTCGGCAGACGAAGAGCATGTCGCCGTCCCGCTATCGAAAAGAGTATTTGCAGAGCGGTATGCGTCACCGCCAAAGTGATTTGGAGCAGATCGAGGCATTCTTAAATGAACGCGGCGTCGGCAGCGCGGAGGCGAATGGAACGCGCAAGATAAATCCAACATTTTGACAGGTTTTTATAACAAGAAAGACTATGTGGCAACCGAAAAAAACGGCTATAATAAGCTTACACAGTACACATTGCGCATGGGATGAACGGCGGATGCGCCTCATGCGCGTTGGCGAAAAGAACCCGACGCCGGAAGGAAGATGCCGGAGACGGGACGGAAGGATGTTTACCGTGCGCGTCGATTCAGAAGAACCGGTGCATAATATCATAATAAAGAAACAGGAATGAGCATAAAAAAAGAATCAGAGAACCAAAATAACCGAAACAAGGAGAGGGAAAGGGTATGGGTGAAACAGAAATCAAAAAAATGCTGCTTGACAAATTTGCGGAATTGTTCGGGGATACCGACGGCGTAACCGTATATTTTGCGCCGGGGCGTGTAAATCTGATCGGTGAGCATACCGATTATAACGGCGGTCATGTGTTCCCCTGCGCGCTGACGATCGGAACGTATGCGGCCGCAAGAAAACGGGCGGATAAGAAGCTGCGGCTTTACTCGATGAATTTTGAACAGATCGGCGTGATGGAATCCGAGGTTGAGGGACTCACGGCGGCGAAAGAAGCAGGTTGGACAAACTATCCCAAGGGCGTGATGTGGGCGTTTTCCCTGCGCGGCATGCAGATGGAGAGCGGGATGGACATGGTTCTTTACGGCAATATCCCGAACGGATCCGGCTTATCCTCCTCCGCATCCTTAGAGGTGCTGACGGGCTATATTCTGCGTGATCTGTACGGGTTCTCCGTGACGAACGTGGAACTTGCGCAGATCGGACAGTATTCCGAGAACAATTTCAACGGCTGCAACTGCGGCATTATGGATCAGTTTGCTTCGGCAATGGGCAAAAAAGATCATGCGATCTTTCTGGATACGGCGGATTTATCCTATGAATATGCGCCGCTGGCGCTCGACGGCGTCAAAATTGTCGTGACAAATTCTAAGGTGAAGCACAGCCTTGTGGATTCGAAATATAACGAGCGCCGCAGCGAATGCGAGAAGGCGCTGGAAGAGCTTCAGAGAGTCGTGAAGATAAACGGACTCGGCGACTTGAGCGAGGAGCAGTTTGAAGCAAATCAGAATGTCATTGCGGATGCGGTGCGCAGAAAACGCGCGAAGCACGCCGTATATGAAAATCAGAGAACGCTCCGCGCCGTGGAAGCGTTAAAAAAGAACGACCTGACCTTGTTCGGTAAGCTGATGAACGAATCCCATGTGTCGCTCAGGGATGATTATGAAGTGTCCTGTGAGGAGATCGACATGCTTGTGGAGGAAGCGTGGAAAGTGGACGGCGTGATCGGTTCGCGCATCACGGGCGGCGGCTTCGGCGGCTGTACGGTCAGCCTTGTAAAAGATGAGGCGATTCCGGCGTTTCAGGAGAAGGTCGGCGCGGCGTACGAAAAGCGTTTCGGGATTCAGGCGGATTTTTATGTCGTGGAGGCAGGCGACGGACCGAGAACGCTGTAAAATGTGTTGACATCCAAACGGCTTTCCGGCCAGCTTTTGCTATGGCACTTGGCAAACAGCATGGGATTTGTGCTGGCGCTCGGATTGGATGATTAGTTGAAGAAAAGGGGGAACATCATCATGTCGGTGGAAACAAACATCAGAAAATTGGTCGCATACGGATTGCAGACGGGACTGATTGAGGAGGAGGACGCGGTCTATACGACGAATCGTCTTTTAGAAATATTGGAACTGGACGGATTGGATGATTGTGACGGGGAGATCACGGTGTCCGTGGACGAGCTGGAGACGGTGTTAAACGAACTGCTGGATGATGCGCATGAGCGCGGCGTCCTGAAAGAAAACAGTATTGTCTACCGCGATCTGTTTGACACCAAACTGATGGGCGCGTTAGTGCCGAGACCGTCCGAGGTCATCCGGCGTTTTGAGGCGCTAAAAAAAGAAGGCGCGAAGGCGGCGACGGATTATTTTTACAAATTGAGTCAGGATTCCGATTATATCCGGCGTTACCGCATCCAAAAGGACAGAAAATGGATTGCGCCGACCGAATATGGCGACTTGGATATTACGATCAATCTCTCCAAACCGGAGAAAGACCCGAAAGCGATCGCGGCGGCGAAGCTCGCGAAGCAGGGCGGGTATCCGAAATGTCTGCTCTGCGTGGAAAACGAGGGATATGCAGGACGCGTCAATCATCCGGCACGCCAGAATCACCGCATCATTCCCGTGACGATCAACGGCAGCAGATGGGGCTTTCAGTATTCGCCCTATGTGTATTATAACGAGCATTGTATCGTATTTAATTCCCGGCATGTGCCGATGAAGATCGAGCACGCGACATTCTGCAAGATGTTTGATTTTGTAAAGCAGTTCCCGCATTATATCGTCGGCTCCAATGCCGATCTGCCGATCGTCGGCGGTTCTATTTTAAGCCATGATCATTTTCAGGGCGGCAATTATGATTTTGCCATGGCGAAAGCGCCGATCGAGCGCAGCTTTACCGTCAAGGGTTTTGAGGATGTCGAGGCGGGGATCGTCAAATGGCCGATGTCCGTGATCCGGATCAAGAGCGCCGACAGCGACCGGCTGATCGCGCTTGCCGACCACGTGCTGGAGGTTTGGCGCGGCTATACGGATGAATCCGTGTTTATTTATGCTGAGACCGACGGGGAGCCGCATAATACGATCACGCCGATCGCACGGTGCCGCGACGGGATCTACGAGCTTGATCTGGTTCTGCGCAACAATATCACGACCGAGGAACATCCGCTTGGCGTTTATCACCCGCACGCGGAGCTGCATCACATCAAAAAAGAAAATATCGGTCTGATCGAAGTCATGGGACTTGCGATCCTGCCGTCCCGTCTGGTATCCGAGTTGGAGCAGCTTTCTGACGCGATTGTCAATAAAAAAGATCTTCGCGCGAATGAAGCGATCGAGAAGCATGCGGACTGGGTGGAGGAGTTTTTACCCAAATATGACGAGATAAACGACACAAATGTCATGAAGATCCTTCAGGATGAGATCGGACTTGTATTTTCCAAGGTGCTGGAACACGCGGGCGTGTATAAGCGGGACGCGGAAGGACAGGCGGCGTTCGACCGGTTTATCGCGGCGCTGTAAAGGACAACGGCAGTCCGCATGGGAACACGGAAGATGCGAAAAGGAGATACCATTTGGTCCGGCTGTGCAAATATTTTTTTGAAAAAGAAAGGAAAGCCCATAAAAAAGGAGTCCCCTGCGCGTATCTTAGGTAGGTGCAGGGGATTTTGCCATACCTTGGCTGGCGTGCACGAAGGAAGCGGAGGGGAGCGGATGCCCCGGCTGGCGTGCACGAAGGAAGTAGAGGGCGCGGATGCCCCGGCGGGCGTGTATAAAGGAAGCGAAAGAGACGAGGCAGCAGGCGGATAATCGTATTAAGAAATAATCAGGAAGGGGAAATGAATCATGATGAGAAGGAAATTAACCGTGATCATATTAGCGCTGTGCATGGTCATGGCGTCAGGATGCGGCAAAAAAGCAGATGCGGGAGCAGCGGGGAACGGCAGCGCGCCGGAAGATTCTACGCAGGGTGTGGAAGCGTCAGACAACACGGACACAGACGCCGATGCGCCGGATGGAAGCGCTGATACGGGAATGTCCGACGTGGATGATCCTGCGCAGGGCGCGGAAGTGGTAGGAAACACAGATGCGGATGAGCCGGACGGAAACGGCGCAGGAGCTGGCGGCGTGGATGCGGACGGTTCCGCGTCGGATACAGACGGAGATTCCGCGGCAGTGATGAAGCTGCGTATCGTGGACGGTGCGGAGACGGGAAATCTTGTGCTGGCAGGCGACGGCGCGGGAGAGGTCTATACGCTGTCCGTTGGGGACGACGACGTGGAGATTTATGTGGACGGCATGTTATCGGCTCCATCGATGTTGGAGGACGGTATGATGGTGGAAATCCGTTATACCGGCGGTATTGACGAGGTCTTTCCGGCACAGATCGGGAGCGGGAGCATTGAGTCGATCACTGCTTCCGGAAGAGGGACAAGCCGGAATCCGTTAGGGGGATATTATGATCTGTGCGGATTATATTTACAGGTGCTGGAGGATCTCTGGAATGTGGACAGCGGCTTAAATGAGGGTGCGGCGTATGTGAGCGTCGATCTTTCCGGGGCGCCCGGAGAACTGACGGAGGGTGAAAAGGCGGCGGTCGCATGGATTTTTGCGTGCGCGCATGATGCGGAGATGCTCACGCTTACCTATGAGGAACTGATACAGCAGGGCTATCTGTCAGAATGCTATCTGTCAGAATACGGGGAATCAGAGGACGACGGACCAAAGTTTTACGAGTGGCAGGATGGTGTGCTCTTTACGATCACACCGGTGGAGAGCGATGACGTGGAAGTATATTCTCTATCGGTTCTGCAGTTTGATGCGGAGAAGTGGCGTTCGCCGCTTGGCGCTTACTTTTTTGTGGACTGCAAAGCAGTCTGGTCGGAGAGCGGCTCATGGAGAAACTACTCCGTCGGCGCGGAAGAGATCTCCTAGACGGAGACGCGCGGTATTCCTCTTTCGTGTTTCCGCATGCGCGACAGTGCATGACCCGCAGCGCCGTGAAATCGCGGAACGGTGTGATTCGCGGTGCTGCGCGATAGCCAGAAAAGAAAAAGTGTGCTATAATTTCAGCGGACAGGGTACTGCGCCGATGAGCGCATGGCGCGTGCGCAATCGGGAATTGCCCCCAATAGGGAATCCGAAACGCAAATGGCAGAACAAGCGCGAGAGAGGAAAACGTCATGCAGTCATCGTATGTTGTGCTGGATATAGAGACGACCGGTTTAGATCCGAAAACAGAAAAAATCATAGAGATCGGCGCGGCGCGCGTGCGGGACGGACAGGTGGCAGAGACGTATCAGACGCTTGTGAATCCGGCGCGAAAACTGACGGAGCGCATTGTGAAGCTGACGGGGATCACGGACGACATGCTGTGCGGCGCGCCTTATATCGAGGAGGTGCTGCCGGCGTTTCTTGATTTTGCGGGAGAGGATCTGCTGCTCGGTCACAGCGTGCGGTTTGACTACTCGTTTCTAAAGCGTGCGGCGGTTAATCAGAAATATGCGTTTGAGAAAAAAGCGATTGATACGCTAAAGCTGGCGCGGCTCTGCCTGCCGGAATTGCCAAGCCGTTCGCTCGGCGCGCTCTGCGAACATTACGGGATCGGGCATACGGCGCACCGTGCGCTGGGAGACGCGCTCGCCACGCACGCGTTGTATCAAAAATTGTGCGCGCAGTTTGAGACCGCCGATCAGGCGGAGCCGTACCAACTGACATATAGAGTAAAAAAAGAAGGGCCGATCACGCCTGCACAGCGGGAACGGCTCTTAAAAATGCTGGAATATTATCATGTCGCCCCGGATTGTGAGATCGACCGCATGACGAAAAATGAGGCGTCGCGCATGATGGACAAGCTGACGCTCGCCTATGGAAAAAGGAAGCGGGACGCGGAGGGGTGAGCGCGAAACGCTACAAAATGGGGCATGTTGCAATTTCTTCCCAATTTTCGGGGAATCCCATATATTTTCTCATTTGCGCCGCGTTGATCTGTTTTGTGGATGCATAAAGCGTATTCAGTAATGTTCGAATTTCCGCGGTTAATTCCGATATTTCTTCTGCATCCAGTAAATATTTCAGACAAATCATGACAGCAAACAGATCGGATTTACCGAGCTGATATGCATTTACTTTTTTTGGCAGGTCGAGCATTCTGTGAACGGAAGAATCCTTGATCGCACCTCTTTGATAGCGGTAATCATACAAGCGCTCGTTATGGGCGCATACGTTTCGCACGCGGGAGAGCAGGTCGAGCATTCGGCTCAGTTCTTCTTCATTGACGGCGGCAAACTCCATGCTGATTCGGGATTGGATCTGTGGCGGCAGGTAACTATACATTTTAGAGATGCTCCCCATAGGAAGCGCCTTTACCATCACCCAAAGAGGAATGTTATGATAGACATCCTTTTGGTACTGAATATAGCGATAATCTTTCGGATCGTCTGCGATGCAGGTCAGTTTAGCGACCAGTTTGCGGATTCCACACTGGTTTTCGGGGACAAAATGGTAATTGTTTGGATTCAAGTATGCCTGCTGTGAACTGCCGTACTCTTCACAAAAAGAATAAGACAGAACGGATTTGACATGTTTTTCCACAATCAGAATTTTACTAAAAATGACGTTTCTCAATGCGTTATCAAAAGAATACAGAGCATAAATGTCATCTAAAGTTGTATGGGGCTGATAGGTGCCGTCTTTCCGCTTAAACGGTTTTTTGTAACCGGAAACCAAGGCAAAATAGCTATGTCGTTTTAGCAAAGCGACCGCCCGTGATTCGTCGGGGATCTGCAGCTTTTTCTCATTTTTCAGTTTATTGATCTGTTCCTGATAAGATAGGAACGGTTTATTATTTGATTTGTTTTGTGCCATATTGTCCTCCGTAAAAAGGAAAAAGCTCCCGTGGGAGCTTTTTCCGGTCGCAGGCCGCGCAAGCTTCTGCGACACGATCACTAGAGGCAGTATAGCATAAGACGACACGGATGTCAACGGCAAGTTCATGCCGATGCGTATGCCTGTCATTATGCCGGCATGCCTCCGGCATTTTTATCATATGCAGATTGGCAGTCGTTATGCACAGTCGAAAAACCGGTGTGAGATAAAGCGCTCTATGTGAATGCAGTTTGACTTTTGCTTTTTCTTTTTCACTCCCCCTGCTCCGCCTCGTCCAGCAGGCGTAAGATCGGCTGGCGCATGATCGAAAGCAGTCCGTCCGCGGTCTCGCGCAGATGTTGAAGCTGCGCTTCTTCTCCACGCTCCCGGTAAATACGCGCGAGCGTGCGGTAGGTTGCGCTGATGTCCGTGTGTGTCTCAATACAGAATTCCATAATAGAAACCGCTTCCTGTTCGAATCCTGCTTTTAGGAGCAGATCCGCCCATTTCTGCATGGTGCGCACGAGCAGCGTATAGTTTTCATCATATTCCATGAGAATCGTAATGTTGGGCGCACCGTAGGTCAGTTTTAGGTCTGTGTTGCTGATGCCGGTTAAGTTGACTGCTTTTTTGGTGCGGAACCCGTTTAAGATGCGGTGGCAGTCCGTAACAGCGGCGGAAAGAACCGGATCGTCGGGAATAAGCGCAAACGGAAGCGTGTCATAAGGAATTTCGATATAGGCAAGCTGATCGAGCGGCTGTTTGCGCGTGCGGTCGGCAAGCGCCTCTTTTTCCCAAAAATCACGTTCCGCCCGTTCCCCTTTTCTGCGGGAGCGGACGATGGAAAAAGACAACCAGATACAAAACAGGATTAAACTTGCAAACACAGGTATTTTCATTTATAATATCCTTTCAGTAGACCAAGCGTTTGATGCCTAAGGAGTGTGAATGGTTTATGTTTAATATTTATAACAGAAAAACGAGAAAAAAGGTTTCCGCCATCATTATCATCGTGCTGGTTGCCGCGATGGTGGGAACGACCGTGCTTGCCGCGCTGCTGTCGCTATAACGGGCATGGTGCGGCTGCCGCCATAACGGGTATGGGGCAGTTGCGGCGGTCTTAAGTCATAAACGCGGCGGACACGTCATATATTGATAGTGACGCTGAACGGGCGAAAACGGTACATTCCTATTGTATGTCAGGAATGGATTCTTTTCAAGTTTGTGTTTGATATTTATCGGCAGGTTGATCGGAAACAGGTGATTGGTGATGAAAAGAAGATTCGGAACAATCATGACACTTGTGTCAGTGATATTTTTGAGCGCAGGGAGCATGAATGTAAGTGCGGCGCAAAATGAGAGGGACAGGGCGGATTCACAGACGACGATCTGTGAAGGCGTTTATGCGGGAGATATTTCTCTTTCCGGCATGACGCCCGTGGAGGCGGAGCAGGCGATCGGCGCTTATATCGGGGCGCTTGCGCAGACGCCGATCACATTCAATCTTTCCGCAGAACAGGCGATACAGACAACGGCGGGAGAATTAGGTCTCCGTTTCGGAAATCCGGAGATTCTGGCGGAAGCGGTCAGCTTCGGGCGCAAGGGAAATATTCTCAAACGCTACAAGGAGATTGCCGATCTGGCAGCCAATAATCAGGTGTACGAGATCGAGCTTGCATTTGACAGGGCGGCGATTGAGACGATCGTGCAGGCGCAGAGTGAGGCGGTCAATGTGCCGGCCCAGAATGCTTCTATGACGATCGAGGACGGTGCATTTGTCTATACGGAGGGTGTGGACGGCATAGAGCTGGATGTCGCATCGTCCGTGGATCTGATCTATACGGGACTGACCGGACAATGGGAGGGCGAAGCGCAGAGCTTTGATCTTCAGCTTCAATCAGCCAAGCCGGCGCATGATGTGGAGGAATTGAAACAGATCAGCGATGTGCTTGCGACCTGCACGACGAGTTTTGCAACGTCGGATTCGGCAAGAAGTGCCAATGTGCGCAACGCATGTAATAAGGTGAACGGCACCGTGCTTTTTCCGGGAGAAGAGTTCTCTACGTTAGCGGTCATCGCGCCGTTTACGGAGAGGAACGGTTATTATTCCGCGGGTTCCTATTCGGGCGGGAAAGTTGTGGATAGTGTCGGAGGCGGCATCTGTCAGGTATCCTCGACACTGTATAACGCTGTTCTATATTCGGAACTTGAGGTGACAAACCGCTCCAATCATGCGATGGCGGTCGGGTATGTCAAGATTGGTCTGGATGCGACGGTGTCCGAGGATTCGGGGATTGATTTTACGTTCGTGAATAATACGGAATATCCGATCTATATTGAGGGGTATACGACGACAAATAAAAGAATCACAATGACGATCTATGGTGTGGAGACGAGACCGGAGACGCACAGCGTCGCCTACGAGAGCGTGGTGCTTGAAACAACGCCGCCGGGGGCGGAAGCGGTTTATGCGGACGCTTCACAGCCGATCGGTGCCGTGGATATACAGCCGGCACATACAGGTTATGTCGCAGACGTATACCGCATTGTCACGGAAAACGGTGTGGAGGTCAGCCGGGAGCAGATCAGCCACAATACTTATAAAATGACATGCCGCTCCGCGACGGTAGGCACGTCAACGAGCGATCCCGTCGCTTATGATATGATACAGGCGGCGATCGCAACGGGCAGCGTCGATCACGCGAAGGCGGTTGCGGCGCAGATCGCATCGGGAAATTACGGACAGTCGGCGGAGACGTCCGCGCAGCCGGGAGGGGTTGAGATCGGCGGCGTGCCCGGTATACCGGATGGCGGCATGCAGTCCGGCGCGCCGGATAGCGGAGCCATACCCGGTGTACCGGATACAGGGGTCATACCCGGAGTACCGGATGGCGGAGTCATACCCGGCATACCGGACGGCGGCGTCCAGCCCGGAGCATCGGATGCCGGCACGCAGCCGGGAACGCCATAGATTGGTGCATAGCCGGGAAGAACGATAGATTGGCACACAGCCGGGACTGCCGGATGCGGGGACGCAGCCCCGAACAGGAGCAAGACCGGATGCCGCGCGAAATCCGCCGCGGGCGTAAGGGCGGTAAGGACAGCTACATGTTGGAGTGACGCATGAACATAGGGAAAATACCGGAGCGCGTGCTCAAACGTTCCGTATTCAAACAACTACCAATTCGAAATGGAGAAATAACAGGCGGCGCAGGCGTAGGGGCAGACTGCGCCGTTTTTGCGCATGAAGAGGGGATGCAAACGGCGCTCTGCGTCAATACCGTGACGGGAGATCCGGACAGTATCGGTATTTATGCGGTACATGCCGCAGTCAATAATATTGCGGCGGGGGGCGCGAGACCGACAGCCGTGCTCATAGCCGCGACGTTTCCGGCAGACACGGGGGAAGAATGGCTGCGCCGTGTGATGAAACAGATCGGCGATACGGCAAAAGAGCTTGATGTTACGGTGGCGGGCGGGCATACGGAAATTTCCGGTTTTGTGCGCGCTCCGATCATAAGCGTCACAGGAATCGGAAAATACGTGACAGCGCGCAGGGAGGATGCGCTGTCCGGCAAAGATATTGTCATGACGAAGTGGGCGGGACTTGCGGGAACCGCACTCATTGCGAGGGAAAAAAGAACGGAGCTCTTACAAAGGTATCCGGCATATTTTATAGATGACGCAATCGCGTTAGAGCGGCGGCTCTCGGTCGTGCCGGAGGCCGCCACCGTCGGAAAGTCCGGCGTTCTCGCGATGCATGACGCTTCACGGGGCGGTATTTTTGCCGCGTTGTGGGAGCTTGCGGAACACGCGGGCGTCGGACTGCATGTGGACTTAAAAGCGATTCCGATCCGGCAGGAGACTGTGGAGATCTGTAATTTTTTTGACGTCAACCCATACGAGCTTGTGGCGGGCGGCAGTCTGCTGATGATCGCCGATAACGGTTACGATCTGGTGCGGACGCTTGCCGAAGCGCAGATTCCGGCGGCTGTCATCGGAAAGACGGACACGTCAAATGACAGAGTTGTCACAAATGGAGAGGAGCAGCGTTTTCTGGAACCGCCGAAAAGCGACGGCGTCTACCGCGTCTTTGCGCAGGAACGCACCAGAAAGGAAGAAGACGCATAGCCGCAAGGCGGCACGGAGGGACTTGTGCCGTTGGCGGATAAACGGTGGAAATAATAACGATTAAACACCACAGCAAAAACAGGAGAGAGGAGTTTGCATTATGAATAGGAGAGAAAAGATTTTGACGATGATCGAAAAAAACAGCCGGATCGGCGTGAAGGAGATCAGCGTCATGCTCGGCGAAGACGAGCTTACGGTCGCCAACGAGCTGAAAGCGATGGAGGAGGAAGGCGTGATCTGCGGTTATCATACGCTCATCGACTGGGAAAAAACGTCGATCGAGAAAGTGTCCGCACTCATAGAGGTGCGCGTGACGCCGCAGCGCGGTCAGGGCTTTGACAATATTGCGGAGCGTATTTATAACTACCCGGAGGTCAATTCGGTTTATCTGATTTCGGGCGGCTACGATCTGCTTGTTTCGCTGGAAGGGAAATCCTTAAAAGAGGTTTCCAGCTTCGTGTCGCAGAAATTATCCGCGCTCGATACCGTGCTGAGTACGGCGACGCATTTTATTCTGAAAAAATATAAAGACCATGGCACGATCCTGTGCAAAAAATACGAAGACGAAAGAGAGCTGATTACACCATGAGAAATCCGTTAGCTGATGAAGTTGTAAAAATAAAGCCGTCCGGCATCCGAAAATTTTTTGATATTGTCAGCGAGATGAAAGACGCGATCTCGCTCGGCGTGGGCGAGCCGGATTTTGATACGCCGTGGCATATCCGCGACGAGGGAATTTATTCTTTGGAAAAAGGAAGAACCCACTATACGTCTAACGCAGGTCTGATCGAACTGCGTGAAGAAATCTGCCGTTATCTGCACCGGCGTTTTCAGGTCGATTACGACCCGAAAAAAGAAACGCTCATTACGGTCGGCGGCTCGGAGGCGATCGACATCGGTATGCGCGCGATGCTCAATCCGGGCGACGAGGTGCTCATTCCGCAGCCGAGCTATGTTTCTTACGAACCGTGCGCGATCCTTGCGGGCGGCAAGCCTGTCATCATCAATCTCAAAGCGGAGAATGAATTTCGTCTGACGGCGCAGGAGCTGCTTGATGCGATCACCGAAAAAACAAAACTGCTGATCCTGCCGTTTCCGAACAATCCGACAGGCGCGATCATGGAACGCGCGGACTTAGAGGCGGTCGCAAAAGTCTGCATGGAAAAAGACATTTTTGTCATGTCCGACGAGATTTACGCGGAACTGACCTATAAGGAGGAGCATGTTTCGATCGCGTCCCTTCCGCAGATGAAAGAGCGCACGCTGCTCATCAACGGTTTTTCCAAATCCCATGCGATGACGGGGTGGCGGCTCGGTTATGTATGCGGACCCGCGGCGATCATCGAGCAGATGACGAAGATTCATCAGTTTGCGATTATGTGCGCGCCGACGACAAGCCAGTGTGCGGCGGTGGACGCCCTGAAAAACGGCGATGGGGACGTCGCTATGATGCGCGAGGCGTACGACCAGCGCCGCCGCTTTCTGTTGAACGCGTTCCGCGAAATGAGTCTGGAGTGTTTTGAGCCGTTTGGCGCGTTTTATGTGTTCCCCTGCATTAAGGAATTTGGCATGACGAGCGACGAGTTTGCCAACCGCTTTTTGCAGGAAGAGAAAGTCGCGGTCGTTCCGGGAACGGCGTTCGGTGACAGCGGCGAAGGCTTCTTACGCATTTCCTATGCGTATTCGATAGAAAAACTGAAGGTCGCGATGGGAAAGCTGGAACATTTTATCACCGGACTTCGGCGCGGGGGGACTTGCTAAGCGGAAGACATGGAAAAGCCTGCGAACGACAGTGCTGTGCGGAAGGCATGGAAAGGTTTGCGACCGACAGCGCTGTGCGGAAGCCCTGTAAGAGTCTGCGACCGACATGCTGTGCGGAGGGATAACAAGGAAAGAGGATACCGGGAATGAATATTGTACTGCATGAGCCGGAAATCCCGTCCAACACGGGAAATATCGGAAGAACCTGCGTGGCGGCGGGGAGCGTGCTGCACTTGATCGAACCGCTGGGATTCCGCCTGAATGAAAAAGAGATCAAACGGGCGGGCATGGATTATTGGGAGCATTTAGACGTGCGCCGCTATGACGATTATCGTGATTTTTGTGAAAAAAATCCGAATGCCCGGATCTGGTATGCGACGACGAAGGCAAAGAAAACGTATGCGGAGGCGGATTTTGGCAAAGATGATTTTATCATGTTCGGAAAAGAATCCGCAGGGATTCCGGAAGAAATTCTGGTCGAACATGAGGAACAATGCATTCGGATTCCGATGCTGCCCGCGATCCGTTCCCTCAACCTGTCCAATTCTGTGAGTATCGTACTTTACGAGGCGCTGCGGCAGCAGGGCTTTGCAAGTATGCAGACGGAAGGCGAACTTCACCGCTTACAGTGGAAAGCTTGAGCGGATGGGTGTAACATGATATAATAGAAGCCAAAAGGAAAACCCAATAGAAACACAATAGGGAAAGGTTCAGAAGACGGGCGATGAAAACCATATATATCCGTGCAGACGCGGATACGCCGAATGAAGAGGGCATCCGCCGCGCGGGCGAAATCATCCGTGCGGGCGGACTGGTGGCGTTCCCGACGGAAACGGTATACGGACTTGGCGGGGATGCGCTAAACAAAGAGTCCTCGCGAAAAATTTATGCGGCGAAGGGAAGACCGTCGGACAATCCGCTCATTGTGCATATCTGTAAATGGCAGGATATAGAGAGGATTGCGGCGCGGATACCGCAGGCGGCGCGTGATTTGGCGGGGGCATTCTGGCCGGGACCGCTGACGATGATCCTGCCGAAATCGGATGCGGTTCCGTATGAGACGACGGGCGGACTTAACACCGTGGCGGTGCGGTTTCCGTCCCACCCGGCGGCAAGAGCGCTCATTGAAGCGGCGGGCGGTTATGTGGCGGCGCCGAGCGCAAACCGTTCGGGGAGACCGAGTCCGACGACGGCAAAATACGTCACTGAGGATATGGATGGCAGGATTGACATGATCATTGACGGCGGCGAAGTTGGAATCGGTATAGAGTCCACGATCGTTGATCTGACGGGGGATGTGCCGATGATTTTACGCCCCGGACACATTACGCAGGAAATGGTAGAGAATGTGCTTGGAACGGTTGCGGCGGATCAGACCATCCTTGAAGCGAAGGACGGTGCAAGACCGAAAGCGCCCGGCATGAAATACCGCCACTATGCGCCGACGGGCGTGCTTACGATTGTGGAGGGAGAACGGGATGCCGTAACGGAAAGGATCAACGCATTGACAAGAGAAGCGTTGGCGGCAGGAGAAAAAGTCGGCGTGATCGCGACGGAGGAAACGGTGCATGCATATCGTGCGGACTGCGTAAAAAATATTGGTTCCCGCTCGGACGAAGCGGCGATCGCGCACAATCTGTATGCGATTCTGCGCGAATTTGACGATGAGAAAATGACGGTACTGTTTTCGGAGGCGTTTGATACGGCGGGAATGGGACAGGCGATCATGAACCGGCTCTTAAAAGCGGCGGGGCACCGCGTCATCCGCGTGTGAGTGTAGAAAGAAACCGAAAAATAAAACAGGGAAAAGAAAAGCAGAGGGAGGGACAGGCTATGATAGCATTGGGATGCGATCACGGCGGATTTGACTTAAAACAGCACATTATCCGTCATCTGGAGGAGAGAGGCATTGCCTATCAGGATTTCGGATGCTATGACAAGTCGTCTTGCGATTATCCGCAGTTCGGACGCACTGCGGCGGAGGCGGTCGCGGCGGGAGAATGTGAAAAAGGAATCGTGATCTGCACGACCGGTATCGGGATTTCGATCGCGGCGAATAAGGTGAAGGGCGTCCGGGCGGCGCTTTGCTCCGAGCCGCTCAGTGCGCGCATGACAAGGCTTCACAATGACGCGAACGTGCTGGCGCTCGGCGGCGCCATGATCGGACCGAATATGGCGGTCGAGATCGTGGACACATTTTTGGATACGGCATTTTCCGGGGAGGAAAAGCATTGCCGGCGCGTCGGTCAGATCGAGGGATAGAGCCGGAATATAAACTGCTTTGCAGAGGATAAGCAAAAAACATAACATGAGTGGGAGGTACGGGTATGGCAAAATGTGTGATTATGGATCATCCGCTGATTCAGCACAAGATCGGGTATATTCGAAGAAAGGAAACAGGAACAAAGGATTTCCGCGACACAATCAGCGAGATCGCAATGCTGATCTGCTATGAAGCGACGCGGGATCTGCAGTTGTCGGAGGTAGAGATCGAGACGCCGATCTGCAAGACAAAGGCAAAAGAACTGCGCGGCAAAAAAATGGCGATCGTACCGATCCTGCGCGCGGGACTCGGCATGGTGGACGGCGTGCTGGATTTGATACCCGCGGCAAAGATCGGCCATATCGGTCTGTATCGCGATCCCGATACGCATGAACCGGTGGAATATTACTGCAAGCTGCCGGCAGACTGCGCGGAGCGCGAGGTGTTTGTCGTGGATCCGATGCTGGCGACGGGCGGCTCCTCTTCCGCGGCGATTCAGATGTTGAAAGATAAGGGCTGCAACAAGATTCATTTTATGTGTATCATTGCCGCGCCGGAGGGTGTAGCGCGGATGAAAAAAGATCATCCCGACGTTGACATGTATATCGGAGCGCTTGATGAGAAACTGAATGAACATGCGTATATCGTGCCCGGCTTAGGGGATGCGGGCGACCGCATTTTTGGCACGAAATAGCAGCGTGGAAAAATCAAATAGAAAAGGAACAGGGCAATGGAAAAGAAGATCGGAAAACGGGAAGATTATATTTCGTGGGACGAGTATTTTATGGGCGTGGCGCTGCTTGCGGGTATGCGCTCGAAGGATCCCGGAACGCAGGTGGGCGCCTGTATTGTCAGCGGGGATCATAAGATCCTGTCCATCGGCTATAACGGACTTCCGACGGGCTGCGCAGATGATGAATTTCCGTGGGCGCGCGAGGGAGAGACGCTTCAGACCAAATATCCGTTCGTAACGCACGGAGAGTTGAATGCAATCCTAAATTTCCGCGGCGGCAGTCTTGCGGGGGCGACGCTTTACGTTTCCCTTTTTCCGTGCAATGAGTGTGCAAAGGCGATTATTCAGTCCGGAATCCGCACCGTCATTTATGCGGATGATAAATATGAGGGGACGGATTCGACAAAGGCGAGCCGTATGCTTTTTTCGGCGGCGAAGGTCGTGTGCAGGAAGTATGCGCATACCGGAAGGAGCATCACGCTGGAGGTGTAAATGCGGGAAAGGGATGCAGGCTTATGAAAAAGAAAACGCTTTGCAGACGTTTTTTCTGTGCGGCGCTCATTTTGTTTACCGCTTCCATTCCGACGGCGAGGACCTATGCAAAGACGACGGAGGAGAGACTGAACGAGGCGCAGGAGGAGCAGCGGGAGACGCAGGAGCAGCTTGAGGACACCAAAGACAATCTGTCAAGTCTGGAGGGACAGCGCAACGGGCTGCAGGAAGAGCTGAGCATATTAAACGATCAATTAAATGAGGTGCGGGCAAACTTAGAGCAGATCGAGGAAAACTTAGATGCGAAAGAGGGAGAGATCGAGCGGACGCAGGCGGCGCTTGCCGAGGCACGCGAGACGGAGCTTTTGCAGTATGAAAGCATGAAAGAACGAATCCGTTTTATGTACGAAAACGGGGAGACGACATATCTGGAAATGCTTTTTTCCGCGAACGGGTTTGCCGATTTCCTGAACAAGAGCGAGTATATCGGACAGATCGAGCAGTATGACCGGCGCAAGCTGGAAGAATATCAGGAGACCTGTCTGCTTATTGCACAGCAGGAGGAGCTGCTTGGACAGGAGCTTACGGAGCTGCAGGAATTGCGCGAGGAAGCAAGGCTGGAGCAGGAGCGCGTTGACGGGCTTGTGACGGAAACCTCTGAACGGATCGCGGGCTACAGCGATCAGATTTCCGATACGGAAGCGCAGATGCGCGCCTATGAGGCGGAACTGGCGAGGCAGAATGATAATATAGAGGCATTACAGGCGCAGCTTGCCGAGGAGCGGCGCCTTGCGGCGCTTGCCGCGCAATCGGCATGGCGGGATATTTCGGAAGTGCAGTTTGAGGAGGGGGACCGCTATTTACTGGCGAATCTGATCTATTGCGAGGCGGGCGGAGAACCCTATGAGGGAAAAGTTGCGGTTGGCGCAGTCGTGATCAATCGGATGCTCAGCAAGGTGTTTCCCGATACGATGGTCGGTGTGATCTATGCGCCCAGACAGTTTTCACCGGTTGCGAGCGGCAGACTTGCGCTTGCGCTTTCCCAGAACCGCGCGACGGAAAGTTGTTACCGCGCGGCGGATGAGGCGATGAACGGCAGAACCAATGTGGAGGACTGCCTGTTTTTCCGCACACCGATCGACAGCATCACGCCGCGTTACCGGATCAGCGGACATATCTTTTATTAGGTTTGTTCTAGCGGTGCGGTCAGGGTTTCAAAATCGCCGTTGTAGATCGTTTGGAGCAGTTCATTGACGCGCAGAAGAATACTGTGGAGCGTCTGCTCGCTGATCAGACCGTGTTCTGCGGCTTCTGCAAGTTCATCGAGATCGACGACCTTTACAAAACCGTCGGGGAAGACGATGACGTCCGCCAGCAGATCGATACAGGTGAGACGGTCGTATTTCTGCGGCTTGTCCGGCTCTTTTGCGGCGGCTTCACGATCCGCGCTGCCGGCGGACATGACGCTTTCTGCATTGCCGTATTCGTAATCGACGATGTCGCAGTACCAAAATGCCAAAGAGCCGTCGTTTCTTAAAAATTTGCTGACTTTGATTCCTTTTTTAAGGTAATAGACGGATGCGCCGTGATCAAAGTCTTTTTTGGGGCGGAACGTGTTCCATGACGTGACGACCATGTCGCTGTCGCATCGAAGGATCACATCGTCCTCCAAAGAAATGCACTCATCCGGTATCAGACGCCTGCGGTATAAAATCGGTTTTTCCATAAATACTCCTGTTCCTGTTACAAAAGTCGGAAATGGTTACATGGAAAGAATGGTACAGGAAACAAACAAAAAAGTCAATGAAAATAATGGTTTTGGCTTGATATAGTTGGCAAAAATAGGTATAATTATAAATTATGACATGCCCTTGCGGGGTATGCGTTCAGAGAGGAAGTACCGGATTTGGGCGGCACTGACGGAAGCGGGCAGAAAAACAGCAAAGGATCGGCCGGACATAAGCGCAATGACGGCAGGGTGTTGGAAGCGCTTGCGCTCGTCATGCAGTTCGGCATTCATATGATCGTCCCTATTTTTATGTGTCTGTTTCTGGGGCTGTGGATCGACCGGAAGGCGGGAACTTCCTATTGGGTAATCATTCTTTTTTTCATGGGAGCGCTGGCGGGCTTTACGAATATCTATAAGCTTGCGAGAAAGATTTACGGCAGGGACAGCGGCAGACGGGGAAAAGGAGCGGACCGGGATGGAAAAGGAAAGCAGGACGAGGAGCAGAATGGGATGTAACCGCACGCTTTTGGAAATGATGTGCGGTATTGTGCTGTTCGATCTGATCTGTCTTGCGATCGGGATCTGGTTTGTTCCGCAGAAGAGCTCGTGCGCGTTCGGGCTGCTGCTCGGTATGCTGACAGCGCTTGGCATGGCGTATCATATGTCGTGGACATTTGACAGATATTTGGGACTGCCGCAGAAAGCAGCCGTGCGAAAAGTGACACTGCAGGCGCTTCTCCGGTATTTTGCGGTCGCAGCGGTATTATTTACGATCCTGTTTACGCGGATCGCGAATCCGCTCACAGCTTTTTTGGGAATCATGGGCTTGAAGATCGGAGCTTATCTCCAGCCCGCGATCCACCGCATTACGGTTAAGAAATACCCCGATCCGGAACCGGCGCCTCCGATCCCGGACTCGGAGCAATATGATATTTGAACAAGGAGGTGAAAATATGACACAGGGCATCCTGCTATCTTCGGATGTGACAGAGAGCTTTATGATCAAGGGCGTGTTTAAGTATACCGTCTTCGGTCAGGAGGTGTGGATTACGACAACGCATGTCTGTATGCTGATCATTATGCTCGTGCTCATGGTTTTTGCGCTCTGCGTAAACCGAGCCTTAAAGCATGCGTCTGAGGTGCCGGCGGGACTGCAGAATGTGGCGGAGCTGATCGTGGAAAAGCTCGACGGTATGGTGAAAAACAGCATGGGAAAACATGCGAAAGTGTTCGGCAATTATATCGGAACCATCTTTATTTTCATTTTATTGTCGAATATTTCAGGCATCCTGGGGCTGCGCCCTCCAACCGCAGATTACGGTGTGACGCTGCCGCTCGGCATTCTCACGTTCACGCTCATTCATGTGACGCAGTTTAAGAACAATTCGCCAAAGCAGATCTGGAAGGATATGTGTTCTCCGCTGCCACCGTGGCTGCCGATCTGGTTTCCGATCAATGTGATCAGTGAGATCGCAGTGCCGATCTCGTTGTCGCTGCGTTTGTTTGCGAATGTCTTATCCGGAACGATCATGATGGCGCTTGTGTACGGACTGCTGAAGTGGTTTGCGGTATTATGGCCGGCAGCGCTGCATGTGTATTTCGACCTGTTCTCAGGCGCGATCCAGACGTATGTGTTCTGTATGCTGACGATGACTTATATCAGCAATGCATACGGAGAAGAATCTTAGAAAAAACAAAAATTTATCACACAATCACAAGGAGGAATTTATTATGTCAGATTTAGGATTAATCAGAGCATGTTCCGCGATCGGAGCAGGACTTGCGGTAATCGCAGGTATTGGTCCCGGTGTAGGACAGGGTATCGCAGCCGGACATGGCGCGGCGGCAGTCGGACGCAATCCGGGGGCAAAGGGCGACGTCATGACGACGATGCTGCTTGGACAGGCAGTCGCCGAGACAACAGGTCTTTACGGTTTGCTTGTCGCACTGCTGTTACTCTTCGTACATCCGTTGGATGTATAAAAAATCGCGCGAAGCGCGCTTTCGAAGAATCTGCGCTGCAGATTCTTCTGGGACGGAGATTTCCGGCGGAAAAAGACTTTTGCCGGAGCGAAGTCTTCCGGGGCGGAAAAAGCCCCTCAAGTTATGGTAGGAGAGAGGAGGCAGTCAGTTGCAGACAGTGATAAATGCAGGAATCATGTTAGCAGATGCGGGAAGCGGTACGATGCGCCGTCTGTTCAATCTTGATCTGCAGTTGATAACGGATTCTGTTCTCACGATCATTGCCGTATTTGTCTTATTTTTATTTTTGTCGCGTTTTCTTTTTAATCCGGTCAGAAAGATGTTATCGAGCCGCAGTGCAAAGATCGCGGACGACATTGAAAGTGCGCAGAAGGATAAGACCGATGCCGCGGCAATGAAAGCGGAATACGAAGAAAAACTGAAAAGCGTGGACAAGGAAGCGGAAGCGATTTTAGCGGACGCAAGGAAGCGCGGTTTGGAAAATGAAAACCGGATCATTGCGCAGGCGAAAGAGGAAGCTGCGGCGATTTTGGAACGGGCGAGAACGGAGGCGGAGCTTGAGAAGCAGAAAGCGGCGGACGAGATCAAGAGAGAAATGATCACGATCGCGTCGGCGATGGCGTCTAAGGTTGTTGCCGCCAATATCGACACGACGATCCAGAACAGCCTGATCGATGAGACATTAAAGGAAATGGGTGAAGGCACATGGCTAAGCTGATTTCAGGGACATATGCGGAAGCGCTGTTTGAGCTTGCGCTTGATGAGCATCGGGAGGAGCAGTTCTTAGAGGAGGCACAGGGGCTTCTTTTGGTATTGCAGGAGAATCCTGAGCTGAATCAGATGATGAATCATCCCAAGATCGGAAGGGAAGAAAAGCTTTCTACGCTGAAAGCGATCTTTGAGGGTCGTATCAGCGCGGATATGCTGGGCTTTCTTACCGTGATCGTCGAGAAAAACCGCTACGGAAATATAGAGCAGATCCTGGAAGGCTTCGTTGATAAGATGAAGGAGTATAAAGGGATCGGTGTCGCTTATGTAAAGTCGGCGGTTGCTTTGACGGACGAACAGAAAAAGCAGGTGGAAGGGAAACTTTTAGAGACAACCGGCTACCGTCAGGTGGAAATGCACTACGAGGTGCGCACCGACCTGATCGGCGGTATGGTCATCCGCATCGGAGACCGTGTGGTTGACAGCAGTATCCGCTCCAAGTTAAGCGATATGGAGCGAAGTCTGATGAAGATCCAGCTTGCTTAAACAAAAGCGTGATAAAGGAATATAAGAAAAAAAGAAAGGTGCAGATGATCCATGAATTTAAGACCAGAAGAAATAAGTTCAGTGATTAAGGATCAGATCAAGCGGTATGCGTCCCAGATGGAAGTATCCAATGTGGGTACGGTCATTCAGGTTGCGGACGGTATCGCGCGCGTGCATGGACTGGAAAATGCAATGCAGGGAGAGCTGTTAGAGTTCCCCGGCGAAGTATACGGCATGGTCATGAACCTTGAGGAAGACAATGTCGGTGCGGTGCTGCTCGGCAGTGCGCACAACATCAACGAGGGCGATCAGGTAAAAACCACCGGCAGGGTTGTGGAAGTGCCTGTCGGGGATGCATTGCTTGGGCGCGTTGTCAATGCGCTCGGACAGCCCATTGACGGGAAAGGTCCTGTTCAGACTGCAAAGTTCCGGCAGATCGAGAGAGTTGCAGCCGGAGTCATTACGCGTAAGTCGGTGGATACACCGCTGCAGACAGGTATTAAAGCGATCGATTCGATGATCCCGATCGGGCGCGGACAGCGTGAGCTGATCATCGGCGACAGACAGACCGGTAAAACGGCGATCGCGATTGATACGATCATTAACCAGAAAGGGCAGAATGTGAAGTGCGTGTATGTCGCGATCGGACAGAAGGCGTCTACGGTCGCTTCCATTGTGAAGACCCTGGAAGAATTTGGCGCGATGAATTACACAACGGTCGTGGCTTCGACGGCGAGCGACCTTGCGCCGTTACAGTATATTTCTCCGTATGCGGGGTGTGCGATCGGAGAGGAATGGATGGAGAACGGAGAGGACGTGTTGGTTGTCTACGATGACTTAAGTAAGCATGCGACTGCATACCGTACACTCTCTTTGCTGCTCCGCCGTCCGCCCGGCCGTGAGGCGTATCCCGGTGACGTGTTCTATCTGCATTCCAGGCTGTTAGAGCGTGCGGTGCGTATGAGCGACGAGTACGGCGGCGGTTCTCTTACCGCACTGCCGATCATTGAGACGCAGGCGGGAGACGTGTCCGCTTATATTCCGACGAACGTGATCTCTATCACGGACGGTCAGATCTATCTGGAGACGGAAATGTTCAACGCGGGCTTCCGTCCGGCGGTCAATGCCGGTCTGTCCGTATCCCGTGTCGGCGGCGCCGCACAGATCAAGGCGATGAAGAAGATTTCTGCGCCGATCCGTGTGGAACTCGCACAGTACAGGGAGCTTGCCGCATTCTCCCAGTTCGGTTCGGAGCTGGATGCCGATACGAAAGAGAAACTGGCGCAGGGCGAGCGCATCAAGGAAATCCTAAAACAGCCGCAGTATCAGCCGATGCCGGTAGAGTATCAGGTCATCATTATTTATGTGGCAACCAATAAATATCTGCTTGATGTGTCAATTGAGGATATTACCCGGTTCGAGACGGAATTGTTTACCTTTATCGATACGAAGTATCCGGAGGTTCCTGCATCGATCCGTGACGAGAAAGTCATCTCCGACACGACGGAGGAGAGGTTGAAGAGCGCGATCGCAGAGTTCAAGAAATCCTTTAAGTAAGGCGCTTGGGAAGGCGGTGAAATGCAATGGCGTCGATGAGAGACATCAAGAGACGTAAGGGCAGTATACAGAGTACGCAGCAGATTACCAAGGCGATGAAGCTCGTGTCCACGGTGAAGCTCCAGCGCAGCAAGGCGCATGCGGAGCAGACGAAATCCTATTTTTCCTGCATGTATGACACGGTAAAAAGCATGATCGTCAAGGCAGGAACGCTTGACCATCCGTATCTAAAAACCGGGACGTCCGATAAAAAGGCGGTCGTGGTGATCACCTCGAACCGGGGACTTGCAGGCGGATATAATTCCAATGTGGTCAAGCTGATCACACGCGGAGAGCTGGCGGAGCAGAAAGAGAATCTGCTCATCCATGCGATCGGTAAAAAAGGACGGGATCTGCTTGCGCGTGCAGGGTATCAGATCGCGGAGAAGGATTATTCCGAAGTGATCGAGGAGCCGACTTATATCGAGGCGATGAAGCTTGCGGAGGAATTACTGAAAAGCTACATGGACGGAGAGATCGGGGAGATTTATCTTGCCTATACGTATTTTAAGAATACAGTTGTTCATGAGCCGCGGCTCTTAAAACTTCTTCCGGTTTCGCTTGAGGATGTGACGGACAGCGGGGAAGAAGGGAGCGGAGCGCCGGCGGATAAGGCAATGATGAACTTTGAGCCGGAAGCGGACGAAGCGTTAAATCTCATTATTCCGAAATATGTTGCAAGCCTGATCTACGGAGCGCTGGTGGAGGCGGTTGCCAGCGAGAACGGAGCAAGAATGCAGGCGATGGATTCCGCGACGAGCAATGCGGAGGAAATGATAGGTAAATTATCGCTCCAGTATAACAGAGCACGTCAGGGCTCGATCACACAGGAGTTGACAGAAATCATAGCCGGTGCGGAAGCGATTTCTTAGGAAGCGATTTTCCATAACCGAGATTCATGATGAAAGGAATAAGGATATGGCAGCAGAAAACAGAAGTACAAGCAGCGGTAAAATCACACAGATTATCGGCGCCGTACTGGACATCAAGTTTGCCGACGGGCAGCTTCCTGAGATCAACGAGGCGATCCGGATTACCCGCACGAACGGCGAGGAGCTGGTTGTCGAGGTTGCGCAGCATCTTGGTGATGATACCGTAAGATGTATCGCCATGGGACCGACAGACGGATTGGTCCGCGGGATGGATGCGGCGGCAACGGGCGCTCCCATCACCGTACCCGTCGGCGAGAATACATTAGGACGTATTTTTAACGTATTAGGACAGCCGATCGACAATAAACCGGCGCCTACGGACGTGGGCTATGAGCCGATCCACAGACCGGCACCCGGCTTTTCGGAGCAGTCTACGGCACAGGAACTTCTTGAAACAGGAATTAAGGTCGTCGATCTGCTCTGCCCGTATCAGAAGGGCGGTAAGATCGGTCTGTTCGGCGGAGCGGGTGTAGGTAAGACGGTCCTGATTCAGGAACTGATCCGTAATATCGCGACGGAGCACGGCGGATATTCCGTGTTTACCGGCGTCGGCGAGCGTACCAGAGAGGGAAATGACCTCTATCATGAAATGATGGAGTCCGGCGTTATCGATAAGACGACGATGGTGTTCGGACAGATGAACGAGCCGCCCGGCGCGAGAATGCGTGTGGGTCTGACCGGCTTGACAATGGCGGAGTATTTCCGAGACAAAGGTGGAAAGGATGTGCTTCTTTTCATTGACAATATTTTCCGTTTCACGCAGGCAGGTTCGGAGGTGTCCGCATTGCTCGGACGTATGCCTTCCGCCGTTGGTTATCAGCCGACGTTACAGACGGAAATGGGCGCGCTTCAGGAGCGTATTACATCCACGAGAAACGGGTCAATCACATCCGTGCAGGCGGTTTACGTTCCTGCGGATGACCTGACCGACCCGGCGCCGGCGACAACCTTCGCGCATCTGGATGCGACGACGGTTCTGTCCCGTTCCATCGTAGAGCTCGGTATTTATCCTGCGGTAGATCCGCTGGAATCCACTTCGAGAATCCTTGATCCGCGTATCGTCGGTCAGGAGCATTATGATGTGGCGCGCGGCGTGCAGGAGATTCTTCAAAAATATAAAGAATTGCAGGATATTATCGCGATTCTTGGTATGGACGAGCTGTCCGAGGATGATAAACTTGTCGTAAGCCGGGCCAGAAAGGTACAGCGTTTCCTTTCCCAGCCGTTCTTTGTCGCGGGACAGTTTACCGGTCTGGAAGGTAAGTATGTGCCGATCGCAGAGACGATCCGGGGATTCAAGGAGATTATCGAGGGCAAGCATGATGAGATTCCCGAGTCCTACTTCCTTAATGCGGGCAGCATTGATGATGTTGTAGCGCGCGTAAAATGATCACGGAATCAGGATTGAGGTGGCTGTATGGCAGAAGATAATCGTTTTGTTATCAAAATTATCACGCCGGATCGCGTTTTCTACGATGGACTGGCAACGATGGTCGAGTTTAATACGACGGAAGGCGAGGTCGGGATCTATAAGAACCACATCCCGATGACGATGATCCTTAAGCCGGGCATTCTCTACATTACGGACGGGGATGAACAGAAGACGGCGGCGCTTCATGCAGGATTTGTGGAGATCTTAAAGGATCGGATTACAATTCTTGCGGAGATTGTTGAGTGGCCTGACGAGATCGACTTAGAGAGAGCGGAGGCAGCAAAGGAACGCGCCGAAAAGCGCCTTTCCGAAAAAGATCCCAAGACGGATATTGCGCGTGCCGAGACAGCGCTTTTACGTTCGATCGCGCGTATTTCGACAGTCCGGTAGGTGTTCTTTTGGCGGATTATGGCAGATATGAAGTAAATACGATTCTTCATGGGGACGGTTCCCGTGAAATTAAGAAAAATCCTCTTTGGCGTACGGTACGCGAAAGAGGATTTTTTCATATTATAGTAGAAAACGAGTCTTATGGACTCTTTCATTGAATAACAGGGGATGGATCAGATGGAACAGCATCGAATCGTACCGTTTTATCAGACATACCATATGCCGGCGTATCAGGCGCCCTATCTGCAGCCCTATGCCATGAACGGCGGTCTGCCGCTCTATATGGCGCAGGGGACGGATGTGAAGGAGGATTTGCAGTATTTACAGGAGATGTTCCCGGAACTGGCAAGACGCTATGCGGCAAAGATCGCATCCGCCGTGGACCGTCTGGATTATAAGGGAAGCATGATCTATGACGAATATCCTGACAGACTGCGCCTGCAGCGTCTGGCGCATGACCTTACACAGATGATCGAAAAGGAGGAGGCGGCGGGCAATGAGAATCAGACGATGCCGGCGGATTCCCGATACAGGGAGGAGCTCGTGTATGTGCTTTTGATTTATGAGATTGCAAAAAGGCGGCACGGCGCGGGCATGGACTTATCGAAGTTCTACGGAGTGAGCGGCATCTGACGCGGTTGCGGGAGAAGACGCAGGCGTGATGGAATGCGTCGCGGTGTTTCCTATACGAAGGATGATTTTTGTATTGTGAAATTACCAAATATGGCATAAAATAAGAGCATGAAAAAAATGATCTTTCACGGGATTGTCAGCATTGTGACGTTTTTTGCGGCGCTGGTGATCATCAGTAATTTTTTGAATCAGGGAAATACGGATATGACGGAAGAAATGCGTCCGGCGAGCCTGCCGTTAATCTATATGAATGTGGACGGCGAGCGCGTAAACTGCCTGCATGGGTATCAGGAACTTCCGCAGCTTTCTTATCTGCGGGAGAGTATCACGCCGCTTGGCGATGGCAGGACGCTTTCTTTTGATGTGCAAAAATACGGGCGTAATATCAGCCAGATCTTTTTTGAGGTGCGCAGCGTGGATGGCGCGCGCCTGATCGAGGACGGCCGGCTGTCGGAGTATACGGATATTGGGGATGAGATTCATGCGGAGTTTGCGATCAAGGATCTGATCGAAGCGCAGACGGAGTATAGTCTGGTCATAAAGCTGCAGATGGACACGGAGCAGGAGATCGCCTATGCGACGCGCATCATCCTTGCGACCGATTATCATGCGGAGGAGAAGATCGCGTTTGCGCGTGAATTTTCGGCGCGCACGTTTGACCGCGAAGAGGCGCAGGAGATCATCAAATATCTGGAGTCCAATTCGCAGGGGGATAACTCGACGTTTGGCGTTGTCAATATCCACAGCAGTTTTAATCAGATCACATGGGGTTCTCTTGGCGTGGAAAAAGAAACGGAACCGATATTCACATTGCGGGAATTGGCATCCCAGACAGCTTCCGTAACAGGGAGCTACATTGTATCCGTGCAGGAGGGAAAGGGCAGGCACTACTACCGGGTGGAGGAATTCTACCGGCTGCGCTATACGGTGGACCGTATTTATCTGCTTGATTTCGAACGCACGATGACGCAGATTTTTGATGAGGATTATGCAGACGCCTATGTAGGAAATAAGATCGTGCTCGGCATCCAGAAGGAGGCGCCGGTATTAGTCGAGTCGGACGGCGGAAATGTGTTCGCGTTCGTAAATGACAAGGGGTTATATTCGTATAATGTGTCCGAGCAGAAAATGGCGGTATTGTACACATTTCAGGATGACTCTTTTGACGCGCGCTGCATGTACGACGCGCATAATATAAAGATATTGAGCGTGGATGAGACGGGAAACGTCCGCTTTGTCGTATACGGTTACATGAACAGAGGACGGCATGAGGGACAGATCGGGATCATGGTCTGCTATTATAACAGCCTGCTCAATACGGTTGAGGAGCAGATTTACATTCCGTATGACAAGAGCTATGCGATCCTGGAGGCAGAAATGAGTATGCTCTCCTATGTCAGCAGGACAAATGTATTCTATTTTATCTTAAACGGGGACATTTACGCAGTCAGCCTTGACAACCGCAGCTATGAGATTATCGCGCAGGATCTGGAGATCGGAAGATTTCAGGTCTCCCCCGATCAGAGTTTTCTCGTATGGCAGGAGGGACGCGACGCAAATGCAAGTATTTCGCTCGTGCAGATGAATCTGAATACGCAGATGCGCAGGGAGATCAGCGACGGCGTCGGCAACTATATCAAGCCGATCGGCTTCATGGGCAGTGACCTGATCTACGGCGTTGCACGCAGTACGGATATTTATACGGACAGCTACGGCATCATTACTTTTCCGATGTATGAGGTCATTATCGTAGACGAGAATGGGACCGTGTTAAAAGAGTACGGTAATGAGGGCGTTTATGTGACGGGCGGACAGATTACGGATAATCAGCTCAACATGTCGCGTGTTGTCCGGAACGAGGATGGCTCCTATGCGGAGACGAGCGATGACCAGATCATCAATCATATCGAACAGGAGACGGGAATCAATACATTGGAGAGACCTGTCACCGAAAAGTATGAGACGATCGTACAGATTGTCGTAAAAAACACGATAGACAATAAAGTATTACAGATCCTGACGCCGAAAGAGGTGCTTTTTGAGGGAAACAGGACGCTTGCCGTTGCGGAGGATGCCGTGATGGAGCGCTTTTTCGTGTATGCAAAGGACGGCGTGATCGGTATGTTTGATCATGCTGCGGATGCAATCAATCTCGCATATACGAAGGTGGGAGTGGTTGTTGATGACAGCGGACACTATATATGGATGCGCGGAAATCGCAGTACACGAAATCAGATCATGGCAATATCGGCGCAAAGCGTCAGTGAGACGCGCAGATCGACGGCCGTATGCTTAGATACGCTGCTTGCCTACGAGGGTGTGGCGCGCAACAGTCAATATCTGCTTGATGAGGGGGATACGGTGCTTCAGATCTTGCAGGAAGCGCTGGAGGGCTATCATATTTTGGACCTGTCGGGCTGCAGTCTGGATGCCATTCTCTACTATGTGAACCGGGACATCCCGGTACTGGCGCTTATGGGGGACAGTACCGTGCTCATCGTCGGATATAACGATTCTCAGATCGTTCTGATGGATCCGAAATCGGACAGTCTCTATAAAAAAGGCATTTCGGAAGCGGATGAGTGGTTTCGGGCAAACGGCGCGGTGTTCCTATCCTATCTGGAAGAATCATCGTAAGAGACCTTGCGCGCCGTTTGCGGAAAAACCAAACCGGATCAGACTTCTGCAAAAATCTGCCGCCTGTATTTTTCAAGGGCAAAAAGCAGGAGCATACCGAGAACGCCTGCAGACACGATTTCTCCTGCGCAGACCGTGATAAAAGAAAGCCAGACCGGACCGACGCCGTAAGCGGCCTTGATGACAAAAGGAATGACCAATGTGTTTACCGCGATCGGCGGAATCGGCGCAAGCCATTTTTGGCGGCGCAGCAGATAGGTTCCGACTGCAGCGGCGAGGGTTGCGAGAGAACCGAAAATAATGTCGATCAGCGCGCCGCCCGCAAGGACGTTGCTGAGCAGACATCCGATAAAGACGCCGGGTATGGCGGCGGGAGTAAAATACGGAAGGATGGTCAGCGCTTCCGAGAAACGGACCTGAACCTGCATGGTGGAAAGTCCAAGCGCTGCGGAAATGAGCGTGAAGACGACATAGAGCGCAGCAATCATTGCTGCCTGTGTCAGAAACAGAATACGTTTGTTTTTCATATGAAATTCTCCTTTAGTTTTGTTTTTCGTCAGGAAGGTCTCGAACTGACGTTTTGAGAGAACATATCGGCGCTGCTGCACTCAAAAAGAGGCTGTCGCACGAAGCAGAGATCATACGGGATACAAATTCCGGCGGGAACCGGATGTGTATAAAATATGATGTTTGCCGAATGCGACAGCCTCTTTCTGCTGCGCTTAATAATGGTACTCTCTTGGCTGGTAGAAGAAATTCTGCATCTTACTGTCCCGCCCGTAAACGGTCGTCAGATAATGCAGGGGAACCGGCTCGCAATCCTGCGCTGCAGATTCTAAGGTTGTCGAAAATGACTGCCCGGATTTTCTGCGCTTCGGATACGGATGAGAAGAAGGCTGCCTGTCCCGCTTGGCTCTACCGATTTCGGAAACTGCCATTACCGCGTTCACCATGAAAATACCTGAAATTCCGTTTACTGCGATGATCCCTCCTTGGATGCGTATTTCAACAGTGTATGACGCCGATATAAAATTTTCTTCTCACATTATATTTCGTCCCGCGCCGCCGGATTGTTTAGCGCAGTTATAAAAAAGTTTCGCCTTAGCGGGAATCGGCTTTATATTTTGTGACAAGCGCCTGAATACGATCGTTCGGATTTAAGAGATCGCTGATGGAAGAATCATGATTTAGGGTGTCGATCAGGTAGGCGATATATTTGCTCATGTCACAGTTGATGTAATAGGGCTTGGAGAGCAGCTCAGGCGTCTGGTAGATCAGGTTCGTCGTCAATACCCGGTCAATGATGCCGTTCTCATAAGCTGCGTCAAATTTCGCAAGACCGTTTGTGAAAAGCCCGAAGGTGGAGAAAACAAAAATGCGTCCCGCCTTGCGCTTTTTGAGTTCCGTCGCGACATCAAGCATACTGTCGCCGGAGGAGATCATGTCGTCGATGATGACCATGTCCTTGCCTTCCACGTCCGAACCGAGAAATTCATGCGCAACGATCGGATTCTTGCCGTTGACGATCTGCGTATAATCACGTCGTTTGTAGAACATACCCATATCCAGTCCGAGGACGTTGGCGATATAGATAGCGCGGCTCATGCCACCTTCGTCAGGGCTGATGACCATCATATGATCGGAATCGATCTTTAAGTCGTCCACATTGCGGAGAAGCCCCTTGATAAACTGGTAAGCCGGCTGTACGGTTTCAAAGCCGTGAAGCGGGATCGCGTTCTGTACACGCGGATCGTGTGCATCAAACGTGATGATATTGTCCACGCCCATGCCGACGAGTTCCTGAAGCGCGATCGCACAGTCCAAGGATTCGCGGGACGTCCGCTTATGCTGGCGGCTCTCATAGAGGAACGGCATGATGACGGTGATCCGTCTTGCCTTTCCGCCGACAGCGGCGATGATCCGTTTGAGATCCTGAAAATGATCGTCGGGCGACATGTGATTTTCATAGCCGCTCAACGGATAGGTGAGGCTGTAATTGGCGACGTCCACGAGAAGATAGAGATCGGTCCCGCGCACGGATTCTAAGATCACGCCCTTTGCCTCGCCGGAGCCAAAACGGGGCACCCGCGCTCCCAAAATATAGGAATCGCGCTGATAGCCTGCGAAAGCAAGGGAGTCCTTGTGCTCGCTCTCGCGCTCCGTCCGCCATTTCACCAGGTAGTAATCCACCTTCTCACCGAGAGATTTGCAGCCCTCAAGCGGAATGATGCCAAGAGAGCCGACGGGGATGGTTTCGAGGTTTCTTTTTTCCTCTCGCTTTGTTGTCATGAAAGAGCCTCACTTTCTGGATAGTTGTCTTTTTTTGTACATTCTGATGTCGGGACCGCTTAGCTTACATACCTCATAGCTGCTCATAATCCGGGAGAATATGCGCTCGGAATAGCGGTCCGTCAACTCCTGTAAGGAGAGATTGGTCGAGATCACCGTTGCTTTTTTGCGGATATGCCGCTCGTTTAAGCACGAAAATAACTGCGTGGCGACAAAGGAATTGGTGAGCTCCGTTCCGAGATCGTCGATAATGAGCAGATCACATTGGAACAGGTCGTCCAAAAATCCGGAAAGCTCTCCGCGGTTCTCGCGCTGAAAGGCATATCGTGACAATTCGTTGAATAATCTGGTCGCGCTGAAGTAGATGACAAGATTGCCTTTTTCGATCAGCTCTTTTGCAACGCAGCCCGAAAGAAAGGATTTCCCCGTCCCTACTGTACCATAAAAAAAGAGATTATGGTAGTCAGAATTGAAGTTCTTAATAAAATTCCTGCATGTTGTCACCGCGTTCCGGAAGCGTGTCAAATCCTCGCCCTCGTAAAACTCATAGGAGAGCGCGTCAAAATTATCCTGCTTTAAGAGTTCGCGGATGCCGGATTGTTCATATAAAAGGGAGACGGACGCCTGCCGGAAGCAGGCACATTTTACGCCGTCGATATAGCCCGTGTCCTTACAGTGCGGACAGGTGTATTGAATGGAGAGATAGTCTGCCGGATACCCTTTTCGGGATAACAGATTTGCTTTTTTTGCCCGGATGAGCGCAATATCTTCGGAAATGCGCCGCGCCTCCTCGCTTTGTTCATCGAGCAGGCAGTCTGCTTTTTTCAAAAAAAGAGCCGACTCCTCGCGTTCGAGCGCTTCGTATGCGGGAAGCTCCTCGCGGACTTCGGCAAGACGGGCGTCGCGCTCGCGCCGGTGCGCAAGCTGCCGCTCGTCGTAGATTCGGATGATGGAATCGTATTGGGAATTGGATAGCGCCACGAAAAGCCTCCTTAGTTGCTTACGATCTCTTTTTCCAGCTCGTCAAAATCATAGGTGTTCTGCCGGAACTGATTGAAGTTATTGGAACTGCTGCTGCGGGCGGGAGCACCGTTTGCGGCGGTCGAACAAGCGCGGTGCGACTGATCCAGCGCGGAAACATCGGCTTTGCTCTGCACGTTCTGCCTGTGCCAGCTTGTGAGGATTCCGTCGGTATATTCAAAGCGGTGCTTGTCGGTCGCCAGCACCGTGCGGTTACATGCCTCGGTGATCAGATCGAGTGAAAAGGCGTAGTCCTTTGTCCATTTGCGTATGTATGCGAGTTCCCGCTCCGTCGGATTGCTGCTTTTGCCGAGCGCGCGCATAACGCCATACACGGTCCGGTCATAGCGCGCGCAGTACCGCGCGGCTTCCTTCGGGGACGTGATCTGATTTTCCGCCCATGTGATACCGACGCGCTCAATGTAACGGAAGTCTTTCTTGTCGCGCTCCACACAGTACTGGATCAGGTAATCGATCAGATCATTGGAAAAGTGCAGCGTGTCCGACAAAAAAAGAATGGACGCAACATTGGACTGCGAGAGCGGTCTGCCGATATAAGTCTGAATGGCAAACATGAGCTGCTTTGTATCCTCGCGCTTTTGGAACGCGCTCAGTCTGTCGAGAGAATAGACAGGCTTTTCAAAGGCAGGCTCTGACGCAGGAGCGGCCGGCGCCGTGCCTTTACGGAGGGCAATGATCTCCGCGCCGGTGTTCTGCCGGTCGTCCGGGACTGCCTGCGCGCTGTCCCCGGAAAGCTCGGAAAGATGCTCGATGCGGATGCCGCAGATATTTTTGTTCTCGTCCTGCTGCAAAAAAAGCAGGTGCTTTTTTTCCCAGTAACGTAGCGCGCGCCTGACATCCTGTTCCGTATAATTAAAAACGTCCGCAATATCGGAAATACCCGTCGCTTTATGCGCACTCATCGTGCGTAAAAGATAAAGATAGATCTTGATCTGCGCGTCGTTTGCCTCTGCCAGATATTCGTCGATAAAACGGTTCGGAACTAGTGTATGACTGGTGTAATTGCTCTGGGAAACCGTGAAAGTGTTCATGTTGTCACCTGCTTTTGCTTCTATTGTAGTGAAATAAGGAAATTTTATAAAATTTTGAAGTGGAAACGAAGCTAGTATAACACAACCTGGCAAAAATAGGAACAGGGCAAATTGCCGAAATAAAAACGACGCCCGTGTCAGTAATCCGATGTGAAAATTGTGGATATTGTGGATGGGAGCCTGCTTGTCCCGCGGAACGGGAGGCGGATGAAAAAAATATCCACAGTTTTTCACGGCGTTTTTTGGCGGAAAAAATGTGGATATTGTGGACGATCAATTTTTTAAGAGCATTTCGCCAATATTTACGACGTCTCCGGCGCCCATAGTTATCAACAAATCGCCGTTTATGCAATTTTCCCGGATAAACGAGACGATCCGGGAAAAATCTCCCGGACAGTCGCAGGGGACATGGAGCGCCTGCAATTCTGTCTGAAGCGTTTCAGAGCTGATCCCGAGCGTGTCGGTCTCGCGGGCGGCGTAAATATCCGCAAGGACAACATGGTCCGCCAGGGAGAGCGCCTGCGCGAATTCTTTTAAGAAGGTTTTGGTGCGCGTGTAGGTATGAGGCTGGAAAATGCACCAGATCCGTTTGTGCGGGTAATGCTTCGCGGCGCGCAGAGTTGCAGTAATTTCTGTCGGATGATGCGCATAATCATCTATTATGGTAACGCCGTTTCGGTTCCCTTTATATTCAAAGCGCCGGCTTGTTCCGGTAAAATCGAAAAGGGCCTGGGCAGCGGTCTCATCAGAAATGCCGAGCACACCGGCAAGTGCGAGCGCGGCGAGAGAGTTTAGAACGTTGTGCTCGCCGGGGACTTTAAGGACGATGGGAAGCGCGTCCTGATCTTTGCGGACGAGCGTATAGGAAGCGCAGCCGTATTCGTCATAGGAAAGCGCGCGGTAGGAATAATCGCACATTTCCGTGCTGCCGAACGTGACGACTTTGCAGGAAAGATCCCGTACCAATTCCTCATAGCCGGGAATGGACGCATGAATAATCAATACTCCGTCGTCGGGCAGAAGGGAGGCGAACCGATGAAAAGAATCACGGATCTCTTCTATATTATGAAAGAAATCCATATGATCCTCCTCCACGTTGAGGATGATACCGATGCGCGGGAAAAAGCTTAAAAAGCTGTTGGTATATTCGCAGGCCTCGGTCAAAAAAATGTCGGAATGACCGATGCGGAAATTCGAGTGATTTTCTTTTAAGATACCGCCGATCGAGATGGTCGGATCGGTATCCGCATGCAGCAGGATGGACGAGATCATGGAGGTGGTCGTCGTCTTGCCGTGCGTGCCGCTGACAGCGATGGGAGTGGAGTAACATTTCATGATCTGACCGAGCAGCTGCGCGCGCGTGAGCATCGCAATTCCTGCTTCCTTTGCGGCGGCAAATTCCGGATTGTCCGCATGGATCGCGGCGGTATATACGACGAGCGCCGGAGCGGGGGACAGGTTTGCCGCGCATTGTCCGATATGAATGACGGCGCCTTTTTGTGCCAGTTCATCGGTGAGAGCGGAGGCTTTGGCATCCGACCCGGACACGGAAAAACCTTTCGCGAGCAAAAGCTCGGCAAGTCCGCTCATGCTGATGCCGCCGATACCGATAAAATGAACGTGAATGGGAGTCTGAAAATCAATTTGATACATGAAAGCACTTCCTATCGCAAATAATAATGAATAGATTCTGTGGCTATTATATATCTATTAAGGAAAAAACTCAAATAGATATTCCAAAATGAAAAAATGCATAATGAAAAAGCGAAAAAAATGAGAACCTGTCGAAAATGTTCACAATTTTTTTGAAAAAAAGAGCAGTTTTTTGTAAATTATATTCACTTTCCGATAAGGGTGTGCTATAATGGAAACAATAACGGTACTATTTTACTAGATTATATAAAAACGAGGTGATGTCATGATTAAGAAGGAAATGATTGCCATGCTGCTTGCAGGTGGTCAGGGCAGCAGATTGGGAGTATTGACCGCAAAAGTGGCGAAACCGGCCGTTTCTTTTGGCGGGAAGTACAGGATTATTGATTTTCCGCTGAGCAACTGTATCAATTCGGGCGTTGATACGGTGGGCGTATTGACGCAGTACCAGCCGTTGAGGCTGAACACGCATATCGGTATCGGTATTCCGTGGGACTTAGACAGGAATGTCGGCGGCGTGACGGTGCTTCCGCCGTATGAAAAGAGCACGAATACGGAGTGGTATACCGGAACGGCGAACGCGATTTACCAGAATATTGACTACATGGAGAATTACAATCCGGAGTATGTGCTCATCCTTTCGGGCGACCACATTTATAAGATGGATTACGAGGTGATGCTCGATTTCCATAAGAAGAACGGCGCGGAGGTCACGATCGCCGCAATGCCGGTTCCGATGGAGGAGGCAAAGCGCTTCGGTATTGTTATCACGGATGAAAACCGCAAGATCGTTGACTTTGAGGAGAAGCCGGAAAATCCGCGCAGCAATCTTGCGTCCATGGGTATCTATATCTTTAATTGGAAGACGCTGCGGGAAGCGCTCATCGCGAAGGCGGAGCAGCCGGCGCTTGACTTCGGCAAGCATGTCATTCCGTACTGTCATGAGAATGGCGCGCCCATGTATGCGTATGAGTTTAACGGCTATTGGAAGGATGTCGGAACCCTCAACTCCTATTGGGAGGCGAACATGGAACTGATCGACATTGTTCCGGAGTTCAATCTCTATGAGGAGTATTGGAAGATCTATACGAAGAACAACCAGCTCTCTCCGCAGTATATCTCAGGGGAAAGCGTTGTGGAGCGAAGCCTGATCGGTGAGGGCTCTGAGATTTATGGCAAAGTGTACAATTCCGTGATCGGCTGCGGCGTGAAGATTGGCAGGGATACCATTGTGCGGGATTCCATTATCATGAATGATACGGTGATCGGCGACGGCTGTGAAGTGAATAAAGGTATCATTGCCGAGAATGTGACGGTCGGCAACGGGGTAAAACTCGGCGTCGGCGAGGAAGCGGAAAACGATACGATGCCCCATATCTACAACCACGGGATCACGACGATCGGCGAGCGGTCGGTCGTGCCGGATAACGTCAGCGTAGGAAAGAATACGGTAATTGCAGGTGTGACAGCGAAGGAAGATTATCCGGACGGCGTTCTTGCAAGCGGTAAATCTCTGATTAAGGCAGGTGACTGAATATGAAAGCGATAGGAATCATTTTAGCGGGCGGTAATAATCACAGAATGAAGGAACTGACACAGAAGCGCGCAATCTCGGCAATGCCGATTGCGGGAAGCTACCGCGGAATTGACTTTGCGCTGAGCAACATGACGAATTCCGGTATCCAGAGAGTCGCGGTGTTCACCCAATATAACGCGAGAAGCTTAAACGAACATTTGAGTTCGTCCAAGTGGTGGGATTTCGGACGCAAGCAGGGCGGTTTGTCCGTACTCGCCCCGACGGTGACCTCCGAGAACAGCAGCTGGTACCGCGGCACGGCGGATGCGATCTGGCAGAATCTTTCTTATCTCAAAAATGCGCACGAGCCGTATGTTGTCATCACGTCGGGCGACTGCGTTTACAAGATGGATTATAATAAGATGCTGGAGTACCATATTGAGAAAAAAGCGGACATCACGGTCGTGGTAAAGGACATGCCGGAAGGCGCAAATGTGGAGCGCTACGGAACGGTCAAGATGAACGAGGACTGCCGGATCGAGGAGTTTGAGGAAAAGCCGCTGATGGCGAAGTCCAGCACGATCTCCTGCGGTATCTATATTATCAGAAGACGTCAGCTCATCGAGCTGATCGAGCGTTCCGCCATGGAGGAGCGGGTGGATTTCGTCAGGGATATTCTGATCCGGTATAAGAATATCAAGCGCATCTACGGATACAAGACGAAGGATTACTGGAGCAACATTGCGAGTGTCGATGATTATTTCAGAACCAACATGGATTTCTTAAAGCCGGAGATCCGTCAATATTTCTTCGGGGAATATCCGAATATTTACTCCAAGGTGGATGATCTCCCGCCGGCAAAATATAATGTCGGCATGAGCGTGAAGAACAGTCTGATCTCCAGCGGCAGCATTATCAACGGCACGGTGGAAGATTCAGTCGTCTTTAAGGAAGTATATATCGGTAACAACTGTTATATTAAGAATTCCATCATACTCAATGATGTGTATATCGGGGATAATACACATATCGAGAATTGTATTGTGGAAGGTCATGACACCATCAGAGCCAATTCCTATTACAAAGGTGACGACGGTATCAGGGTTGTTATTGAGAACAGTGAGAGATATGTATTGTAAGAAAAGCAGATACGGGGGGGAGTCTGCTGAGGTTTTAAGGTTTTTGGTAAGGAACAAAGGGGGATTGCGAAATGAACATTACAGATGTCCGAGTCAGGAAGATTACCAAAGAGGGCAAAATGAAAGCGATCGTGTCCATTACGATCGACAACGAATTTGTCATTCATGACATTAAGGTGATCGAGGGGGAGAAAGGAATGTTTATCGCCATGCCGAGCAAGAAGGCGGCGGACGGCGAATACCGCGATATTGCCCATCCGATCAATTCGGATACGCGGGATCAGATCCAAAGGATCATTTTGGAACGCTATGAGCAGGCGCTGTTGATTCCGGATGAGGAATAAAAAATCGCGCGAAGCGCGCTTTCAAAGAGTTCCGCTTGCGCGAAACTCTTTTGGACTGTGAAAGTTCCTATAGGGACTTGGGTGTCAAAAGCCCTGCAATGAAATCGGTGTCAGCAGATTGCACAAAAGAAATCTGTGCGCGCTCCATTGCACAGAACATTCCAATGAGCCTCAAAGCAAACATCGTGTTCAGCAGAGGCTTCCACGATGTTAGAGTCTCATTTCCATTGTGCAAAAGTCGTTTGCCCTGATTTCTTTTGTGCAATCTGCCAAGTAAAATTTACAAGCAGGGCTTTTGACACCCGAATCCTATGATGTTGGGGTCAAATAAGAATTATCCCTGATAGTACCTTGAAAATTTCACAC
>JAMPAG010000001.1:451492-470064 GCA_023667365.1 bacterium | reverse complement strand
CCGGAACTCGGATTCTTCATTGTAAATAAATAGATTTTCTTCAGCGTCGCCAAGATAATTGACACCGTCAAGAACAAGTGCCGGAAAAAATGCATATACATTATAACCGATATTCAAAAGGAGCGTCAGCATAAGTCCGCCTGCGATGAGGCGCTTTGCGAGCAGCGTGTTTTTGCGAAGAAGAATGCGAAAGATCCCATAGATCGCGATAAAGCACAGTATGGTAATGAAAGCTTCCTTGAACATAGTGTGTCCTTTCTTGTTGAAAAATTACGGATGCTTGCAAAATGTATGGATGTTATCTAATGTGCTTTGCGGCTGTCCGAATGAAGTGCCACAGTTCCCTGTTTTGCTGTTTATGGAAAAATATCACGGTTCCTCCGAAAACTTAATGACCAGCGTTCCCGATACGGCGCGGACAGATCCGTCCGCAGGATAACACGGCATATCGCGCACAGCGGCGCTAGCAGCGAGCGCTTCTGAGGCTTCGGTATCCATGGGCATAAAAGAAAACCCGTGATAACGGTCAAGCAGCAGGCTGTAATGAAGCGCATGCGTCATAAGATAGCCGTCCGAAAATCCGGTCATGTCGGGTGGCAGATTGAGGGAAATTCTGTCGTTTCCGGCGCGTGTGCCGATTACGGCGATCGTATCGCATTCCTGCAGGGATGGATCAGTCGCGATCCTATCCGCAAGACGCGCGATTTCGTTCATGGAACGAGATACGCTAGTCTCCTGCGTCCGATAACAGATGTTGGCAGTCAGGATGAACTGATAAACGAGCAATGCGCATACGACCACGCATAGCCACTGCCAGACGACACCGGCCGCCTGTTGCCGTCCGTCAAATTCAAGCGGAGTGTTCCTTATTTCGGTACGGTCATATAGCACAAGCAGCGATACATAGACGAAGTACAGGCTGCCCTGCATTAACATATGATAGGATACGTTGGGCGTTAAAAAATAAATCGCGTAGCATACAAATGGAATGAGCAGCGCAAATAGCAAAACAAAGCAAAACCGTGCAGGCGAGCGCCAGAGCCTGCGGCTGACAATGCGGGCGATAGCGCCGAAGAGGAGCAGAGCCAGCATACAGAGATTCAAAATGGAATATACATTCATGCGGTCAAGCGGACCGGTAAAAAAGTAGGCAAAGTCAATCAGACATTGTTTTACCGCGGACAAAGGAGCAAAGCCGCCGCCGGAGCCGTCGTTTAAGATACTGACACCCTGATAATCAGCGAGAGTGACATGCTGGACGGATAAAAGGAACCGGTTGACGATGGCGTACAGTATATAGCCTGCCGCAGCGCAGAGAAGCGCGCGCAGCCATTTCCACGCGAGTGCGGAAAGCGGCGTATCGCGATGGATCAGTTCGTCTAAGCTATAAACGATTACGAGCATGGCGGCGAAGGTAATATACGCCTGATAGCAGCCAAAGCCAAACATTAAAAGAAGCACGCCCGGAAGAAAACCAAAACGGTGCTTTAAGGCAAGATAGATTGCAAGCGTCATGCAGAGCATGGCGAGCATGTAGCCGTCCGCCGTATACAGGTAGCCGAACGTGCTTGTTACGGATGGAAACGTTACCAAAAGCGCGCTGAGAAGAACAAGCGTGCTTTTTTTGCGGATACAGAGCAGTTCGCTGATCAGAATTGCTGTTCCGGTAAGATAGCATAGGGACAGGCAACCGTTGATCCATGACAGATCATAATAGGAACTGATCCCACATGCAAGCGTCAAAAAGCAGCGTCCGAGGTGAATCGTATTTTGATCGGAATAGTAGCTGATTACGCTGTCCCAGTTCGGAATGTAATTAAAAAATGCATAGGCATGTGCGAGCAGCCCGAATAGGAACACACTGAGAAAGACAGTTGCCCACGCCGGTTTGATTTTTTGTCTGATAGTTTGAAAAATTGTTTCCGGATTCATGAAATCCTCCGATTTTGTCTATGCTGCTGTTATGCGGAAATGGGAAACTCTTATCGTATCCGCTTGTGTTTTTCCACTATGATACATTATAACCAATATTTTACAGGATGTAAGGTGAAAAAGCAATTCTTGAAAAGAAGTTCTATACTTTGCGGGTGTGTTATGCTACAATGTCGTTAGACATTGTACCGCACTGAGGTGAAGCGGAGTGTGCATTACAAGGGCATTTTGGTTCATGTTATGATAGAGGTATGTTAGAAATCGAGGAACGGATCATGTTCAAAAAATTATGTAAAACGATGGCGTTTCTGGTGATCGTTGCGATGCTATGGAGCGTCATTTCCATAAAATTCAGACCGGATCGTGTGCATCCGGTCTTTTGTGAGCCGGAGAATACACTGGATGTGGTCATGATCGGGAGCAGCTCATGGTATACGTTTTGGTCGCCGATGGTGGCGTATGAGTTTCAGGGAATCACATCCTTTGATTACGCGCAGGGCGCTATGCCGGCGGACTGTCTGGAATATTGTATCCGCGAGGTACTGAAACGGCAGGAGCCGGAAGTCATTGCGCTGGATGCGCGCATGTTCCTCTATCGCGATGAAAATACCTTACAGGAAAACGATGCGGGAGAGATTTATATTGAGGATGCCCATATTCGTTCAGTGTCCGATACGATGCCGTACAGCATAAACCGTTTTCGTATGTTGTATTCGGTCAGGGATTATTTGGAAGATGGGCTTTCAACTCATCTTGATCTGTTGTTTTATCACGACCGCTGGAAAGAGGTGTTTGCACAGGGAGGAATTTCGCTCCATGACAGGACGGAGCGTGATTATACCAAAGGATATGACCTTCACAGTGAGATTGTGCCCTATGAGGGTCCGCGGGATGTCAGCGGTGTTACAGAGACAGAGGCGCTTTCCGAGAGCACGGAGACATTGCTTCGCCGTCTGTGCGCCTATTGCGGGGAGCTGGATGCTGCGGTTCTGTTTGTCGCAATGCCGACATGTGACCATGACGAGATGCAGCAGAGACGTTACAATTATATGAAGCAGATCATCGACGAGTATGAGGGCGTTGATTTTTTGAATACCAATGATCTTGTGGAAGAGATCGGGATTGATTATGCCACGGATTTTTATGACACTACTCATGCGAATTATCTGGGAACTGTCAAATTTACGTCATGGCTGGAGGACTATCTGACCACTGCTTACAAAATTCCGGATCGCAGAGGTCAGGAGGATTATGCGCACTGGCAGGAGGATCTTGACCGATGGCATCAGATGCTTCGAAACATAGGGCAGTAAGGCGGGAACGCCGGCGCGAAAGGGTTTGGTAGTGGTATGGCATTGATTTCCTTACAATTTTTTTGCTTTTTATCAGTCACGGCGCTGCTGTTTTATCTGTGTCCGCAGTGTTGGCGCATTTTCATATTGATCGCGGCGAGCGGTTATTACTATCTGATCTCCGAGGGAATCGGGAGCAGCTTGGTCCTGTTGGTGTATATTGCGTTGTTTTTGGTCGCTGCCGGGCTTGTGCAGCGTTATGGATCCCGAAAAACGGTAAAGAATGCGATCTATTCTGTGACGCTCTTTGTGGCTCTTTTCGGACTGTTTTTTTGGAAATATGTCAATCCGCTGCGGCTGCACGCCCCGCTCGGCATGGCATTTTGGATGCTGACGGGCATTGGATATGTAACAGATGTGTATCGTGGCAGTCTGACAGAGAAAAGTCCACCTGCAAAAACGATTCTGCTTCTTGGCTTTTTTCCTCTAATGACGTCGGGACCGATCCTGCGTTACGGGGAGAGGGCAGAGGAATTTGCCCGTGGTCATTGCAAAGAAACCGCTGAGGAACTTGCTAGTCTGCATTGCAAGGGAGCAGCAGAGAAAACGACCGCAGTATGTCCTGTGGATACGAGGCGGATCGCGTTCGGCGTCCAGCGGATTCTGTGGGGGTGTATGAAAAAGTTGGTGCTTTCGCAGCGCCTTGCCATCATCGTGGATACTGTGTATGCCGATGTGGGAGCATATCGGGGATGGAGCATCCTGTTTGCAGTCTGTTGTTTTGCTTTGCAGCTTTACACAGATTTTTCGGGATGTATGGACATTGTGATCGGAGCGGCGGAGTTGTTCGGGATCCGTCTGCCAGAAAATTTTCAGACGCCGTTTTTTTCAAAGAATGTTTCCGAGTTCTGGCGTAGATGGCATATCACGCTGGGCGCGTGGCTCAAAGATTATGTGCTGTATCCGCTTTTGCGTTGTGAGTTGTTCAGACGGTTGAAAAAGGGACTGAAAAAAAGGCTGGGTAAAGTGTGGGGAGAGCGGCTTGTCTTATATCTTGGTATGTTTGCTTCGTGGTTTCTGATCGGATTATGGCACGGGAGTTCATGGAAGTATATTTTTGGCGTGGGAGTATGGTTCTGGGCGGTCATTGTGGCGGGGGAACTTTGTACGCCTGCTTTTGTGAGAGTGGCGAAACGACTTCGTATCCGGACGGAATGCTTCAGTTTCCGGCTGTTTCAGCGGATTAGGACGTTTGCCGTCGTAGCATTTGGTTTGTCGTTTTTTCGGGCGGCAAGCGCAAAGGAAGGCGTGCGGCTGTGGAAGGAGGCAATCACCTGCTTTAATCCACAGGTATTGTTCGGCAGCAGTTTTTTAACCCATGGTCTGGACTTACAGGATATGATTGTTCTCATGGTTGGTCTGCTCGTGCTTCTTTGTGTATCCATCATGCAGTATCGTGGTAAGAAGGTCAGAGAGCAGCTCGCAGAACAGAATCTGGTTTTTCGATGGGCGCTGTACCTGATTCTGTTTTTTGCAGTCATCATTTTCGGCGTGTACGGAAAGCAGTATCATGCGGCAGACTTTATTTATCAAGGGTTTTAGCGAAATAAGGAGAATCGGATGAGATCTTATACGGAGTTGGAAAAGATCAGCAGAAAGGGCGACCGGACGGGGCTTCCTGTCGTGCGGCTTTCCGTGCTCGGTGACTGTGCGACACAGCACCTTTGCAGGGCGATAAGCGGTCTGGGTTTGGAGGAAGGGCTGGCGTTTGAAGTATGGGAAGCGGATTATGATCAGATTGAATTACAGATTGTAGATGGGGATTCTCCGCTGTATGAGAGCAGACCGGATTTTGTTTTTTTCATGCTGTGCCACCAAAAACTATACGAAGCGTTTTGCAGGACGCCGGAAAATGAGCGCCCGCAGTTTGCAGAGCAGACCATGGAACGGCTGACTGGTTATTGGGAAACGGTCGTCGCACACTGTGGCGCGCGGATATTGCAGAGCAATTTTATGCTCGTGGATGATGCGGTATTTGGCAGTTACGCCAACAAGACGGCGTATTCTTATGTATATCAGGTGAGAAAGCTGAATCTTCTGCTGATGCAGGCAGTACAGGAGAACGCGGCTGGGAAGCGCGTGTCCATCATCGATATGGATCTCATCCAGCAGCGTTACGGGGAGGAAGTCGTACAGGATAACAGAACCTATTTTGTCGGTAAGCTTCCAGTCGCGGTCAAATATCTGCCCGCAATGGCAGAGCAGACCGTTTCCATCATAAAAACGCTGCGTGGCAGTGTCAAAAAGTGTGTGGTCACCGACTTGGACAATACGCTCTGGGGCGGCGTGATCGGGGACGACGGGGTGGAAAATATTCAGATCGGGGAGCTTGGACAGGGGCAGGCGTTCAGTGCACTCCAAGTATGGCTGAACGAATTGAAAAAACGCGGCGTCCTGCTTGCCGTGTGCAGTAAGAATGAGGAGGCGGCGGCAAGGCTGCCGTTTGAAAAGCATCCGGAGATGATTCTTGCATTGGATGATTTTGCCATGTTTGTGGCAAACTGGGAAGACAAGGCGGGAAATATCCGCAGGATACAGGAAACGTTGAACATTGGCATGGACAGCATCGTCTTTTTGGACGATAATCCGTTTGAGCGCGAGCTTGTCCGCTCCCTTATTCCGGACATCTGCGTGCCGGAGCTGCCGGGGGATCCGAGTGAGTACCTTCCGTATCTGCGCCAATCCCATCTGTTTGAGACTGCGAGCTTTTCAGAGGAGGACGCGAAACGGACGGGGCAGTACCGGGAGGAAGCGCTGCGGGCGACGGAGCAGAAGCGGTTCGCCGATTATGGGGAATATCTGGAGAGTCTTCATATGGAAGCCTATGTTTCACCGTTTGATATATTCCATACGCCGCGCATCGCGCAGCTTTCACAGCGGTCCAATCAGTTCAATTTGCGCACGATCCGCTACACGGAAGCAGATGTGGAGCGGCTTTCGAATGATGCAAGGTATGCGACGTTGTTTTTTTGCCTGAAAGACCGGTTCGGCGATCACGGACTGATCAGTGTTGTCGTGTTAAAAAAACAGCCGGAGAGAGCGCTGTTCATTGAGGAGTGGTTTATGAGCTGCCGTGTCTTAAAGCGCGGCATGGAGGAGTTTATTGCGGATACGATCGTGAAAAAAGCACGGGAGTTCGGATTTGCACGCGTGATCGGTGAGTATCTGCCAACACCAAAAAATCAAATGGTGGAGCGGCTGTATGAACGGCTTGGCTTTATTGATCTCGGCGGGGGGCACTATGAGGCGGATGTTCAGACATATCGGATGCATGAGACTGCGATTCAGATTACAGGAAAAATGTAAAGACTAAAGAAAAAGCAGAAGGTAATAAGATCAAAGGAGAACAAAGATGAGCAGAGAAGAAATTTTACAGAGAGTCAACAAGGTGTTTCAGGAAGTATTTGATGATGAGGATGTAGCGGTGACATTCGACTCCACAGCGGCGGATGTAGAAGGCTGGGATTCGCTTCGCCATATCACGCTCATTGAGGCAGTTGAGGATGAGTTTGACATGCGGTTTCAGATGAACGAAGTAACAGGTATGAAAAACGTTGGCGAAATGATAGACATCATTGCGGAGCGGACGTAAACGTGCGTGGTATCAGCGGGCGGAAGATATGCGCTGAAAGCGGTGATACGGATACATTTTGGCGAAAGGGCACAAATCCATGAGAAAGTATCGATTTGAGGATATGGAGACCGGCATGACAGAGCATTTTGTCGTCACGATCGGAGAGGAGCAGCAGGAGGCGTTTTACCGGTTGACGGGTGATGGCAACCCGTTGCATCAGGACGCGGATTTCGCGAAAAAAAGAGGATTTGAGGACCGCGTTATCTATGGGATGCTCGCTTCCGCCTATTACTCGACGCTTGCAGGTATGTATCTGCCGGGAGAAAACTGTCTGATTAATGAGTGCAAAGTGACCTATCACCAGCCGGTCTATCCCGGAGATGTCCTTACGGTGGAGGGTGTCGTTAAGGATGTACGGGAGTCTACCCGCAGGGTAAAGATCGAGGGAAAAATGACAAGGGCGGACGGAGCGATTGTTAATACGGCGCTCATTACGGTCAGTTTTACGGGGTAATGCAGGCGCATGGTGCCGCGAGGCTGTGTTTCCCGTGAGAAATTTGGTGGAGAAGGCAATCAACGGGCGTTGCGGGACACTGTGAAGCAGCGTTTTCATTGGAAAACGGCATAGAAGAGATCGGGGAGTATGAAATGAGGGATAGGCGGGTAATCTTGATATTAGGTGCGTCCTCGGATTTAGGGACGGAGCTGATCCGGGAGCTGGATGAGCAGGAGGCACGCAGAAGCGGGGAGAGAGCAAAGTGCATGGGGAAAGCGGAGAAAGCCGTGGACGCGGACGATCAGGAAAGTGCTCCCGTCATGCGTCCGTTGATTCTGGCGCACTATGGTCAGAACCGGGAGGCGGTCGTCAATATGCAGGAAATCTGTAGGCATGTGGAGATCGAACCGATTCAGGCGGATTTATCCATACAGCAGGAGGTCTGTGCGATGCTTGCCGATATGGGGAAAAGAGGGCTTGTGCCGACGCATATTGTCAGCATGGCAGCGGCAAAGTGCAGCTATATGCGCATCAGCGAATGGGACGCAAAACGGGTGAAGAGGGATATGGACATCCAATTCTTTTCTCTTGCCGAAGTATTTCGGGTATGCCTGCCGGAGATGGCAAAACGGGGATATGGCAAAGTGGTCGTCATGCTTTCCGCTTACACGGTTGCGGAGCCGCCGAAATATCTTGCGAACTATACGTCGGTAAAATATGCGTTGCTCGGACTGGTGCGGAGCGCGGCGGCGGAGTACGGCGATCAGGGGTTAAATATCAATGGCATTTCTCCGGAAATGATTGAGACAAAATTTCTTTCCGGCATTGGCAGAAAAGTGAGGGAGATAAACGCAGAAAGCAGTCCACGCCACAGGAATCTGACAGTGAAGGACGTCATTCCGTCCGTGTTGTATCTGCTTTCAGAGGAGGCTGAATTTGTAAACGGCGTCAACTTGAATCTGACGGGGCGTGGAGCATAGGAGAGAAAGGAAGAATATGAGTACGGAAGTCAGTCTTTTTGTGCCGGGCAGGCTTTGCCTGTTCGGAGAACATAGCGATTGGGCGGGCTTACAGCGCGCGATCAATGCGGATATTGTGCCCGGAAAAGCGATCGTTACCGGCATTGAACAGGGCATTTACGGAACAGCTAAAAAGAGCAACGAGTTTTGTGTGCACAGCGCGCTTGAAATCTTTGAGAAAGAGAGTTTTTCTTGTCCCATGGAGAGGCTCATGCTGCGTCAGACGGCAAGGCAGGGAGGATTTTTTTCTTATGTGGCGGGAGTTGCATCCTATATGTCTGAGTGGTATCATGTTGGTGGTGTAGACTTGGAGATCACGGACATGACGCTGCCGATCAAAAGCGGTCTATCCTCCAGCGCGGCAATCTGCGTGATGGTGGCGAAAGCATTTAACGAGTTGTATAGTCTGCAGCTCAATACACTCGGCGTTATGAATATCGCTTATCTTGGCGAGCAGCGGACGCCGTCGCGCTGCGGCAGACTCGATCAGGCGTGTGCGTTTGGCGTGAATCCGGTCTGTATGACATTTGACGGCAATGAGATCGACGTTGCTCGGCTCCGTGTAAAAAAAGAATTATATTATGTTTTTGCCGACCTGATGGCGGGCAAGGACACAGTAAAAATATTGGGCGACTTAAATAAGAGCTATCCGTTTCCGCAGACGGCGGCAGATCGTCGCCTGCATGAGGCGCTGGGCGCAGATAACGAAGTGGTCATCGCACGGGCGGGTGCATATATTGCGGATGGGGATGCCGAAAAACTCGGTATGCTGATGAATGAAGCACAGGCGCTGTTTGATGAGAAAGTGGCACCGTTGTGTCCGCAGGAGCTTACGGCTCCGGTGCTGCATGAGACGCTTCAGGATGAATATATCCGTTCTCTTACCTTTGGCGGAAAAGGCGTCGGTTCGCAGGGTGACGGAACTGTTCAGTTTCTTGCAAAGAATGCGGATGCACAGAAAGAGCTGGTCCGCTATCTGGAACGGGAAAAGGGCATGCACGCTTATCCTCTGACCTTAAAGCCAAAGTCTGCCGTGCGTAAGGCGATCATTCCAGTTGCGGGATTCGGCACAAGACTGTATCCGGAGACGCGCGGGATCAAAAAAGAGTTTTGTCCGGTCGTAGACAGGGATGGGCTTGTCAAACCGGCAATCCTTGTGCTGTTAGAGGAATTGGATGCAATCGAGATGGAAGAAATCTGTCTTGTGATCAACAGCGAGGAGCGGCAGACTTATGAGGATTACTTTTTTAAGCCGCTCTCGGAGGAACACTACCGCAAACTGCCGAAGCAGATGCAGGCTTATGAGGATAAGATCCGCAGGATTGCGGGGAAGCTGAGGTTTCAGGTACAGAAAGAGCAGCTTGGTTTTGGGCATGCCGTTTACCAGTGTATGGAATATGCGGCGGGTGAACCGGTCATGCTTCTTTTAGGGGATACGATCTATCAGAGCAATACAGGTGTTCCGTGTACGGGTCAGTTATTGAGCGCATATCAAAGATATGGGCAGTCCATGGTGGCACTTCATAAAGTGGAGCTCGCGCAGGTTGTACATTACGGCGTGTTTGCGGGGACATGGGAAGATCAGGAGCAGACGATCATGCAGCTTACGCGGATTGCGGAAAAACCGCGGTGCGAATATGCAAAAGACTTTCTTTTTGTTGCGGATCGCAGTGCGCCGGACAATTATTATGCGGCGTTTGGCGCGTATATCCTGACGCATGAGGTATTTGACCGTTTGGGAGAGATGGTTTCTGCGCACGGATTGGGGGACGGGGAGATCCAACTGACGGACGCGCTTGCTTATGTGCGTGAAAAGCATGGGATGATGGGCTTTGTTCCGGACGGTGAATCCTTTGACATCGGTAATGCGGAGGCATATCGGGATACGGTAAGCCGCTTTGGCAGGGCAGAGAAAGGCAAATAAGCACAGTAAATAAAGAGTGAACAGGCAAAATAGAAAGAAACAGACAGGAAAAATGGAGAGAAACGAACAGAACAGGAGAATCAGATCATGAAGGAATCGTACAAAATCGCAGTCGCCGGAACAGGCTATGTCGGACTCTCGAACGCTGTGCTCTTATCACAGCACAACGAGGTAACGGCGGTGGACATCATACCGGAAAAGGTGGAGATGATCAACAAGAGAAAATCGCCGATCGTCGATCGGGAACTGGAGGAATATCTGGCAAAGCCGGAATTGAAGCTTATCGCGACGACGGACGGTGAGGCGGCATACCGGGATGCTGATTTCGTCATTATCTCAACGCCGACCAATTATGATCCGGTCAGAAATTATTTTGACACTTCGTCCGTGGAGGCGGTTATCCGGCTTGTTCTAAAGGCGAATCCGAATGCGGTCATGGTGATCAAATCCACGATCCCGGTCGGTTATACCGAGTCGGTGCGGGCAAAGTTCGGGACGGATAATGTGATCTTTTCACCGGAATTTCTGCGGGAGGGGCGGGCGCTTTACGATAATCTGTATCCCTCGCGGATCATTGTCGGCGCGCCGATGGAAAATGCGCGTCTGGTCGAGGCGGCGCATACGTTCGCTTCGCTCCTGCAGCAGGGCGCGATCAAAGAGGACATCCCGACGCTGTTCATGAATCTGACGGAGGCGGAGGCGGTCAAGCTGTTTGCCAATACGTATCTTGCGCTCCGCGTTTCCTTTTTTAACGAACTGGACACTTACGCGGAGGTCAGAGGATTGGATTCCAAGTCCATCATTGAGGGCGTTGGGCTTGATCCCCGCATTGGCACGCATTACAATAACCCTTCATTCGGATATGGCGGTTACTGTCTGCCGAAAGATACGAAGCAGCTTCTCGCCAATTTTAACGACGTGCCGAACAACATCATCGGCGCGATCGTGGACGCGAACCGGACGAGAAAAGAGTTCATTGCGGAGCAGATCATGGAAAAGGCAGGCTTTTATGACCGCGCGACGGGAACGTTTGGCGCGAAAGGTAAGGAATGCCGCGTCGGCGTGTACCGTTTGACGATGAAGTCGGATTCGGACAATTTCCGCCAGAGCTCCATTCAGGGCGTTATGAAGCGCATCAAGGCGAAAGGCTTAGAGGTCGTCGTCTACGAGCCGAGCTGCAGGGACGAGGAATTTTTTGGCAGCAGGGTCATCCGTGATCTTGAAGAATTTAAGAAGATGAGCACGGTGATCATCGCAAACCGTTACAGCGAGGACTTAAAGGACGTGCTGGACAAGGTGTATACGCGGGATCTGTATTTTAGGGACTAAAAAAGTCTGTGATGTGAGGATAATATGTATTTTGGTAGTCGATTATGTCGAAAAATCAGGTGGTATTATACAAAAATTTTTCAAAAAAATCAGAAACTTTGGATGTATTCTTCTTACCGTCATTATAAAAGACATAAGAAGAAGGCAGATGTATGGGTAAGATGTCAAGATTATTCAAGGGGAATGTACATTACAAAAAGAGTACATCCGACAGCTGGAATAGGGGACCAACTTGCGAGTTGGAACAGTGGATTATATTATGCCGGTTTCTTTGGCTTAGAGTATGCGGCGACAAGACTTTATCCCAGAGAGTGGGAACAATTCTTGGGAATAAATGAGATTGGTATTACAGAAGAAGAGTTGATTCATGAACAATATTATAAGAGTGTGTGGATTCCTCTTTTTGACGAAAAGGATATGGACTCTTTGGAGAGGACTAGAAAAATCATCGCATCCTATGCAGGAGAGAAAGTAATTTTTTTGTTGGAGCTTGATCAAATTTATAGTGCGCAATGCGGTGTGGCGGAAGAATTGAGCAGACGATTTGAACATGCAGAAAGGCGTCGAGAGGATAAATTGATTTATAAGATAACTGAAGTGAACATTGCCTGTCACATCCGTAGGGGAGACATTATGGAGGCAACAAAAAAAGGGGATTCTTCATTTTCTAGACGTTATTTGGCGAATAATTATTATGTAAAAGCACTTAGAATTGCGGTCGAAAGTGCCAAAGAGCTTGGAGCAGAGCATCATATCTATGTGTTTTCACAGGGAGAGGAAAAGGATTTTAGGGAATTAAAAGAATTTGAAAATGTAACTTTTTGCTTGGACATGAGTGCACAACAGTCGTTTTTGCATATGGTTAGAGCGGATATTTTAGTAACAAGCAAGAGTTCATTCTCATATAAACCGGCATTGATCAATAAGGGAATTAAAATATGTCCAGCTAATTTTTGGCATTCTTATCCGCAGGAATCCACATGGATTCTTTTGAATGACGAAGGGGATCAAATTTGAAGGTGTAGAAGAAAATGTAGTAAGCGGGAGGATTTGTGCATGAAACAACTTCCGATCTGCGACATCCTGGGCGTGCATGTCTGCGTGACAAACATGCCGGAGGCGGTGGCGCTGTTAAAAGAGCATATCGAGGAACTGCGCGGAAAATACATCTGCGTTTCGAATGTGCATACAACGGTGATGGCATACGAAAATCCCGATTATATGGCGGTTCAGAACGGTGCGGTTTATGTACTGCCGGATGGGAAACCGTTGTCCGTCGTCAGCAGGAAACGAGGATTTCCGGAAGCGCAGCGCGTTGCCGGACCGGACCTGATGGGAGAGCTGTTTCAAGATGCCGAAAAAAATAGAACAGCGTTCAAACATTACTTTTTTGGCGGATCAGCCGAGACGATCGGGGCACTGGAGGCAAAGCTGAAAAAGACCTATCCGCATTTGAAGACAGCGGGATTTGTCTCGCCGCCTTTTCGGGAACTGACTGCGGAGGAGGACGAGGAAGCGGTGCGGCTGATCAATGAATCCGGCGCGGATATTTTATGGGTGGGCTTAGGCGCGCCCAAGCAGGAGAATTGGATGAAGGCGCATGAGGGAAAAGTACACGCGGTCATGCTCGGCGTCGGCGCTGGCTTTGATTTTCATGCGGGCACGATAAAAAGAGCGCCGAAGTGGATGCAGAAATGTTCCCTTGAATGGCTGTATCGTCTGTGTCAGGAACCGGGGCGGCTGATGAAGCGCTACCTTACGACCAATCTGAAATTTGTAAAGCTGGTTCATGCCGAGAACCGCAGACTGCGCGCGCGAAAGGGAAAGCCGTGACGGGCAATTGTTCAAAACTGCGGCAATAGACGATTGCGAAACGCATGCTATCGCATAGCCCGCATGATGCGCTTCGCAATCGCCTAAAAATTGTGATAAGTACGAAAGGAGTCTCTCTATGCTGAAAGGAATACCGGAGATCTTGTCTCCTGAACTGCTGAAAGCGCTGTGTGAGATGGGACATGGCGATTATCTGGTCATTGCGGACGGCAATTTTCCGGCGCAGTCCGTCGGAAAAGATACGCGTGTGATCCGCTGCGACGGACATGGTGTGCCGGAGCTGCTGCGCGCGATCTTAAAGGTCATCCCGACGGACACGTATGTGGAACATCCGGTTAATTTAATGGCGCCCGAACCGCAGGATCCCGATCATTTTCCGATCTGGGATACGATTTCTGAAATTGTGGAACAGGCAGAGGGGAACAGCAGGGAAAAGATCGGATATATCGAGCGGTTTGCTTTTTATGAGGAATCAAAAAAAGCATTTGCAATCATTGCGACGGGCGAGCAGGCAGTTTATGCAAATGTGATGCTCCAAAAAGGCGTAATCACACCGGACATGCTGTTATGAAGCCATTGAAGCACGTTGAGGCAGAAATATGAGACAGGGGCTGCCGGCTTCGGGACGGCAGGAATATGTAAGGCGGAGACGATACAGGAGAAGTCAGGATACGGAGAAAAACGAATGGAGAATCGGTACGCAAAGCTGAATAATCTGTTTTTAAGACAGAGCTGCATGGATTCGTGGGAGGAATATGTGCGCGGGATACGCAGTAAGAATGCGATTCATTGGGATCATGTCATTCTCACGGCGTCCAATGAGGAGCAGGCGGAGGTATACCGGCAGCAGATTGCGGAGCGCTTAAAAAATGGATTTCTCCCGCGGCAGACGGAGTATGCCGTGTTGCCGGATCCACAGGGAAAACGGGTAGGCAGCGGCGGGGCGACGTTTCATGTGCTGAAATATATTGCACGGCAGTATCGGGAAAAAGAAGAATGCGCGCCGGAATATGCGGCAAAGAAGGCGGGGGCGGCGCACGCAGAACATCGGGCGGAGGAAGGCGGCGCGTTGTCTGCGGCGGATATTTTTCGGGGAAAGCGCGTTCTGGTCATTCATTCCGGCGGGGACAGTAAGCGCGTGCCGCAGTACAGTGTGTGCGGGAAGCTTTTTTCACCCGTGCCGCGCGAACTGCCGGACGGAAGAGCGTCCACGCTCTTTGATGAATTTATGATCTCCATGGCGGGGGTGGCGGGCAGGATTCCTGAGGGAATGCTCGTCCTTTCGGGCGACGTGCTTCTTTTATTCAATCCGCTTCAGATCGATGCGCAGTTTCACGGTGCGGCGGCGATTTCCATCAAAGAAGATGTGGCTGTCGGAAAAGAGCACGGCGTTTTCTTAAATAACGGAAACGATAGGGTCGGCCGCTTTTTGCATAAGCAGTCAGAGGAGGAGCTTACGCGGCTCGGCGCGGTGAACGACAAGGGCTGCGTGGATCTGGACACGGGTGCGGTGCTTTTGGACGCGGAACTGCTTGGCGCGCTGTTTTCGCTCATATCGACGGATGGCGTTGTGGACGCGGATAAGTACGGGCGTTTCGTCAACGAGAGGGCGCGGATCAGTTTTTATGGGGATTTTCTGTATCCGCTCGCGGAGGAGGCGACGCTCGACCAGTACTATTTAGAGGCGGCTGAGGGCGAGCTCAATGACGAGCTGCGTGAATGCCGGACGCAGATATGGCAGGCGATTCATTCTTTTTCCATGAAGCTCATCTGCCTCTCACCGGCAAAATTCATCCATTTCGGTACGACAGGGGAGCTGCTTGCACTCGTGACGTCGGGCGTGGAGGATTATGAGTTTTTAGATTGGAAAAAAGAAGTATTTTCCGTCTGCGGCGGACCCGTATCCCTGCCGCAAAATACGGCGATGCACCATTCGGTCGTGGAACGGACCGGTTCGCTCGGAAACGGCGTTTATGTGGAGCAAAGTTATGTGGAGGCGGACGCCGGGATCGGGGATGGCAGCATTCTTTCCAATCTGCGCCTCGGCGGCGTGCATGTGCCGCCCGGCATTGTGCTGCACGGACTGTTTTTACGGGACGGCGGGTGTGTCGTGCGCGTTTACGCGGCGGAAGATAATCCGAAGGGAACGCTCGCAGGCGACGCGCCGTTTTTGGGAACGACTTTGAAAGGTTTGCTCCGGATCATGCAGACCGGCACAGCGGCGTTATGGTCTGACCGTGCGGAAGAAGCGTGCTGTCTGTGGAACGCGGCGCTGTATCCGGTCTGCCGGACGATGGAGGAAGCTGTGGCTTCGGCGCTGTTTCTGCACCGCGCGGCGGCGGACGGCGCGTGTGATCCGAAAGAGCAGGAGAAATGGCTTTCTGCAAGGCGGTTAAGTCTGGAGGAGAGCTTTCGGGAGGCGGATACCGCGATGATCCCGAAATGGCAGAAACAGCTCGAAAACGAGATCATTGTCAGAAAGTTTCTGGATGCCGTCAGAAAAAGGCAGGATTATCTTACCTGTCTGCAAATATTCGGAGAGCGCGGCGTGAGTGAACAGCAGCTTATGATGCTGCTTCAATACGCGCAGACGGCGGATTTTTCGGAAAAGATCAGGATTTACTATCATTTATCCCGCAGTCTGCGGCAGGGACAGCGTTCCGTGGCAGGCTATGACGACGGGATGCTGGAAGGCATGTGCTTTGACACGATCCGCGATGAAATTTTCCGCGAAGGGCGTGCGGCGTTGCCGGAAAGCGATAGTTTGAACATTGTTCAAGACGATGTTTCCGTTGCGCTTCCTGTGCGCGTCAATTGGGGAGGAGGCTGGACGGATACGCCGCCTCAATGCAATGAGCAGGGCGGTGTGGTATTAAATGCCGCTATTACCTTAAACGGCGTGCTGCCGGTTCAGGTGCGCGTACGGAAGATGAATGAATATTATGTTGCGTTTGAGAGCGCCGATCTTGACGCGCGTGGTGAGGCGCATTGTGTGGAAGAGATTCGGGACTGTCATAATCCGTATGATTTTTTTGCGCTGCATAAGGCGGCGTTGATCGCGTGCGGGATCATTCCGATGGAGGGAGAGGCGGACTTAACGCAGATCTTAAGGCGGCTGGGCGGCGGCATTTATCTGTCAACGCAGGTCGTGGGTGTGCCGAAGGGCTCCGGTCTTGGCACAAGCTCCATCCTGTCAGGCGCGTGCGTGAAGGGAATCTTTGCTTTTTTAGGCAGGGAGCTTTCGGATGAGGCAGTCTATGAGACCGTTTCCTGTATGGAACAGATCATGAGCACGGGGGGCGGCTGGCAGGATCAGGTCGGAGGTCTGACGGGCGGTATCAAATTGATCACGACGAGACCGGGACTGCATCAGCAGATCAGGGTTTCGTATGTCGCGATTCCGGATGAGGCAAAACAAGAATTACAGGAACGGTTTGCGCTGATCTACACGGGGCAGAGACGATTGGCGAGGAATCTGCTGCGGGATGTGGTCGGCAATTATATCGGCGGAAGAAAGGAGTCCGTCGAGGCGCTTTATGAGATGAAGCGTGTCGCGTCGATGATGCGGTTTGAACTGGAGGAGGGGAATATTGACGGTTTTGCCGCGCTGCTCAACCGGCATTGGGAGCTGTCGAAGAAGCTGGACGCCGGTTCGACGAATACCTGTATTGAGCAGATATTCCTTGTCTGCGAGGATCTGATCGACGGCCGTTTCATTGCCGGCGCGGGCGGCGGCGGATTTATTCAGGTGATCTTAAAGAGGGGCGTTACCAAACGGCAGCTTGGCGAGCGGCTGCGCGAAGTGTTTCAGGACAGCGGAGTCGCGGTCTGGGAATGCGCGTTTGTGTAAAAAAGGACGCAGAGCGTTTCATTCAGGAGCGTTCTTTTTGGGCACGGAAACGGTGGTCGGCTTCCATCAGCGTGATCTCAAAATCGCGCCGGTTCTTCTGATTCAGGTTAGAAAGGATCAGACCGGAAAACAGCGAGATAATGCCTGCGAGCGCCGTAAAGCAGCAGACGAACAGCGTCGGAAATTTCAGCACAAGCCCTGTGCGCAGAAATTCGCTGAGCACGGGAATAAAAAATCCGATTGCAAAGGCGAACAGGATGAGGGAGAACAGTCCGTAAAACGCCATCGGTTTATAATTTTTGAAAAGTTTTACGATCATGCGAAGTACTTTGAAGCCGTCGGAATAGGTGCTGAGTTTCGAGACGCTGCCCTCCGGACGGTCTTTATAGTCCACGACGACATTTTCAAGCTGCATATGATTGTAGACGGCATGGATCGTCATTTCCGTCTCAATCTCAAAGCCGCGCGAGAGCACGGGAAAGGTTTTGACGAAATTGTAGCTGAACGCGCGGTATCCGGTCATAATATCCTTGATGTCCGAATGAAACAGACAGTTGATGCCGGAGCGGACCAGACTGTTTCCAAAATTGTGGAAAGGGCGCTTATTCTGCGTAAAATAAGTAGAAGAAAGACGGTCTCCGATGACCATGTCCGTCTTGTGGGAAAGCACCTTGTCTACCATTTCTTCCGCGCAGTTTAATGGATAGGTGTCGTCCCCGTCGATCATCAGATAGCATTCCGCGTCAATCTCGCGAAACATCCGGCGGATCACATTTCCCTTGCCCTGCATATATTCATGGCGGACGATAGCGCCCGCCGCACTTGCGATCTCTCCGCTGCCATCCGTAGAATTATTGTCATAGACATAGATTACGGCGTCAGGCAGCGCCGCTTTCGCATCGGTCACGACCTTTTTTATTGTCTGCGCCTCATTGTAGCAGGGAATTAAAACGGCGATCCGGTCCATAAATGTCTGTGCTCCTTTCTGGTTTGACAAAGGCAGGCGATTTGCAATTGCCTGTTGATAAAAGAGAAGATTTATCTGTTATTCAAAATCGTCCCGTGTGCAAAAAGTTTTCACAGGAACCTCTTCTTTCATTCTTATTATCATATAAATATTCGCCGATGTCAAATATAGAAAGTTGTATTCCGCCCCCATTTCGGCTATAATATGCATAAGCATTGAGCAGTACCCGGATCAGAACAGAACCCGATTGACTGCTTGCAGTCAGATCGGGTTCTGTTCTGATCCGGCCAGGGCGA
>JAMPAG010000001.1:415799-451392 GCA_023667365.1 bacterium | reverse complement strand
AAGCCCTGCCGCGGGAAATCGAAGATTTGCCGCGGGTACTGCGGAGCGGAGGGAAGCGGAATGTTGCTTGCAGTCAGATCGGGTTCTGTTCTGATCCGGCCAGGGCGAAAGCCCTGCCGCGGGAAATCGAAGATTTGCCGCGGGTACTGCGGAGCGGAGGGAACAGTGACAAAAAAGTATTATCCTGAATTGGACAAGTTAAGAGGCGTCGCGATCCTGATGGTATTGCTCTACCATTCTATTTTGGTATATCCTGTCGATCTGACGCAGAATTTGTGGTGCAGGTATCTGCAGAGCTTTTTGTGGATGGTGGAAATGCCGCTTTTTTTCCTGATTTCCGGTTTCTGCTTTCAATACCGGGGGCAGTACAGAACCTATCTGACGGGAAAAGTGCAGAGAATTTTAGTGCCTCATCTTGTGTTCGGCGCGGCGGATACGCTGATCCGCGTCGTGCCGAATCCCTTTGTCCATCGCGCGGTTGACTGGCAGGGGGCGCTGAAGGAGTTCTTTTTATACGGAGCCAACGATTGGTTTTTGTTGTCTTTATTTACGATTTTTCTGATCGCGCCGCTTTGCAGCAGGCTGGTGCAAAAAAAAGGCGGAACGGCTGTAATCTTTTTTGCAGTGATGGTTCTATATGTGTTTTACCGCTATGTTCCGGAAGAACTCTCGCTTAGGAACAGCAGTACCTTCGGGATTTATTTTTTAATCGGTATGATCCTGCGGAAGAAAAAAGAAGACGGCCTGCGCGTGCGAGCCTGTTTTCTGCTGCCTGCGTTTTTGACCGGCGCCATTGGTTTTTATCTGCTGATGAATCAGCATTGGATGGTATATCTGGGCGCAAGGCTGTTTGCGGACATGCTGGTCGGTCATGTGATCCGGCGATTATTGGAATTGATAACGCCGCTTGCAATCTGTTATATTGTGTACTGTGTGGTGAAGCTGGTGCAGGGACGCAGCCGTGCGGTTGATGATTTTTTCACGCTTTGCGGCAGGTATTCCCTGCAAATGTACCTGTTAGACGGTTATGCGCTTGTTGTGACAAGAACGCTGCTCATCCGCGTGCTGGGAGTAAAGATGCCGCTGCTGCTCATTTTGGGAAATTTTGCGGCGGATACGGCGATCGTGCTTGTTGTGACGTGCTTTATCTTAAAGCGTCTGAAACTGACGCGGATTTTGTGCGGTCTGAAACCGTGATGCGGGGCAGCGACGCGGTATACGCAATCAGACGGCTGGAAGGCGCAATGTGCGTCGAAGCCGTGATGCGGGGCAGCGGCGCGGTATACGCGATCAGACGGCTGGAAGGCGTAATGTGCGCTGAAACCGTAATGCGGGCGGGAAAGTACAGGTGGAACTGCCGCTTTCTGCACCAGAATAAAAAAGGGGAGAAAAAACATGGGCGTACTGCCAGTGGCAACGGTTGTGCGGATTTTCATCGTGATGTGTGTGCTGCCGTTGATGTGCGGTTCTTTTTTTGCTGCGCGCTTACGGCGTCATGAGGGACGCGGCTTTTTTCTGAACGCCTATGTATTTGGCTGGATCGTTGTTTTTGTGCTGTTCGAGCTTGTCTGTACGCCCTATGTGGTAACGCTTGGCAAATTCAGCAGCTTTTATCAGGTATACAATCTTGTGCTTTTGACAGCGGCGGCCGTCTCCGTGATCACGGCGGCGGTCATATTATGCAGGGATAGAAAACATGCCGGGGCACGGACGGGCGGCGGGCGCGCATCCGAAACGGATGAGGGACCGCTCGCGGAGGAAGCCGCAAAGGATAAGACCGCCTGGTGGGCGTGGCTCCTTTGGGGCGTTGTGATCGTGTCGGTGGCGGCGCAGATGATTTTTTTCTATTATTATAATCATCTGAACGGGGATGACTCCTATTATATCGCGCAGTCGGTGATCACGGACTTTGTGGATACGATGTTCCAGCGGGATTCTTATACCGGCTCGCCGCTCGGCGGTCTGGATGTGCGCCATGCGCTTGCCGTGCTGCCGGTCTTTGTGACATGGCTTGGGCGGGTGTGCAGCCTGCATCCGGCGGCGGCTGCGCATGCCGTGCTGGGACCGGTGCTGCTCATGCTGTGTTATGGTGTATACGCGCTGGTTGGAAAAGCGTTATTTGCCAAAAAGAAAAGCGTGGTTCCGCTGTTTGTCCTGCTGATCCAGGTATGGTATTTGTGGGGGAACGTGTCGATCTATACACCGGAGACCTTTTTGTATACAAGGACATGGCAGGGAAAGGCTGTGTTTGCCAATATCATTCTGCCGCTTGCGTTTTATCTGCTCTGCCGGGTGCTGACCGAATGGAAGACGGTCTATCTGATATTGCTGATGCTTTTGAGCGTTGCGGGAGTCTTTACCACGACGGCGTCCGTTTATCTGCTCTCGGCGCTGTATGGTATCACGGCGTTATGCTGTCTGATCACGCAAAGAAGTTTTCGGAAGTGCCTGCGCATAGCGCTCTGTATCATACCCGCATTTCTGTATGGGATCATTTATATCTGGCTGCTGCGGATTTACTAAAAAATCGCGCAAAAGCGCGCTTTGCGCGATTTTGCCGGCATAAGAAAGGAGGGACCGTATGGGGGAGACAACGCATATCATCGCGGAAACGCTGCGCAGTTATAAAGGAGAGAGTCTCTATCTGACCTGCTATCTGCTGGCGGTGTGTTATCTTTTTGCCGCGGAAAAAGAAAAACAGAAACGTCTGCTCTTTTTATATGTTCCGTTTACGGTGCTTCTTTTGTTTGTGTTTCCGCCGACGGCGCATGTGATCATACACACGATCATGGATAACGAGATCTTTTATCGCCAGCTCTGGCTGCTGCCCTGCGCGGCGACGGTCTGCTATGCAATCTGTCACGCGGCGGTGAACGGGCAACATAAAGCCATCCGGGTGTTTGTGTGCGCGGCGGGAATCGCGGTTGTGATGGCGGGGGGAAAGAATGTGTTCAAAAACGGGAACTATACGCTCGCGGAGAATCCGCAGCATCTTCCGCAGGCGGCGATCAATGTGTGCGACGAGATCCTGAATGACGATGTGGAATACATGGTCGTTGCGGCGTTTCCGCTCAGTCTGATCGAATACACCAGACAGTATACGGCGGAGATCGTATCGCCCTATGGGCGGGAGGTCATTATCGACCGTTGGAACGCGCACAACGAACTATATGATGCGATCGAAGCGCCGGTCCTCGACGCGGAGAAGCTGACGACGCTCGCGCGCGCGAACAGGACGGAATGCGTTGTCGTGCATCATATCAAACAGATGAATGGAAACATGGAAGATTATTCCTTTTATTATATCGCGACGGTGGACGGTTATGATATTTATATGGAGGCATGGCTTGCCGCGCGGCACAACGGTTTTTCCATCAAAGAATAAAGAAAAAAGAGGAATTTAGAATGAGGAAGGAACTTGATACGGGTAAGAACTATCTAATCACGGGAGGAGCGGGCTTTATCGGTTATTTTTTATCCAAACGCCTGTTGGAGCGGGGGGCGCGCGTCATCGGCTTTGACAGTCTGACGGATTATTATGACGTGAGGCTGAAAGAGGAACGCCTGAAATACCTGATGCAGCAGGAAAAGTATACGTTTGTAAAAGGAAATCTTGCGGAAGAAAACGACGTCAGAGAGGTGTTTGAGCAATACCGGCCGGATATTGTCGTCAATCTCGGCGCGCAGGCGGGTGTGCGCTACAGCATTGATAACCCGGATTCCTACATCGAATCGAACGTCATCGGTTTTTATCGGATCCTGGAAGCGTGCCGGCATTATCCCGTACAGCATCTCGTCTATGCGTCGTCAAGCTCCGTTTATGGCGGGAATAACAAGGTGCCGTTTGAGACGACGGACAAGGTGGACCGCCCGGTCAGTCTGTATGCGGCGACAAAGAAGTCGGACGAGCTGATGGCATATGCCTACTGTAAGTTGTACGGCATCAAGGCGACGGGACTTCGTTTTTTCACGGTTTACGGACCGCTGGGACGCCCCGATATGGCGTATTTCAAATTCGCGAAAAAGATCATGGAGGGAGAACCGATCCAGATTTACAACAACGGTGATATGATGCGGGACTTCACTTATATTGACGACATCGTCACGGGCGTTGTAAACATCCTCGGCAATCCGCCTGCGGAGGACGATCTGGGAGCCGCCTACAAGATTTACAATATCGGAAATAACAAGCCCGTGAAACTGATGGATTTTATCGGGACGCTGGAGCGCTGTCTTGGCAGGGAGGCAAAAAAAGAATATCTCCCGATGCAGCCGGGAGACGTGTACCAGACTTATGCGGATGTATCCGACCTGATGCGTGATTACGACTTTAAGCCGGACACATCCATTGAAGACGGTCTGAAAGAATTTGTCGCATGGTTTAAGGAATATTACCATTATGAATAAATTTTCAGTTTGTTTTCGATAAAGTCGATCACCCTGTCGGCGATCAGCCTGCGCACCTCATCATTGACATGAATGTTGTCCACTAAATATTCCTGCGCGTTTTCAGCACTCAGCGGAATACCGAAGTAGGTGTCAAGAAACGAAGAACCGGCAAGCTCGCACATGGCATGCAGAGCGACGACATAGCCGCCGAGATTTTCGTCCGAAGCGCCGACGCGGCGGACGTCTCCGGGACTTAATGTGCCGTTGCCTTCATCATAAAAACAGAATGTCGGTGCAAGTACGATAAAACGGATATGGGGATAGGCCTCATGGATCACGTCGATTCCCGTATAGAGCGCGCCGGTCATGGAAGTGACCGACTTCTGGTTATCGGCGGCTGCGGTTGCATATCCGTTTAAGTAATCATGAGTCCCATAACCGAGAAAGATCATGTCGATCTGGTTAAAATCGATCATCTGGAGCTGCGTGACCGCCGTGTCAAAGGACGGATCGTAAATATCCGCTTCGGTTTTGTAGGCATCAAGCAGTGTGAAATCTCCCGATTTGATACAATAGGCGATGCGCACGAACGAAAATACATCCGTGCAGTATTCCTCGTTGAAGGTTTCATAGCGGCTTGCAAAACTGGAACCGGGAAACGCGCAATTGTAGACGGTCGCGCCCGTAGCAGCCGCAGTCCGGACCGGGATGCTGCTTTCCTGCGAGCCATAGGTCAGAATATCATCGCCGAGAAACAGGATCTGGGTTTCCTTGTCGTCGCGCCCTGCAAGCAGTTCGGGATCCATGGAGCAGTAATAATCCATCGGATCGGAGTCCAGAGCGGAGAGATCCTCCGGTGCGTCGTACCGGAAGCGCGTCCCTTTGTCCCAGATCAGAACTTTCGCAATACAAAAAATAATGACGAGAACAATTGCGGCAAGCGGGATCAATATCAACAGCCGCTGGCCGGAAAAAAAGCCTTTTTCCCCGTATTCATATTCTTCATCGATCGGATGTCTGTGTCCCATAAGGTTGTCCTTTCTCATTTGGTATTCTTGTAATATCTTTCCCCATTTTAGTATATTTTTTTCGGAATGTCCATGAAAAGAATCGAAAAGACAAAACAAAAAAGACCGGTCGGTCGAAGGCTGGTCTTTTTTGTTTTAGAAAAACGCATCCGGCTCTTGTTTTGGTATGCGTGACGCCTGCAAGAAATTTAAGGTGCCGGAGAACTGTGCGTAACAGAATTTTCCGCCATACAGAATGCAACGGCATCCGGCTGGACGGCTCTGTTCGCTTCCTGAAGCTTTTTATACCATTTGCTGTATTTGTACATGCGGTAATGTGCGGAAAGCTGTTCGAGCACGGTTTCGTTCTGACAGTCACGCCGGAACAGTTCCCGTTCTTCGCGATCCATACTTACGTATTCCATATAAGGTATCCGAAGTTCCGTTAAGGGCTGTTCACATTTCGGACAATACATTTTATGTCCGTTTAACATATGGATTCTGGAACAGCGTTTACAGTAATGTACATACATCATGACGCTAGCCTCTTTCTTGCAAAGACAGAAAATGTAAAAGTAGTACTACAATTGTGACTATTTTTGCGATAAATGTCAAGAGTTTCGCGATAAATAACGGAAAAAATTGTCACAAACCATTTGATTTCGCGCGCGTCTAATAAATAGACGGGCAAAATTCATGTGGAAAAAGGGCATCTTTGGTTGCTTAAAGAAACGGATAATGGTAAAATGTACAGGAAGCGGTTGCAGAATGTGCCCGAAATATGCCCTGATGCGATCGCCGCAATGTACGGAAATGGGGTTATTTATGGATCAGAAACAGCAGTCACGACAGATAAAAATGCCATACATAGATGATGAGGAAGAAGAATTATTCGATCCTCTGAATTTGTTGGGCGTTTCGCCTGAACCCGGGGCGGTACAAAAAAGCAAAGCGCCTTTAGGGACGGCGGCGCGGGAAGCGGCAGCGTCCGCGGAAGCAGCGCAGGGCGGACAGGCGCAGGAGGCGGTTTCCGCCGCGTTCGCTGCGCGGAAGAAAAACGCGGAGTACGCGAATGCACCGGTCAAAGAAGTGACTTATGAAATGAGCGGGCTTCCGGTGGCGGAGACAGGAGAAACAAAGATTACAGAGGAGCCGGTAAAGGCGCGCCGTCCCGCGGGAGACAGGGAGCGCGCAGAGTCGGGCGGAGGCGTTCAGAGAGCGAAGGCATCGGCATCCGGACGGAGCGCAGAAGCAGGAGGAGCCGTTCAGAGAGCGAAAGCGCCGGCATCCGGACGGAACGCGGAAGCAGGAGGAGTCGTCCAGAGAGCGAAGGCGCCGGCATCCGGACGGAGCGCGGAAGCAGGAGGAGCCGTTCAGAGAGCGAAGGCGCCGGCATCCGGACGGAGCGCGGAAGCAGGAGAAGTCGTCCAGAGAGTGAAGGCGCCGGCATCCGGACGGAGCGCGGAAGCAGGAGGAGTCGTCCAGAGAGCGAAGGCGCCGGCATCCGGACGGAACGCGGAAGCAGGAGGAGTCGTCCAGAGAGCGAAGGCGCCGGCATCCGGACGGAGCGCGGAAGTAAGCGGCGCGCGGAGAGGAACATCCGTCCATACGCGGGATGCCGTGAGATATGACGACGAAACGGAACAGAGTCCCAAAAAGAAAAAAAAGAAAAACGAAGCCTCGTTCGGGGAACGGATGAGCGCCTTTTTTGAGGAAAAATTTGCATCTTTTACGAAAATGGACTGGCTTGTGTGCGGGACGGGCGTTGTCATTCTGTTAGCAGTCATCACATTGGCGTGCGTATTTTTCGTGCGGTCTTCCGACCAGGACGACAGCGCGACAACGATGGAAGACGTCGGACATGCGCTGGCGGACTTGGGGATCGTCGGTAAGAGCGGGCTTGTCGCCATAGCGGATGCGCAGCAGGCAAAGCAGCCGGTCATCACGCCGGAAGCGGGCGGCGATGAATCTGGCCTGCCGGAGGAGGAAGAAGACCCGGAGGCAGTGATCTCCGTCCGTGTGAGTCTGACATCCGTGGAAAAAGACTTAAAAGTGAAGTTTACGAACAGCGCGACGGGGAAGCTGATCAACAACGCGGCATTCCGCGTGACGCTGACGCCGCCGTCAGGTTCGGAGATCGTCTACGAAGACGACGATATGGACGGGATTATTTATCACAACGCCATGACGCCCGGCACATACGGCGTGAAGGTGGAAGCGCCTGAGCGGTATGAGATCGTGGAATGCGCGTCCAGCGTGCAGGTGCGCGATACGATCGTTTATGAAAAGATCGAGGTGGCGGATGAGATCAAGACGGAGGCGGAGGTCAACGTCGCGTTAGAGGATACGCAGATGAACGCCGTCATCGAGCAGGAGACCGTGACCGGAACGCTTCCGGATACGGTGGAATGGGTGGAATCTACCAAAACGACGATCAACAATGACGCGGGATATTCGGAGATTCCGAAAACGGCGATCACGGATCCGACACTTGTGGCGGGCAGGACATTTTACGCGTTAGCGGAGCAGCGCGCGGGAGATAACACCGGCAGGGCGCGGACCAATAATGGGGAAGGTACGCCGGGTACGACCGAAGAGCCGTCAACCGAAGATACGCCGACGCCGGATCCGACAAACACACCGACAGACACGCCGACGCCGGATCCGACAGACACGCCGTCGCCCACACCGACAGACACGCCGTCGCCCACACCGACAGATACGCCGACACCGACACTGACGCCGACCGTATCGGGCGTGACTATAAAAGGCGCGCCGTCCCCGGACATGGCGATTGGCGGCAAGGCAACACTGACGGCGGAAGTGAGCATGAGCCAGGGAAGCGCGTCGGACTGTACGTATGAATGGACGAGCAGCGATCCGAATCTCGTGAGCGTGAGCGGAAACGGCGCAAACGCCGAGATTACGGCAAAGGCGGCGGGAAGCGCCAAGATCACCGTGACGGTAAAGACGGCAGGCAGCGAGAAGAGCGAGAGCGCGGAATGCACGGTCACCGTAAAAGCGGCGACGGCAAAGACGGTTACGCTGGATAAGACCACGCTCGCAGTGACGATCGGTACAGAGCAGACGCTGACTGCAACGCTGGAGCTGACAGACGGCACCAAATATACGGATAAGAACCATCTGACCTGGCGCAGCTCGGACACCAATGTTGCGACGGTGGACGAGAACGGAAAAGTAAAGGCAGTGGGCGCGGGAACCGCGAAAATCACTGTGACGAGCAAGGAAAAGGGTGCAGACGGAAATCTCCTGACAGCGACCTGCGAGGTGACTGTAAGCACAACGCTGTCCGTGAAGCTGGATAAGGATAAAGCGGAAGTCTATACGGGAACGAAACTGACGCTTGTCGCAACGGTCGTCAAAAACGGGACAACGACGACAAGCGCGACGCAGGGCGTTGTTACATGGACGAGCTCGGATAAGGCGGTCGCGACCGTCAATGAAAAAACGGGCGAGATCACGCCGGTCAAGGAAGGAACGGTCACGATCTCCGCAACGACAGTCGATAAAGATGCGAACGGCTATCATCTGACAGTGAGCTGCACGGTGACGGTCAAAAAGGGCGAGCTCTCCATCAAAATGGATAAGGACAAGGCTGAGCTTGCCGTCGGTGCGAAGCTGACGCTTGTCGCAACGGTCGTAAAGAACGGAACGACAGCGACGAGCGCCGTGGAGACGTGGGTTACATGGACAAGCTCGGATCCGGCCATTGCGGCCGTCAACGAGAGAACCGGTGAAGTGACGGGCATGAAAGCGGGAACGGTCACAATTACGGCAACGACGGTCGATAAGGATGTGAACGGGAATCAACTGTCGGCAACCTGTACGGTCACGGTAAAAGGCGACGCTTCCACGGACACGACAACGAGGTTAAAAGATGTAAACGGCAATCAGGTTTATATCAAAAATGCATCCGGCAGTTATGTGGAGGCGACGTTATCCGATTATTATTCGGCGGAAAAGTTTTATATCAAGTCGGCGACGCAGTATAAGTATACCGGATGGCAGACGATCGACAATGCAACGTATTATTTTGATAAAAACGGTAATTATGTAACTGGTAAGCAGGTCATCCAGGGCGTGGAATATACGTTTGCAAACAACGGCGTGCTTTCTATGGGAAACGGGACGTTCGGCATCGATGTCTCGAAGTGGAACGGCAATATCAACTGGACCGCCGTTAAAAATTCCGGTGTGTCCTATGTCATCATCCGCTGCGGGTTCCGCGGCTCCACACAGGGCGCGCTGATCGAGGACGCCATGTTCCGCAAAAATATCGAGGGCGCGCAGGCGGCGGGTATTCAGGTCGGTGTTTATTTCTATACGCAGGCAGTCAATGAGGTGGAAGCGGTCGAGGAAGCCTCCATGGTATTGGCTCTTGTGCAAAAGTACAGAATATCGTATCCTATTTTTATCGACACGGAGGCAAGCGGCGGAAGGGCGGACGGGATCAGCAGGGAAACAAGGACGGCGGTCTGCAGGGCATTCTGCGAGACAATCCGCAACGCCGGATATACGCCGGGCATCTACGCTTCCAAGAGCTGGTTTTTGGATAAGCTGAACGCGTCGAGCTTAAGCAGTTATAAGATCTGGCTTGCACAGTACGCGACAAAGCCGACCTATACGGGCAGATACGACCTGTGGCAGTATTCGGATAAAGGAACGATCAACGGCATCAATGGCAAGGTTGACGTGAATTACAGCTACCTCGGGTATTAGAACGGGGAACTGAGGAATTTAAGATAAGAGCCGGAAGGAAAGCCGGAGAAAGGGAAAGAAAAATGAGAACGTATCTTGTGACGGGGGGAGCGGGCTTTATCGGTTCGAATTACATTCATTATATGTTTCGGAAATATGGGGATAAGATCCGGATCATCAATGTGGACGCGTTGACCTATGCGGGCAATCTGGAAAACTTAAAAGATGTGGAGGCGCGGGACAATTACACATTTATCAAGGCGGATATTTGCGATAAGGACGCGATCGCGAAGATTTTTGCAGACAATGAGATCGACCGTGTCGTCAACTTCGCCGCGGAAAGCCATGTGGACCGAAGCATTAAGAATCCGGAGGTATTTGTGCGGACGAACGTGTTAGGAACGGCGGTCATGCTAAACTGCGCCAGAGCGGCGTGGGAGCTGCCGGACGGAAGCTATCGGGAAGATAAGCGCTTCCTGCATGTGTCCACGGATGAGGTGTACGGTTCCCTGCCGGATGACGAAAATGCATTTTTCTATGAGACGACGCCGTATGCGCCGCACAGTCCGTATTCGGCGAGCAAGGCAAGTTCGGACATGCTCGTGAAAGCGTATATGGACACCTACCGCTTTCCGGCGAATATCACGAACTGTTCCAACAATTACGGACCGTATCAGTTTCCTGAAAAACTGATCCCGCTCATGATCAATAATGCGCTGCACGGCAAGAAGCTTCCCGTATACGGCGACGGCAAAAATGTCCGCGACTGGCTTTATGTCGAGGACCACGCGAAAGCGATCGACATGGTGCAGGAAAAGGGCAGGCTGTTCGAGACCTACAATATCGGCGGGCATAATGAGAAGCGGAATATTGAGATCATTCATACGATCCTGGAGTGTCTTAAGGAAATGCTCCCCGATACCGATCCGCGCAAGGCGCATATCAATGAGAGCCTCATCACCTATGTGGAAGACCGCAAGGGACATGACAGGCGCTATGCGATCGCACCGGATAAGATTAAAGAAGAAGTCGGCTGGTATCCGGAGACGATGTTTAAGGACGGCATTAAGCTGACGATCAAGTGGTATTTTGAACACATGGACTGGATGGAGCATGTGACAAGCGGCGATTATCAGACGTATTACGAGGACATGTATGCCGGCAGATAACGGTACGAAAAATGGGAACGGCGGGGCGTCGTTCCCATTCGGTGTGTTTCATCCATGCATATCTGTATGGCAGGGCACAGTGTGAGCGGGAACGGAGCGCGCGGCGAAGAGGAAAGAGCAGCGGGAGCGAACCGTGCGATGATGGATAGAAGGGAGAACGGAGAGCAATGAAAGGAATCATTCTGGCGGGAGGATCGGGGACGAGACTATATCCGCTTACTAAGGCAATTTCCAAACAGATCATGCCGATCTATGACAAACCCATGATTTATTATCCGCTTTCTACACTGATGCTGGCGGGAATCAGGGAAGTGTTGATCATTTCGACCGAGAGGGACCTTCCGGTATTTGAGGATCTTTTGGGAACGGGGGAGCAGCTTGGTATGCGGTTTTCCTACGCGGTGCAGGACAAGCCGAGAGGGCTTGCAGACGCGTTTATCATCGGCGCGGATTTTATCGGGGATGACCGTGTGGCATTGGTTTTGGGCGATAATATTTTTTACGGACAGAGTTTTTCGCGTGTGTTAAAGAGCGCGGCAGAGCGGGAGAAAGGCGCGACGATCTTCGGCTATTATGTCCGGGATCCGCGGGAGTACGGCGTCGTCGAATTCGACGAGCAGGGGACGGCGCTGTCCATTGAGGAGAAGCCGGAGAACCCCAAGAGTAATTATGCCGTGCCGGGATTGTATTTTTATGATAACGACGTGGTGGAGATCGCGGCGGGCGTGAAGCCGTCGGCGCGGGGAGAGATTGAGATCACGAGCATCAATAACGAGTATTTGAGGCGCGGGACGCTGCATGTGGAGAAGCTCGGACGCGGTTTTGCGTGGCTGGATACGGGGAACCACGATGCGCTTTTAGATGCGGCAGACTTTGTGGCGGCGTTTCAGAAACGGCAGGGATTGTATATTTCCTGTATCGAGGAGATCGCGTACAAGAGGGGCTTTATTGACAGAGAACAGCTTCTCAGGCTGGCGGAGCCGCTGATGAAGACCAATTATGGAAAATATTTGACAGAGGTTGCGAATGGATTATAAGCTGATCAGAAGAACAATTGCAGTCTGTTCCTTATCGGTACTGGCGATTCTGGGGATCGTGCTTTGGACGAATCATTACGGCGGATTTGCGGGAGAGTCCCGCAGTACTTCCGTGAATGCGCCGCAGAGCGGCGTGCAGTCCGACAATGCGGGGAACGCGCAGCAGGGGGAGGACAGTGATCCGCGCACGCGCAGCGAGGCGGATTTTACCTTGAACGGCGACACGAGGGCGTTTCTCCGGGACGAGAGTTTTTGGGATGACGAGCCGGAGCGCGGACCCGCCGCGGACAGCGATGCGGTCCGGCTTTCGCTTATTGCCACGAGCGTACAGCGGGATATGCGCCTGCAGATCGTGGATGCGGAGGGAGCGCTCGTGACGGGAGAACCTTTTTTTATTGAGGTGGAAGGCGTCGGTTCCTATAAGGACTTGGACAGGGACGGCATCGTCTATATCCGGGATTTGAGCGCGGGCGACTACCGGGTGTCCGTTGCGCCGATCGAGGGATACCATGTATCGACTTCCTACTTGAACGTGCATGTCAACGATCAGGTGGAATACCGGACAATCGCAGATATAGATCTGCTCATCGTCTCGGAGGATGAGATCGATAAACGCATAGAGGAAGCGCAGGAACGCGATATGGATGCGGATCGGGACGACACGGAGCGCGTGGATCTGCTCACCGGAATGGACATGGCGGTCATGGGAATGGATATTTCCAGCTTTAACGGAGAGATCGACTGGGAAAAGATCAAGGAACAGGGAATCGGGTTCGTGATCATCCGCTGCGGTTACCGGGGCTATACGTCGGGCGCGCTGGTCGAGGACGCCTGTTTTGTGCGCAATATTTCCGGGGCGAATGAGGCAGGTGTGCGGGTAGGCGTTTATTTTTTCACACAGGCGGTCAATGAGGTGGAAGCGGTCGAGGAGGCGAGTATGGTCGTCACCCTCTGCCGGGATTACCGGGTGGAACTGCCGGTGTTTATTGATACGGAGACTGCCGCGCGCGGCGCGGGCAGGGCGGACGGGCTTGACATTCCGACACGGACGCTTGTGCTAAAGGCGTTTTGTGAGACGATCGAGAACGCGGGCTACCGTGCGGGCGTCTACGCGAGCAAAAACTGGTTTCACGAGCGGGTGGATGATTCGCAGCTTACGGATTATCTTACATGGCTTGCGGAATATAAGGATGCGCCGACTTATGAGGGAAGTTTTCAATTTTGGCAGTATACGTCCCGCGGATATGTGGACGGCGTGACGGGGCGCGTGGACCTAAATCTCGGAAATTTAAGTCTCTCCGATCTGGGAGAGACGCTGCGGGCGGAGGACAGCGAAGAGGAGACCGCGGCGGAAGCGGAGAACGAGGGCGAAGTGCTGCCGGGAGCCGAAGCGTTCCCCGAAGGAGAAGCAGTCCCGGAAGGCGGGGTAGTGCCCGGCGGAGATACAGCGCCGGAAGGAGCGGTCTAGCACCGGGGAATAAAGGGCATCGGGCGGCGGAACGGTTCCGCGCGACGAAGCTGCCTTATGAGGGATGGATGATTTTTTGAAGGAAGGTGTATAGAGGAAGGCTTTCTTAAACGTGTAAATGAGAAAGGTGCAGAAATATGCAGAGGATGCGGAATCGGAGAAAAGATGGTTTGTTTTATATTGTTCTTACCGTGATCGGGTGGGGGTACTTCTTCTTAATGGGTGAGGGCGGTGTGCAGTTAGGGAACGACTCGCTCGGCTATATCAACGCAAGTTATGAAAGAGAACCGTTTTATCCGCTTGTGATCATGATATGCGGAGCGGTGTTTGGCGGATATGGATTGCAGGCGGTAGTGTATCTGCAGGGAATTGTGGCGCTTTGTTCGTGTTTGCTTCTGGCAGCAGTGATAGGGCGGTACTTTGAACTGAAACGATGGGAATTGTGCGGCTGTTATTTATTGCTGCTGCTGCCATTCGGGTTGGATACGATGTGGTCGCCGCCCAGAATAAACTATTCACATTTGATTTATACCGAGTGTTTTTCCTATTCTTTCTTTTATCTTTTTCTGACGGCAGTGATTTGCTATTTACAGCGGGAAAAAAATCATTTATCGTATGTTTGTATGCTTTTACTTGCTGCATTGATGATGACGAACCGGAATCAGATGGAAATCTGTTTCGTGGTAATTGGGATTCTTTCAATATGGTGGAATCTGATCAGACCGCGCAAAAGGCTGTGGAAGAAATGTTTTCTGGAGATCGCAGGGGTGGCTGCGGCTCTGGCATTAAGTGTATTTTTAACCTTATTTTATTGTTATGTGCAATGGGGATATTTTGAAAAGTCATCAGAAAACACGTTTACAATGATGTCAAATTTGTTGTATGCTTCCGATGCGGAAGACGCGGAGCGGTTTGAGGACGCGGAGGTAAAGGAAGTTTTTACGGAACTCTATGCGCAGGTGGATGAAAACGGATGGACATACCGTTACGCCGATAAGGGCTGGTATGCGAACGGGGAGGCGGTGGCGGATTGTCACGACCGTATTAAATATTCGGTGATCCGCCCGTTTTTTCAGCAGTATGTGGAGCGGCGGGGCATGGAGCCGATGGGATTCGAGGGGGATCGAATCAAAAAAGAGGTTTCAAAGGAAATACAGGCGGTGCTGTTTCGGGCTCATATCCGGGATTGGCTTTATAACGCCTGTTGTATGATGCCGAAAGGCTTCGTGCTTTCCGTTATTCCGATCATCCCGGAGGGTGCGTATCCGTACGCGGCGGCAGGAGCGGTTTTGATATGGGCGGGCTTCTTTGCGGCAGGCTGCCGCCTGCTTTTTTCAAAAAAGTACCGGGAGAAAGAGAGCGGGCTTATCGCGTTTGCAATTCTGATCGTTGGTTTTATGGGGATGAATGTGGCAGGGATTTGTCTTGTCATCTTTGTGCAGTCGCGGTATTTAGATTATACACAGGGAGTTTTCTGGATCGTTTGTTTTCTTATGCTGCGCGCGCTTTACCGCGGGAGAAAACGGCATGGTAAAAAAGAGTAAAGGAGAGGGAATAAACCAATGGGAAAGATCAGTGTAGAGACATGTGAGATCGAGGGATTAAAAGTCATTACCCCCGAAGTGAGAGGGGATGAGCGCGGCTATTTTATGGAGACCTACCAGTATAACGACTTCAAAGCTGTGGGCATTGAGGAAGTGTTTGTGCAGGATAATCAGTCGGCGTCCAAGAAAGGCGTTCTGCGCGGTCTGCATTTTCAGATTCAGTATCCGCAGGCGAAACTCGTGCGGGTGGTCAGAGGAGAGGTATTTGACGTGGCGGTGGATCTGCGGAAAGGCAGCCGGACTTACGGGAAATGGCACGGCGTCCTGCTCTCCGAGGAGAATAAAAAACAATTTTTTGTCCCGAAGGGATTTGCGCATGGTTTTTTAGTGCTGTCCGAATATGCGGAGTTCTGTTATAAATGTTCCGATTTCTATCATCCCAACGACGAGGGCGGCATCTGCTACAATGATCTTGACATTGGCGTGGTATGGCCGATTCCCGCGGGCATGGAGCTGATTCAGTCCGAAAAGGATACAAAGTGGGGCGGCATCAAAGAATATACACAGAAGTATCTCGGATAAAGGAAAGAAAAGGCGGGTTACGATATGAGAACAAAACCCATCATCTCCAAAAAGGCGGGCATTCTGTTGATCACATTGATCGGGATTGTCTTTCTCGCGATCTTATGGAGTCATCAGAATCAGTTTGCCGATCCGGAGCATGAGCTGATCAAAAAGATCATCGCGACAGGTATCGTTATTTTTGGCGTATTTCTTTTTATTACTTTTTATGATAAGCTGATGGTGCTGCCTGCGGAATTGTGGCAGAACAGACGGCTGATCTGGAAATTGTCAAAAAACGATTTTAAGACACGTTATGCGGGTTCGTATCTCGGCATGGTGTGGGCGCTCGTACAGCCGGTCGTCACGGTGCTGCTGTACTGGTTTGTATTCGGTACAATCATGCAGTCGAGACAGTCCATAGGAGACACAGAGATTCCCTATGTGCTGTGGCTGACGGCAGGACTTGTGCCGTGGATGTACTTTTCCGAGGCGCTTTCGAACGGCACGAACGCGCTTTTGGAGTATAACTATCTGGTAAAAAAGGTCGTGTTTAAGATCAGTATCCTTCCGATCATCAAGGTGTTTGCCGCGACTTTTATGCATTTGTTTTTTGCCTGTGTCATGCTGGTGCTGTATTTCTGTTACGGGAATATGCCGGGCGTTTATATGCTGCAGCTCATTTATTTCAGCTTTTGCATGTTCATTCTTGTGCTGGCGATGTGCTACACAACCTGTGCGGTCGTTGTATTTTTCAGGGACTTAAACCAGATCATCGGCATTTTTATGCAGATCGGCATGTGGGCGACGCCGATCCTCTGGAATATCACGATGCTGCCGCCGAAATGGCAGGTTGTTTTTAAGCTGAATCCGGTTTTTTATATCGTGAACGGTTATCGGAGCGCGCTGTTTGAAAAAACATGGTTTTGGGAGGATTTTTATTCCACCATGTATTTTTGGATCGTGGTGATTCTGCTCTTCGCGCTCGGCGCGCTGATTTTTAAGCGGCTGAAAGTGCATTTTGCGGATGTAATGTGAGTGCGGTTCGCAAAGCGGGTCTTCTCATATTGGAAAGGGACAGGAAGCATGGGAAATGTTGTGGACTTGAATAATCAACCGATCAGACCGGAGCGGGAAGTTGCGGTATCGGTGGAGCATGTCACCAAAATCTATAAATTGTATGACCGGAACCGTGACCGCATGAAAGAGGCGCTGGGGCTGACAAGAAAAAAGCTGCACCGCGAGCATTTTGCCTTAAACGGCGTGGATATGAAGATTTATCAGGGGGAGACGGTCGGCATCATCGGGACGAACGGCTCCGGGAAATCGACGCTGTTAAAGATCATTACGGGCGTGCTCAATCCGAGCGGCGGGAGCGTGACGGTCAACGGGCGTATCTCGGCGCTTTTAGAGCTTGGCGCGGGATTTAACATGGAATATACGGGCATTGAGAATATCTACCTGAACGGCACCATGATGGGATTTTCCAACGCGGAGATTGAGGCGCGTATGCCGGGCATTTTGGAATTTGCCGACATCGGCGATTTTGTGAATCAGCCGGTAAAAACGTATTCCTCCGGCATGTTTGTCCGTCTCGCGTTTGCCGTGGCGATCAATATCGACCCGGAAATTTTGATTGTGGATGAGGCGCTTTCGGTCGGCGATGTGTTTTTTCAATCGAAATGTTATCATAAATTCGAAGAATTTAAGAAGATGGGAAAGACGATCCTCTTTGTCAGCCATGATCTGAGCAGTATCGCCAAGTACTGTGACCGCGTTGTGCTGATCGACAAAGGCGTCAAGCTCGGAGAAGGGACGCCCAGACAGATGATCGACGATTACAAGCGTGTGCTCGTCGGGCAGTATGAGATGAATGAGGAGAAGGCGGAGGAGTCCGTGTCCGCGGGGGAAAATCCGGAACTCTTGGAGTATGGCACGAAGCAGGCGCAGATCACGGAGTTTTATATTACGGACGACATGGGAAAGAGAGCGACGGCGGTTATTAAGGGAACGGAGTTCCACATTCACATGCGGGCGGATTTTTATGAGGACTTACCGGCGCCGATCTTCGCATTTTCGTTTAAGAATATCAAGGGAACGGAGATCACGGGAACGAATACGATGTTTGAAAAGGCGTTCTTGGAGCCGGTCAGGGCGGGGGAGACGAAGGAGATCGTGTTCACGCAGAAAATGTCGCTGCAGGGCGGCGAGTATCTGCTTTCTCTCGGACTGACGGGATATGAGAAAGATGATTTTCAGGTGTATCACAGGCTGTATGACGTGTTGAACGTCACGGTCGTTTCGGATAAGAATACCGTCGGCTTTTACGACATGGAATCGGTCGTCACCGTGGTCGGCGGGGAAAAGAAGCAGGCGGGAAAGAGCGGCTGAGTGAGGCAGGGAAGCGGATGTATATGCGGCGCTGACAGCGGCAGAATGCGGCAGGATGGGAAGCCGGGCGACAGTAAGCATGATCGAAAGCGGATAGAGCCGCGGGAAGGAAGCTGACAGGAAGCCCGTATGAGGCTGAGCGAGGCGGCATGACCGAAAGCGGATAGAGCCGCAGAGACAGGCCGCGGCAGAATGAGGACGAAACAGGTATGGCGGAGCAGATCGGAAAGGTAAAATTGGATGAGACGTATTACGGCGGGGAAGATCTTTACTGCGACGGCGCGGTGGAGGACACCCTGCTTGCGATCGCGCGCGATCATGCCGCGGAGGAATTTCCGCGCATCATTGAGGAGCAGAAAAGCTGGCCCGTGCTCTATCATCTTTCCCGTTTCCGCGAGAATATCGTCAGCTTTCTGCCGATCACAAAAAGCAGCAGGGTGCTGGAGATCGGCGCGGGCTGCGGCGCCATCACAGGCGCGCTTGCCGCGCGCGCGGGAAGCGTGACATGCGTGGATCTTTCCCAAAAAAGAAGCATGATCAATGCGTACCGTCATCGGGAGAGCGGAAATATCACGATCAAGATCGGCAATTTCAAGGACATGGAGCCGAGTCTTGAGAGCGATTATGATTTTGTGTTATTGATCGGCGTATTTGAATACGGACAGGGCTATATGGATACGGGGACGCCCTATGAGGATTTTTTGAAGATCATCCGCAGGCATTGCGCGCCGGACGGCAGGATTGTCATTGCCATTGAAAATAAGTACGGTCTGAAATATTTTGCGGGCTGTAAAGAAGATCATGTCGGAGACTATTTTACCGGACTGGAGGATTATCCGGGCGGGGGCGGCGTGCGCACGTTTGGGCGGGACGGGCTCGTCCGGCTGATGGAGCGGTGCGGGGTTTACGACTATCATTTTTATTATCCGTATCCCGATTATAAATTTATGACGACGCTGTATTCGGATGCCTATCCGCCGCGTGTCGGAGAATTGACGAATAATATGCGCAATTTCGACAGGGAGCGCATGGTGCTCTTTGATGAAAAAAATGTGTACGACGGGCTGATCCGTGAAGGCAGATTTGCGGAATTTGCCAATTCTTTTTTGATCGTGATCGGAGAACCACTGCGCCAGATCTATGTGAAATATTCCAATGACCGGGCGCCGCAGTATGCCATCCGTACGGACATCTGCGTTTCGGAGGGCGTCCGCTATGTGGAGAAGCGCCCGGATACGCCGGAGGCATGCGCGCATATCCGTAATCTTTTACAAAGTTATGAGCAGTTAAGCAGGAAATACGAGGGAAGCGGGCTTTCCATCAACACCTGTGAGGCGGCGGGAGACGGCGTGCGCTTTGCCTATGTGGAGGGCGGTACGCTGGAAGAGGCGCTCGATGAATGTCTGTACCGCGATGACGGGGAGGGGTTTCTCGCGCTGCTTGCGCGGTATGAGGAGATTGCGTCCTATCATGCGGACATGCCCGTCAGCGACTATGATTTGATTTTTGCCAATATTTTGATCGGGGCGCAGAAAGACGATGCGGCGGCTGAGAGGAGCGATACTACGGCTGAGCAAAGCGATGCCGTGGAGGCGGCAGGATGGCGTGACAAGCTTCAGTCGCCATGGACCCTGATTGACTATGAGTGGACGGTTCCCGAGGCAATGGACGGAGAGACGCTTGGGAAGCGCGCCATGTTTGTTTACGCGTCGGGACCGGAGTTTCGGAGGCGGTGGCTGTTTGCGCGCGGGATCGCGCAGCGTTATGGCATCACGCCGGAAAATCTTGCGCGTCTGCAACGCGGCGAAAATGAATTCCAGGAGCGCGTGATGGACGGGCGGCATTCCATGGCGCAGCTCTATGAGCAGATGGGACAGCCGGCAACGCCGGTCCGCGATCTGGTGCTTGCCGATCAGGCGATGGAGCCGTTTCGCAGGTTCCAGGTTTATGTGGATACGGGGGAAGGGTTTTCGGAGAGACAGTCCTTTTTTATGCCGCATGTCTATCAGGACAGGAGCCGCGTGAATGTGCGGATTCCGTTCGCAAAAGAAGTACGGGCGCTGCGCTTGGATCCTGCGCTGGTTCCGTGTATGCTCTACGGCATAAAAATCTGCGTCAACGGCAGGTGCGTTTATGAGCAGACGCCGTTAAGCGCGCGGGCGGCAGAAGCGGCGGCCTCCGGGAGCGGAGTTGAGAATGCCGCAGGGGCGCGAGGAACGGCAAACGCAGGTATGGCGGCGGCAGAAGCGCAGCGTGAGGGCGCCGGGCTTGTAAAAACAGCCCCGGATTGTCAGATTTCCATGAACGGGATCACGGCGCCGGGCGGCGCGAAAATATTTCCCACGAACGATCCGAACCTGACCGTTTTTCTGGATGGTGTGGAACGCGCCGAAGAGAATGAACTGACAATGGAAGCGGGCATTGTTTTTTTGACGGACGAGGCGGCGAAAAGCCTGTATCCTTCCTGTCCCGAAGCGCCGGAGCCGAAGGAGAACGACGGCGTGCGCGCAGGACGGCGGAAACGCTTTTGGAAGCGGTAAAATATAAAATATGAAGAAAAGAGAACATAGAAATGCCGGGAAATATCAAGCAGACGATTCAAGAGATCAGGATCAGACAGTGTAAAAAGGAGCATGATAAAGAAGTAGAGCGGCAGTCGGACCGTTACCCGCAGTGGATTCTGCTGGAAGAGCCGAAGCAGAATGAGGAACTGTATGAGAACGAGCCGGTCGGCGACATGACGCCGGGAGGGGGCAGGACGCCAAAAACAGCCATGATGTCAGAGACAGCTGTGACGTCAAAGACTGTCATGGCATCGGAGGCATCGACGGCGCTGGGAACAGCTATGACGCCGGGGACGGCATACCCGCCGAAAGCCGCGGCAGGAAAACAGAAGAGCGTGGTGATCGGCTTTGACGAGCTTGCCGCCGGAACCGCTCCGATCCGTGACATAAAACAATCTCTGGTGATCCTTGCGGATCAGCAGGCGGGCGCGCTCTCGGCGCGCGCGCTTCCCCGCGTGACCGCGCTGTTTGCGGCGCACCCCGACTGGGATATGATCTACGCGGATGAGGATCATTGTTTTATGAAACAGCGCTTTGCGCCGTGGATGAAGCCGGATTTTTCGCCGGATACGCTGTTGTCGTTTCCTTATTTCGGCGGATTCGCGGCATTTCGCACCGCCTCCTTTCAGGATGTGGAGTGGATCGGCGATGGGGCGGGAAAAGTCCGGGTGTATGATTTCTTATTAAAGTGCAGTGAGCAGGGAAAGCGGATCGTGCATGTGCCGGAAGTATTTTTTCACAGGACGGCGACGCAGGAGCAGTATCTTGCTTACAGGGCGCTCGACCGGGACGATCCGCGCATTTTAACGGCGGACGACTGTATGCCGTGGGGGCTTCCGTGGAACGATCAGGAGAATTACCGTGATGTCCGCCTGCAGGCAATGGCGCGCCGCGGTTTTGCGGGGAAGCTGGTGCCGGATGCGTTCGGGATTTTACAGCCGGTTTATGAGATTCGGGACAATGCGGCGGGAAAAAAGCCGTTGGTGTCCATTATTATTCCGTCAAAGGACAATGTGGACGTGCTGGAACGCTGTATCCGTTCCGTGCGGGCGCATGAGGCGTATCCGCATTACGAGATTCTGGTGATTGACAACGGCAGCGCGGGGGCGGTCCGCACACGGCTCATGAATCTGGGACGGGAGCTTACATTTTCTTATTATTATGAGCCGATGGAGTTTAATTTTTCCAGAATGATCAACTTCGGCGTATCGAAGGCGCGGGGGGACTATCTTCTTTTATTAAACGACGACTGCGAAGCGACGCAGGACGACTGGCTGTTAAAATTGCTCGGACAGGCGCAGCTGCCCCATGTCGGCGCGGTCGGGGCGAAACTCCTGTACCCCGATTCGGATTTGATCCAGCATGCGGGGGTCACGAACTTAACGGCGGGGCCGGCGCATAAATTACAGCGTGATTCGGATGCTCACAGTTATTATTATGGGCGGAACCGGTTCTGCTATGATTATATCGGTGTGACGGCGGCGTGCATGATGGTCGCGCGTGATGCGTTTGAGGCGGTCGGCGGTTTTGACGAGGGGCTGCGCGTCGCATTTAATGATGTGGATTTTTGTTTTAAGCTTTATGAGCGCGGATGGTATCAGGTCATGCGCAGCGATGTGGTGCTCTATCATCATGAATCGTTGAGCAGGGGGGATGATCTTTTAACCGAAGAAAAAACAAAGCGCCTGATGGAGGAGCGTGACGCGTTGTATGAACGGCATCCGCAGTTTGTGGCGCGCGATCCGTTTTACAATGGGAATCTGCTCGGCTGTGTGATCGACTACCTCATCAATTATCAGTACGAGTATGACCGTGGGGACACGCGCACGGCGCTGCTTGCCGAACCGGTCACGGTGCAGCCGGAGTGGTATAACGAGTGCCTGATCGTGATGGTGGACCGCGCGGTGAAAAAGGAGTTTATGGACGTCCTCACGAAGCAGACCGTCTACCAGATCGAGGGCTGGGCGTATGTGCTTGGACAGGATAACTGCCGTTATACAATGAGTATTCTTTTGAAAAAAGAAGACGGAACCTTTATCGAGGCGGAGACGCTCAGACGTTACCGGCCCGATGCGGTCAAGATTCTGCCGGAGCAAAAAAATATTGAGCTTTCCGGATTTGTGGCATGCCTGCCGCCCGGCGCGCTGCCGCCCGGTGATTATCCGGTTTATCTGCTATGCAGGGACCGGTGTTCGAGACAGAGATTGCTGCGGGATACGGGCGCGGTGCTCACGTGCGAGGAGAATGGACATGGCTGACAGGCAACAGGAGGAGCTGCTTTCCTATTATCAGGCGGCTTATGAAAAAGAAAAGATCAAAAACACGCAGCTTGCGGGACGGCTTGCGGATGCGCAGAGCCGTGCCGACGACCTGCAGCAGAAGCTTGATCATATCAAGAACAACCCGCTCTGGAAAGCGACGTTTCCGGTGCGCGGTCTGATTCATGTACTCATCCGCACGAAGGACCGGATCAAGCGCTATGGCAATCCCAAAGGATTGATGCGCAAACTGCGCAATAAGGCGCATGAGAAGAAAGCGATCGCGCGCTACGGGACGAAAAGTTTTCCTTCCAAAGAGGAGCGGGAGGAAATGAAACGGACGAAATTTTCCAAAAACGTCAAGTTTTCCATCCTTGTTCCGCTGTGGAACACGCCGGAAAAATTTTTGCGTGAAATGATCGAATCCGTGCAGTGGCAGGTGTATGAAAACTGGGAACTCTGCCTTGCCGACGGCTCGGACGATGCGCACGCCTATGTTGGCGGGATCGTGAAAAAGTACATGCAGTCGGATGCGCGCATCCGCTATCAGAAGCTTCCCGAAAACAAGGGGATCGCGGGTAATACGAACGAATGCTGCGCCATGGCGGCGGGGGACTATATCGGCTTGTTCGACCATGACGATATTCTGCATCCGTGCGCGCTCTATGAATATATGAAGGTGATCTGCGAGAAGGACGCGGATTATATTTACTGCGACGAGGCGACGTTCCATAAAGGAAGTATCAACCGCATGATTACCCTGCATTTTAAGTCGGATTATGCGGTGGACACGCTGCGCGCCAACAATTATATCTGCCATTTCAGCGTTTTTTCCAGGGCGCTTTTGGAGGGCGGCGAGCTGTTCCGCTCACAATTTGACGGCAGCCAGGACCACGATATGATCCTGCGTCTGACCGATAAGGCAAAATGTGTCGTGCATGTGCCGAAGCTGTTGTATTACTGGCGTTCCCACAAGGCGAGCGTCGCGTCCGACATCAGCGCGAAGCCCTATGCGATCGAGGGGGCAAAGGGCGCGGTGGCGGCGCACTTAAAAGCGCACGGATTTACCGATTTTGAGATCGTATCGACGCGTGCGTTTGAGACGATCTTCCGGATCAAATACGCGCTGACGGCGCACCCGCTCATTTCTATTTTAATACCAAACAAGGACCATATCTCGGATATAAGCCGTTGTATCGAGTCGATCTTGGATAAATCGACGTATGACAATTATGAGATCATTGTCATTGAAAATAACAGTACGACAGCGGAGATCCGGGATTATTACAGCGAGATCGCGAAGCATCCGCGCATCCGCGTTGAGACATATGAGGGTGGATTTAACTATTCGAAGATCAACAATTTTGGCGCGTCCAAGGCAAAGGGAGAATACCTGCTTTTGTTAAATAATGACACGCAGGTCATCACGCTTGACTGGATGGAGGAGCTTTTAATGTACGCACAGCGCGACGATGTGGCGTGCGTGGGGGCGAAACTTTATTATGAGGATTACACGGTCCAGCACGCCGGCATCGTGATCGGACTCGGCGCGCACCGCACGGCGGGGCATACGCATTATAAGGTCAACAAAGAAAACTTGGGATATATGGGAAAACTCTGCTATGCGCAGGACGTCAGCGCCGTGACGGGCGCGTGTCTCATGGTAAAAAAATCATTATTTGACCGCGCAGGCGGCCTGGACGAGCGCTTTGCCGTCGCGTTAAACGACGTGGATTTCTGCCTGCGGATGCGTAAGATGGGCTATTTGAACGTCTTTACGCCGTTTGCGGAGCTGTTTCACTACGAATCCGTCTCGCGCGGCTCGGACGTCTCTAAAAAGACCGCAAAGAGAGGCGCGAAAGCGGCGGTACAGGGAGAACCGAAGGAAAACAGGGATCAGAACTTGAAAGAAGCGGAGGAGGCGGAAGCAAAAAGAGCGGCGCGTTACAACGAGGAAGCGGCGCTTTTCAGGGAAACATGGAAAGAGGCGCTTGCCGCCGGCGACCCCTACTTTAATCCAAATTTCTCTTTAGATAATTCGGATTATGTGTTATACTAAGCAATGTGGGAAGGTGAACTGCAAAAAATAAAGTATGAACTTTTCAAATAAATGTTGTTTCATCCAGAATGGCTTGGTGATGTTTATGTTTCTAACTTTCCCGAAGACGGGACAGGTTGGGCATGGCTAAATTACTTGGCTCAGGTGGAACAGTTGTGTCAGATAAATTTATAATTATCCAAGAATAAGCAGCTCATAGCTAGGAGAATCGATGATTTGAGAAAATTAAAAGTATATTTGGATACTTCCGTTATTAGTTACCTGCGGCAGGAAGATACACCGGAACGAATGCGGGATACTTTGGCTCTGTGGAAGCAGTTTGAGGCGGGGAAGTATGATGTTTACCTGTCACAGGTGACGCTCGATGAGGTGGGCGAATGCCGGGAACCTAAAAGAACAGTACTCTTTGAATATCTAAGCAGGGTTCATTACACAAAATTGGAAATTACAGAAGAAGTGTTCAAAGTTGCAAGTCAGATTATCGATATGGGAATTTTGCCGCCTAAAAGCATGGACGACTGTCAGCACATAGCGACTGCTGTTGTGCATGAGTGTGATTGTATTATATCCTGGAATTTTAGGCATATTGTGAATATAAAGACGATAAGGGGAGTTCGGGCGGTTACGCATTTGGAAGGCTACAAAGATATTGATATTATGAATCCGTCCGTATTATTGGGAGGCGAAGAGTAATGGAACGATTATTAGAAATCAGTCCCGATTTTACCGTAGAAGATATACATCGGATCAGAGAGTATAATTATGAGAAAACGAAGCATATGACGGTCGAAGAAAAATTGCTTTATTATAATACGCCGAGAACGGATGCAGAGGAGCAGATCAATCGGCTAAGGGCGCAGTCCGCATCGGGATGAAGCTTCGCTTTATCCCGGTGAGCATTGCGAGGCAAGCGAAAAACAACGGGAGCGTTGTTCCGACAGACCTTGCGGGAGCAAGCTGCAATGTGAATCAAGGGCGTCTGCCTACGCCCACAAATATAGAAACAGGAGGGACGAAAAAATGGGTTACATGGAGCAGTATCGGTTTTGGTGCGAGGATTCTTATTTTGACGCGGAGACAAAAGCGGAGCTTGCGGCGATCAGGGACAATGCCGCAGAGATCGAGGATCGTTTTTACAAAGATCTGGAGTTCGGAACGGGCGGACTGCGCGGCGTGATCGGCGCGGGCACAAACCGCATGAACATTTATACGGTACGCAGGGCGACGCAGGGACTTGCCAACTATATCATTGAGAATAACGGACAGGACAAAGGAATCGCGATTGCGTATGATTCCCGCTTCATGTCCCCTGAATTTGCGGACGAGGCGGCACTGTGCATGGCGGCAAACGGCATCAAGGCGTATGTGTTCGAGTCGCTGCGCCCGACGCCGGAGCTTTCCTTTGCGCTCCGCACGCTCGGCTGTATTTCCGGCATTGTCATTACGGCAAGCCACAATCCGCCTGAATACAACGGCTACAAGGTATATTGGGAGGACGGCGCGCAGATCACCGCGCCGAAGGATAAGGACATTATCGAAAGAGTAAAAGCGGTGACCGACTACCATACGGTGAAGACGATGGACAAGAACGAGGCGATGGCGGCAGGACTTTACCATGTCATCGGTAAGGAGATCGACGATCAGTACATGGTAGAGTTAAAGAAGCAGATCATTCATCCGGAGGTCATCAAAGAGGTTGCTGAGGATATGAAGATCGTCTACACTCCGCTGCACGGAACCGGCAATATTCCGGTGCGCAGAGTGCTTTCCGAATTGGGCTTTAAGCATGTCTATGTCGTTCCGGAGCAGGAAGATCCCGATCCGAAGTTTACGACGTTAGAGTATCCGAACCCGGAGGATCCCAAGGCGTTCGCCTTAGCGCTGAAGCTTGCAAAAGAAAAAGATGCGGACATCGTGCTCGCGACCGATCCGGATGCGGACCGTCTCGGTATTTATGCGAAAGACGCGAAAACAGGAGAATATGTCTCCTTTACCGGCAATATGAGCGGCATGCTCATTGCGGAATATATCTTGCGGGAGCGCAAGGCGACCGGTACGATGCCGGAGAATCCGGCGCTCGTTACAACGATCGTCACGACGAACATGGCGCGCGCAATCGCGGAGGATTACGGATGCAGATTTGTGGAAGTTCTGACAGGCTTTAAGTTCATCGGCGAGCAGATTAAGCTTTTTGAGCAGAGCGGCTCCAACAACTATGTCTTCGGTTTAGAGGAGAGCTACGGCTGTTTGGCGGGAACCCACGCGAGGGATAAGGACGCCTGCGTTGCCGTGATGTGTCTGTGCGAGGTTGCCGCATGGTGCAAGAAGCAGGGCATTACCGTATGGGATCAGATGCTGAATATCTATGAAAAGTATGGCTATTATAAAGAGGGACAGTACGCGATCACCTTAAAGGGGATCGACGGTTCCAAGCAGATTGCGGCAATGATGGACGGATTGCGGGAAAATCCGCCGAAGGAGTTTGGCGGACTGAAAGTCCTGAAGCTACGCGATTATGTCTTGGATCAGGTAACGGATATGGCGACCGGCACAGTGACGCCGACCGGACTTCCGAATTCCAACGTACTCTATTTTGACTTAGAGAACGACTCCTGGTGCTGCGCACGTCCGTCGGGAACCGAGCCGAAGATCAAATTCTACATGGGCGTAAAGGGCGTAAGCCTTGCGGATTCCGAGGAGAAATTACAGGCGCTGACCGCGGCCGTAAAGGAAAAGATTGATAAATAACGGGTGTAACGCATAGAAGAATGCAGTCGAAGGATGCGGCTGCATTCTTTTGTATGCAAGTCATTCTTCAAATGAAATGCAGGTGTCAAAAGCCCTGCAATTAAGTCATTGCCAGCAGATTGCATAGAAGAAATCTGTGCGCACTCCGTTGCGCAGGACATTTCGATGAGCCTCAAAGCAAACATCGTGTTCAGCAGAGGCTTCCACGATGTTAGAGTCTCATCTCCATTGCGCAAAAGTCATTTGCCCTGATTTCTTCTATGCAATCTGCTGAGTAACGTTAATGAGCAGGGCTTTTGACACTTGCATACAGGCAATAGAAAAACGCGATAGGAGGACAGCCGGCTGCGATGACAGGAAAACAAATATCGGACGGGATCAGAAAAACATTCCGTTATGCGAAGCGGAACGGCTGGCGCAATGCGTTTTTTGCGGCATCCGAACGCATGAAACAGATAAAGAAGCCCTATGAGTATGAGGCGCCGTCCGCGGAGACGCTTGCGGCGCAGCGGACGCGTATCTGGATAAGCCCGCCCAAAATCAGCGTGCTCGTGCCGGCATATGAGACGAACGAGGCGTTCCTTGGCGCGCTGATCGAGAGCGTCAGGGCGCAGACATACAGCAACTGGGAACTGATCATAGCGGATGCGGGGGAGGGGAACGGCGTTCGGAATACCGTGTATCCGTATATGCGCGAGGACGCGCGGATCAATTATCACCGTCTGGGAGAAAATAAGGGTATCTCCGGCAATACGAACGCGGGACTTGCGTTTGTGAACGGTGCGTATACGGCGCTGCTCGATCATGACGATCTTTTAACGCCCGATGCGCTTTACGAGATGGTCTGTGCGGCGTTAAAAGAGCCGGATGCGGCGCTTTTCTACTCGGATGAGGACAAATGCGACGAAAAGGCGGAGCATTTTCATACGCCGCATGAAAAGACGGATTTTGATCTGGATCTTTTTTTGACCAATAATTATATCTGCCATTTGGCGATGTTAAAGACCGATGTACTGAAAAAGCTGCGTCTGCGGCAGGAATATGACGGCGCGCAGGATTACGACCTGTTCCTGCGGGTCGCTGCGGAGGAAAAAAAGATCGTCCATGTGTCGAAGGTGCTTTATCATTGGCGCAGCCACGAGCAGTCAACAGCCGATAATCCGGAGAGTAAGCGCTATGCCTACGAGGCGGGCAGGCGTGCGCTCGACGATTTTTATCATCGCAGGGGATGGGCGGCGCACGCCGAGGAGGACATGCATGTCGGCTTTTACCGTACCGTGTATGAGAAGGCGGTGTTTGACGTCCGGCCGGACGTCGGCGTGACGGGCGGCAGGATCGTGTGCCGGAAAAAAGTGACGGGCGGCGCGATGAAAGAGGACGGAACCCTGTTATACGGCGGGATGCCGGTGTGCTACAGCGGCTATATGAACCGCGCCGTGCTCACGCAGAGCGTGCCGGCGCTCGATTTACGCTGTATCTCGGTGCGGGATGAGCTGACGGCGCTTTATGAGGAATATGCCGGGCGGCTTACGCAGGAGGAAAGCGGCGTTACTGCGCTGAGTCTTGCGTTTTGCGGGGAGGTACGCGCGCGGGGCTACCTCTTGATTTACAATCCGACAGATTTATGCTATACTGAGAAATGATTTTACAAAAATTGCCAAAATCGGGAACTATCTGACGCGGGAAAGCGTCTAATAAATAATGGGAGAAACAGCGGGGATGTCCAAGGTTACGGTCGTCATACCGAATTATAATGGAAAAAAATACTTGAAACCCTGCATGGATTCTCTCATGGCGCAGAGCTTCGCAGATTTTTCGGTCATTGTGGTCGATAACGCATCGACGGACGGCGGCATGGATGTCCTTTCCGAATGGATGACAGAAAAAGGAAGCAAAGAATGGGCGGCGTGTGCAGATACTAACGGTATCCCAAGGCTTACCTGCATTCAGCTTAACGAAAATACGGGATTTTCCCATGCCGTCAATGTGGGGATCCGGCGTGCGAAGAGCGAATATGTTTTTTTGCTCAACAACGATACGACCGTGCACAGGGACTGCCTTTTAGAGCTGGTGCGGTTCATGGACGCGCACGAAAACGCGTTTTGCGCGGGCGCGAAAATGCTGATGATGTCGTCGCCGGAATATATTGATGGCTGCGGCGATTACTATAACGTGCTCGGCTATGCCTATGCGGCGGGAAAAGGGAAAAAGAGCACGGACTATCAGGCGGTGCGGGAAGTGTTTTCCGCCTGTGCGGGCGCGGCGCTTTACCGGACGCGGATGTTTCGCAGCATCGGGCTGTTTGACGAAAACCACTTTGCATACCTTGAGGATGTTGACATCGGATACCGCGCGCGGATCAGGGGCTTATCCAATTATATTGTACCCTCTGCAATCGTGTTTCATGCGGGAAGCGCGGTCAGCGGTTCGCGGCATAATGCGTTCAAGGTGCGTCTGGCGTCGAAGAACAGTATGTACGTGATTTACAAAAACCAGCCGCTTTTACAACGGTTGTTAAATCTGCCTTTCATTTTTACGGGCGTTCTTGTGAAATTTCTTTATTTTTGCAAAAAAGGACTCGGCGGCGTTTATCTTAGAGGCGTGATTGCCGGGATTCGGTTTTGCTTTACGAAGGAGGCGGGCAGGCACAGAGTTCGTTTTCAATTAAAAAACATGCGTTACTATATGCGGATTCAGTGGGAATTATGGCGGAATCTTCTGTGTGCGCATGGAATCGGACGGGAAGAGAAATCGCAAAGTATGTAATTTTTTATTGTAAAAAAGAGAATCCTATTGTAATATGTTGATGGTGTGAAAACAGGGTGATTGAACTTGATCAAAGATAATCAGAAATATTTCAACCGCCTCCATGTTTTATTAGATGCGGCGATCATAGCCGGCAGTTACCTGTTGGCATGGTATATTAAATTTAAGAGTGGTCTGGTTCAAAGCGAGGCAGGATTGTCCGAGGCAACGTATTTTTCGCTGCTTTTGTTGGTGGTTCCGCTTTTTACGATACTCTACGGCGTCTGCAATCTGTACAGCTCGAAGCGGATGTCGGGCAGGGTGCATGAGTTTTATAATATCGTCAAGGCAAACACCATCGGGCTGTTGATATTCATAGCCGTGCTGTATTCGATCAAGCAGCCCCATTTTTCACGGTTTATGGTGTTCGGCTTCTATATTCTGAACATCACGTTGGACACGATCGTAAGAAATCTGATCCGCTATATCCTTCATTTTTTCCGCAGCAGGGGTTACAACGTAAAGTATATTCTGCTTGTCGGATATTCCAGGGCGGCGGAACAGTATATTGACAGGATCAACGCGAATCCCCAGTGGGGATACGTTGTGAGGGGAATCCTGGATGACCGCATTCCGCGCGGGACACTTTACCGCGGCGTTAAAGTGTTGGGAACGATCAATAATCTTTTTGTCATCCTGCCGCAGAGCAAGCTGGATGAGATCGGGATTACGCTTGCGCTGGAGGATTACGGGAGACTGGAGGAAATTGTATCCCTTTGCGAGAAGTCGGGGGTACATACCAAGTTTATTCCCGATTATAACAGTGTGATCCCAAGCCGGCCGTACACGGAGGACCTGATGGGGCTTCCGGTGGTCAATATCCGCCATGTGCCGCTGACGAATACGTTTAATCTGTTGATGAAGCGCGCTGTGGATGTGATCGGCGGTCTGATATGTATTGTGCTGTTTTCTCCGTTTATGATCTTTGCCGTGATTGGGATCAAGGCAACGGATAAGGGACCGCTGATTTTCAAGCAGGAGCGGGTGGGACTGCATAATAAATCGTTTCAGATGTATAAGTTCCGTACAATGGAGGTCCAGAAGCCGAGTGCGGAGCAGAAGGCGTGGACGACAAGAAATGATCCGCGCGTGACGAAGATCGGCAGGATCTTACGAAAAACGAGCATTGACGAGATGCCGCAGATCTTTAATGTGCTGAAAGGGGACATGAGTCTTGTCGGTCCGAGACCGGAACGCCCTTTCTTTGTAGAGAAATTTAAGGAAGAGATCCCGCGTTACATGATCAAGCACCAGGTACGTCCCGGCATGACGGGGTGGGCGCAGATCAACGGTTATCGCGGCGACACTTCCATCCGCAAGCGTGTGGAATATGATCTGTACTATATTGAGAATTGGACGATGGCATTCGATATTAAAATATTATTTCTCACCATATTTAAGGGATTTATCAATAAGAATGCCTGCTAGAAAAGGAGCAAGAGATGGCAAAGCAGCAGTCACAGGGAACGAAACCGAATGGGAAACGGCTGACGCCGAAACAGAAGGCGGCGAGAAAAAGAAGAAATATCATTATTTTTATCGTGGAACTGTTCATTCTGGCGATCGTTGTAATCGGTGCGTGGGCGGTCATCCGCTTGACGCGGGTGGAGCATCCGGACTTAAATATCGGTACGCAAGGTGATATTGACAGCGGTCAGGATGTGGATGTCGTTGTCAATCAGGATGTGTACGACAGCTATGTCGAACCGGATAATCCGATGGCGCGTTACATGCAGGTTGCGCTGTTCGGCTTAGATTCGCGCAACAGAAAGCTTGGCGCGGAGAGCAGCCGTTCCGATACGATCATTATCGCGTGTATTGATACGCAGGAAAAGACGATCAAGCTTGTTTCCGTTTATCGTGACACCTATCTGAATCTGACAAATGGCAGCTATAATAAGTGTAACGGCGCCTATGCCGCCGGAGGCGAGGCGCGTGCGATGACGATGCTGAACACGAATCTGGATCTCTATATCACGGACTATGTGACGGTCGGATTTTGGGGAATCATTGACGCGATTGATAAGCTGGGCGGCGTATGGGTGGATGTGGCAGAGTCGGAGATCGTGCATCTGAACAGCTATCAGAAGAGTATGGTCGGAACGACGCCGGATGGGATCAATTATTATGCGGAGGAATATGTAGATTTTACACCGGTAACGCAAAGCGGTTATCAGCGGTTAAACGGTCTGCAGGCGACGGCTTACTGTCGGATCCGCTATGTCGGCAACGACTATGGCAGGACGGAGCGTCAGCGGAAGGTCATCGCGGCGATGATGGAGGCGGCAAAGGGCATGAGCTTAAGCGAGCTGACCGCCATCCTCAACAGTAATGTCTTTGATGAATTTTCCACGAGTATCAGTCTGGATACCATTGTCTCGATGCTGGGCGATCTGGGAGAGTATGAGATCGTAGAGAGCTGCGGGTTCCCTGATATGGATATGCTTCAGAGCGGTACGATCGGCGGAAAAGGAAGCTGTGTCGTGCCGATGGACTTGACGGCGAACGTGGCAAAGCTGCATGAGATTTTGTTTGGTATTACGGACTATCAGCCGAGCGAAACGGTGCAGGAATACAGCCGCCAGATCCAGCAGGATACAGCCCAATATTTACGTAGCAGTTGACGCTGGGAATACAAAGGAGGATTCCATAGATGGGTGGAGTCCTCTTTTTGCAAATAGGAAAGCTTCAGATTAAAAAAGATCGGGCGCAGGGAATGGAGCAGGCGGGGTGCCGGCGCATTCGCCTGTGCGGGGATCCGGAGGTGTGACAGGATGCGGACAGTGGACGTGATCATTCCGACTTACCGGCCGACAAGGCGGCTGTTTGGAATATTAAAGCGGCTTTATGCGCAGACTGATCCGATACAGAGGATTATTTTGATCAATACGGAGGAGACTTATTTTGAGCAGCTGATCTACGGGACGTCCCTGGAACATGCGTATGACCTTGACAGTCTGTTTCAAAATGTGGAGCTGCGCCATATTTCCAAGGAAGAATTTGACCATGGCGGCACCAGACGACTGGGCGTGGAACTGTCCGACGCGGATTATTTTGTCTGCATGACGGATGATGCGGTGCCCGCGGATACGCATCTGATCGGAGAGCTTGTCGGGGGACTTATGCAGGAGGGTGTGGCGGTCTGTTATGCGAGACAGCTCGCGCGTAAGAACAGCAGCGAGACAGAGCGGTATATCCGGCAGTTCAATTACCCGGAGCAGGCATGTGTGAAATGGGAAACGGACAGGGAGCGGCTGGGCATAAAAACGTATTTCTGTTCCAATGTCTGCGCAGCATACCGGCGGGACGTCTATGAGGAATTGGGCGGTTTTACAGAGCATACGATATTTAATGAAGATATGATTTATGCGGCCGCAGCGGCAAAGCATGGTTACGGCATTGCCTATCAGCCGTCGGCACGTGTCTATCATTCCCATCATTACACGGGCGGGCAGCAGTTTCACCGTAATTTTGACTTAGGGGTATCCCAGGCGATGCATCCGGAGGTGTTTGCGGGCTTACGCTCCGAGGGAGAGGGCGTGCGCATGATAAAGAAGACGGCGGTGCATTTGTGCAAAACAGGAAAGGCATGGCAGCTTCCGGGTCTGATTGCGGAGAGCGCCTGCAAGTATGCGGGTTATCAGCTCGGCAGGCATTATGCCGCGCTGCCGGAGAAGCTTGTGTGTGCCTGTACGGGGAACCGGGAGTTCTGGAAAAGTCCGGCGTCCGCCACGGAGAGAACGAACGGAATACAATAAATAACATGTGATATGATAGAGAAAGAAAAAGGAGCATGACAACATTATGTGTGGAATCGTAGGATATATCGGCGAAAGACAGGCGGCGCCTATTATTTTGGACGGTCTGGCAAAACTGGAATACCGCGGCTATGACTCGGCGGGTATGGCGATTTATGACGGGCAGGAGATTCACATTACGAAATCCGTCGGGCGCTTAAAGGTGCTGGAGGAGCTGACGCACGGGGGCGCAACGATGCCGGGGCAGATCGGCATCGGGCATACGCGGTGGGCGACGCACGGCGCGCCGAACGACGTCAACGCGCATCCGCATTACAATACCGGGCACACGATTGCGGTCGTGCATAACGGCATTATCGAAAACTATCTTCAGTTAAAAAAGAAACTGACGGACAGGGGTTACGAGTTTGTCTCCGACACGGATACCGAGATCTTGGCGCAGATGCTGGACCATTATAATACGGGAAATCCGATCGAGACGATCGCGAAGGTCATGCACCGCGTGGAGGGGTCCTATGCGCTCGGCATCATTTTCGCAGATCATCCGGACGAGGTGTTCGCGGTGCGCAAGGACAGTCCGCTCATTGTAGGGCAGAGCGCGGACGGCTGTTTTATCGCTTCCGATGTGCCTGCGATCTTAAAATATACGCGTCAGGTCTATTTCATGGAGAACGAGGAGATTGTCAGACTCCGCGCCGATCATATGCATTTTTATAATGTGGATGCGGAGGAGATCACGAAAACGTCCGTGACGATCGAGTGGGATGCGAATGCGGCGGAGAAGGCGGGATACGAGCATTTCATGTTAAAAGAGATGTATGAGCAGCCGAAGACGGTCAGGGAAACGCTCTCTCCGAGGCTGCGCGATCATGATATTGTCATCGACGAGCTGCAAATGACGGCGGAGGACATCCGCGCGGTCCGCAAGTTCCATATTGTGGCGTGCGGATCGGCGTATCATGCCGGCATGACGGGAAAATATGTGATCGAAGGACTTGCGCGGATTCCGGTCGAGGTGGACTTAGCTTCGGAGTTCCGCTATCGCAACCCGATTCTGGAGGAGGGCGCCATGGTCGTTGTGGTCAGCCAGTCGGGAGAGACGGCGGATACGCTTGC
>JAMPAG010000001.1:362697-415699 GCA_023667365.1 bacterium | reverse complement strand
TAATTTTGGAGAAACAAGGCAGGATATAATGGAATTTACCTTTCAAGGCTGAACCGCCACATAACAAGAGGTTAAAATGATGCGTAAAGGATTAGAATGGACCTTTGACACCGTTGTAGAACAATATGAAAAATGGCGCCCCGGATACGTTCCGGCGCTGTACGCGGATTTATTCGCCTACCGGCCGCTCGATAAAACAAGCCGCGCCGTGGAAATCGGTATCGGCAGCGGGCAGGCAACTTTACCTGTTTTGCAGACCGGCTGTAACGTCATAGCGGTCGAATATGGAAGCAATTTTTCGGCTTTCTGCCGCAACAAGTTCCAAGCGTTCCCGAATTTTTCAGTCGTAACGTCCAAATTCGAAGACTTCCCGCACGAAGATTGTTCCTGCGACCTTATTTATTCCGCGTCCGCTTTCCATTGGGTGCCGGAAGAATCCGGATACCAAAAGGCATTTGCCATGTTAAAAAGCGGCGGCGCATTTGCCCGTTTTGCCAATCATCCGTACAAAGATAAAAAACGAACGGAACTCGGCCAAAAGATCAACGACATTTACGCCGTTTATATACCCGGCAACAGGGAACCTGCGGAATATGCGGAATCCGATGCAAAAGAGCGCGCGGAGATCGCGCGCAGATACGGATTTACCGATATTTGTTATCATCTTTATCACCGGACACGAACGTTCGGCGCCAAAGAATACACGGCTCTGCTCGGAACCTATTCGGATCACCGGGTTTTAGAGGAGCGGACACGGAATGCGTTTTTCTCCGAGATCGAAACGGCGATCAACGCATTTGGCGGCGAGATCACGATTTATGACACGATCGACTTAGAACTTGCACGGAAACCCTGAGCCGGCAATCATCCCCTTTGCACTTCACAAGCGTACCGCACCCAAAACGTGCACCGCCAATGCAACTGCCTTTATGCCTGCGCTTCACAAGTGCGCCTACACTTGAAACGCGCACCGTCAATGCAACTGCCTTTATGCCTGCGCTTCACAAGTGCGCCTACACTTGAAACGCGCACCGTCAATGCAACTGCCTTTATGCCTGCGCTTAAAAAATAAATACCGCCGATGCCGCGCCGCAGAAACGGAAACGCATCCCAATAAAAAACCTGAAATTTTTCCAAAGAAAAAGGGAGACAACAACCGCCATGGAATACAAAGAAAACACCTTAACCTACGAAGACTACGCGAGCCTGCGCGAGAGTGTCGGCTGGCTTAATTTTTCAAAAGAGCAGTCGGAAAATGCGATCCGGAACAGTCTGTATGTCGCGACCGCCGTGGAGAACGGCGAGACGATCGCGATGGGAAGGCTTATCGGCGACGGACAATATGATCTGATCGCGGACGTCATCGTGCGCCCCGATTTTCAAAAGCAAAAGATCGGTACCGCCATCCTGAACATGCTGCTTGCCTACGCCGCCGACCATACGCCTGACGGCGGACGCTCCAGCATCCAGCTGATCGCAGAACCGGGCAAAGAACCGTTTTATGAATCCCTCGGTTTCAAAAAAATACCGCACGAGTATTGCGGCTGCAGCATGAGAAAAATCATCCGGAAAGCATAACCGCGCGAAACCTTCTTGATAAAAACCCCGTCTGTGGTATAATGTCCGCAAAGGGCAGAGTCAAGTGACCGAAGAAACAGATGCCGAGCTTGCTCGAGCAGATGTTTCTTTGGGCATTTGACGAGCGAAGCGAACCCGAAAAATCAGAGATTTTTCGGGTCTCTGCCCGAGAATCGGAGCAATCATAGTATCATGTCGTCAGACATGATACCGCGCCGCAGCGAAGCGGAATGCGCATGAACTTGGCATGATTATACAGGTTATTACCCACTAAAGCAGGAGTTTACGTTTATGAAAAAATTTATCAGACCCATCATTTCCATGATTCTTTGTCTCGTGACAGGCATTACTTTTTTTTCCACGCCCGCATCGACTGCATCCGCCGCCGCAGAGCAGGAACCCTATCATTTTGTATTCGTATGTCCGAATAAGACGCATGAATATTGGGCTCCGATCATAGACGGAATGCACAGGGCTGACGAAAGTCAGGGGACGATCACGGAAGTCGTAGGAGCCGACAGTTATGATAATTGGGAGGAAAACCTGATCGCCAATATGAGCGCCGTTTTACAACGCGAGGACAAACCGGACGGTATCATCGTCCGCGGCGGCGTTCACGGTATGGACGAGCTGATCGACGAAGCTGTCAGCATGGGGATTCCGGTTTTTACCATCGACACCGACGAACCGGATTCAGCACGCGCCGCATTTATCGGCAGCGATTCTGCCGTGATCGGAAGAAAAGCGGCGCAGGCAATTGTCATGCAGATACCGGAAGGTTCGAAGATCGGTATGGTGATGTCCACGCAGGATTCGGAAGACATCGGATTCCATATCCGCCGTGCCTTCGAGAATATTGTAAACGACTACGGAATGGAAGTGGTTGACACAGCTTATCTCGTTACAAATAGTTTAGCTGACCTTGAGCAGAACGCCATGCAGCAGGAAGCGGATACCGTTTCCGCGATCAAAGAAATGCTTCAAAACAACCCGGACATCACAGCCCTCCTTACTACCGGCGCCGTCAACGCCGGATATGCCGCAAAAGCCAAGGAGGAACTGGGGCGGGACGATCTCGTGATCGTCGGGCAGGATGATATTACGGAAAATATCGAATACTTAAAAAAGGGTGTGATCTACGCTGTTACCGCACAGCGTACGGATCTCATGGGCTATTTGAGCGCAGTCAATTTGAAAAAATATCTGGATACAGGTACGCTTCCCCAAACCATATATGACACAGGTGTCACTCTCGTCACCCTTGATAATGCGGACTCTTATAAAGACTTTGATTCCATCCTTGATACCGCAACAGTGACGGTGCGCATCGGCTATTATGATGACAACGAACCGGCGTTTCAGAGCGGTTTCTCCGATGATGCGCGGAAATCCGGATACGCATATGATTATTATCAGATGCTGGCGCCGTTTGCAGGATGGAGATATGAATATGTGTATGGCAGCAAAGACGAAATCCGCCAAATGCTGATCGCCGGCGATATTGACATGATGGCGGGCGCGTATAAAACAACGGCCGCCCTTGCCGATCGGGTCAATTTTTCAACGATGGATATGGGGCTGGAAGATAATCGCTACTTTGCCGTCAGGAAATCCGATACCGCTCTGCTTAATGAATTGAATTATGCCATGACGCAGGTTGATACGTTTTTCCCGACATTTACGCTCGAACTGCGCCAGAAATATTACAGTCAGTCCACGCTCCAGTCTCTGACCGAGCGCGAGGAGCAATGGCTGATCGGTAAAAATACCCTGACCTTCGGGTATACGCGCCACCATCTTCCTTTTTCCGATCAGGATGAAGACGGCAATCCCATTGGACTTGTAGGAAAACTCATCAGCGCGCTTGAGGAGTTTACAAATATCGAAGTCGTTCCGGTATGCTTTGAATATGTTGCGGATTTGGAAACCGCTCTGCAAAATCATACTGTGGACATCGGATTCCCGATGTATTCCGACCTCTGGCTCGCCGAAAGCAAAGGACTGCGGCAGACGGAACCGGTTGTTACAGACCGGATGATGATCATTTACCGCGGCGAATATACCGACGATATTACCTCAAGTATCGCCGTCTCCAAAACGTCCCTCGGATTACTGGAATATGTGCCGGATAACTATCCCGACGCGCTCATCACGGAATATGAGAATTTCGATGAGGCGATAGACGCCGTGCGTTCCGGTAAAGCAAAATGTATCATAGGATACTCAAGCATTTTACAGCGGATACTCAGCGGTTATGATGACGTCAATAAATTTAATATCAGTTATCTCAATCAAACCGAAGAACTGTGCCTGTTAGTCCATCAGGATAACGGTATTCTGTCCGTCATTCTCGATAAAATGGTTAACCAGATCAACAATGAGGAAATAACGGGAACCTTAATGCAATATGCAAATATTGCGGGATCGCAGCCTACCTTTATGGATTTTTTTAAGCGGTATGCCTATCTCTTTGTGATTGTGCTTGTCATATTTTTTGCCGTACTTGCGCTGACATTTATTTTTTACATAAAAAAATCTCACGCATACAACAGGAAGCAGGCGGAAATGCAGCTTTCGCTTCAAAACGCGCTCGAACTGGCGGATGCGGCAAATAAAGCAAAGACAAACTTTTTGTCGAGCATGAGCCACGACATCCGTACGCCGATGAATGCCATTGTCGGAATGACGAATATTGCTAAAAAGCATACGGACGACGAAGAAAAATTAAACGACTGCCTTGATAAAATAACGCTGTCAAGCCAGCATCTTTTAACGCTCATCAACGATGTTCTTGACATTTCCAAAATAGAGAGCGGCAAACTGACGCTCACCCCGATCAATTTTTCACTGCGCAGATTAGTGGAAAATCTTGTCAATATCGTGCGCCCCATGATAAAATCCAAGGCGCAGGAATTTGATGTGCATATTCACGGCATCGACTGCGAAACCCTGTACGGCGACGAACTGCGCGTCAGTCAGGTGTTTATCAATATTTTAAGCAATGCGGTCAAATATACGCCGGAAGGCGGCAAGGTTATCCTTGATTTGTACGAGGAACGCATCGACGGTCAAACGGTGCAGCTTACCTATACGGTCAGAGATAACGGCATCGGCATGAGTCCGGAATATATGGAGCATATGTTTGATGCGTTTACACGCGCCGACGACAGCCGTACCAACAAAGTACAGGGCACAGGGCTTGGACTTGCGATCGTAAAGCAGATGGTGATGCTGATGAACGGCACGATCGATTGCGAAAGCGAGCCGGATAAAGGAACGACGTTTACGGTAAAACTCGAACTGCCCATCGGCGAGGATGACAGCCGCGTTTACACGCTTCCGCCGATCGACATTCTGTTTGTGGACGATGATGAAATTTTCCTTACCATTACAAAGGACGCCGTGGAAGAAATGGGCGCGCGGGCGGAAACGGCGCACAGCGGGGAAAAAGCGCTTGAACTCGTCAAAAAACGACACGAGGCAGACAACGATTACGCCGTTGCCGTGGTCGATTGGAAAATGCCGGAAATGAGCGGTGCGCAGACCGTACGCGCCATACGCGATATTGTGGGCGAAACTATGTCGATCATCCTTGTAACCGCCTACGATTGGTCGGATATAGAGGACGAGGCGAACGACAGCGGTGCAAACGGTTTTATCTGTAAGCCGTTGTTTAAGTCCTATTTGTCCGAAAAGATCGCGCATGTGCTCAAAGCAGAAAAAGGAAGCAATGTTACTGCGGAAACCGGAAATGACGATCTCAACGGATTACATGTGCTCATAGCCGAGGATAACGACATCAATTGGGAGGTCGCAAGCGAAGTGCTTGGCATGTACGGAATCGTCACCGAACATGCCGAAAACGGAAAGATGGCTGTGGAAATGATGCAAGACGCAGCGGACGGAAAATATGACCTGATCCTGATGGACATCCAAATGCCCATCCTAAACGGCAGGGAAGCAACAAAGGAAATCCGCAAATCTTCGCGGGATTATGTCAAGAATATTCCCATCATCGCAATGACTGCGGATGCGTTCGCCGAGGATATTTCCTCCTGCCTTGCGGCGGGCATGAACGGGCATGTTGCCAAGCCGATTGATACGGACAAGCTCTTTCAGGAGATCCGGCGCGTGCTGAACGGTTGAAAGGAATCAATTTCTTATCAGATGAAAAACAGGGAAAACGAAAAGACCATGTTCGTTTTCCCTGTTGCCGCTACTGATCGCCGTCTTCCACGATCCTCCCGTTGCGCATGCGCACAACCGCATCGAATTGTTCCAAAAACTCCGGTTGGACATTGTGTGTTACCATCAGGACCGTCCTGTCCGTGGAAAGCAGCCATTCCGCGATCTGCCGCTCCGTCTGCGAATCCACGGCGCTGAACGGCTCGTCCAGCACCAGCAGTTCTCTCCCCGACATCAGCGCCCGGATCAACGCCAGGATCTGCTTTTCTCCGCCGCTTAACTTCGAGCAATCCTCTTTTTCCGTCAGCTTAGCGCTCATTTTCTCTATCGAGCCATCCTCCTGAAATCGTGTGTCGTCCGTCGGCTCTTCATATTCCGGGAACCGCGCCGAACCACCGGACACACGCAGCATTTTCTTAAGCTCCGCTCCATCATAGCTCCCAAACATCGTGACATTATCGGCAAAATTCTCCTCATAGATGTGCGCATCCTGCCCGATATAACCTGCAAAAGAAGTGACGTCCGCCTCCGACAAATCCCGTCCGTCCACCTGTATGGAACCGGTTTCAAGCACTGCATATCCCATCAACGATTTTAGGATCGTACTTTTTCCGGAACCGCTCTCGCCGACGATGGCGTACTTTTTTCCCCGTAAAAAACAATAAGAGAAATGCTCCACACAAAAATGAGGATACCGGACGCCCACATCCTCATAGCGGATTTCATGAAAAGAAGCAATTGCCTCTCCCTCCGGATATGTACGCGCAATTTCCGCAAGCAGCTTCTCTTTTACGCCGCTCACGGATTTCATGGCATTGATGCTGTCCACCACCATCCGGAGCGGATGGGAAAATTCCCGGATATAAGTGATCGTTGCCGTCGCCACCCCGACCGTAATCTTCGAAAGCGCCAATAAGATCACAAGGACCACAAATGCGGAAATATCAATAATATACATGACGCTTCCGTTCAATACATTGGTGAATGTTTTGAACGTACCGAACGAAAGGCGGGCATTTTCCAGCATCCCGGATTCCTTTTCATGCCGCGCCGCCACCTGCTTTCGCGTGTCGCTGTTCAAGTTGCCGTAACCCTGCAGCAGGTCGTTGACCTTATTGATATATCTGCCGTTTCTGTGCAGCAGATCGTCCTTTTTCTCCGCCAGTTTTTTCCCTGTAAGCTCCGGCAGGAACAATGTGACAGCGGAAAAAAAGTAGATCACCGCCGCGATCCGCACATCCAGCGAAAAAATAAAGGCGGCATACACGACCAGCCCGATCACCGACTCAAAAATATCCAGACAATCATTGAGATATTCGTTCCACGCCTCCACGTCGTTATCCAGCATGGAAGTGTATTCGCCCATGCTTTTTTTGCCAAACTCCTGCGGCGGTCTGCGAATGATCGCCGAAAACAGGTCTTTTTTTACCATGGTCTTAAAGGAGCAGTCGATCTTCCACGCCGTATGCTGGGTTATGTACTGCGCCGCCATCCCGATCACGATACAGCCGATAAACAGCGCGATAAACCAAACCGCATGAGAAAACGCGCGCCCGTCCGAATAATCGCAGTCTATCATTTCCTTGATGATGTAGGGGAGCGCCGCGATCGCCACAATATAGATTCCGTAAAAAATCATCCGCTTTGCAATTTGTGGGAAAAGTTTTACAATGTACTTTTTCATGCTCATGTCTTTTTATCCGATCAGATACTCCTTCCGCCAATTATCAGACAAAGTATAACACAAAATAAATCGGGCGAAAAGAACCGATTGAAATGCTTCGCGCCTGCGTTGTTTTGAATTTGAAACGCTATACAAGACAACGGTTTTATAGTATATTTTAATCGCAGGGGGTAGTGAAAATGGAAAAAACAGAATCCACGCCGACGCAGGAAAAAACCAGACTGCTTTCCGAAGGGGAAACATTCAGAATCGGCAGTCTGTCAAAGCTTACCGGCGTGAAAGCGGGGACGATCCGTTTTTATGAAAAATGCGGCTTTTTAGAGCCTGCAAAACGTCTGCCGAACGGCTATCGAATCTTTTGCAGAAGGCATATTTATCAGATTCGCGTGTGCAGACTTGTATTTGGCGGCTTTGTAAACAGGCGGCTGAGAAAAATAAGCAGGGACGTTTTGCAGGCATCAAAAGATTGGAATCCGGAAGCTTACCGTCAGGCAGCGGACAACTATTTGCATGCCGTGGAGGAGGATATTCGGAGAACAAAAACAGCGGTTGATTTTGTGATGGACAAACTACAGGAAACAGGAAAGGAACGTTTCGCCTATACGAAAAAGCAGGCGGCTGGGCTTTCGGGCGTGACATCCGAAACAATCCGAAATTGGGAGCGCAACGGTCTGTTCAGGCAGCGAGCGCGATATGAGAAGCGGCTCTATTCACAGCAGGAGCTGAATCGCATGTATGTAATAAGGCTGCTGTTGGACAATGGCTACAGCATGATGGCGGTGCGGAATTTCTTTCGGGCATATGATGGAGGCGGCAGCGAACCTGCCATCCTACAGCTTATGGAACCGGGAAAAAACGAAAACCTGATTTACCGGGCGGACCGATATATGGAAACACTGCTGAAAACGCAGGAAAAGGCCAGGCAGCTTTGCGCCATGGCAGACGAAATGAACGAGGGCTGAACCTTCTATTTGTACACCACTTTTCAGAAAAAGGTTATACTGTCTGCACAGACGGGGATTTTACGGAATGTGAGCGGCGGTAATAACGTTCAGAAAGGTGGTATTTTTATGAGATATTTTCAAGTGGATGTACGAAGGGAACCGACAGAATATGATTTTATGCCCACCATGCAGATGTATCTGTTGGAAGAGCCGGAGAAGAAGAGACCGATGGTATTGATTGTTCCGGGCGGAGGCTATGCAACAGTATGTATGGATTGCGATGGCGAAAAAACGGCTATGCAGTATAATGCTGCCGGCTTTCATGCGGCGGTACTGAATTATAGTGTAAAACCCCACCATTTTCCGGAGCCTCAGAGGGATTTAATGTCGGCCATCCGCATCTTGAGAGAAAACGGGGACAAATGGGGGATTCATGAGGAACAGATTGCAATCATCGGATTTTCCGCGGGAGGACATTTATGTGCCAGCGTAAGCACTCTATGGCATTTGGCGAAAGAGGATGCGGCGCTGTACAAGCCGAATGCGGCAATCCTGTGTTATGCCATACTGACTGCCCGTTTGAACCATTGCCGCGACTTTCTGGAAGGTCATGCAGGAAAAAATGACGGGAATCTAAAAGAGAAACTGGAGTTTGCGGCTCCTGATGAGCAGGTAAGCAGAAATACCCCTCCTACCTTTTTGTACGGAACGTTTGAAGACACGCTGACGAATCCGGAAAATGTGCTTTACTACGCAGAAAAGCTTTGCGAATACGACGTGCCGTTTGAGTGCCATATATTTCCGAAAGGCGGACATGGGGCGCCATGGTGTGACAATACCATCTGGGCAAAACCCGCAAGGGCAAGAGACTATAATTATATCCGCTTGTCGGTGGAATGGATGCGGGAATTGTTTGGACTGTTGTAAAAGACGGTTGCGAAACGCATGATATAGGCTGTCTGATTGTACAAAATATACATCCGACGCAGGCACGCTCTCGTTGCAATTCAATCGCAGCGGTACCTAACATATGAAAATATCGCATATCAGTATCGGAGGTAAAATATGGATATAAACAGCGCAGAAATTTATCTGCATAAAAATGGCAAAAAACTGCTTACAGGCGGAAAAAGCGGGGCACGGGTGTACGATATTGGCGGGGAATATGTCTTAAAACAAATATACCGGGCGGAGCTTGGAAATGAAGAACTCTATGAGGCTTACCAAAAAGAAGCCTCCTGGTATGCATCCGGCGGAGCAGGTCTGGACTGTCTGCCGAAGGTGCTTGATCTGCGGAATACGAGGGATGAAATTTCGATTTTGATGAAACAATATCATGCGCTTTCAAGGCAGGAAATTCATACAGATCTTCCGGAAAAAATTATGCAAAGTCTTGCCTCCGTCCATGCCGCGGAGATTCCGCCTCTTCTCAAAAGGAAGCAGAACACGGCATGTCCGCTTGCGCAGGAAGAAATTCGCGTCTGTACGGAAGGCTGGCGTGCCGTGCTGCGGGAACATCCCAACAGTTTTGAAGAAGCGCCGCTGGAACGTATTGCAACAGAGATCAACAGGATCATCCGCTGGCACGGTTCCGAGGAGACGGTGCTGATCCACGGTGATTTCCATTGGGATAATCTGCTGACGGACGATCAGGGAAACATCCTCCTCTGTGACTGGCAGGGCGTGGGAGCCGGCGCAGCGTCAGGCGATCTGAGCTTTTTCTTCGGAAGACTGCGGGGAGACGGCATACGAATAAAAGAGCAGCCGGCTGTAGAAGCTTATAGCCGGGAGATCAGGCGGCTTTCCGGAAAACGGGTATCATGGGAAGAAATCCGCGGACATATGCGGGCCGCCAACGTGATAACATCCTTCACCTGCTGGCACCAATATCTGCACGGAAGCGATGAGGCAAGGGTCCGGGAGATTTATGGGAAAATGGTGACGGACAGCAGCGGCATCCGGTAAAAGTCCGACAGCATTTCCTGTCACTGTAATCCAATTCCCTTTAGCGCCTCAGGCAGAGCACGGTACCTTCGTAAATCAGTAAAAAAAGGCTGTTATTTGGACGGGATTACGATTCCCGTATCCCGTCCAAACGACAGCGTTTAACCGGCGATCTGAACGCGCAGTGCATAATCGCTGTCCATCCCCCGTCCAAACGACAGTGTTTAGCTGTTGATCCGTAACAACATCGCCGCTTTTCATTCCTCATACTTTTTATATTTTCTGTAACAGATATAACTGAAACAGCTTCCCAGAATGCCCGTGCACAAAAACATCACCGCCATGCCGCTTCCCGCGCCCTCGCCGACAAGCAGCCGAAGCACAGAAACCAGACCGTTTTCCGCCGCCATGAACGGCTCGAACACGTAGTCCGCCAAAAGTCCTCCCAGCAAAATACCGACCGGGATCGTGCAGAACTGAATGGCATTTCTCACCGCAAAAATCCGTCCCTGCATTTCCGATGGCACGCGCCGGTACAGGATCACATTCTGCCCCGCATTGATAAACGGGATCGGCAGGCTTGCCATCAATCCCGCAAAAGACCACAGAACAACGCCGCGTCCCATTCCCATCAACAGGTCGCCGAGCAAAAAAGAAAGCATGGCGGAAAAATAGATCATCTTTGCGTTATTCTTTGAAAACTTTCCCGCCGTAACTAAAATGCCGCCCGCAATACCGCCGATTCCGATCACGGCGTTCACGATTCCGAGCGTCAGCGAATCATCCCCGCTTCTTGCCAGGATCATGGGCGATAAAATATTCTCATAGGTCAGTCTTGAAAAAAAATTGAGCAGCGCCATCGTCAGAATGATCGTGAAAATCGCTTTCTGCCGCGCCAGATAACGAAAGCCCTCCGCGCATCCCTCAAAAAGGGAGCTCTTTTCCTCTTTTAACTGCTCGTCTTCGGGAATCTGTATCAGCAACAACAGCACGGCGAACGCAAAAGCAAAGCTCGCAAGATCTACGAATAATACGACCGTTAATCCTCCGAACGCAAACAGCGACGCGGAAAGCACCGGCGCCAGTATCATAATCAGATTGCCGGAAAACGAATTCATACCGCTCACCTGCGCAAGCTTCTCCTCCGGGACCATTTTCCCGACCGCCACCGCAGAAGCCGGTCCCTGGAACGCGTTCATCCATCCGATCACAAAATTGACGACATAAATATGAACGATCTGCAATCCGCCCGACATGCTGAAAACAAGCACGCTCACGGAGCATACCGCGGCGATCGTATCCGACACCAGCATGATCTTTTTTTTGCTATGCCTGTCAACAAACGCTCCCGCCACAAGGCTCGTCAGAATATACGGCACATAATTAAAAAAAGACATCAAAGAAACCGTCAGGGCGGAATGGCTCTGCGAATACGCCCATAAGATCAGCGCAAATCCCGTGATCTGGCTTCCTAACTGCGATACCGTCTGACTCAGCCAAAAAATGATATATTCTTTATAATTTTGTTTCATCGAATTTCTCTCCTTATAGTTATCTTTCCATGTTTCCTGTTCCCTATAAGTACAAAATCCGATGTGGGCAATCCGTTACCGCTTCGTTTCCCTCTGCACAAGTATTGCCCAACGATCAGACCTTGTACAGAGATTCGTGCTTAAATCAATGCGCATATGACACAGCATGGTGCATCCCTCCATCCTTTTACCGCCTGTGGATTTCTACGAAATCCCCCTGGTAACTATTATGCGTCCTGAAAAAGAAAAACGCAAGTAAAAACGTCCGCTTCCACCCTCTCCGGCCTGTAGCAATCAGGCGACTGCAAGACGCAATCTCCTATTGTTACTATGCATTGCTTGCGGCAACGGAGCGTTTTTCATATAATGATGACAGTAATCAGGCAATCAATTGCGTTTCGCAGCCGCCCGATAACCGTCAAACCCGATAACGATCAAAAAAAAGAAAGAAAAGGTGATCCGTCATGTTAAGCGAAAACATCAAAACGATCAGAAAATCAAAAGGACTGTCGCAGGAAGAACTTGCGGTCAAGCTGAATGTCGTACGGCAGACCGTCTCCAAATGGGAGAAAGGACTGTCCGTTCCTGATTCCGATCTGCTGCTCTCCCTGTCGGAAGCACTGGAAACGCCCGTAAGCACTTTGCTCGGAGAAACCGTCACGGAATCGAAGGTCGATGACATAAAAGCGCTTTCCGAAAAACTGGAACAGATCAACCTGCAGCTCGCACACAGACTGATGATGCGGCGAAAAATACTTCACTGGTTGTTTCTCTCAGTGTGCATAATCACAGTCACAATTTTCGCAGTCTTCGTCAGATTAAAGAGTCCTTACTTGGGCTGGGATTATCATGACCCTGAAACCGCCGTTGTCGGAACTGCTTTTCACGCATTGGAGTGGATGTTTGTCAGGGCTGCACCGATTATCCTTATCGGGGCAATGGCCGGCGTTTTCCTCACGCGGAAGAAAACGTAAGATCAGACAAATGGACGTGATCCTTCATCCGTCTTTAAGAATGCCATAAAGATAGAGGTCTGACCAATTCCCGTCGTTGTCTTTTACATGGCTTCGTTGGACCCCTTCTGACTGCATTCCGAGTTTTTTCATCAAACCAACGGACTTTTCGCTGTCAATGGTTTCGGCGAATCGTTTTCTTTTTTCTAAAATGTAAGATCGACAAAATACCAACAGGCGTAAAATAGGCGCACCAAAATTCAAGCGCAATGACGCCTCCTATGTTTGTTTCCCCATTTGCCATGGAACGAAATATCCCTGTCATCGGCATAATAAAACATCCAAAAAAGAAGATTCCATGAATCATCATGAGGTATTTTAGCCACGTATCTGCTTTTGTCTTTGCATGGATCGTAAGTCCCACAAAGAACGTGGAAAGCGCCATCATGCCATATCCAAGCAGGTTATAACTAAAAAACAAGCCGCCTCTTGAATAGTCAAGAATCTGCATGGCTTGTCCGTCAAGCGGATCCAATCGAACCGCAGTTGTTTGCGCATAATATACAAGAAATACCAAAACAGCATAAATCGCAGCAAATATCATTCCTGCATTCGCAGCTGCCCTATGGTTCTCATCAGCCTCATGACAAATACCAACAGTCAGCATGATATATCCTATCGGCAATAACATGCAGACAAAATAGCTCCCAAAATCAAACGGGATTAACATACAGACAGCAAACAGCAGCACCGAAATCGTTACGATCACAGCACCTGTCCTCGCTATGATTCTGTTCATTGTAATCTCTCCATCCATTTCATTGTCATAAAGATATAAAAGCAGAGACCGCATTCTTCAAAGGTTCAAATGCAGCTCCTTTTAAGCAGGAAGCGTCAAAAAGCCTTGTCTCTCCTGAAGAAAAGGTAACCAGCATCATCATGTCTTCTAAAACTTCTATTTCTGTAACTTCTATTTGCCCGTCATTTGTTCCTGCATAGCATATTCCATCCATGATATATATATAACCATTCTCCTTATTGCAAAGGAAGCGCCTCTTCCCTATTTGCCGTGATCACACGAAATGCTTTCTCTGGAAAATCCTCCCTGCTATGTCAATAAGTTCTACTACATTTTATTTTAACTATTAACTGAAAGAATATAAGTTATACACTACCTTCCTTTCACCCAATATAATTTAACTTATTCTCCATCATATAGATAATCTTAGGGTCAATGACGTTATATATTTTCGCTTTACCACTATCTCCTTCTACCTCCTCAACAAAACCAACATTTTTCATTGTTCTAATCCAGTTGCTTGCTGTTTGTGGAGATTTTTTTGTCGCAGTTGCCAAATCATTAATAGAGAATTTTATTTTGCCAACTCTTAAAATTCTGTTCACCACATTTTTTATTGACATCTTCGGAAAGAAAAGTTCATATTCAAACGTTTGACTAAAATTCTGCATTCCCATCCTTATCGCTTCCTCAGAAAATGAATTTACAGATGGATCAATTTTTGATTGCTCTTCATATATTCTAGACAAAAGCATCGTTAATTGTCTTGGAGAACCATTTGCCATCTCTATGATTCTATCTAACTGTTGTTCGCCTCCTACAACTTCACCCACATTCAATCTATGTCCGGCAAAATACTCTAATCTGCGTGAAAGCATTTTTCTCATTTCATCTTTATCCCAGTTAATATCTATCGGTCTTGACTTGTCAAAACGAACTTGTTTCTCCTTCATTTTTTCTTTTAGTTTATTCCATAGCAAAAATTCAAAACCAAATTCTGATGAATATATCAAACTTGTGTCTGTTGCAATCGATACAATAAAATCAACAATAGAATCTATCTGTGATTCTAACTTTATGTATTCATCAATTTTATCAAAAAAGACTACCAGCTTTTTATATCCCAACCTCTCTATCACAACTGCCGTTTCTTTTAATATTTCTTTAAGGTCTCTGTAGTCGATTTTTGAATAATCTTTAGATTGATAATCTTCAGGTAGTTCTGAAACAAATTGCTGATACACAACATTATTATCAACAGCCGGCAACCCTAAAGCCTTACTAACCGTACTTCCAACCACATTGCTGGCTCCAGAAAGAATAACATTTATAGGCTTTATAAGAAACGCGTTACAAAGTCGTTTCAGAATATTTATCTTCTTTGTTTTAGAGACTTCTTCATACAAATCTTTTACTTTATTTTTGGTTATATTTTTAAAAAAGACATTTATTAAAAAGGCTAATTTTTCTCTGTCATCCTTTTTAAGCTTTCTTATTTTTGTCTTATCACATAGCAACTCTATACTAAGATTTGTAACAATATGTTGCTCTACTAAAAATAAAAATTCACGCCCATTATTCTTGATAGGCACCCCATCATATTCATCAATCAGAACCGGGTAAACTCCTTTTTCCTTCAAATCTTCAATTAAATAGAACATCAAAGCCGATTTCCCGACACCCCTCTCCCCCAATAGGTATCTACTGTTCCCTTCTGCTATTTCCGCAAGTAATGTCTGATAATATCTCGGCACTTCATATATCTCTTTTAAGTAAATCTGCTCTTCCTCTGCCGAAAATTTCGAAAAAGGATTTTTCTTAAATCCCAAGTTTGTAAATAAATCCATCTTTGGCCTCCTGTCTTCCTATGTACCTTTTTATGAAAGTCAATATATACTGTACTTTTAGATACTTTGAATGCCTTTACGGTCTGTTACACCGTGGCGTTGGATTCAATAATATAATTGACGACCGTCTCTATATCCTCACGTTTTGCCTATAATGTAGAAAAAATCGTCTGCAATTTTTCTTTAAGCTCCGAGATTTCTTTCGTGATCGTTTCCCATATGATGTCATTGTCAATCACATCATAGTCATGTGCATAAATATTACGCATTCCTTTGATTTGGCGCCATGGGACATCTGGATATTTTTTTACAAAATTTTCATCTAATCCTGCAACAAGTTCCCCGATCTGAATAATACACATTCCACACGCAAACTGGAATTCCTTATCATTCTCAAATTCTTCTCTGTTGGAATGATGCTTTTTCAAAATCTGCTCTATCTCATCACAATACCGGATCATCTTTTGTAGTATGATTCGTTCTGATTTCTTACCTCGCATAGAGTTTCACCTCATCTTTGCCAATCGCTTCAAGAAACTGCTTGTCCTTAATTGCACTTTTTACTACCAAATCAACATGGCATTGAAATACATCCTCCAAATCCGCGATCATTCCGCAGTATGAAAGAAGCCCTTTCATGTTTCCCTTTTGTATTAAAAAATCCAAGTCGCTCTTTTCATCCGCTTCACCTCGTGCATAAGAACCAAAAAGACTAAGTGTATCCACACCATAACGAATTGCTATCGGCATTGCCTTTGTCCTGATCTCATCTATTGTATAAGGCATTTTACAACCTCCCTTTTCAAATCCACTCCCAACCTATTATGGCATTTCCTTTTTCCTATTTTATCCTATTCTCCTCTCAATTACAAGAAATACCGCAAAAAAGCGGTCTGCCAAATGATCTCATTCCTATCAATAATATAACCCGCAAGGGGATATGATTGTGAATTTGTTGTCTTTTATGCTATTATGATGGTTATGACAAATACGCGTTCTTTGAACGCGCTTCACGCAAAGAAACACCCGCCGCGTGAAGCGCGCTTCTACAGGAGAGTACCGCCATGCCAAAACTACTGATCGTCGATGACGACAAAGAACTGTTAAAAATGCTCCGCAGCTTTTTCGAAATGAAGCGCTATGAGGTCGCCACCGCCGCAAACGGCGCGGAAGCGCTGCAAAAACTAAAACCCCTGCCGGACCTCATTCTACTTGACGTGAACATGCCCGGTTTAGACGGTCTTTCGGTCTGCCGGCTCATCCGGGATAACGTATCCTGTCCCATCCTGTTTCTGACGGCAAGGGTAGAGGAGGACGACCGCGTGAGCGGTCTGCTCTCCGGCGGAGACGATTATATCCTAAAGCCGTTCAGCTTAAAAGAACTGGACGCCCGCATCACCGCGCACTTAAAGAGGGAACAGCGCCGCGGCGCCCGTTCCGAGCTTTGCTTTCAAGGGAATCTCCTCATTGATTACGCATCCAAGACCGTGCAGATCGGTTCTGCCGGTCTGGAACTCACAAAAGCGGAATACCGGATCATTGAATTTTTATCCATGAATCCGGGCATCGTGTTTGATAAGGAGCGGATTTATGAAAACGTCTGCGGTTATGACGCAGAAGGCGACAGCCGTGTCATTACAGAACTCGTGCGCCGCATCCGGAACAAGATGTCCGCGCTGACACAGACCGAATATATCGAGACCGTATGGGGGATGGGATACCGATGGTTAAAAAAATAAAAAATCTTTCCGTCAGAAAAACAATTCTTCTTTATATGGCGATCAGCCTGATCTCGGGCTTTCTGCTTTCTGCGTGGATCTCGAACCTCGCATGGCACACGCAGGCGCGTATCTGGCGCAAATATCCGGATACTGCCACCGATTCCAACATGCCGGACGCGGACGGTATCGCGTATCCAAACACCCCCCGCAGACCGTCCGCTTGGGAAATGACGCCGCACGATCTCCTTCTATCCGAACTTTGCGATTTTTTAGAAACCTATACCGTGCTCATTTTGTCCATGATCGGGAGCTGCACGGCGGTGTTTCTTTTTTATCGGCACAAATTGAAGCACCCGCTTACGCTTCTTACGACGGCGGCGCAGAATATCGCGCAAAATAATCTGCTGTTCCGTCTCGTTTATGACAACAAGGATGAAATGGGACAGCTCTGCCTCCAATTTGAACGAATGCGGTCGCAGCTTGTCGAAAACAACCGCAGGCTGTGGCAGAGCCTAGAGGAGGAACGCGCGCTCCGCGCCGCGATCTCGCACGATCTCCGTTCCCCGCTTTCCGTCTTGAAGGGGTATCACGAAATGCTGACCGATTATCTTCCCAATGAAGCCATCGACCTGCAAAAAGCAATGGAAATGCTCTCGGAATGCGGCAGACAGCTTGACCGCATGGACGCCTTTGTGGAGACCATGCGGAGTTTAAGCAGTTTAGAGCGGCGCGCGCTTTGTCCCGGCGACATCACGGCGGGGCGGCTTCATGCGGGGCTCCTTGCAGAATGCCGGATTTTGGAAAAAGAGACCGACCGGCGGATTCTCCTGCACACATCCCCATCCGCGGAAATTTCCCCGTCCGCAGAAATCTTTCGCGGCGATCAGGCTGTTATTTTGGAGGTCGCGGAGAATTTGCTTTCCAACGCCCTGCGCTATGCCAAAAAAGAAGTGAACGTCACGCTTTCCTTATCATCGGAGGAATGTCGGATCCGTGTCGCCGACGACGGGATAGGATTTTTTTCCGGCATTGCCCCCGCGGATCCTTTCTGCCAGCAGGGCGACAGTACGCAGAATGATCCGCTTGACAGGCAGAACCGTCCGCAAAACAATCCGCAGTTTGACGAGCAGAACCGTCTGCAAAACAATCCGCAGTTTGACAGGCAGAACCGTCCGCAGCCCGACCGGCAGAACGCCAAAGACAGCCTGAAACACGCGGGAATGGGCATGTATCTCAGCCGCCTGTACTGCGAAAAGCACGGCGGCGGGCTTCTGGTCGAAAATCAAAAGCAGGGCGGCGCATCGGTCACAGCCGTATTCCGCCGGATCATCATCCATCATCAAAGGAGGTAATTCCCATGCTGGCAGTCTTCACAAGAGAAATGAGAAACTATCTGAAACGCCCGCTTTTCTGGCTCGGAATCGCGATCGTGATCTGCGGCGTCTACGCGTGCGTCAGCCCGTATCTTACCATTCACTATCTCGCGCCGGGGGAAACGATCGTAAACGATTACCCCGAAACCTTCCGCTCCGCCGAGGTTTACGAGGGCTATGTCCCCTCCACCGCTGAGGAACAGCGGAAACTGTTTGAGCAGAATACGGCCGCGCTCTTTATCGAAACTTGGAATATGACCGCGGAGGAAGCAAACGCCGTCATCGAAGAAATGAAAGACATGGACATTTCACAGGCGTGTGATTTTCTGGAAACGCAATACCGCTATGTCGGCGCAATCAATACTTACAGATCAACGGCTTTTCGAAAAGGAACACCGGACGAAATCAACGCCTATCTCGCACAAATGTTGTCCGAAAAACCGTTCTCCTACTATTTTTCAAGAAAATTCGCGGATTTTGCGGGACTGTTCATGGGATTTTTCGCGACGGTCATGCTGTCGGTTCTGTTTCTTCAGGATACGCGGAGGCATACGTATGAACTGCTCCACACCAAGCCGATCCGCGCCGGAAGCTATGTCGCCGGCAAAGCACTCGGCGGATTTTCGGTCTGTCTGATCGCGCTTGTCATCCTAAATCTCATATTTTGGGCGCTCTGCCTTTTTTACACAAGGGACAGCGGATTTACCGTACGGCTGACGGATTTTATCACGGCGTCCTGCCTGTATATTTTACCGAATATGCTCTGGATCGTATGCGTCTATCTATTGATCTCCCTGCTGTTCAAAAATCCGCTCCCGGCGGTGCCGCTCCTGCTGCTCCTGATGGTGTATTCCAACATGGGGAGCCGGAACGCAGAAGGGATCTACGGCTATTACGGACACCCGTTTGCGATCATGGTGCGGTTCCCCGGATCGTTTTTTGATACGGCGCCGCCGCCGATGGCGCTGCTCAATCAAAGCCTTTTACTCGCGGCATCCGCCGTGATTCTTTTGGTCGCGGCCTCGCTGTGGAAAAGGAGGCGGATGTGATGCATAAAAAAGAATTCGCGCGAAAGAACGAAAAAAAGAATGCGTACAAAAAAAACGTTAAAAAAGAATCCACGCAAAACGGCGCCCGGCGGCTTGCGCCGCTTCCCCTGCTCACGGAATGCAGGATCGTCCTGCCCGCCTACAAAATCTGCTGTGCTTTGCTTGTCGTTTTGCTCCTTGCCCTGATCCGCGGCGTGTCCGTCAGCTATGAGATCGGCATCGCATCGGAACCCGTCATGGCAATTCTAGCTTCCGCGTTCTGCGCAGATACCTATACGCAGGAAATCCTGAGCAGGCGCTCGGAGGTCTGGCGGCTTTATCCGCTTCAAAAAAGAACCCGCTCCGTCGTCCGGCGCATGGCGGTTCAGACATCCTTCCTCCTGCTGCTTGCGGCGGCTGGTTACGGTTTCTTTTTTCTTTTTCAAAAACCACTCCTCTACAGCGTCATACAGCCGGATGCCGAAAGCGAATCCGTGCAGTTTGGTCTGTATCTCGCGGCAGCCGCGGTGACGGTCGTTTTTTGGGGAACGCTGTCAAACACGCTCGCCTGCCTGTCCGGCAATCTGTGGTTCGGGATCAGCGGATGCCTGCTCTTATGGCTTTTTACCAATTCCGCCGCCGGAGAACGTTATCTCGGCGCATGGAACGTCTTTTCCTACACGTTCCGCAACATTGACGATCCCGGCGATTTCCGCTGGCTGATGGGAAAAGTCGTCTGTATCGCGCTCTGCATTGTCATGTACGCGCTTCTGCCCGGCCTGCTGACCGGGACTCGCGCCGCGAAGCCCTTTACGGTCCGGCACAAGTCCCACCACACAAACCGCAGCGCAAAAAAAGAGAAAAGGAGAACCTCATGAACATTCAAATCAATGACCTGACCGTAACCTTTCGCAAGCAGGTAACCGCAATCGACCATGCGGATCTCACAATCCCGTCCGGCATTTTCGGACTGCTCGGAGAAAACGGCGCCGGCAAGACAACGCTGATGCGCGTGCTGACGACGATTCTTGCGCCCACCTCCGGCACCGTCACGCTGGATGGCATTCCGTATCAAAAAGAACATTACGCGGAAATTCAAAGACGGATCGGCTATCTGCCGCAGGAAATCGACCTGTACCCGAACCTGTCCGTGCAGGAATGCCTCGCATACATGGGCGATCTTTCGGGCGTTCCGAAACCGCTCTGCAAACGGCGCATCGACGATTTGTTAGAAAAAACAAGCCTGACCGCGCACCGAAAAAAGAAAATGCGCCAGCTCTCCGGCGGCATGAAGCGGAGAGTCGGACTCATTCAGGCGCTCTTAAACGAGCCAGATTTTTTGATCATCGACGAGCCGACGACCGGATTAGACCCGGAAGAGCGCATCCGCATCCGCAATCTGTTAGTTGATTTTTCCGAAAACCGCACCGTTTTATTTTCCACCCATGTCGTGGAGGATCTGGCGGCGGTCTGCCATCAGCTTGCCGTCATGAAAAAAGGACATTTCCTGTACGCAGGCGGCGTAAACGAGTTGATCGGTCATGCGGACGGCTGTGTGTGGGACTGCGTGGTGAAAACGCCCGCAGAGGCGCGGGAATTAGAACAAAAATATCCGATTTCCTCCAAGCAGTATACCGAGGGCGGAATCCGGCTCCGAATCCTGAACCGCCTCAAGCCCGGTACCAACTGTGCGCCCGTGCCCGCCACACTGGAGGACGCGTATCTTTACCTGACGAAGGAATAAAACTCGGACAAAAGGCTGCCGGATTTGATGTTATCCGGCAGCCTTTTTCTTCAAAATGATTCCTTTACGGAATGGATATACGCTTCCACTTTTTGTACAAAATATCGTGCATTTTTTAGCTGCTCTTCCGCCTCTGTCCGTCCCGCAACATAAAAATCATCATAATCCGACTTTTCTCTGCAAAACGAACTGTCCTTTATGATGACAGCTAACCTTCTATCTAACACCTCTGTTTTCAAATATTCATTTCTTTCGCTCTTTCCAAACGGTATCCTGCCAGTTCTTTTAAGCTGCCGTCCATAGAACGATTCCCTCCTTCCGGATATTTTGATAAAACGGAAGCACGCCCTCCCATTTCTTCATGTTGCTTTCCTGTATATCCACGATCGAAAATACTTTTTCATAACGGATGTCCATATCGGCTGCCCAACTAACAAAACGCTTTTTTGTTTCCTCATCCATCTGATTCTTCACAATAATCGCAATATCAATATCACTTTCATCCGTCGCCTCATTTCTTGCTGTGGAGCCATACAAAATAATCATAGAAATATTCTTTTGAAATATACCGGTCAGACCTTGTACCAGCTCTTCCCTTATCTTATCAGACAACATCCGGTTTCCTCCGTTTTCACTTTTACTAAACATAATATACCACGTATTCTTTCAAAAATAAACGATTATTACATACTTCAAAAAATCTCATAAAATTACTCGACGCAAATCCCAAAAGGCATCTCCACCCCCGCAAACATTCATTGACGCTCCCCGCCCCGCAGTGTTAAAATGGAACCATACAAGAAATCCGCTTACCAGCGCAGAACGAGGTGCCACATGAAAGAAGTACGAATCTTAGAGATCAAACAGAGCGTCTTTGCCGACAACGACAAGCAGGCCGCCGGCCTCCGGCAGGAATTAAAACAAAAAGGGATCTTTCTGCTGAATCTCATGTCCTCTCCGGGCTCCGGTAAAACCACGACCCTGATGCGGACCATTGAAGCGTTAAAAGATACCTTCCGGATCGGCGTCATGGAAGCTGACATTGATTCGGACGTGGACGCCAAAACGATCCAGACGTCCGGCGCAAAAGTGATCCAGCTTCACACGGGCGGCATGTGCCACCTGGACGCGGAAATGACGAGACAGGGGCTCGACGGGTTGGAAACAGGGGATGTCGAGCTGGCAATTCTGGAAAACGTCGGCAATCTGGTCTGCCCCGCAGAATTTGATACCGGCGCATCGAAGAATGCGATGATCCTGTCCGTCCCGGAGGGACATGACAAGCCGTTAAAATATCCGCTGATGTTTTCCATCTGCGACGTGGTTCTCATCAATAAAACAGACGTTCTGCCCTATTTTGATTTTGACATGGAAAAATGCCGAGAGTATATCCTGATGCGGAATCCGAATGCGGCGATCATTCCCATCTGCGCCAAAACAGGGGAAGGGATTCCGGAATGGACGGACTGGCTGACGAAAGAAGTCAAAAACTGGCGCGGCGCATGATCCCGCATAACCCTACACACCAGTCTGCAAAGGAGGAAGGTATGAAAAAATCGTTGGACAAAGAACTATACCCTGATTACGTCTACCCGGAACATCAGGCGGATCACAGCGAGCCGCCCCGCAAGACGATCCAAAAGCTTGGAAAAAAGATCACGGATCGGATTCCCCAGAAGCTCGGCTTAAAAAAGATCACACAGGACGATCCGGAGTATTGGGGACTTGCAGGCGTGCTGACAGACGAGGAAGCGGAAATCGCCCTGAAAATGGGCGTTCGGAAACCAAAGACCTTACCGGAAATGGTAAAGCTCACCGGCATATCCGAGCAGGAACTGGAGCCGAAGCTCCAGCAGATGTCGATCAAAGGCATTCTGGAATACAACTGGGAAAATCCGCAGCATGAAAAACAGTATGTGCTGCCCATGTTCGTACCGGGATCCGCAGAATTTTTTAACATGAACAGCAAGGTCATCGAGGAACATCCCGAAGTCACTCTGTTTTTTGAACATATGTCCAGACTGCCCCTGGAGAAAGTGACGCCCTTTGTCGGACCGGGCGGCAACGGTATCGGTATGCATGTCATTCCCGTGGAAAAAGCGATCGAGATGGAAAGCGAATCCATTGATCTGGAACATATTTCCTACTGGCTGTCAAAATATGAGGGCAAATATGCGGCAAGCCCCTGCTCCTGCCGCCGTTCCCGCCTGCATCACGACGAGGGCTGTGCGGACGATCCGGAGGGATGGTGCGTTGCCGTGGGCGATATGGCGGACTATGTGGTGGAGACGCAGAAGGACGGCCGCTACATCACCAAAGAAGAAGCGCTGGCGATTTTTCAGCAGGCGGAAGACAACGGCTTTGTGCACCAGATCACCAATATAGACGGCGCCAATAAAATTTTCGCCATCTGCAACTGCAACGTGAACGTATGCTATGCCTTACGCACCTCACAGCTGTTTAACACCCCCAACATGTCCCGCTCCGCCTATGTCGCGAAAGTAGATAAATCAAAATGCGTCGCCTGCGGCAAATGCGTGGAGGCATGTCCGGCGGGCGCGGTCAAGCTGGGACAGAAGCTTTGCAAAAAAGACGGCAGTGAAGTGACCTATCCTCAAATGCCGCTTCCCCATGAGCAAAAATGGGGCGAACACATGTGGAGCCACAACTACAGGGACGTAAACCGGATCAATTGTCACGACACCGGCACCGCCCCCTGTAAAACAGCCTGTCCGGCGCACATCGCCGTTCAGGGCTATTTACAGCTTGCAAAAGAGGGACGTTACGGGGAGGCGCTGGCTCTCATCAAAAAAGACAATCCCCTTCCCGCTATCTGCGGACGGATCTGCAACCGGCGCTGTGAGGACGCCTGCACACGGGGAACCATTGACGAAGCGGTTGCCATCGACGCGGTAAAACGCTTCATTGCGGAACAAGATTTACATGCCGAGACCCGCTATATTCCCAAACCGACCGTTCCTTCCCTGCGCGGCAGTTTTGAAGAGAAGATCGCCATCATCGGTTCCGGTCCCGCCGGACTTTCCTGCGCCTACTTTTTGGCGGAAAAAGGCTACAAACCGACCGTTTTTGAAAAGGACGAGAAACCCGGCGGTATGCTGACCTACGGCATTCCTTCCTACAAGTTGGAAAAGGATCTGATCGCGGCGGAGATCGACGTCATCAAAGCGATGGGCGTCGAGATCAAGTGCGGCGTCGAAGTTGGAAAAGATATTACGATCCGGCAGCTTCGGGAACAAGGCTACAAGGGCTTCTACCTTGCAATCGGCTGTCAGGGTGGAAAGAAAGCGGGCGTCCCCGGCGAGGACGCGCAGGGCGTTTACACTGCGGTAGAATTTTTAAGAGAAGCCGGAAAGAAAGAATCGTTTGACCTTGGCGGGGACGTCATCGTGATCGGCGGCGGCAACGTTGCCATCGACGCCGCAAGAACAAGCACGCGCTGCGGTGCGGGCAAAGTTTCCATGGTCTGTCTGGAAAGCCGGGACGAGATGCCGGCAAGCCGGGAAGAAATCTTAGAGGCGAGCGAAGAAAAGATTACCATCCACAACGGCTGGGGACCCAAAGAAATTCTCACCGAGAACGGAAAAGCAGTCGGCGTCGTATTCAAAAAATGCACCCGCGTTTATGACGAAAACCATCGCTTCGCCCCGCTCTATGATGAGGAGCAGACCATGACGCTAAACTGCGCCAGCGTAATTTTCAGCGTCGGTCAGGGCATCGTCTGGGGCGATCTTCTAAACGGCACCAAAGTAGAACTTCGTCCGAACGGCGGCGCGATTGCCGACAAACTGACGTATCAGACTGCCGAACCGGATATTTTTGTGGGCGGCGACGTTTATACCGGACCGAAGTTCGCCATAGACGCCATTGCGGCAGGGCGGGAAGGCGCGATCTCCCTTCACCGTTTCGTCCATGAGCACTGTACGCTGACGATCGGAAGAAACCGAAGAGATTTTATTGAACTGGACAAAGAAGACATTTCCGTGGCAAGCTATGACAATACCGACAGGCAGAGACCGGAAAAAGCGGAAGAAGCGCAGGCGCAGTCCTTCCGTGATCTTTCCCACACGCTGACCGAGGAACAGGTGAAGGCGGAGACCTCCCGCTGCCTGGGATGCGGCGCGTCCGTTGTCGATCCCAACAAGTGCATCGGCTGCGGCGTCTGCACCACAAAATGCGTATTTGACGCCATCACCCTTCACAGAGAACATCCGGAATGCTCCACGATGGTACGCTCGGAAGATAAGCTGAAATATGTGCTTCCCAACATGATCAAGCAGTCTTTGAAGGTCACATTTACATCAAAAAAGAATGAAAAGCAACAGTGATTTACTGATTACAGTTACACCAAAAAAGGATTGAAACACCATGCATGAATTAGGCGTCGTATTTCATATTATGGATAGTTTGGAAACCATTGCGGCGGAAAACGAGGTGACGGGAATTTCCAAAGTGGTTCTGGAATTGGGAGAAGTGTCTACGGTCATCGAATCCTATCTGCAAAACTGCTGGAAATGGGCAGCCGGAAAACGCGAACTGTTTGCGAACGCGGAGCTTTTCGTGGAGACGCTGCCCGCCGTTACCTATTGCGAGGGCTGCGGTAAAACCTATCCGACTGTGGAATACGGTAAAATTTGTCCTCACTGCAAAAGCCCGGATACCTGGCTTTTGCAGGGGAACGAATTTAATATTAAAGAAATCGAGGTGTACTAAAACTTCTTTATTTTTCAATTTCATGCACGGTAATCCTGCCAATGACATCCGCACGGAACTTGCAGCTCTATTCTTCTATTTTCATGTCTTTTTCCGCCAAACGGCTATCCGCGTGATCCCGCACGAGCGCATAGACGACCGCCACGAACGGAATAAAGAAAATAATGCCGACAATGCCAAAGAGATTCCCGCCGAGCAGCGCCGCAAGCAGCGTATAAATCGGCGGCAGTCCGACCGACCTGCCAACGACACGCGGATAGATCAGTTTTCCCTCTAAAAATTGTACCACCTGATAAACGACCACGGACAAAAGCGCCTTCCACGGACTGATAATGCAGATGAGCAGCGCGCCGATGGCGCAGGCGATCCATGAACCGATGTACGGGATAAAGGACAACACCGCCGCAAGCACGCCGACCAGACTCGCGTAAGGCAGCCGGAAGAGTGTAAACACGACAAACAGCAGGATCGCGATAATGAACGCCTCCACGCACTGACCGGAGAGGAATTTGGCGTACGTTGCGTTTACCAGTCTGCCGACACTGCACACCTTGTCCGCATGCTCTTTTTTCAGATACGCATAGAGCAGCTTTCTCGTCTGCATACCGAGCTTTTTCTTGCTGAGCAGCATGTAGATCGCAACGATCAGGCTCATGCTGATGGAAAGGATGCTGCCGAGCGTGGACGTCGCGATCGTCAGCGCCCTGCCTGCAATATCATATGCGCCGTTCGAGATACTCACGATCATCTTCGTGATATTTTCATCCGAGAGCTTCTCCTGCAGCGTGTTCAGACTCAGCAGTTCCTCGTTTACCCACTCGGAATCAATATGTTTCTCCGCAAATGCGATGATGTCCGGAATCGCCCGCTGGATGCCCGTAAACAGGCTTTTCAGGGACGCGACGATCTCCGGCACCGCAAGAATCAGCACAAACACGATCACCAGCACGAGACTGATGAGCGTGAGCCACATACTGAAAAAACGGATCCTGCTCTCCGAAAGCCGTTGTTTTTTCCGGTTCAGCTTACCGAGCAGTCCCTCAAATCCCCGCATCGGCACATTTAACACAAACGCCATGACCGCCCCGATCACGGCTGGCAAAATCATGCCCCATACTCTGTTCAGCAGTCCGCCGATCGACTCCACATGGAGCGCCGCCGCCAGAAGCGCCGCTCCGATACACATGAGCAATACTGTTCTTTTCATCCGTTCTCTGTCCATCGTTCTCTTATTCCTTCCATATCATATTCCGCTGCCCGCGCACCCATCCTTACTCTCCCAGTACGTTATGTTATGTACGGGCTATCCTATCTGAAAGATACCCTGCCGTATCAACGGCGGCATCCGCCTCCAGATTCATCACCTGCGTCAGCAGCAGCCCCATAGATCCGCGAATTTCCTCCGCGCTGACCGGCTGCTTTTTGTCGGAATGCTCCGGCAAAACCCGCATTCGCTGTTCGTACTTTTTCATTTCCTCTATAGAGAATCAGATCACATAAGCCGGGAGTGTGGAGTACCGCAATCAAAAATGAATACATCTCTCTCCCCTTCTGTCTGTTCCTTTCCTATAGTTTATCACAAAAAGTTCGCGCCGCCTATACTTGCCCTCCATCTTTTTCCATGCTATAATAAGCGCAAAGAAACCGCCCGCAGGAACGTCCTTCTTTATGCAGAGGCGCTCTGCGGTCAGACAAGAACAATTCCGAGAGGTATCATGCGATGAAGAATTTCAGCAATTTTACCGATTACAGCAGGAAAGAAGATCTGCATTTTGAATCAAAAGCCGTTCACGGCGCGCTCGGACACGATCCGTTTTCCGGCGCGGTGAGCATGCCGATTTACCAGACTTCCACATTCCGGCACAGAGCGCTCTTTGATTCGACCGGCTTCGACTATTCCCGTCTTTCCAATCCGACCAGATTAGAATTGGAGCGGACCATGGCGATCTTAGAAGAGGGCGTCGAGGGATTTGCCTTCACGAGCGGGCAGGCGGCGAATATGGCGGTGTTCACGATGTTAAATCCCGGCGATGAAGTGCTTTTGTCCGACGATATTTACGGCGGCACGTTCCGTATGGGCAACGACATTTTTACCCGTTACGGCGCTTCCTTTACTTATATTGATATGTGCGATCTGACGCTTTTGGAGAACAGCTTCCACGAAAATACGAAGATGGTCTATCTGGAGACGCCGACCAACCCGATGATGAAAGTGGCGGACATTGCGGCGATCGCGCGCATGGCGCATGAACACGGCTGTCTGCTCGTTGTGGATAACACGCTGATGTCGCCCTATTTCCAGAAACCGATCACGCTCGGCGCGGACATCGTCGTCCACAGCGCGACCAAATTTATCTGCGGTCATAACGACGTGCTTGCCGGCATCGTCGTCGTCAATTCCGAGGAGCTTGCGACTTATATGCACGGTCAGATCAAAACGCACGGCAATCAGCTTGCACCGATGGACAGCTGGCTTCTGCTCCGCGGCATCAAGACGCTGCCCGTCCGCATGGAACGCCATGCGGAGAATACCATGAAGGTGGCGCACTGGCTCCGCGCGCAGGAAAAAGTAAAAAAGATTTTCTATGTCGGTTTTGAGGACCATCCGGGCTATGATATTATGAAAAAACAATGCTCCGGCTTCGGCGCGATGATTTCCATCAACGTGGATTCCTTCGAGACCGTGCAAAAAATACTCCGCCGCGTGGATCTCGTCATGTTCGCGGAAAGTCTCGGCGGCACGGAAACGCTCATCACCTACCCGCGGACGCAGACGCACGAATCCCTGACAGAGGAAAACCGTCAGCGTCTCGGCATCACGGACAGTTTTCTGCGGATTTCCGTCGGTCTGGAGCATGCGGACGACATTATTGCAGACCTCGATCAGGCGATCAACGGAGCAAAATAGAAAAAAGGGCGCTGCCGTATGCGGCAGCGTTTTCTTTTTTCACGTGATAATTTTTTTGATTTTAAGGAGACGCATTATGAAAATCCGTTTTACAAAAATGCAGGCGTACGGCAACGATTATGTCTATATTGACGCGATCCGTCAACAGCTTCCCGATCTTCCCGCCCTGGCGCGCTTTGTCAGCGACCGGCATTTCGGCGTCGGCTCCGACGGCATGATCCTGATCTGTCCGTCCGGGACTGCGGATTTCCGCATGCGCGTCTTTAATCCCGACGGCTCGGAAGCGGAAATGTGCGGCAACGCGAGCCGGAGCGTCGGCAAATTTGTCTACGACCACCGCCTCACCGATAAGACGGATCTCACGCTGGAGACGCTCGGCGGCATCAAGGAGCTTCATCTTTTTGTCGAAAATGACACAGTCGTCAATATCCGTGCAGACATCGGCACGCCTGTGATGGATTCCGCCCGTATTCCTGTCAATACGCCGCTCGCTGAATTTGTCAATCAACCCGTGCGCGTGCTTGACCGCGAGTTCCATGTGACCGCATTAAGCTGGGGCAATCCGCACATGGTTACTTTTGTGGAGAATGTCTCTGACTTCGACGTGCATGCGTTCGGCAATGCGTTTGAGCATCTGACTTCTCTTTTTCCCCAAAAAACAAACGTGACTTTTGCACAGTATGTTGACCGTGCCCACTTAACCATGCGCGAATGGGAACGCGGAACCGGAGAGACGATTGGCTGCGGCACGGGCTGCTGCACGGCGGTCGTTGCTGCAGTGCGCCTCCATATGTGCGACAGAAAAGTGACGGTCTCCCAGATCGGCGGTCCTCTTGAAGTAGAATGGGACGAGCGCACGGGGCATGTGTTGATGACCGGACCGTCCCACACCGTTTTTGAATCGGAAATCGAAGTCGGCCACATCCAGGCATAGCGGCTGTTTTCATTCGTGTTCCATGTGCCGCCGCATTACCGGCGCGTTATAAATGCAATCTATGGCTATACTACAAAGGGGAGGACTTTTGTTTCATGAAAATACAGACACTGTTGGAAGGCTTGGATTACGAACTGCAAACCGGAAACCTGCTTGACGAAGTGACGGAAGTTGTCTACGATTCGCGAAAGGTCAGCAAAGGATGCCTGTTCGTCTGCATCGCCGGAACGAAACAGGACGCGCATAAATTCATTCCCGAAGTGCTGGCAAAAGGCGCATCCGCGCTCATCGTCGATTCCGGGCATATCGCTTCCGCCAAAGTCATGGCCTCCGCGTCCGGAAAAGAGCATGTGACCGTCGTTTCCACGGAAAACACGCGAAAAGCGCTCGCTTATGCGGCGGCTGCGCAGTACGGACAACCCGCGTCCAAACTCACAACGATCGGCATCACCGGAACAAAAGGGAAAACAACGACCTCCTATATGGTGCAGTCCATTTTAGAACACGCCGGAAAAAAGGTCGGCGTGATCGGCACGATCGGCTGCGTCATCAACGGGCAGAAATACAAGACCGTCAACACAACGCCCGAAAGCTTTGAACTTCAACGCCTTCTTTCCCTTATGGTAGAAGCCGGCTGTGAATACTGCGTGATGGAAGTCTCCTCGCAGGGCTTAAAACTAAACCGCGTGGACGGCTTCGTGTTCGACATCGGCGTATTTACGAATTTTTCCGCCGACCATATCGGACCAGACGAACATGCCACGATGGAAGAATATCTCTATTGCAAATCGCTGCTTTTCCGCCAGTGCCGCGTCGGTCTGCTAAACTGCGATGACGACGCTTACGAGGAAATGATCAAGGGACATACGTGCAGCATTCACACCTTCGGTTTCCATGAGCACGCCGACCTGCGGGCGCAGGATTTTGAATCCACGAGAAACGGCAGCGAGATCGGCATCCGTTTTCACGCGACCGGGATTCTGGATGCCAAGGTATCCGTTCCCGTTCCGGGTAAATTCAGCGCTTACAACGCGCTCTGCGCCTTAATGATCGGTCACAGTGTCGGCATTGCGAACGAGATCATGCTGCGCGCGCTCTCCACGATCCATGTGAAAGGGCGTCTTGAGATTGTACCGACCAAAGGGAATTATACGGTCATGATCGACTATGCGCATAACGAATTAAGCGTGGAGAGCCTGCTCTCCACGATCCTCACCTATCAGCCGCACCGTATTATCTGCGTGTATGGCGGCGGCGGAAACCGCGACCGTATGCGGCGCTACGCGATGGGCGAGCTGTGCGGCAAAATGGCGGATCTTTCCATTCTGACCTGCGACAACCCGCGCAATGAGGACATTTCCTCGATCAACGCGGACATTAAGGTCGGACTTGCCAAAAGTAACGGCAAATACATCGAGATCGACGATCGCAAAGAAGCAATCTGGCACGCCATGGATATTGCCGAAGACAACGACATCATCATTTTACTCGGCAAGGGACATGAAGACTATCAGGAGATCCGTGGCGTCAAATACCACTACAGCGAACGGGAATCGGTCGAGTCGTATGAAAAAAGAGTTCTGCCGGAGCAGAACTCTTTCAAAGAAATGCCATAGGCATTTCTTTTGGTGCTGTGCGATTCTTCCATGACCACATAAACTTGCGATTTATATCCTCTTTATTTCAGCGGTTTTGCTCCCGCTTTTTCCTGCATTTTTTCTGTGAAACGCTTAAATCTGCTCTTTTTCTTCGTCGGCTTTAAGAGCGACTGTCCGCGCACGGGCTTCACATCGCTGATATAAATTCCGCTGACGGTCGCCTTGACTTCTTTTTTTACCGGAATCAGCTCAAAAATCTTCGCGTCGCACACGAGGGACACGATCTGCGGGCCGACCTTTGCCTTGACGATTGGCAGCTTGGCGCGGCGCATGATCTTCGGCGTCTGTTCAAGCACGGCGGACGGAAGCCCCGCGTCCTTCAGTCTCATTTTTTTCTTGTCTATGACAAGCATGTTAAACGTCTGCTTTGCGGCCTCCATCTGCGATTCCTGCGCAGCCTGCTTTTTTTGCAATTTTCTTCCCGCGAAATAAAGAATGACAAGAACCGCAAGCAAAACAGCGACAATGATCAATATGGTAAGTAAAACCGGATTCATATTCAGATACCTCCCCTCACTTTTCACAAAAAGAATTGTATCATTTTTTAGGACGGCGCGCAATGATTTCTTTCCTCGAGTTTCCGCGAATCTGACATCAATAAAAGCACGTCTTATATCCGGTTTGCAAATTATCTTTATTGTGAGCCGGAATGAGGCATATGCCGCCATAATGCTTATTACATTGCTATTTTTTAAGAACAAGGGTATAATGGGAACAAAATCATTGGGGGTGACGTATGAAATCGTGGGCGTTTAAGATTCTGCTATCGATTGAAACGTTGATCATCGTGTTAGAAGTGCTTTTGTTTTGCTTCGCTTTCATAACGAATGGAAAGACAGAGCTGCTCCGGGAAACCTCACCGGATGGAGATTATCTTCTGATTATACAGGAATTAGGGGAGCCCGGCTGGCCGTTTGGAGATGACACTCTTAGGATTTCGCTTTATGGAAAAAAATCTGCTCATTTCTATAGGGTGTCATTTGATGCCGATGTACTTTCTTCCCCATTGATCTTTACGACTGACGGCTGGCGAAGCTGGCTGTATAAACCGATTTTTCAAGATATGCATCCCACCACGCGTCATTTCCGATCCAGTCATAAAAATCAAAACCATAATAAAGATTGATAAGCCTGATCGTCCGTCTGAGTGCAATATCCCCGTATGTATAATACAAGGTTCTGTCCTCTAATTCCTCTATGCTGTCAGCATAATAAACCTGTAACCTCTCTTCCAGCGTCTCCGCATTACTTTCTTCCCAGTGCTGCTGTTCTACGTTTAATGCCTCAAGCATTTCACCGGATAACCTTTCCTGACACAGTTGGTATATCCGGTTCATCTCCTCATAGCAGCCGTCATAATAACTTTTGGCATCTGCATTGAACTCTTCCGGAGTTTTACTGGTATAACCACAGGTTAGATCAAACAGATAAGAAAGCGAATCTAAGTAAGCCTGACGCTCCTTTGCATTTTCTGCAACTTCTGCAGCGGGTTCCGTAAACAAACCATCTTCCACAAAAATTTCACGTACTGTCTCTTCCGTATAGCGATACCACTCTGCCTCCGGCGTTTCATCAAATAATGCAAGTGCATTTTCGTATTCACTGCTGTCTACCAAAATATCGTCTATATAATAGGATTCCCGATCTATGCTTTCCAAAAATCTCAGTTTATCGTCAGTAACAGCCGTATCCCCTATAAAACACAGTTTTCCTACAGAACCTTCAAACGCGCTGCCTGCGCTATGAAATGCACCATTTTCCTTCAATAAATTCATACTCCTGTAGCCAAACACATTTCCATGTATCTGCCCGTCCCTATAGCGAAGAACGATAAATCCCCCATACTCCGCCAGTTCCAGCACTACTTCCGGTATGGCATCCCCGTCTAGATCCACTACCGCAAACCGGTCTATCCGCCTTGCATAATCGTATCCATATGGCATTTCACTTAAAAATCCTTCAAACTCTCTGGCTCCATCACTCTTTGGAAACTTATCCGTACAGAAAACGGCTGCCTCATTCAAAAGCACGTCCCGAAAAGCCAACATGACAGATGGGGGCTCATCATTCTGAGGAGGTGTCAGCTCTATGGTTTCCTGAGAACAATCCGGCATTTGTGTGCCCTGCAAATCGGAGGATTCTCTCTCATCTGCGGGAGTCCCCGCGTTTTCGGAATCTTCCCTTTCCCCGCCACACCCTCCGCCAAAGCACAATAATACCAAAACCAATACTGCAAATGAAAGTTTGGCTTTATTCATTATGACCTGTCCTTCCTATCATTTCTGTCTTATATATAAAATATTTAATAAAGGAAAAACAAAAGATTTTGTGTAAACACAAAGCGGTGCCAGTTACGGCACCCCTTCCTGCTTTTTCATGTTTACCCTGCTGTCGGACAATAAAACGTGATTGCAGCAACAGCATCATCTTTTATCATGAGCGCCAGATAAAGAGGTAAGGTATCTTCCACACCCAAATCAATATCAGCAATCATGATACAATCAAACGGATCAGACCATTCGTAATCTTTTCCTGCATAATCCCAATCCTCATCCATGCCAACGCAGCTGCGAGGATACGCGGCCGGATTCCAGCCCTGATGCCCTGTCACTTCTTTATCCAAATAACTTCCATCAAAATTCATCACTGCCATATCGGGATATTTTTCAAGTACCTCTTCCATTGTCATTCCTACAGAGATTCCATTCTGCAAGGAATAACTGCTGCTAAAAATAGCGTACCCGAAATACTCTGCCTCTTCTGCGGCTTTTTGATCATACTTCCCATAATAATACTCCACACCATCAATGGATACCATGTACCAGACTCCCTCACCTGTACCCGGTAACATGCCCCTTATTTGCTGCATTGACCCCATATCTTTTGCCGTCGTAAAATCATATTCTTCTATCACGGGGGTTACTGCCACATCACTTTCCGCAAAGGTTTGAATCATAACAGGTTCATTTATCACCATCTCTTTCATGGCAGACACGCTTCCCCCGTACACATAAAACTCGTACTGCATCTGCTGTTCCTGATCCTGATAAAACCAGATTTCATGCGGGGTATCACTCTCCTCTTTCGTAAGGACGCCCCCCGACTCTTCCACCACTTTTTCTAAGTCTGAAAAAGGCATTCCCAGCGTAAACCGCCTATCCCGGCTTCCGCCCTCCTGAATCGCAATCGTGACCAGCTTATTTTGACTGTCAAAATAACAATGGTACTGACTGTACTCCGCTGAGAGACCTACGGTATACCCTTCATTGTATACACTCTCATCAACCCGAAAAGTATGCATATCAGCACTGCTTAGGATCTCTTCAACTTCCTCTATAGACATACCAAACTCCAGCCTGCTCAAAATTGCCAGATTGTTGTCTACGGAATATTCTATCACTTGAACAGGTACAAAATCATCACCATACCGATGCGTCTGGGTTTCCGCAATATCTCCGTTCCGCTGAGTTACTTTTTCCTGATTCCCCATATTCAATCCAACAGCCAGCAAGCTGTTATCCTCTTTCAATACAAAAGTGTTATATTCATAATTACTTTCCCATCTTCCAAACTCCGAAGACCGGATCATGGGATCACCAAAGATGATCCTGCCCTGCCAAACCATTTTCACATTATCCATGACTTTTACGGGAGTGCGGACAAAATCATCCTCTGTTACGGGTGTCCCGCATTGTCCAAAGACATTCAATCCCCATGTATACAATTCTCCGGACTCACTGATGGCGGCTCCCGTAAATGTTCCCGTCGTAATATATTTACACTGTTCCATAATTTTCACAGGTTCGGCGGCAAACATTTTTACCGGATTAGATGCATCCTCTTCCAATTTCCAATAATTTTCATAATCTGCATAATCTGCATTCGTACTTGTCGTAGCAACATACTGTCCCCACCAATAAGCAGACTTATTATTTTGAAGGGCAACGATGCATTCTCTCCCTGCCCTTGCATAAGCCACATCCGTCATTAGAAGAACCGGTTCCGTGACTTTTTGGTAATTATTGATATTTGTATACACCGGAGATTCGCTTCCTTCTCCCAAAAGCACCTCTGCATAATTCAAACCGATACCATAGAGTTCTCCGCCTTCCGTCAGATAAATACAAAAATAGTCATTCCATGAAGCATCCACAGAAATTACATTCTCCGCAATCCTAACCGGATCTTCATAGTATTCTTCCACACCATAAGTACCTGTTCCAAGCTGTCCGAATTCATTCTTTCCGGTGCCCCAGAGCACGTTGTTTTCATCTATATAATAATGATTTGACGCAGTATAGCGGCTGGTAATATAGTAATCTTCCAATGAAAAACTTTCTTCCATCTGAAGCACATTCCTGTCTTCCACATAAAAAACCGGAAGTATCTCCTCTTCTCCACCTGTCGCCGCATCGGCGTCTGCATTTTCTTTATCATTTTCATTCGTTGATTCTTCTTCCGGTTCTTCTGTCATTCCTGCCGTTTTCGTACTTTCCTCTGCACTGCCGTCCTTTTTTTCTGTCAGAAACATCACAGACAGCGCAACGATCACAATCACTACCGCAATTCCAATTCCCGGAAGCGTATATTTATATTTCATGATATTTCTGATTCTTGACTTTACATTTCCCTCACCAAAACAGATCGGTGCAACAAATATTTTTTTCTTTTTTAATCCGTTCCCAGCGGCAATATGAAGCAGCGCATAAGCGTACTCCTTTCGTTCCTCCTTGCTCATAGTCCGGATGACTTCCTCATCACACGCCTTTTCCAGATCACTTCCAAACAGAAAATACGCCATCCAGATAAAAGGATTGAACCAGTGAATCAGACATACCAAATAAGCGGACATCTTAAAAAGCCCGTCTTTTCTTTTGATATGCATCTTTTCATGGGCAATGACATCCGAAAGATCCTCGGATTCCATAGAAACCGGCAGATAGATTTTGGGGCGGATCAGTCCAAAAACCATAGGCATATCAATATTTTCTGCCCAACAAGTATGATCTTCAAATAAAATACTTAACCGCAATTTTCTTTTCAGCGCAAAATAGGAATATAGCAAATGCCCGAAAAAGCAGCTGAAACCTGCCAGCCATATCCATTCTATCACACGCCCAGCCTCAAACTTTGCCGGACCATTTTCTTTTACCTCGTCCACTCCCGCAATATTTTGTCCTATCGACACTGCAGGAATTGCAGTAACAGTTCCTGCAGTGTCTTTTGGGACAGCGGCAGGTACACCTGTCATAGCACTATCGGCAGCACCGACCGAATGAACAATATTTTCTGTACCGCCAATTTCTCCATAGCTTTCGTTTTCCGCCGGCCGGGGTTCTAACAGCACCCTCATTTCTTCCGCAATACTTGCATTGTTCCAAAACCCGCCCTGCAGGCTCAGTTTCCATGGAAAAATGAAATACAGGAAAACCATTGCCCAAAGACCCAGAATATATTTATGACCAATTTGTAATTTCTTCAGCACTATCCGGACAAGCAGGACGATCAGAACAATAACGATTCCCCGCAGGCTCATTTTGATAAGCGCATTCATAAAAGCATCCATGATCTTTCCCCCATCCTCTTTTTAATTTTCCTCGATAATTCGTTTCAGTTCTTCTATTTCTTTTTCGGAAAGTTTTTTTTGCGAGACAAAAGCCGCAACAAAATTAGGGAGCGACCCCCCAAAAGCCCCTTCCACAAACTCTTCACTCTGTTTTGCCTGAAATAATTGTTTGGAAACCAACGAAGACACAATACCCTTTTCATTTTTAAAAATCCCTTTGTCACATAGCCTCCTTAAAACCGTGTAGGTGGTGGTCCGCTTCCAGTTTAATTCTTTCAGACTTAAATTTGCCAGCTCCCCAGAAGGAATTGGTTCGTTTCCCCAGATAAGCTCTGCAAATCTCATTTCCATTTCTCCTAATCTATACTCTGCCATATGATGCTCCTGTCTACATGATGTAAAATATGCTAAAATTCTATATCATGTAGACACAATTGTCAAGACCCTGTTCGGAAAGCCGCCCCCGGAGATCGCTTTCGGGGCGCTTCTCTCGGAAAAAACATGAAAGTTCTGTGAATTTTAGGGAAAGACTTTCATTAAACACCGTTTTGTGGTATAAAAGAGATATTGTATATCTGAAAAACACGTCGTCAGACGTAGGAACAGAAAGGCACGAGGACCACATGAAAAAGAAAAAATGGCACAGACAATCAGCACTCGCCGCGGCAATGCTCACAGGCATCGTCCTGCTCGCTTCCTGCGGCAAAGAGGAGACATTAGAAACACTTGACACTTCCAAATACGTCACGCTCGGCGAGTACAGCGGCATGACAATCAACGTCGAGCCGCTGCAGGAAATCACGGACGAGAAAGTGATCAATTATCTGAACTCCAACCTGCTGTATTCTTACGCAGAATCGACGGACATCACAGACCGCGCAGTCATAAACGGCGACACGGTTTCTTATGAGTGCGTCGGCAGAATGGATGGAGAAATCTTTGAAGGCGGTTCCACACCGGAAGGAGGATCGTGGGATACCGTGATCGGATCCGGCAGCATGATCGACGGCTTTGAGGACGGGATTATCGGCATGGAGATCGGTGAGACGCGCGATGTCGTATGCACGTTCCCTGACCCGTACTCCCCGAATCCTGATCTTTCAGGAAAAGAAGCAGTCTTTACGATCACGCTTCTCTCCATTACAGGAACGACGTATCCGGAGCTGACTACAGAGCTGCTGACGGAAATTGGCTCAGCCTATGCAACCCCGGAAGAGGCAAAAGCGGCGATCCGCACGCTCCTTGAAAATAACGCGCAGTCAGTTTATGACGATAATGTCAGAAACGCAGTGTTGTCGGCAATGCTCAATAATTGTGAGTTTAAGGGCGATCCGCCCCAATTCCTTGTAAAAGAAAATGAGGATGCGTTTAAGGACAACATTCTTTCTATTGCTTCCATGTATGGTTATACGGATATGACCACTTTTGTTCAGGATGCATACGGAATGACGGAGACTCAGTTTAATGAGCAGGTAAAGCAGATCGCAACTACGGCGGCACAGGAGACGGTTGCTATGGAAGCGCTCGCGGATGCGGTCGGCATCAGCGGGATCTCACAGCAGGAACTGGATGCGGAGGCAGAAGCTTATATCGCAGAATCCAACGGTTACTATGAGACAATCGACGCATTGTATGAGGATGTCGGACGCGACACATTCCGCAGTTATGTCATCAGCATCCGCGTCGGAGAATGGCTCACAGAAAATAATACGATCGTATCAAACTAAGTCTGCGCCGCAGACAGATCACACGGCAGTACTGCATGCAGTTTCTGCATACAGTTTCTGCATACAGGGGCTGTATACAGAAAAGCACAGCTCAAAATCATGAGGAGGGAACAGATCATGGATCTTACGGATATTCGCGCATTATATCGTGATCGGGAATCATACACAGGTCAAAAAGTAACGGTCGGCGGCTGGGTACGAAGCAATCGCGACTCCAAAACGTTTGGTTTTTTAGTCATCAATGACGGCACTTTTTTTGAGACGCTTCAGGTTGTTTACAGCGACAGCCTTGCCAACTTTGCCGAGGCTGCCAAACTGGGCGTGGGCAGCGCGGTCATCGTAACCGGAACGATCGTAGCGACGCCAGACGCCAAGCAGCCGTTCGAAATGCAGGCGGAGGAAGTCACGGTGGAAGGCTTATCCACACCGGATTATCCGCTGCAGAAAAAAAGACATTCCTTTGAATATCTGCGCACGATCACGCACCTTCGTCCGCGCACCAACACGTTTCAGGCAGTATTCCGCGTGCGTTCGGTCATCGCTTATGCCATCCACCGCTTCTTTCAGGAGAGAGGCTTCGTGTATGTGCACACGCCGATCATTACGGCAAGCGACTGTGAGGGCGCGGGTGAAATGTTCCAGGTGACGACGCTTGACGTGAACGATCCGCCCAGACTTAAGGACGGCAGTGTTGATTACGCGAAAGACTTCTTTAACAAGCCGACCAATTTGACGGTCAGCGGACAGTTGAACGTCGAGACCTATGCGTTTGCTTTTAAGAATGTGTATACATTCGGACCGACCTTCCGCGCCGAAAACTCCAACACCACGCGGCACGCGGCGGAATTTTGGATGATCGAGCCGGAAATCTGCTTCGCGGATCTAAAAGACGACATGCTGCTTGCGGAGAGCATGATTAAGTATATCATCCGCTATACGCTGGAACAATGTCCTGAGGAAATGCAGTTCTTTCACAATTTTATTGATAAAGGACTTTTAGAGCGATTAAACCACGTGTTGAATTCTGATTTCGGCCATGTGACCTACACGGAAGCGATCGAAATCTTAGAGAAGCACAATGATGAATTTGATTATAAAGTATCCTGGGGCTGCGACTTACAGACGGAGCATGAGCGCTTCCTGACAGAACAAGAATTCAAGCGTCCGGTATTCGTGACCGATTATCCGAAAGAGATCAAGGCATTCTATATGAAGCTGAACGACGACGGAAAAACGGTTGCGGCAATGGATTGTCTTGTTCCCGGCATCGGCGAGATCATCGGCGGAAGCCAGCGCGAAGATGATTTAGAACTTCTCACAAAGCGCATGGACGAGTTGGGACTGAACAAAGAGGACTACCAGTTCTACCTTGATCTGCGCAAATACGGAACGGCAAGACACGCCGGGTTCGGTCTCGGCTTTGAGCGCTGCGTCATGTACCTGACCGGCATGTCCAATATCCGCGACGTCGTTCCGTTCCCAAGAACGGTCGGAAACTGCGATCTATAAAAAAAGAGTTTCCTGCGGAAACTCTTTCAAAGAACTGCCTTCGGCAGTTCTTTTGGGTTTGTGCGAGGCGGATTCTTCCGGGTTACGGAATGTCCTATACGTTAAAAAAGAGTTTCCTACGGAAACTCTTTCAAAGAACTGCCTTTGGCAGTTCTTTTGGGTTTGTGCGAGGCGGATTCTTTTGGGTTTGTGAAATTTTTTTGTCACCCTTTTACGCCGCCTGCAACCAGCCCGTTCTGGATAAAACGCTGCAAACACATAAACACGATCATGATCGGCAGAGACGAGATCACTGCGGCAGCGGAAAACAGCGTCCAGTGCGCCGCAAACTGATCGCTGATAAAGGACTGCAATCCCAATGCCAGCGTCATTTTTCCCGGCGTCTGCAAAAAGATGGACGTAATCACATATTCGCTGTAGGTCGCAATAAACGAAAACAAAAAGATCACGGCAAGCTGCGGCGCCGCTAACGGCACGATGATTTTATAAAGCACCTGAAACTGATTGGCGCCGTCCATCATGGCGGCCTCATCCAATTCCACCGGCAGCCCGTCAATATAGGATTTCAACAGCCAGATATTGAAGGCGCTCCCGCCTGCCAACACAAAAATCAGCGCGATACTGCTGTCCACCAATCCAAACCGGTAGATCAAAATATAATATCCCGCGACCGCCATGCTGTTCGGAAAAACCTGGAGCACCAGCAGCGACATGAGCCCGTATTTTCTGCCCGTGAAGCGCAGCCGCGCAAATGCATAGGCGGCTAACGAGGTCAGCACCAGTTGAATGACGGCGACGATCAGGCAGAACTTTAAGGAGTTCCATACCCACACCATAAAATTGGTTTCCCGAAATAATGCCGCGTAATGCTCCACGCTGAATTTTTGCGGAAAAAGCGAGGACAGGAAAAAACTATCCCCCGCCGAAAACGATGACATCACAATCCACAGTACCGGAAACATGACGACAGCGATCGTGAGCCATATTACAATGCGGCTGAGCCACAGCACTCTGACGTCCGCCGGCGGCAGTTTTTCTTTTTTTCCCATCTAATCCACCTCCTTAAACGAGCCGGACAGGTGCATATTGATGAGCGTAAACGTGCCGACAATGACAAAAATCAAGACGCTGAACGTCGCGGAAAGCTCATACCGGTTAGACCATGTCGTCATTTTATACGTCGTGCTTGCCAGAATGTCCGTGTACCCGGCAAACTGATTGTCCACTCTTGCAGGTCCGCCCTGTGTGATCATGTAAATATTTCCGAAATTATTAAAATTTGAAGCAAACGATGAAATGACAAGCGGGACGGACAGCTTTGTCACCATGGGCAGCGTGATACTCTTAAAGCATTGGAACCGTGAAGCGCCGTCCATTTTTGCCGCCTCATAATACTCCGCAGAAATCGCCTGCAATCCCCCCAGACACACATTCATCATATAGGGAAACCCAAGCCAGATATTGACAATGATGATTCCCGCCCGCGCCCAAAACGGATTGGTGAGCCACGGTACATTCCATGCGATCCCGATTGCATGCAGCAGGTTATTGATCCCGCCATACTGCTCATTCAGCAGTCCCTGCCACGCCAGTATCGCGATCGTGGACGGGAGCGCCCACGGTACGATCAGAACCGCCCGATAAATTTTGGACTCCTTCATATGCGGGTTGTTCAAAAGAATTGCCAATATCAGCCCCATCGCATAAGCGCCTGCCGTACTGAGCAGCGCAAAGCATACCGTCCAGCCAAGCACCGGAAAAAATACATGTCTGATGCTTCCTGTAAATACCGTAATGTAGTTGTCCGGCCCGATAAAAGAATAATCGTTCAAATGATACATGTTATAATTGGTAAACGATAACATGACCGTATACACAATGGGCAGACACGTCACCAGCAGGATGGATACCAGCGCCGGCGCCAGATACGCGTATGCCCTGCTATTCTTTTTCTTTCTCATAGCCACTCCCCTGTCTTCCACGCTTATTTGCCGGAATTCATCAATTCAATCGCTTCCTGAAGCTGGCGCACCATATTCGCCGCCGCTTCTTCCGCCGTCTGTTCGCCCGTCCACATGGAGCGGATATTGTTCGTGTGGATTGCCCAAAGCTGTCCCATTTCTGAAACGGTCGGCATCGGTTCGCCGTTATTGATCTGGGCGATAAACGCCTGCGAATACACGTTATTCTGAATTGCATCCATATTCTGGTCGGAAAGCTTTGCCGGAATGCGGTCCCCCGACTCATACATGTCTAATGCGCCGTTGTCGATCAGATACATAATCAGTTCCCACGCCTTGTCCTGCGAGTCGCTCTCATTGCTGACAAAACTGATCTGCGTGCCGACGGGCGTTACAAACGGCTGTCCGTGGAACGTCGGCATCTCACAGATCCCAAACGGCGTCCCTGCGGAGGTAAATCCGTCAATGTCCCACGGACCTCCGATATAATAAGCGCACTTTCCGTTTTGAAAATTGCTTCTCGCAATATCCGCCGTCACATCCTGGGAAATGACATGATAGAAATTGCACAGATCGTTGATAAACGTATAGGCCTGTACCGCCCCGTCGTTGGCAAGCCCAATATCGGACGTATCATAGGCGCCGTCCTGATAACGGAAAATATATCCCCCGCACGCCCTCACAAATCCCAAATCATAATAGATACTTGTCGCGTCAAACTGCACGCCCCCGCTCTCCGCCGCCTGCCCGACCAGTTCCTCCCACGTTTCCGGCACCTGCGAAACAAGATCGGTATTATAAAATAGCGCGGTTGTTTCCACGGAAAGCGGCGCGGCATATCTTTTTCCGCCCACATAACACGCCTGAACCGCCGCATCGGAAAAATCACCGTCCGCATACAGATCCTCCGGCACTTCCGCCGCCAGCCCGGCATTCACATAATCGGCAAGCTGATCGTTCGGGATCCCGATCACGGCATCCGGACCGGAATCACTTTTGACTGCCTGCGCAAACTGCTGCACGGAGGGAGATTGGTGAATGATTTCCACCTCGTATCCGCTCTGCTCTCCCCATGCATCCGCATAGTGCTGGATCGTATCGGCTTCCACACTCATATTGGTCCATATCGTAAGTTTCGTATCCGGTTGTCCCGATTTTCCGCACCCGCTCAATATTCCGGCGGCAAGCAGCACGCCTACGGCAGATGCTATGATTTTTTTCTTCATGGTCATTTCTATCATCCAATCCTATTCACAAGCGATTGGACTTCTCCTTTCTCCCGGGTCCTGCCGGGCAGTTTCCTCCGTCACATTGTTTTCAAATTTAGCAGCGCGCGGTTCACATTTCCCGCAGCATCAAACAGCGCCTGATTTGCCATGGCATTTCCGCCCTCCATCCGGTCCTGCATATAACGCCTCCCGCTCTCGCTCGCCCATGTGCAGTCCGGTATCGGAAGCCATGCCGGCTCCCAGTAAAACACGCCGATCCCTTTTTGATTCTGCACGTTTCTTACCGCGGCATACAGATCTCTCAAAAATGCTTCCTGCCCTTCCGCCGTGGCAGGATAACCGGTCGCTTTTTCCTGTTCCTCAGAATACACGATGCCCCTGCATCCCAGCGTGTCCGTCGTATACCCGATCGACGTCTCCGCGATCAGCACTTCCTTTCCGTACCTTGCGCTGACGTCATTCATATTTTCCGAAAGCATCTGCAAACTCCCGTTCCAGTGCGGATAATAGGACATGCCGATCACATCAAAGTCAAGCGCATAGGGACTGACGGCGTCAAACCACTGCCGGTACATCCGGTTATCCGTACCGAAGTCAAGATGCAGTACGATTTTGGCATCCGGACATTCTTCCCTCACCCCTTGGATACCCGCTTTTAACAGCGCCGCCATGTTTTCCGTCCGGTCCACATGACCGTCCGGCCAGAGCAGACCCTTTGTGATCTCATTTCCGACCTGAACCATCGCCGGGCAAAGTCCCCGGTTCCGCAGCGCCTTTAAGGTGTCCCGCGTATGTAAGTAAACTGCCGTCTCCAACGCCTTTCCCTTTAGCCTGCTCCACGTTTTGGGTTTTATCTGCTTCGCCGGATCCGCCCAAAAATCACTATACTGAAAGTCCAGCATAAATTCCAGTCCGTTTTCCGCCGCCTGCCCGGCGATTTCCGCCGTTGTTTTTAAGTCATTCCCTCCTCCGCCGTACGGATTTCCCGCTTCGTCATAGGGATCCTGCCAGATTCTGAGACGGACCATATTGACGCCGCACTCTTTTAATAAAAAAAATAAATTCTCTTTTTGCCCGTTGCGGTAATAGGATGCGCCGTGCAGTTCCAGCTCCCTTATCATGGATACATCCACGCCCTTAATCATCTCTGCTTTACTCCTTCATAAGCGTTATGTCATCAATCGTTCCCCATCCTCCCGGCGCGGTCGTTACGCGGATTCCTACCGTGATTTCACCGTCTGTCGGCGCCAGCCCGGAAAGCTCCGCCGTATACCAGTTCACATATCCGTTCAATTGCCCGTCCACTCTGATTTCCTCGCCGTTTACGACCGCATAAAAATAAACGGACGCGTTTTCATCACCGGCGGCTTCCCCCTGAACATGCGCCGTCAGTTTATACGTTCCTTCTTCCAGACCGGATACTTTCTGTTCCGCCATAAAGTCCACGTTCGCGCTCCCGGAATAAAAATGCAGGGACTGTACGCCCTCATAGCAGTCTGTCTCGCGGTCATAAATATTCAGCTCTTCCGTCACATCGCCCACGTTCGTTACGGTCCATCCGGTAAAGTCCGCCTCCTCAAAACTTCCGTTTACCAGATAATTTCCGTTTGCATCCGGTTGCGCCTTCGCCGCCCCCTTCTGTCCGCAGCCCATGAGCGCCGCCAGCATTCCCGCCGCCAGTCCGACTTTCCATAATCTCTTTTTCATCTTCCTTCTCCTCCTGTTCTTTTGACAAGTGATACGTTGTGTTTAAGTCAATTATTTATCTTATTATAAGTAAATTATTTACTTTATTGAAGTTTATCACTGCCGGCGGATTCTGTCAACATTGCATCCGCCATTTTCCACTATATGGCTAATTTTTGGAGCCGCGCTTTGTCGGATATGCACAAAAAAAGACTTTCGCTTACGCGAAAGTCTTTCAAAGAACTGCCGCAGGCAGTTCTTTAACAGCTTTTTCGAAAAACGGGAATCCCGTTTACAAAAACGGATTTCGTCACGTTCCCTCCTTTTAATACCCGGTTTCTCAACAATTCCAGCGCTGTTTCACAAATGCACGGAATGTCGATATGGATGGTCGTGAGCGGCGGCGACAGGTATTTCGCAATGTTCACATCATTGATACTGAACAACGCAATCTGCTCCGGAATCTGAATGCCTTCCTCATTCAGCGCCTGCAGCACGCCCACTGCCAGCGTATCGCTTGCGATGCAGAGCGCGGTCGGTAATTCTTTCTTTTTCAAAAGTTCTCTGCCAAGGCGGTAACCTTCCGAAACCGTGAAGCTTTCCGAGATCAGAATGTACGCTTCGTTCAGGCAGTGATAATATGCCGCGCTCTGCCGGAACGACCATTCCCGAATATCCATGGACGGCTCTCCCGTGTCAATATTCCGGTCGCTTCCCCCGATAAAACCGATGGACGTATGCCCCTTTTCCACAAAATAGTCAACCATCTGCGTCAAAAAAGAGTCCATATTCGGTCTTACCGCATCGTAAAGCTTCTCATCCGGAGATGTCCCGATAAACACGCCGTTCCTGCATATTTGATATAATTGGTCGATCTCTTTTCTGTTCAGCCAGCCGACCGCAACAAACGCGTTTAAGTCTCTTGGAATCGCATCCATCCCGTCCTTGCGGTCAAACACGCGCAGCCGGATATTCATTTTTTCCGCCTGTCCGATGATCTCATCCCTTACGCCGTGATAAAACACATCTTCCAGTTCATCCTCGTTATCGGTAAAGTAAAGCAGGGCGACATTTTCTATTTTGGGATAAATGACCTTCTTTTTGTAGCCAACCCTTTCTGCGGCGGCAAAAATGGCGTCTCTTGTCTCATCGCTGACAGAAATTCCTTCATCATAATTCAGCACTCTGGAAACCGCCGCACTTGACACGCCTACGATCTCTGCAATTTCTTTGATTGTCGCCATGTTGTACCTCCCGGAATCTGACACGCTTTTTTACTGAACCCATTAGTAATATTTTGACATAACTATTTTACCTTGTCAAACCCATCTTGATGGCGTTAATGCTTCGCCAATTGCGTTTGGTACAGTGGCATTGTCCATTGCGATATTATATTTCGCAAAATCAAAATTTTATTGATTTTGCGAAACAGTGTGATATAATAACATTTGAGGTGGAATACGATGAGATTGATCAAACGTGACTTTTATCTTGATAAATTGAAAGATGTTATTGGCACTCCGGATATTAAAGTTATCACCGGCATTCGGCGCAGCGGCAAATCGAAGTTGTTGGAATCATTTATGGACTATGTGAAAGCAACCGATAAACAATCGAATATTATTCATATCAATTTCAATCTGAGCCGCTTTGAAAACTTATCAGAATATCACGCCTTGAATGATTATGTGGAACAGGCATATATCTCCGGTAAAAATAATTACGTGCTCATTGATGAAATTCAGATGTGTACTGAATTTGAAAAAGCCATCAACAATTTCCATGCCACTGAAAAGTATGATATTTATATCACCGGTTCTAATGCGTTTCTCCTGAGCAGTGATCTTGCTACGCTGTTTACCGGACGCACATTTGAAATAGAGGTTTTCCCTTTCTCTTTTCGAGAATTTATGCAGTATTTTGAGTTGACAGATCCGTATACTTCCTTTAACAGATATGTCCAGGAAGGCGGAATGTCGGGTTCCTACCTTTATAAAACACCGGAAGCAAAGTATGATTATATTACAGATGTATTTGATACTTTAATTGTTCGGGATATTCAAAAGAAATATAAGATTCGCAATATGTCCTTGATGGAACAGCTTTGTGATTTTTTGATTGACAACATATCTAATCTCACCTCGGCGCGCGGTGTTGCAAAAACATTTACCCTGGCGCAGATGAAAACGAACGATCGGACGATCAGTGCTTATCTGAATTATCTCTGTAATGCCTTTGCGTTTTATCGCGTGCGCCGGTACGACATCCATGGCAGACGCTATCTCTCGTCTACCGATAAATACTATCTCTGCGACCATTCTTTCAAATATGCTAAGCTGGGAACGAGAAACGCCGATTATGGGAGAAGTATAGAAAATATCGTAGCAATCGAACTTTTGCGCCGGGGCTATGAATTGTATGCCGGTATTCTTTATAAGAAAGAAATTGATTTCGTAGCGATTAAACGTAGTGAAAAGCTCTATATCCAAGTGGCAGGCAGCATTGACGATCCGGATACCTTTCAGCGTGAGGTTGACCCCCTGCTTAAAATCAAAGACGCCTATCCCAAAATAATTTTATCCAGAACAAGACAAGAAACGTACCAATACGAAGGCATCCATATTATTGATGTGGCAGATTGGCTGGCAGAATAGCCGCTTACGCTTATCGCATAGAAGCATCCCGGGCAACAGATGATAGGTATGTTCTCTGATTTAGACCATAACTCCTTTTTAATTTGCCAGATGAATCCCTGCATCCTTCTCGCTGATCTCCACATTGATGCGGCACGTCGCAAAGCGTTCATAATTCATATCAAGCGCATAATCGACCGCAAACGTGATCTTTTCCGCCTCCTCGCTAATGTCCACCCGCGACGTGTCAATGCCGATCATGACCGTCCCGAACGGCGTTGCATAGCGGGCGATATTCTTTTTTTGTTCCTCAAAAACCATATGTACGTCAATCATGCCTTTTCGCGTCAGCTCCATGAAATGCGGCCTGCACTTAATCAGGTTCCGCGTCGTCTGCCCGCTCTCCTCGTCCAGATCCTCATAGAGCAGATAATGACAGCCGCTGCGGTAAAAATATTCCGCCGGCGTGATCGTTTCCATTTTGTCCGTACCGTCCTCCACAGAAAAGTGCAGTCCGCGGATCGCGGCAATCACTTCTTTTGTCATCATTGTTCGTCCCCTGCTGTTCTAGTATTCTTCGATATGTACGGTCTTTGCTGTTAAAATACCATATTTGATGATGGAATTGGCAAACGTCTTAAACTTTTCCGCCGCGTCCGACACAAAAAACTGATACCGGTTCTCTCCAAGTTCCGGCTTATGATCGTTGAGCAGACCGCTTCTGTCCAAAAGCGCCCGCAGTTCCAGCGCCGTCTCATAAGCGGGATTGACGAGCGTGACGCCCGCCCCGACAATTCGCCCGATCGCCTTACGGATCAGCGGATAATGCGTGCATCCCAGAATCAGCGTGTCAATACCGATGTCGATTAACTCCGAAAGGTAGCGCGTTGCGATCTCATCCGTAACAGGATCCTCCCACAGCCCTTCCTCCACAAGCGGACAGAAAAGCGGGCATGCCTTTCCGATCGTCTGCATGGAAGCATCTAATTGTTGTATGTAATCACTATAAATATGACTGTCGATCGTCGCCGCGGTTCCGATCACACCGATCTTGCCGTTCTGCGTCACCGACACCGCCACCTTCGCGCCCGGTTTTACCACGCCGATGATCGGAATATCAATATCCTTCTCGATCGTGTCCAGCGCACAGGCGCTCGCCGTATTACAGGCAACCACAATCGCTTTGACATGCTGCGCCTGCAAAAAACGAACGATCTGCTCCGAATACTTGGTAACGGTTTCCTTGGACTTGCTTCCGTAAGGAACGCGCGCGGTATCCCCGAAATACACAATATGCTCATTCGGTATCTGCCGCATGATCTCGCGCGCCACCGTCAGCCCGCCGACTCCCGAATCAAATACGCCGATCGGCGCATATCTGTCCTGCCCTGTGTGCTCCATAGATAAACGATGCCCCTTTCTGATCCGGCGTCCCCGCGCAGCGCGCAAAGCTCCCGCCATAGAAGTGCATTTTCTTCCTTTTCTATCCTGCTGAAAAAATGATGTTTCAGGTATTCATAAATCCGAAAACGATAGCGGACCCTCCCGCTTCTGACCGCTTCGTAAAGATCCTCTGCATCCGCCGAAGCTTCCTCGTGCTCTACGCCGTCAGCCTGACCGGCTCCGCTTGCGCCTGCCGCGCCGCCCGCATCCCCTGTTCCACCTGTGCCCGTCATGGCGCCGTTCTGATCTGCACCGTCCGTATCCGATGTGCCGCCTTCATACCACGTTCCGTCCGCGTCCGACACGCCGCCCGCATACCACGTTCCGTCCGCGTCCGACACGCCGCCCGCATACCGCGTTCCGTCCGTATCCGGCGTGACGCCTGCATCCCCTGTCTCCTGCACAAAGGCGGTGTAACTGTCTGTCGTAAACAAATATTCAGGGAACAATATCCCCCAGCAAATGGCTGCCGCCCCCAATAATAGGGTTCTTTTTTCGATCTGCTTCATCATATCCTCCGATCCGTTTTTCTATCCGGAGTCTTGCCCGATCAAAAAAAAATATACAGCCCTCTCTTTTATCCTATTCACTGCGCAGCAAATTCAGAATCGAACGTTCCTGATTATCAATGTGAATTCTCGCCGTCTGCGCCGCCGTCTGTTTGTCCTTATTCATAATGCTCTCGTAAATAATCCGATGCTCTTCCACAAGCTTTTCATAATTGCTTGTGTCCTTGATATATTCAAACCGGTAACGGTACATCTGCTCCGAAAGATTATTGAGGATCTCCGTCAGCCGCTCATTTCCCGCCGCATGTACAATGATGTCATGCAGTTTCACATCCGCCGCCGCGATGACGGTTGCATCCCGCGTCAGCGTCGCCGCCGCAAATTCCTCGCAGGCGCGATGCAGCTCCTCACCCTCCTGCTTCGTGATCCTGCTGCACGCCAGTTCGCAGGAGAAGGCGTCCAGCTCACGCCGGACCTCCAGCACGTCCCGTAAGTTCTTCTCGGTAATACGCGCCACCTCTGCTCCCCGCCGCGGGATCATGGTGACAAGGCCCTCCAGCTCCAGCTTGCGGATCGCCTCTCTGATCGGCGTCCTGCTGACGCCCAGCTTCTCTGCAAGGTGAATTTCCATCAGCCGCTCACCCGGCTTTAGTTTTCCCCGAAGGATCGCCTGACGCAGCGTGTTAAATACCACATCGCGCAGTGGAAGATATTCGTCCATGTTGAGCTGAAGCTGTGTGTTTTCAAACGGATCATAGCCCATAAATTCCACCCTCCCCTTCTGTTCTCAATTCCTGCATGTTTCCTGCTGTCCCGCTTCGTGTCATCCTGTTTTTTCATTTCGTTCTCTGCGGTCCGAAGCTTTTCCGCTTTTGCTTCGCGCCGCCCTGTCTTCCGGCTTCGTTTTCTGCGGTCCGAAACTTTTCCACTTTCGCTTCGCGCCGCCCTGTCTTCCGGCTTCGTTCTCTGCGGCCCGCCGCTTTTCCACTTTCGCTTCGCGCCGCCCTACCCGAAAATATCTGCGACCGGCTCCGCCATAAAGACTTCCCCGATTCCATCCATTCCGCACAGGGTTTCGTAGGCTCCGCGCTGCTGTTCCTTACTGAAAAAGATTCCAAACACAGTCGGTCCGCTCCCGCTCATCAAAACGCCATGCGCACCGCAGTCCGTCAAAAGCTGCTTTCTTTCCTCAATGACCGGGTACTGCGCGATCGCCACGCCTTCCAGCCCGTTTCCCAGACAATCGGTGATCGCGTTCGTGTCTTTTTTGATAATCGCGCGGATCATCCCGTCCACATCCGGATGCCATGTGCCTCCCTCGCCGTCCAACGCATCGTAGACTGCCGCCGTGGACACGCTGACATCGGGCTTTACAATGACAAAATACAGTCCGGGCAGCTTCGGCAGCGGCGTCATGACCTCTCCGATTCCTTCGCATAACATCGTTCCGCCATTCAGGCAATACGGAACATCCGCGCCGATCCCCACTGCAATCTTCTCCATTGTCCCGCTGTCCATATTTAATCCATACAATTCGTTACATGCCAGAATTGCCGCAGCGGCATCCGCACTGCCGCCCGCCATTCCCGCCGCTGCGGGAATCTGTTTTTTTAATACAATATCCATACCGCCGCAAGCCTCGTACCGTCCCATGACGGCGCTGACGGCGCGGTGCACAAGATTATTCTGATCGCACGGCACATCCTGTCCCGCCGCCTGCACCTCCAGCCGGATTTCCCTGTCATCCCGCTTCCTAAACGTCAGCTCGTCATACAGGCTGACCGTCTGCATCACTGTGCGCAGTTCATGATAGCCGTCCTGCCGCTTATAACACACATCCAAGACAAGGTTCAGCTTGGCATATGCCTTTTTTGTCAATTGTTCCATTTCTGCTCCATACTCCTTTCGCGATCGCAGCCTGATGTCCGACTGCCTCTGGCGCAATTTTACGACTGAAAAAATGCCGCCAGATTGGACTTTTCCTTTTCTTGCACTTTGTATACAGGATTGTACTTAATTATATACAATCTTGGCATGTTCGTCAACTGGTCTGACAAGTGGAGAACATCTTTTTAGAGCCCGTTCAGAACCGAGGAACATTTTGAACAAGGGTATCATCCTTTTCCCGGCATAACAACAAGCGTAAGACGCGTTCCGAATTACACTATTCTGACAATATCATTCGTGTCCTTTCCCATCTTCATATGGCACTGGTTCTTCTGCCACCATAGATAAGTTCTGAGGTATCTCATATATATAAGCATCCGACTTGTCCAAAGTCTTCATCCCTTTCTTCCTCATTTCCCGATATACCACCTCTGCCAACGCACTCATAATCGCATGGTACTTCGCCGTATCCTCAAACAAGCTCTGATACGACTCCTGCGCCTCTACATATCCGTCTTGAGCCGCCGCGCCAAACGCTTTGGGAAAGATGCTTTCAACAAAAATCTGCGGATCACAAGACTGCGCCATCTTTGTCAATTTCTTATCGGAAAGCAGCTTATCCCGCAATGCCGACAAAATGACCTTATCCCCCTCTGTGAAATTACCTTTGAACTTTTCATTGATTTTGGCAATCACCTCATCCAAAGGCGCTTTTTCATCCATACCCTTCACGCCTTTGTGTTTTGCCGGAACATATACCGTCTTTGCTTCCTCCAGAGGGATTTCCCCTTGAAATGTCTTTTGCAGCTTATAATATTCCAATTTCAGTTTACCGTCTAAATCAATCGGTTCTTCCGCATCTTTCGGCAGTAAACCAATCAGATATGAACAGAATACATATTCTTTTTGCAGGTCTTTATCAAACATTCTCAAAATCTGCGATATATAGCTATACCATTTAATCAGGTTACGCACCTGTCTGCGGAACTGATACCTCTCGTTCTGTGTCTTTTTGTTATAGCGATTAGAAACAGGAAGTAAAATGCTGCTCATTCTTCCCATTGCCCTCTCGTCCTGCCTGCCCTTCTTGTAATACTCCTTTGTAAAAGCCTCAATATCCTCGTCCGAGTAAATACCATATCCTCGCAGTTCCCTCTGCGTCTGATATAATAAATCCGCATTTACTTCTTCCTGTAAGAAGGTTTCCTGATAGAAAGGCTGAAACGCGTCCTTAATATCCTCCGCCTTATTTACGAAGTCCAACACAAACGTATCGGTTTTGCCCTCGC
>JAMPAG010000001.1:308518-362597 GCA_023667365.1 bacterium | reverse complement strand
TAATTTTGGAGAAACAAGGCAGGATATAATGGAATTTACCTTTCAAGGCTGGCGGGCTTCGCGTCTGCTTGCGGTTATCGTAAAGATGTGATACAATAAAAGGGTTTCCATCAGCAAAACGCTTTCCAGACGGTGAGAGAGATAGGTCGAAGGCATCGCAAATTGTGGGAAACGGAACGGATGAATGTATGGAAGATATAAAGGGAACGGAAGAGATCATCAAGACATACCGGGAAGATGTGACGAAGCTCTCGCGCTATATTTCTTGGCTTGAGACCAAGAGCGGCAGCGATGTGGTATCGAGCTACCGTGCGGAGCAGTCTACCTTTTCTTTTCCGGTATATGATGGCACGCTCATGTCGTTTGTCAAAGAAGCGCAGACGACGAAGCTCATGAACCGGAATTATCGGTATACCTATTCGAGAAACCATATAAAGACAGCAAAGGACGAACTCGGCATCATCAGAACGGCAACGATCAAAGAGTTTGGCGTTCTGTGTGATATTCTCTCGAAATATGTGTTGGGCGGAATGACGAGAGCACAGGTTTGGAGAGAAGGGATTGAGAACAGGATATTTCTTGAGGTACTCTTAAAGCTCAAGGAGCTGATCGAGTTTTGGGACAAGCCGCTCGCATGATGCGCGGGCGGATCGGTGCTTGCAGCAGAAGGCGGGATGACGGCGCATTCTGGTGCAGGCCGTTTGCGGGATGCGCGGGCGAACAGGTTCTGCGCGGCTGTCGCAGGTTTGACAGAAAGGTATAGGTATTGAATTTGGGAGAAAAGTCTTTACAGAAGAAAGAATATATATTGCAAAAGGCAAGGGAAGTATTTGCCGAAAAAGGTTACAAAGCAGTTACGATGAAGGACGTCGTAGACGCATGTGAGATCAGCCGCGGCGGGCTCTATCTTTATTTTGAGAGTACGAGAGAATTGTTCCTTGCGGTTCTCAAAAAAGAATCGGAGGAGGCGGACGACATCTTTTCGCGCGAGATTCACGAGGACGCGACAGCCGCCGATATACTGACCCTGTTTTTGAAAGAACAGAAAAAGGAACTGCTGCGCAAGAAAAACACCCTCACCATTGCAATTTATGAATTCTTTTTTGAATATCAGGCGCCCAAAAAAGAAAATGTGCTCCGTCAGCAGTTCGACGCGGCGGTGAAGGTGCTGGACGTGCTGATCAAGACGGGTGTGGAGAGCGGCGAGTTTGTATGCGGAAATCCCAAAGCGATGGCGCGCCATATCATGCTGATCCTGGAAGGACTCAAGATCGCCTCCTGCTCCATGGGCATCACGGAAGAAATGATCAATGAGGAATTGGTGATCATCATGCAGGGGCTTGTAAAAGAAGAATCCTGAAAAAAAGAGTTTGCCGAAGAAGCAAACTCTTTTTTCGAAAATAAAAAGAAAAATACTGCGGACAGCAGGCGAAAGGAGCAGGGAACCCGACATGAGTAAAGTAAGGCGTATTTATGTGGAAAAGAAGCAGCCGTATGCGGCGGCGGCAAAGGAACTGACGGAGGATGTGCGCAGCTATCTCGGAATGGACGGCGTGAAAAAGGTGCGTATGCTGATCCGCTACGATGTGGAGAACGTGTCCGACGAGGTGTTTGAGCAGGCTTGTCAATGCGTGTTCTGCGAACCGCCCGTCGATGTGCTTTACCGTGAGACGATCGAGATTCCCGCAGGCGCGCATACGTTCAGCGTCGCTTATCTGGCAGGGCAGTTTGACCAGAGAGCGGATTCCGCCGTCCAGTGCGTCCGCTTCCTGAAGGAGGACGAGGAGCCGATCATCAAAACCGCCGTCACCTACATTGTCGAGGGCGATGTGACGGATGCGCAGATGGAAAAGATCAAGGCATACTGCATCAACCCCGTGGATTCCGAGGAATCCGGCATGGAGAAGCCGGACACCCTGCGCGTGGATTACGCGGAACCGGAGGATGTGGCGGTCCTGCATGATTTTACGGGCATGGCGGACGAGGCGTTCCGTGAACTGTACGATTCGCTCGGACTGGCGATGACCTACGAGGACTTTTTACATATCCGGCGCTATTTTGGCGGGGAGGAGCACCGCGATCCGACGATGACGGAGATCCGCGTGCTGGACACCTACTGGTCCGATCACTGCCGCCATACGACATTTTCTACAGAATTAAAGGATATTACGTTTGCGGACGGCAAATACCGCGCGCCGATGGAAGCGTCCTATCAGAGCTATCTGGATGCGCGGAAAGAACTGTATGCGGGACGGGACAATCAATTTGTCTGCCTGATGGACTTGGCGCTCATGGCGATGCGTAAGCTAAGGGCGGAAGGAAAACTGGAGGATATGGAGAAATCCGACGAGATCAATGCCTGCTCGATCGTTGTGCCCGTGGAGGTTGACGGAAAAGAGGAGGAGTGGCTTGTCTTTTTTAAGAACGAGACGCATAACCATCCGACGGAGATTGAGCCGTTCGGCGGCGCGGCGACCTGTCTTGGCGGCGCGATCCGCGATCCGCTTTCCGGCAGGGGCTATGTCTATCAGGCAATGCGCATCACCGGCGCGGCGGATCCGACCGTACCGGTAGAGCAGACTTTACAGGGCAAGCTTTCCCAGAAAAAACTCGTGCGCGGCGCGGCGGGCGGCTACTCGTCCTACGGCAATCAGATCGGTCTTGCGACGGGCTATGTCAAGGAAATCTATCATCCCGATTATGTGGCAAAGAGAATGGAGATCGGTGCGGTTATGGGTGCGGCGCCGAGGAAACATGTTATCCGCGAAAATTCCGATCCGGACGATGTGATTATTTTGCTTGGCGGACGCACGGGACGCGACGGATGCGGCGGCGCAACGGGTTCCTCCAAAGTGCATACGACGCAGTCCTTAACGACGTGCGGCGCGGAGGTGCAGAAAGGAAACGCGCCGACGGAGCGCAAAATCCAGAGGCTGTTCCGCAGACCGGAAGTGACGCGGATCATCAAGAAATGCAACGATTTCGGCGCGGGCGGCGTATCCGTCGCGATCGGCGAGCTTGCGGACGGTCTGCGCGTGGATCTGGATCGGGTGCCGAAGAAATATGCGGGTCTGGACGGCACGGAGCTTGCGATCTCCGAATCGCAGGAGCGCATGGCGGTCGTTGTCTCCCCGAAAGACGCGGAAGAATTTCTCGGCTATGCCGCGCAGGAGAACTTAGAGGCGGTCAAGGTTGCGGTCGTGACAAAAGAGCCCAGATTGGTGCTCTTATGGAGAGGAAAAGAGATCGTGAATCTCTCCCGCGCGTTTCTTGATACGAACGGCGCGCATCAGGAAACTGCGGTCCGGGTCGAGATCCCGGAGGAAAAAGAAAATTATTTAGAGAAAAGGGCGATTCCCGAAGTGGAAAAGGCGCTGAAAAGCGGCGATGTGCGCGGCGCGTGGCTGCATACGCTGAAAAACTTAAACGTCTGCTCGCAGAAGGGGCTGGTGGAAATGTTTGACTCCTCCATCGGCGCAGGCAGCGTATACATGCCGTACGGCGGCAAATATCAGCTCACGGAGACGCAGACAATGGTGGCGAAACTGCCGACGCTCACGGGAAAGACGGATACGGTCACGATGATGAGCTACGGCTTCGATCCGTACCTGTCGAGTTGGAGCCCCTATCACGGAGCGGTCTATGCCGTGACGCAGTCGTTGAGTAAGATCGTGTGCGCGGGCGGCGATTACCGCAAGGTGCGCTTCACATTTCAGGAATATTTCCGCCGCATGACGAAAGAACCGTCGCGCTGGAGCCAGCCGTTTGCGGCGCTGCTCGGCGCGTATGACGCGCAGATCGGCTTCGGGCTTCCTTCCATCGGCGGCAAGGACAGTATGTCCGGCACGTTTAATGAGATTGACGTGCCGCCGACGCTTGTATCCTTTGCGGTGGATGTGGCGCGTGAGAAGAATATCATCACGCCGGAACTGAAAAAAGCAGGAAATCTGCTCATCCAATTTTCTTTGGAGAAAGACGAATATACGCTTCCTGTTTATGAAAAAGTGATGGCGCTCTATGACGCAGTGGCAGGCATGATCGCGGGCGGCGTGATCGTATCCGCTTACACGCTGGATGCGTACGGCGCGGCGGCGGCGCTTTCCAAGATGGCGTTTGGAAACGGACTCGGTGTGAAGATTGCGGGCGATATAGCGCCGGAAACCCTGTTTGCCAACGAGATGGGTGGCATTCTCGCCGAGGTTCCGGCGGACCGCATCGCGGAAGTGACGGCGCCTTATGAGCCGGTCGGCGAGGTGACGGAAGGGGATTTCGTGTGCGGCGATATGCGCCTTTCCCATGAGGAGGCATTAAACGGATGGAAAGGGACGCTGGAGCGCGTGTTCCCGACCAAGGCGGAAAAAGGAACCGAGGCGGTGGAAACGGGACTCTACCGCGCGGATTCGATCCATATATGCAGGCAGAAGACGGCAAAACCGACCGTATTCATACCCGTATTTCCGGGCACGAACTGCGAATATGACAGCGGCAGGGCGTTTGAGCGCGCGGGAGCGAATGTGGTCACAAAGGTGTTCCGCAATCTGACCGCAGAGGACATCCGCGAGTCGGTGACAGAATTTGAAAAAGCGATCGCGGGCGCGCAGATCATCATGTTCCCCGGCGGCTTTTCCGCAGGCGACGAGCCGGACGGCAGTGCGAAATTTTTCGCGACGGCGTTCCGCAACGCCAAATTGAAAGAGGCGGTGAGAAAGCTGTTAGACGAGCGGGACGGACTGGCGCTCGGCATCTGCAACGGTTTTCAGGCGCTCATCAAATTAGGACTTGTGCCGCACGGAGAGATCGTCGGACAAAACGAGGATTCACCGACGCTGACCTTTAATACGATCAACCGTCATATTTCCAAAATGGCATATATCAAAGTCGTTTCCAATCTGTCTCCGTGGTTGGCAGGCGCAGAATTGGGCAATACTTATGTAAACCCAGCATCGCACGGAGAAGGGCGCTTCGTCGCGCCTGCGGCATGGGTGGAGAAGCTGTTTGCAAACGGACAGGTGGCGACGCAGTACGCGGATCCGGACGGAAATATTTCCATGGACGAGGAGTGGAACATCAACGGTTCCTACCGGGCGATCGAGGGCATCACGTCGCCGGACGGCCGCGTCTTAGGGAAAATGGCGCATTCGGAGCGGCGCGGGGACAGCGTTGCGATCAATATTTACGGCGAGCAGGATTTGAAGATCTTTGAGTCGGGTGTGAAATATTTTATGTAAAGGAGCATCCTTATGTCAGAGCAGACGATCAAAGCCGACAGCATCATTTTTGATGTGGACGGTACGATATGGGATTCCCGCGATACGGTTGCGGAGGCTTGGAATGCGGTCATGGAGCGGTATTATCCGCAGAAAGGCGTGTTTCCGAAAGAGTTTCTGACCGGGCTTTTCGGGAAAACGATGGAGGACATCGCCGCCGCGCTGTTTCCGGAACTTCACGGTGAGGAGCGCGCGCAGATGGCGGAGCGCTGCTTTCAGTATGAGAACGAGCTGTTGGAGGAGAAACCGGGAAAAGTATATGACGGGGTGAAGGAGACAATGGCGCTGTTGTCGGAGCGGTTTCCTCTGTTTATCGTCAGCAATTGTCAGTGCGGCTATATCGAAGCGTGCATGAAGGGAGCGGGCATTGCGTCGTACATTACCGACCATCTCTGCTATGGCGATACGCTTGCACCGAAAAGCGAGACGCTTCGCCGGATCGCTGCAAAGCATGGGTTAAGGCAGCCTGTCTATGTCGGGGATACGCAGGGCGATGCGGATGCCTGCAAAGAGGCGGACATCCCGATGATCTTTGTGACGTATGGGCTTGGGAAGGTAGAAAAACCGCGGCTTTCAGCCGCTTCGATCCGGGAACTTCCCAAGATAATTGAACATTGTTCAAAATGATGAGCTGCTTGTACGAGCGCAGGTACATCATTTTTTCGGCTTCTACGATAAAGATGGCAGGATGCGGTGATGACGATACGGTCAATATAGTTTGGTACTATTTTACCATGAAGCAGGGCGCGAACGGTTGTTGAAGCCGGACGCGCCTTGTGCTATAATAAACTGATTATGGATTTGAAAGGGAACGGGCACAACAATGAAGGCATTTTTGATTTTGGAAGACGGTACCGTATTCGAAGGGTATCACATCGGCGCTGTCAAAGAAGTGATCAGCGAGATTGTGTTTAACACTTCCATGGCGGGGTATCTGGAGGTGCTGACCGATCCCTCCTATGCGGGACAGGCGGTCTGTATGACGTATCCGCTGATTGGCAACTACGGCATCTGCCACGAGGACATGGAATCGAAACAGCCGTGGCCGGACGGTTTCATTGTCAGGGAGTTATCCGCAGTTCCGAGTAATTTCAGGAGCGATGAGACCATTCAAAGCTTTCTTGAGCGGTACGGCGTACCGGGTATTGCCGGTATCGACACGCGTGCACTTGTCAAACTTCTCCGTGAAAAAGGCACGATGAACGGAATGATCACCACGAACGAACAGTTCCGCATCGAATCCATTCTTCCCAGATTAAAAGAATATAAAACAGGCAGGGTAGTCGAAAAGGTAACCTGCAAAGAGCCTTATGTGATCGAGGGGACAAAAGAGCTTTCCGAAAACGGACCGATCTCCGGCTCCTCCCATTTTGACGCGGAGCAGTATGCGCGTCTCCGGAGAAGAAAATATACGGATGCGTCAGCCGCCTTTGACGGCGGCGTCCCGGCGGCGGCGCGGGAGAAACGTCCGTCCCTTGTGCGGGAATTAAACGGCGCGGGACTTCGCGTTGCACTGCTTGATTTTGGCGCAAAGGATAACATCGCGCACTCCCTTGCACAGCGCGGCTGTCAGGTGACGGTCTATCCTGCGGGGACAACGGCGAAAGAGATCATCGCGTCTGCCCCCGACGGCATCATGTTGAGCAACGGACCCGGCGATCCCAAGGAATGCACGGGCGTGATCGCGGAACTTGCCAGACTCTACGAGACGGATTTCCCGATCTTCGGCATCTGCCTTGGACATCAGCTCATGGCGCTTGCCACGGGTGCGGATACCTTCAAGATGAAATACGGACACCGCGGCGGGAACCATCCCGTCAAGGATTTAGCGACAGGCAGAGTCTATATCACCTCCCAGAATCACGGCTATGTTGTCGATATGGACAAGCTGGATGCACGGGTCTCCGTACCGGCATTTGTCAATGTCAACGATGGCACCAACGAAGGCTTATCCTATACGGGAAAACGCATTTTTACGGTGCAGTACCATCCCGAAGCATGCGCAGGGCCGCAGGATTCCGCGTATCTGTTCGACCGATTTATCAAGATGATGGAGGAATATAAGAATGCCTAAGAATCCTAATATCAAAAAGGTACTGGTGATCGGCTCCGGTCCGATCGTGATCGGACAGGCAGCGGAATTTGATTATGCGGGAACACAGGCATGTCGTTCGTTAAAAGAAGAAGGCGTCGAGGTTGTTTTGGTCAATTCCAACCCCGCAACGATCATGACGGACGGGGATATTGCGGATAAAGTCTATATCGAGCCGTTAAACGTGCGCGTACTGGAACAGATCATCTTAAAAGAAAAGCCGGACAGCGTGCTGCCGACGCTCGGCGGGCAGGCGGGCTTGAATCTCGGCATGGAGCTTGCAGAGTCGGGATTTCTTGCCGGGCACGGCGTAAAACTGATCGGCACGACGGCCATGACGATCCGGAAAGCGGAGGATCGTCTGGAATTTAAGAATACGATGGAAAAACTCGGCGAGCCGGTCGCGGCGTCCCTCGTGGTTGAGAGCATTGAGGACGGCGTCGTATTTGCAAAGAAGATCGGGTATCCCGTGGTACTTCGTCCCGCCTACACGCTCGGCGGTTCGGGCGGCGGCATCGCGCATAATCAGGCGGAGCTGGAGGAAATCTTAGAAAACGGGCTTCGGCTTTCCCGCGTCGGGCAGGTGCTTGTCGAGCGCTGCATCGCGGGCTGGAAGGAGATTGAATATGAAGTGATGCGGGACGGCGCGGGCAACGTCATCACCGTCTGCAACATGGAAAATGTGGATCCGGTCGGCGTACATACGGGAGACAGCATTGTCGTCGCGCCGTCGCAGACGCTTTCGGACAAAGAATATCAGATGCTGCGCACGTCCGCGTTAAATATTATCAGCGAATTAGAGATCACGGGCGGATGTAACGTGCAGTTCGCACTGCATCCGACCAGTTTTGAATATTGTGTCATCGAAGTCAACCCCCGCGTGAGCCGTTCCTCGGCGCTGGCGTCAAAAGCGACGGGCTATCCGATCGCGAAGGTTGCCGCGAAGATCGCGTTAGGCTATACGCTGGACGAGATCAAAAACGCGATCACGGGCAAGACCTGCGCGAGCTTTGAACCGACGCTCGATTACTGCGTCGTCAAGCTGCCGCGCCTGCCGTTTGATAAGTTTATCACGGCAAAAAGAACACTGACCACCCAGATGAAGGCGACGGGCGAAGTCATGAGCATCTGCACGAACTTTGAGGGCGCGCTCATGAAGGCGCTGCGTTCGTTAGAGCAGCATGTGGACAGCCTGCGCAGTTATGATTTTACGGAACTGTCCAAAGAAGAGCTTTTGGAGCGGTTAAAGATCGTGGATGATCAGCGTATCTTTGTGATTGCGGAGGCGCTGCGCAAGGGAATTGCCTATGAGACGATCCACGATATTACGATGGTGGATATTTGGTTTATCGACAAATTGGCGTCGCTTGTCGCAATGGAACAGCGGCTGACCGGGGAAGAGCTCACACTGCCGCTCTTAAAAGAGGCAAAACGCATGGAGTTCCCCGACAATGTGATCGCCGCGCTGACGGGAAAGACGCAGGAAGAGATCAAGCGGATGCGTTATGAGAACGGCATCGTCGCGGCGTATAAGATGGTGGATACCTGCGCCGCAGAGTTTGAGGCGGCGACGCCCTACTATTATTCCGTGTATGGCGGAGAAAATGAGGCGGTCTTTACAAAGCCGGACAAAAAAGTGCTCGTGCTCGGATCGGGACCGATTCGGATCGGGCAGGGCATCGAGTTCGACTATTGCTCCGTCCATGCGACATGGGCGTTTGCGAAGGAAGGCTATGAGACCATTATCGTGAACAACAATCCGGAGACGGTCAGCACGGATTTTGACATCGCGGACAAACTGTACTTTGAGCCGCTGACGCCGGAGGATGTGGAAAATATCGTCAATATCGAGAAGCCGGACGGCGCGGTCGTCCAGTTCGGCGGACAGACGGCGATCAAACTGACGGAAAGCCTGATGAAGATGGGCGTTCCGATCCTTGGCACGAAGGCGGAGGATGTCGATGCGGCGGAGGACAGGGAGCTGTTTGACCGCATTTTGCAGGAGACGGAGATTCCGCGCGCGGCGGGCGGCACGGTCTATACGGCGGAGCAGGCGAAAGAGGTCGCGAACCGGCTCGGTTATCCGGTGCTTGTCAGACCGTCGTACGTGCTGGGCGGACAGGGAATGCAGATCGCGCTTTCCGACGCGGAGATCGAGGAGTTTATGGCGGTCATCAACCGCTATGAGCAGGATCACCCGATCCTGGTAGATAAATATCTGATGGGAAAGGAATTGGAGGTGGACGCCGTCTGCGACGGGGAGGACATTCTGATTCCGGGCATCATGGAACATATTGAGCGCACGGGCGTCCATTCGGGCGACAGTATTTCCGTGTATCCCGCCCATACGGTCAGTGAAAAGGTAAAGGAGACCATCGCCGAGTACTCCCGCAGACTGGCAAAGGCGCTGCATGTCAGAGGTCTGATTAACATCCAGTTTATTGCGGTGGGCGACGAGGTGTATGTCATAGAAGTCAATCCGCGTTCCAGTCGTACCGTGCCCTATATCAGTAAGGTGACGGGCATCCCGATCGTGGAGCTGGCGACGAAGGTGATCATCGGCAATACGATCCGGGGACTCGGTTACGAGCCGGGTCTGCAGCCTGAGGCGGATTATGTCGCCATCAAGATGCCCGTGTTCTCTTTTGAAAAAATAAGGGGAGCGGAGATCAGCTTAGGACCGGAAATGAAATCGACGGGCGAATGCTTAGGCATCGGGCGTACGTTCCGCGAAGCGCTGTATAAGGCGTTTCTCGGTGCAGGCATTGATCTGCCGAAGTACAAGCAGATGATCATGACGGTCAAGGATGCGGACAAGGGAGAAGCAGTCGAGATCGGACGGCGTTTTGAAAAGCTGGGCTATACGATCTACGCGACAAGAAGCACGGCGCAGGTATTAAACGACGCGGGTGTGAAGGCGCGCAGGGTCAATAAGATCCAGCAGGAGTCGCCGACGGTTATGGATCTGATTCTGGGGCACCGGATCGATCTGGTGATCGACACGCCGACGCAGGGCAGGGACAAGTCAAGGGACGGCTTTCTGATCCGCAGAACGGCGATCGAAACGGGCGTCAACTGCTTGACCTCGCTCGATACGGCGCGTGCGCTCGTGACGAGTCTGGAAAATGCCGGGGAAACGGAAATGACGCTCATTGACATTGCAGGGATCGCAAAAAGAGCATGACAAGGGAACAGGGAGAAAACAAAATAACGGATGAGATCATTAAAAATTGCAAACACTGACTTGTATCACATCATGCTGCGTTCAGCGGCGGCATACGCCCTGTGTGCGGTTGTCAGCATCGTCTTTTTAGTTACGACTTACCGGTCTTACGCGAAAAACGTAGAACAAAAACAGCCGGCGATACTGGAACGCACAAGCGCGCTTGTGGATGAAAAAATCGCGGATCTGGAACGTCTGCTCGTGGAAACCGGGCGCAATCTGGAAACAGTCTCCGAAGACAATATTGTCGTATACCGGACGATTCTGGATGTTGCGCGGCGGACGGGCGAGTTTGAGACGGTTGTGTATTTCACGGGCGGCAGGATGTATACGGACGGTACCGAAGAGGGACCGCATGCGCTTTTACAGCGGGCGGATGAGATACAGGAGGCGGAATCCGGAAAAGTACATAGCCTGGAAAATGTGTGGGAAGAGGGAGATCTGCTTCTTTTATTTCCCCTGCACATCACGAAGGAAAACGGGCAGGAGGGAACGCTTGCGGCAGTGTATGACTGCAGCCGCATGGCGGGCGGCAGCATGTTTGAGGAACTGCACGCGCAGAGCGCCTGCTGGCTGATGGAAGACGAGGGCAAGATTGTCTCTTACTGCGGGCATGATACGCTGGACATTGCGCAGGTGGCTTCGAATAATTTTTATATGCAGATGTACGATCTGACCGAGGGCAGCAGAAATTCCAAGAGCCGCATCCAGCAGATGCGCCATGCGGAAAAGACGGAGGCGGTGCAGTCGCTTGAGGTGGAGACGGAGAGATCCCATACATGCCTGATTCTGATCAAACGCCTCAGCGTGATGGAGGGCTATTCCATTGCCGCCGTGACGGATATGAATGTGCAGAATAGTTTTATTTTCCGTTTTTTGCGCAAGACGATTTTGATGTTCTTTATTCTTTTTCTGTTGAGCGCGGCAGGTACGTTTCTCATATGGCGTTATGTCCGCGGCGTGACGCAGAGGATGGAAGCCATTGCCTACGCGGACGAAGTGACCAAAGGAAAAAATATCAATTATTTCCGCAGGGAAGCGGCAAATATCATTCAGAACCATACAGAGACGCCTTATATCGTCCAGCGTTTTGACATTTCTAATTTCCGCTACTTGAACGAGGCGTACGGACATCTGCGCGCCGATGACATCTTAAAGGCGTGCGTGGATATTTATCAGAAGGTATATTCCACCAAAAAAGAATTATGCGTGCGCATGGATTCCGACCAGTTTGTGACGCTGACGGTCAACGACAATGATGTGAACGAGCGGCGGGAAGAATATATCAGGCAGGTCAACGACTATGCGGTGGCGAACGGCATCACCTATCCGATCCGCATGAAATACGGTATTTATCAGCTCCGCAAGCAGGACCGGGACGTCGATGTCATGATCGACCGCGCCAACGCGGCGAGGCGTTCCTTAAACGGAAACGAAGTGGAGAGCGTCGCTTACTACACGGACGCCATCATGCGCAACATGAGTAAGGTCAACAAGATCGAATCCGAGATGCAGCAGGCGCTCGACAACGGCGAGTTTCAGGTATATCTCCAGGCAAAATGGGATATTGTCAACGACCATGTCGCCGGAGCGGAGGCGCTTGTGCGCTGGATCCGTCCGGAGGGCAACATGGTATTTCCAGACGAGTTTATTCCGGTGTTTGAGAAAAACGGATTTATCGGGAAACTGGATTTTTATATGCTGGAGAACGTCTGCAAAACAATGCGTTCCGTTTTGGATGCCGGCGGCGTGATTTATCCGGTATCCGTCAATCAGTCGAGGGTGCTGCTCCACAGCCCGGAATATATTGACCGTGTAAAAACGCTTTTGGACAGCTGCAAGATTCCCAAGGAATATATAGAGCTGGAAGTGACGGAGACGGCGCTGTTTGACGACCGCGACCGGATGATTTCTGTATTAAACGCCATGAAGAGAGAAGGCATCAAGCTGTCCATGGACGATTTCGGTTCCGGTTATTCTTCGCTGAATACCTTAAAGGATATGCCGTTTGACGTCTTAAAGATCGACCGGGAATTTTTCAGCGAGGCGGTCACGTCCGATTCGAGCACGCTGATCTTGCACAAGATCATAGAAATGGCGGACGGACTCGGCATGGAAGTCATCTGCGAGGGCGTGGAAAACGAGAAGCAGGTAGAACTGCTCCGCAGCATCGGATGCAGGCGCGTGCAGGGTTACTACTACGCGAAGCCCGTACCGGCGGAGAAGTATATTCAGAGCTATTGTCAGGTTGTAAAAGGAGCATCATAAGCGGATGAATTTTCAAAGAGAGCTTGACCGGCTGCTCCAGACCATACCGGCGGGGGAGCGTTCCCTGCTTTTACATAGCTGCTGCGCGCCGTGCAGCAGCTATTGTATGGAATATCTACGGGAGTATTTTCGGATCACGGTATTCTTTTTTAATCCGAATATCACGGAGCAGGCGGAATATGAGAAGCGCGCGGCGGAGGAAAAACGCCTGATTGCGGCGTATAACGAGCAGGTGGAGCGCGGATGCTTTACGGGGATGCATTCGACGAAACAGGCGCAGAAGATAGAAATCCTGGAAGGGCGGTACTGTCCGCAGGATTTTTTTCAGATGGCGGAAGGTTATGAGCAGTGCCGCGAGGGCGGCGAACGCTGTCTGCGCTGCTATGAACTGCGGCTGCGGGAGACGGCGGAGACGGCGGCGCGGGGCGGATATGATTTTTTTACAACGACGCTTTCCATCAGCCCGCTAAAAAGCGCGGCGGCGCTCAATGAGATCGGCGGAAAGCTGGCGGAGGAATACGGGGTGCCCTATCTGTTTTCCGATTTCAAAAAAAAGGACGGCTATAAGCGTTCCGTCGAGCTGTCGGCACGGTTTGGGCTGTACCGGCAGGACTACTGCGGCTGTGTGTATTCGAAAGCGGAGCGGGAACGGCAAAAAAGGGACGGTATGGAAATGCCGTTTTGCAGGTTTAGGAAGGAGCATAAATAGAGAAATGAAACAATTACTGGATTTGCTATCGGAGGAAATGGGAAAGGCATTTGAGGCGGCGGGATATGAGGCGGCGCTTGGGCGCGTGACGGTGTCTAACCGCCCCGATTTGTGCGAATATCAATGTAACGGTGCGATGGCGGGCGCGAAGCAGTACCATAAGGCGCCGATGGCGATCGCGGGAGAGATTGCGGAAAAACTTGCCGGACAGTCCGTGTTTTCGGAGGTCTGTGCCGTGGCGCCCGGTTTCCTGAATCTGAAGCTTTCCGACGCCTATATAAAAAAGTATATAGAGGAAATGCGCACGGCGCCGAAATTCGGGTATACGCCGGCGGGAACGAAAAAGATTATCATTGATTACGGCGGACCGAATGTGGCAAAGCCGCTGCATGTCGGTCATCTGCGCTCGGCGGTCATCGGCGAGAGCATCAAGCGCATCTGCCGTTATGCGGGACATGAAGTGATTGGCGATATTCATATGGGGGACTGGGGCTTGCAGATGGGACTCATTATTCATGAATTATCCCTGCGCAGACCGGAGCTTCCTTATTTTGACGCGCAGTATACGGGGGACTATCCGGCGGATGCGCCGTTTACGATCTCGGAGCTGGAGGAGATTTATCCGACGGCGAGCGCGAAGTCCAAAGAGGACGCGGACTATAAGGAGAAGGCGATGGAGGCGACCCATAAGCTGCAAAGCGGCGTGCGCGGGTATCGCGCCCTGTGGCAGCATATTATGGCGGTGTCGATCGCCGATCTGAAAAAAAATTATGATGAGCTTGATGTATCGTTTGATCTCTGGAAGGGAGAATCTGACGTACAGGATCTGATTCCTGCAATGGTGGAGGAAATGAAGCGGGGCGGCTATGCGTATCTGAGCGACGGCGCGCTTGTCGTGGACGTGAAAGAGGAGAGCGACACGAAAGAGATTCCGCCGTGCATGATCTTAAAATCGGATGGGGCGGCGCTCTACAATACGACCGATCTTGCGACGATCAGGGACCGCATGGAACAGTATGAGCCGGATACGATCATTTATCTGACGGACAAGCGGCAGGATCTCTATTTTGAACAGGTATTCCGCTGCGCGAGGAAGACGGGACTCGTAAAGCCGGAGACAGAGCTTGTGCATATCGGGTTTGGGACGGTGAACGGCAAGGACGGAAAACCGTTTAAGACCCGCGAGGGCGGCGTCATGCGTCTGGAATCCCTGATCCGAGAGATCAAAGAGGAAATGTTTAAGAAGATCATGGAAGGACATGCGGAGTCTGAGGAGGAAGCGCGCGCCACGGCGGATATTGTCGGACTTTCGGCGATCAAGTACGGAGATCTCTCGAATCAGGCGGCGAAAGATTATATTTTTGATGTGGACCGCTTTACTTCTTTCGAGGGAGATACCGGACCGTATATTCTCTATACGATTGTGCGGATCAAATCCATTCTGGCAAAATATGCGGAAAGCGGAAGAAAGCCGGACGGAGCGGCGTTTAGCGTGGCGAAAAGCGCGTCCGAGAAGGCGCTGATGCTGGCGGCTGCCGGTTTTCCGGCAATGGCCGCGGGGGCGGCGGAGGAGCTTGCACCGCATCGGGTGTGCGCTTATATTTACGATTTGTCCAACGAGTTCAACCGCTTCTACCATGAGACAAAGATTCTTGCGGAGCCGGATGAGGAGACACAGGCAGGCTGGATTGCGCTGATCCTGCTGACAAAGGATATTTTGGAGACCTGCATCGACCTGCTGGGGTTTGCGGCGCCGGAACGTATGTAAAAGAGTTTGCGTTCCGCAAACTCTTTCGAAGAATTGCCTTTGGCAATTCTTCCGGTGTCATGGAGACGGATAGGTTGGTTTGTGAGGAGAGCATCGGGAATGAAAACGAAGGTGAAAAGAGTAGAAATTGTGTTGGGGATGCTGTTAGGCGCCCAGATTGTATTTTTGTTATATTGCAATTTCTTTTTGCAGACGCGGAATATTGACAGCGATATGGCAAGATTGTATGTGCATGCGATAGAGGTGTTTCGCAATCACAGTCTGTATATTCCGGGATGGAGCTATGTCACAACGGCGGAATGGGACTGTTCGCTGCTGTTTGCGGCGCCAGCCTATGGAATTACAAACAATATCTATGTTTCGTTTGCAATTTCCAATACGATATTCCTCGCAATTTGGATATGGACGGTCTTCCGGTTATTTTCCGGGGGGGGGTGGAAAGAAATCCTGTCTCTATCCCCTGTCCGTGCTGAATCTGACGCTGGTTCCCTATGGAATCGGAATGTTGTCCTATTTTAATATGCTGTTTTTTAACGGAGCGCAGTATGTGGTGAAAGTATTGGTTCCGTTAATGCTGGTTTGTATTCTGCTGCAGATTTCAGAACAAAAGAGGCGGAGCCTGCGCGATGTTCTGTTTACGCTGCTGTATTTGTCTTTTTTCATGCTCACAACGATTTCAAGCGGAATGTATGTGTTTGTGTGCGGGGTTCTGCCCTGTTTTGCCGCTTATTTTCTTTGGGAATATTTTATTGGAAATAAAAAGATACCCAGGTGTTTTTATCTTTTTGCCGTAATCACCATAGCGATTGCAGCGCTGGGGATGTATATAAATGTAAAACTCGGAATTGACCCGAAAGGGAGCGCCATGAAGTTTTGTGTGGTGCCGGGGGAACTGCACGACAATATTGTGTCCTGTTTTTGGGGAATTTACGAGTTGTTTGGCGGTGTTACTTACTGGTATGTGGATATTATGTCCTATCAGGGAATTTTAGTGCTGTTTCGCATGGTATTTGCAACCGCGTTGATTGGAACCGGTTTTCTATCGGGAAAAAGAATTTTAACAGGGAAGGCGGCAGATCTGTCAGAGGTTTTATTGTTCGGTATTACCGTGATGAATCTGCTGGTTTTGTGTCTTTGCAGCGGATTGAGAAGGAGCGGCGGACTGTTCGAGTTCCGCTATCATCTGATCGGGATCATTCCGGTCATGATCATAGCGGTAAAGCGTCTGATCGCGTATTGTCAGACGGCGGAAAAAAGAAAAAAACGGGCGGTCGGCATAGCAGCCGGCATCTTATTTGCGGTGCTTCTTTTGGATTCGGATATGCAGGTGTTGAAAAGAGAGAGCAGCCGGGATGAATTTGGGAATATTTGCCGTTATGCAAAAGAGCTGGGAATAGAAACGGTATACTTTAATGATTATGAAGGGGCGGAGATATGTAGATTGCTCGATAGAGAAGAGCACTCGGAATATGTTTGGTTTATTGAAGAAGGGGACCGGGTGTATACAGGAGTTTTTGATTATTATCAAAGTTATGCGGGGCGGCCGGTAAATTTTGAAAATTCCATGCTGGTGGTTTATGGCGCAGGGGGCGCCGATGTGCTGGAAGTGGCGGGAACGGCGTTTTCCTTTTTTGCACAGGAGGGCGATTGGGGCGTTTACCTGTTATCTTCCGATGTATGACGGAAGCGGTATCGCTGACAGGGGCGGTATGCTTAAGAAAAAAAGAAGGGATGACAATGATTGATAAAAGCAGCTTTATGCCGCTGAATTTTTTTAAGAAAACGGATTATTACGGAAGTCTGTCGGGACTGCGGTACCGCATCGGTAAGGCGGCGGTGCCGTACACGGAGGAGGAGCGCGCGGCGCGGCTCCCAAAAGGGGAAGCGGCCGGTGAGGAAGAGCAGAAGACCGTGCTTCGCGCGACCGTTTGGGAAGGTCCCTTTTCGTACGGAAAGCATGACGTGCAGACGGAGTATCATGCGGATTTTTCTTTTGACACGGACGGGATCGGCATGGCGGTCGATTGGATAAACGGGGAATATGAGCGGGATGAGGAGCGCTGGCAGCAGGTGCCGTTCTGGACGCCGCAGATGAGCCGGGAGTGGGGAAAGCAGGAATCATAGCCTGTGACGTTTAGAGGAATGAAACCCGTTAAGTTTTATGAATAAATTTTAGTTGCTTCGGTAGTTGCTTCGGATTATAATGATTTTGAGAGAACGTACTTTTGGGCATTTGCAGGGATTCCTCATCAGAGCTGTATCAGAGGATGACATGTAATGGACATTGAGATAAAAAATGCGGTAAAAGCTTCGGATACAGAGGCTCAATACGACGAAAAGGTCAAACGTCTGCTAGGGAACAAGATCATACTGGCGCATGTTTTGATAAAAATCGTTGATGAGTTCCGGGGAATGGATGCGGAGGACGTCGTTTCCTATATTGAGGGTGAGCCGTGTATCAGCGCGGTTCCGCTGGAACCGGGAATGACGAATGCGGAAAACGGACAATCCGCAAAGGAAGACGCTGCCACAGGAAATGAAAAAGCGGGGCATCGTATTATCGGACTGAATACGGAAAATGCAGAGATCGGTGAGGGACTTATTCGGTTTGATATTATTTTTTATGTGCGTATGAAAGACGGCATATCGAAAGTGATCATCAATTTGGAGGCGCAGAAGGACGAACCTGTGCGCTATCATCTCTTGAACAGAGCGGTATTCTATGTGTGCCGTCTGATTTCTTCTCAGAAAGAGCGGGATTTTGTCAAATCAGAGTATAATGAGATAAGACGTGTCTATTCCATTTGGATTTGTATGAATATGGATGAAAATAGTATGGCTTATGTGCATTTGACCAAGGATGACCTATTAGGCGCTCATCCATGGAAAGGCGGTCTTGACCTGCTGAACATTGTTATGATAGGGATCGCAGATAAACTTGCCGGACATGAGGAGAAGTATGAGCTGCACCGGCTGTTAGGCGTTCTGCTCTCAAAGGAGATACCGGTTGATGAAAAATTGAGAATCTTAGAAACGGAGTATGGGATTCCGACAGACGATAGGATGAGAGAGGATGTGGATGAAATGTGTAATTTAGGACGGGGAGTTTTAGAAGAAGGATTGCAAAAAGGCGTGCAAAAAGGAGAAGCGAAGATAATCTTGAGTATGTATCAGAAGGGCTACACGTTAGAACAGATTGCAGATGTAGCGGAGAAAAGCATGGAACAGATCATGGCGATCATTGAAAAGGAGGAGCCGGTTTTGGCATGAAGAAGTCAAACCTGACAACCCTATGTTATATCGAGCGGGGAGACGAATACTTAATGCTCCACCGTGTTAAGAAAAAGAACGACGTCAACCACGATAAATGGATTGGTGTGGGCGGGCATTTCGAGGATGGGGAGAGTCCGGAAGAATGCCTGCTTCGCGAGGTTTTGGAGGAGACGGGACTGACGCTTACAAAGTGGCGTTTCTGCGGGATCGTAACGTTCTGTTTCACACCGGACGAAACACCTGTTGAAAAAGCGGCTGCCGCGCCTGCCGAAGCCAATACCTCCGCCGAAATCAATGTACATGCCGCGCCTGCCGTGACACCCGCCGACAGCACAGGTGTCCAGCCGTCCATCTGCGAATATATGCACTTGTATACGGCATCGGCATACGAGGGAGAACTGATTCCGTGCGGCGAGGGAGAGCTTGTGTGGATAAAAAAGGATGAGCTGGAACAGCTTCCGATCTGGGAGGGTGACCGGATCTTTTTGCGGCTGTTAAGAGAGCGGGACAGCTTTTTTTCATTGAAGCTGAGCTATCTGGGAGACCGGCTAACAGAAGCGGTTTTAGACGGCAGGCGCCTGCAATTGTCCAAATAAAGGGGGAACACCGGATATGAAGAAAGAACAGTCGGGAGAACAAAACGGGGAGAGACGTTTTCGGATCGGTCTGGTCGTCGCGAATGTGGAGGATGATTTTTCCAATAAGATTTGCAAGGGCGCTATGCGGGCGGCGGAAATGGCGGATGTGGATCTGTTTGTATTTCCCGCCAAATATCTGGACCGCCGCGAGGATGAGATTGCGGATGTCAGACAGGCGTATGAGTATCAGTACAACGCGTTGATTGATTTTGCGAATGCGGCGACGCTGGACATGGTGCTGATGTGCCTAAGCAGTATCGGCTATCTGTCGAGCGAGGAGCGCTGCAACGAGGTTTTGTCCCGGTTTGGCGATATTCCGATCATGCTTCTTGCCTCGGAGAAAGCGGGCTGTTCGTCCATTGTCTATGACAACCGTGCGGGACTGGTGGATGCGGTGCGTTATCTGATCCGGGATAAAAAAAGAACGCGCATCGGCATGCTGACCGGCAGCCGGGATAACCGGGATGCGCGGGCGCGGCTGGAAATTTACCGGGAGGTGCTTTTAGAAGAAGGACTTTCCTATGATGAGAACCGCGTCTGTTATACGAATTATTCTTCTGTCTGTGAGGACGCAGTTGAGAAATACATGCGGGAGAATCCGGACATTCAGGCGTTAGTCTGCGCCAACGACGCGATCGCGCAGGCGGTATACCGGGTACTGGGGCGTTTCTCCCGCAGGATTGGAGAAGATATTTTAGTGACCGGTTTTGATGATATTGACGAGGCGGTCAGGATGGAGCCGCAGCTTGCAACCGTGCGGGCGGACGCGGAGCTGCTCGGACACCGCGCGGTCATGGAAGCGCAGCGCATGTTGCAGGACAGCAGGCAGCGCGGGGAGAGACCGCAGCCGGAGCAGTTTACGGTAAAGACCAGCTTTATCTTAAGAGAATCCGCAAGCGGAGAAATGGAATTGGACAGTGTCAACAGGGAATACCTGGCGGAATACCGCCAAAAGCTGAAAATGATGCTGGATATGAACCACAGTCTGAACATTGTCAACCGTGATACCTTAATGTTCGGCGCGGATAACGTGCGCGATTATACGAAGATACTGGATGTATTCAATGTACCTGTGATCCATGATTATTATTTATACTTATTCAAAGCGCCGCGCATCTATCTTCCGGGGAAGCGTTTCAAAAAGCCGGAGGAAATTTACCTGCGTGCGTACCGCAACGGCGATACGGTCGTGGAACCGCCGCGTCTTGCGCAGCGGCTCAAATTTGAACAGCTTTATGCAAACGGCTACCTGCCGAAAGAGCGGCGGACCTATATTCTGATTGACATTTATTCGCGTGAACAGCAGTACGGCGTGATGATGTGCGACCTGCCGTACGAACATCTGCACTATTTGGAAGCGTTGTGTTATCAGGTCAGCATTGCGGTCAAGATGAAAGAGCTGCTTTCCGTACAGGAGGAGCTGCTCGTGGAAAAAGAGGATATGCTGCGCAAATTGGAGCAGGAAAATCTGATGCTCGATGTGATCTCCAATAAAGATGAGCTGACGGGAATCTGTAACCGCAGGGGCTTTTTCGGAAAGGCGGGCAAGCTGCTCTCACAGAAAGAGGCGCTCGGAAAGCGGGTGGCTGCCGTCTATGCCGACCTCAATTACCTAAAGCAGATCAACGACAGATTCGGTCATGAGGACGGCGATTTCGCCCTGAAAAACTGCGCGGCGGCGCTGGAGTCCGCGCTCGGGAGCCACGGCGTCGTCGGAAGGATCGGCGGCGATGAATTTGCGGGGCTGCTCGTGCTCGAGGAGGGGGAAGCGGCGGAGGAGATTCGTGCGCGTATGCGGGCATATCTGGATGAAGTCAATGACAGGGCAGGCAAGCGGTATCCGGTCATGGCGTCCCTCGGCATCATGGAGCGGCGCATCACGGGGAAACTTTCGCTGAAAGAACTGTTAGAGCAGGCGGATGATCTTTTATATGAAGAAAAAAAGAAAAAAGGACCTTTTGTTGTGAAGGAGAGCTGAACAAAAGATTGGATGAATGCCTATGAAAAGAAACAGAGTACACGGGTACCGGAAGAAATATGGCGGCGCGTTTCTGTCCATGGTGATGATGGCGGTTTTTCTGTGGTGCGGATCGAAGGCGAATGCGGAGAAAACGGATATATACGGGGAGGACGGCGGTTATCTCGCCGTGCTCTATGACAATAGCAGCGGGCTCCCGACGTCCGAGGCGAACGCGATCGTGCAGTCGCCGGACGGATTTATCTGGATCGGCGGCTACAGCGGACTTGTGCGGTATGACGGGGACGAATTTTACCGTTTTGACGCGACGACGGGGCTTACCAGCGTCGTATCCCTCTATGTGGATGCGCAGGGGCGTCTCTGGATCGGCACAAATGACCGGGGTGTTGCGCTCTATGAATACGGCGAATTTACTTTTTGGGGAAAAGAGGAGGGACTGCTTTCGGATTCGGTCAGACGGATCACACAGGATCGGGACGGCAACATCATTTTAGCGACGACGCAGGGACTCGCCTACATAGACGATGCAGGAGAACTGCACCTGATCGATGACGAGAGGATCAACGGACAGTATGTCTGTGACTTAAGCGGGGACGCGCAGGGGATGATCTACGGCGTGACGCTTGACGGGGATGTGTTTTTGCTTGACGGACTTTCCGTTTCCTTATTTTTCGAGGGGGCGGAGCTGCCCTATGACGTGCCGATCTCGGTGACGCCGGTGGAGGACCGGACAGGCGTCGTCTATCTTGGAACGGAGGAGGACTATATCGTCCGGACGGACTTAACGGGAGACGTCCGCCAATATGAAAAGATCATGGTATCGCCCCGCATCAATATCAATCATATGGGGCTGTGGGGCAATAGGCTTTGGATCTGCGCCGATAACGGGATCGGTTATGTCGATGAGCAGGACTGTTACCGAGAGGTCGGCGGTCTGCCGCTGGACAATTCGGTGGACGGCATGATCACGGACCGGGAGGGAAACCTGTGGTTCGTATCCTCCAGGCAGGGCGTGATGAAGATCGTAAAAAATCGTTTTACGAATATCAGCGAGCAGGCGGATTTAGGGAAAATGGTCATCAATTCGACCTGCCTGTATCGGGAAAAGCTTTACGTCGGCACCGACAGCGGACTTGTGATCCTTGACGGGGAATATCAGCGGGTGGAGGATGAGCTGACCGCGCTCATGGAAAAAATAAGGATCCGCTGCATCAAGGCGGATTCGCAAGGAAATTTGTGGCTTTGTACGTTCAGCGACCGGGGGCTTGTCTGTCTGCGCCCGGATGGCAGCATTGTGAGCTATCGGGAGGAGAACGGATTAAATTCAAACCGTGTGCGGACGATGCTGGAATTGGGAAACGGGGATATTGCGGTGGCGACGAGCGGCGGCGTCAATATCCTGCGCGGCGGAGAGATCGTACAGAGTTACGGGAGCGGCGACGGCATCAGCAATACGGAGATCCTCTCGCTCTGTGAGGCGCCGGATGGCGCGCTCTATGCGGGCAGCGACGGAAACGGGATCTATGTCATTTCACAGGATGGCATACGGAACCTGACGGACAGGGACGGGTTGTATTCCGAGGTAATCCTGATGATGAAAAAAGATCCCGCAAGGGACGGATACTGGATCGTGACGGGAAACTCGCTTGCCTATATGGAGGAGGAGCAGATCAGAGTCATCACCTCATTCCCCTATTCCAATAACTTTGACGTGTTTTTCGGTGAGGGAGACCGTATCTGGGTTGTGAGCAGTAACGGACTTTACAGTGTTTCGGGGAAGGCGCTTGCCGATGATGACGTGCAGGAATATGCTTTTTATAATTCGGACAGCGGTATGCATTGCAGTGCGACGGCGAATGCAAGAAGCCATATCACGCCGGACGGGACGCTTTATATTGCAGGTTCGGAGTCGGTCATGCGCATTTGCATCAACGATACGGGTACGAACAGCAGTGATGTGAAGCTTGCGGTCCCGTTTGTCAAAATGGACGAGGAGACGGTTTATTTTCGAGAGGGCGACACGCTGACGATTCCGCGCGACTGTACGCGTGTGACGATTTACGGTTACGCGCTGACTTATACCTTAAACGATCCGCTCATCCGCTATCAGCTCAAAGGCTTTTCCGATGAGGAGGTGACGCTTTCCCGGTCGCAGTTTTCACCGATCAGTTACACAAATCTTGCGGGAAAAGAATACACCTTTGTCATGTCGGTGATCGACAGCGGGAGCGGGGAAGTTGTCAATGAGATTTCCGTGACGCTCATCAAAGAGAAGAAGCTGACGGAATATCTGGCGTTCCGCCTGTTTTTGGTTTTCCTGCTTTTGCTTCTGGCAGCGTTTATTGTTCTTTCTGTCATGCGCCGCAGGGTGACAGCCTACAAGGAGCGGGAGGAACAGAACCGCAGATTTATGAACGAGGTCATTGCGGCGTTTGCAAAAGCGATTGATATTAAGGATAAATACACAAACGGACATTCCTCCAGAGTGGCGGAGTATTCGAAGCTGCTTGCACAGAAAATGGGATACAGCGAGGAGGAGGTAGAGCGGATTCATCATATCGCGCTGCTGCATGATATTGGGAAGATCGCCGTGCCGGACGAAATTCTGAACAAGCCGATGCCGCTGACGGATGAGGAGTATGAAGTCATGAAGCGCCATGCGCAGGACGGCTATGATATTTTGCAGGAGATTCACAGCTATCCCGATATGGCGCTCGGCGCGGGATTCCACCACGAAAGCCTGGACGGAACGGGGTATCCGAACGGCTGTAAACGGGATGAGATTCCGTTCATTGCCCGGATCGTTGCGGTTGCGGACACGTTTGACGCCATGAATTCCACGAGACCTTACCGGAAAAAAATGCCGATGGAGGAGATCATAGAGGAGCTCAAGCGGGTGTCCGGGACACGGCTGGAGCCCGACATCGTGAAACTCATGCTGGAGCTGATCGAGGAGCAGAAGCTGGTATAGGGAGGATTCTGTCTGCGCATAGAGCTTTTGCAAAATAGGTGCATAGAAGTTCTGCGCATAGAATTTTGCAAAATAGCGCTTGACAGCATATGCCGGATATGCTAAAGTATCTAATTGTGTGAGGAAGCTCACATAACAGCAAGCAGAGTTATCCGCTCTCACCCTGTGGCATGTGCTTAACAGGCGTTCCTATTTTTCCCGCATGGAGGACAGATGCGCGGCGGCTTTACAGACATGGCAGCGCGCAAAAAATCCGCAGCGCGGGCATCAGGCGGAAGCGTCATTTTCCGGAAACCGCCTGTTGCATGGAAGATGAATGATTTTGGGTGGATGGCGATGCGATCCGCCTTTTTTGTGCGATAAGCCTAAGGAGCAAAGACAGGCGGAAAACTGTCACAAAAAAACTGTTTCTTATGATGGAGGGAAAAACTATTAGCGAACTATTTATTAACGAACAGATTAGGGACAAAGAAGTACGAGTCATTGGTGTAAACGGCGAGCAGCTCGGTATCATGCCGTCGAGAGAGGCGCTGAGGCTTGCGGAAGAAGCGGAGCTTGACCTTGTGAAGATCGCGCCCACGGCGAAACCGCCTGTTTGTAAGATCGTTGATTATGGAAAGTACCGTTATGAACTGGCACGGAAGGAAAAGGAAGCCAGAAAGAAACAGAAGATTGTTGAGATCAAGGAGATCAGACTGTCTCCGAATATCGACACGAATGACTTGAACACAAAAGTGAACGCGGCGAGGAAGTTTCTGGAAAAGGGCAATAAGGTAAAGGTAACGCTGCGTTTCCGCGGGCGCGAAATGGCCCACATGAATACGAGCAAGCATATTTTGGATGACTTTGCAGAGAGTCTTTCGGATATTGCGGTCGTAGACAAGCCGGCAAAGGTAGAAGGCCGGTCCATGGCAATGTTTTTAACTGAGAAGCGCTAATTATCGTGTAAGGTTAAAATAGAGTAAGACAAATAGGAGGAAAATCAATATGCCAAAAATGAAAACCAAAAAGGCGGCTGCAAAGCGGTTTAAGCAGACGGGAACCGGAAAATTAAAAAGAAGCAAGGCTTACAAACAGCATATTCTGACGAAGAAATCTTCTAAGACCAAGAGGAACTTGAGAAAACCTGCTGTGACCGATGCTACTAACGTAAAGAATATGAAGAAGATCTTACCGTATTTATAAGTCATAAGGAGGAAGAAGAACATGGCAAGAATTAAAGGCGGCATGAACGCCAGAAGAAAACATAATAAAGTATTAAAGCTTGCAAAGGGATACCGGGGCGCACGTTCCAAGCAGTATCGCGTTGCAAAGCAGTCTGTCATGAGAGCTTTGGCAACTTCTTATGAAGGACGTAAGCAGAGAAAGCGTCAGTTCAGACGTCTGTGGATCGCACGTATCAACGCGGCGGCAAGAATGAACGGCATTTCTTACAGCAAATTTATGTATGGCTTAAAGAATGCGGGTGTTGATATGAACCGCAAGATGCTTTCCGAACTGGCAGTGAATGATGCAAAGGGCTTTGCCTCCCTTGCAGAACTTGCAAAAGCAAATCTCGGATAATAGAAGCGGAGTATGTAAAAACGGCTGGCCGGCGTGTTCGGCTCTGCCGTTTTTTTGAAACCCGAATTCTTATAGGAGATTCCGCACGATTTTGGGAAGGAGACGTACAATGGATAAAGAACAATACAGATTTGAGACGATGCAGTTACATGTCGGGCAGGAACAGCCGGACCCGGCGACGGATGCGAGAGCGGTGCCGATCTATCAGACAACATCCTATGTGTTTCATGATTCGGCGCACGCGGAAGCGCGCTTTGGATTGGCGGACGCCGGCAATATCTACGGGCGGCTGACAAATTCCACGCAGGAGGTCTTGGAAAAAAGAATCGCGGCGTTGGAGGGCGGCGTGGCGGCGCTTGCGCTCGCGAGCGGCGCGGCGGCGGTTACCTATACCATTCAGGCGCTTGCACAGGCAGGGGATCATATCGTAGCGCAGAAAACGATCTATGGCGGCACCTATAATCTGCTCGCCCATACGCTGCCGCAGTATGGCATCGAGACAACGTTTGTGAATGTGCATGACGTAAACGAGGTCGAGGCGGCGATCAGGGAGAATACGAAAGCGGTTTATTTAGAGACGCTCGGAAATCCGAACAGCGATATTCCGGATATGGATGCGATCGCTAAGATCGCGCACAGACACGGACTGCCCGTTGTGATCGACAATACGTTTGGCACGCCGTTTTTCGTGCGTCCGATCGAACATGGCGCAGACATTGTCGTGCATTCCGCAACGAAATTCATCGGCGGACATGGCACGTCGCTGGGTGGGATCATCGTGGATTCCGGTAAATTTGACTGGCGTGCAGGCGGAAACTATGCGGCAATCGCGGAGCCGAACGCAAGCTATCACGGCGTTTCTTTTGTGGAGGCGGCGGGAGAGGCGGCATTTGCGACCTATGTGCGTGCGATCCTGCTCCGCGATATGGGAGCGGCGATCTCTCCGTTTAACGCATTTCTTTTGTTACAGGGCGTTGAGACACTTTCGCTTCGGTTAGAGCGTCATGCGGAGAACACCAAAAAGATTGTGACCTATTTACGTCAGCATCCCAAGGTGGCGTATGTCAATCATCCGTCTATTTCGGATCATCCCGACCATGCGTTGTATGAGCGGTATTTTCCGAACGGCGGCGCGTCCGTCTTTACGTTTGATATTCAGGGCGGAAAAGAGGAAGCGCACCGCTTCATCGACAATCTGAAAATTTTTTCCCTGCTCGCGAATGTTGCGGACGTCAAGAGCCTTGTCATTCATCCGGCGACAACGACGCACGCCCAGCTTTCTGAGCAGGAGTTAGAAGAGCAGAATATCCATCCAAGCACGATCCGCCTCTCTATCGGCACGGAGCACATCGACGATCTGATCGCGGATATGGAGCAGGCGTTCGCGAAGGTGTAAGGACGGGCCGCACGGCGCGTCTGTTCGCTGCGAGGGCAGGCGTTTGCGAAGGTGTGAGTGAAGTCGTCGGACCGATATGTGCGGCCGCAGTCGGAAACGGCGCAAGATCCGCTCCAAGAAATCTGTAATATGCGTCGGGGTATGGCGTAGCAAGCCCCGGCGCTTTTTCTTTGCGAGATAAGAGATTAAGAAACAAAGTGTTTCCGAAGCCGCTGCCGTGCCGGCACGGCAGCGGCTCCGGAAATGTTTCGTGGCGGCGGGCGCGAGCGTGGAATGCGAAGCATTTCACGTCTGCTTATGGATGGGCGGAAATTGGAAATTTACGAAATTTGGAAATACGTGAAAATTCAGATTGACATGTCATGCAGGATGTTATATAATGCATGTTATATAACAAGGATCATAAAAATAGAAGGGAAAGAGGATGCCGCCAAAAGCAAGGATAACGAAAGATATGGTGATAGACGCCGCATTCGAGGTTGCCCGTAAAGCGGGGGCGGAACATATCAATGCAAGGACAGTATCAAAAAAACTGAACTGCTCCACACAGCCCGTCATGTATCATTTTGCCACGATAGATGAGTTAAAAAAAGCGGCTTATCAAAAAGCGGATCAGTATCACACGGCATATTTGATGCGGATTGCGGAGCCGCAGGAAAAGGTGATGCTCGGGATCGGGTTAAATTATATCCGCTTTGCCGTGGAAGAACCGCATTTGTTCCGCTTCCTTTTCCAATCGGGATATGTAGAAAGCAGTCTGCCTGAAATGGTAAATTCAGAGGAACTTTATCCGGTTATTTCTGCCCTGCAGGAAGCGATGGGAATGAACCTCGAACAGACAAAAGAAGTTTTTGTGACGCTCGCGATGTTTGCGCATGGATATGCCAGTATCATCGCCAACAATTCGCTGGAGTACGATGAAAAAATTGTCGCCGCCGACCTTGAACGGACATATCGGGGAGCGGTTCTTGCGGAAAAAGAGAAGGAAACAGTGTGAAAAATAAATTTTTATACGGACGGGCTTGTTCGTTTTGCAAATTTGCGTCTGCGGCACAAAGTTTACAGGTTATGGGAAAGGCATGGTTAACGAAATGAAAAAATTGTATGAAAAAAGCGAAATATGGTTTGCCGTATTATGGATCATCGTCTACGTCATTGCGCTCAGCGCGGCGGACGACGTTTCGGAGTCCTTGGGCGTTTATAAATCAGTTACCGCCCTCTTATGTGTCATGTTATCGGCAATTCTTTTCGTATGGATCAAAAAGAACGGTTTCATGCAAAAATACGGCTTATGTACGTTTAAGGGAAACCTGAAAAATTACTTATTTTTTATCCCGCTTGTTATCATGGTGTCCTCGCGTCTGTGGGGAGGAATTGCAGTGGCTGTGACGCCGCTCGAATGTGCGCTGTACGTTGTGAGCATGCTCGGCGTAGGCTTTCTCGAAGAACTGATTTTCAGGGGATTTCTTTTTAAGGCAATCTGCAAAAGCAGCGTCAGGCGTGCGATCATCATTTCAAGCGTTACTTTCGGCATCGGTCATATTGTGAATCTGCTGAACGGACAGGCGACGTTCGATACGATTGTACAAGTGATCTTTGCGGTCATAGTCGGCTTTTGCTTCACCATTATTTTTTATAAGGGAAAGAGCCTGCTGCCCTGTATCGTTACACACGGCGTCAATAATTCGCTGGGCATTTTCGGCGCGGAGGGTTCGCAGACGTTTCAGATGATCTCTGCCGGTATCTTATGCGTTGTGCTTGCGGGGTACACGTTATGGATCATCAAAAAAGAACCGAAAGGCGAGGAAGAAATTGTATGAAAGTAGTGTTACACGATCTTGACGGGAAGTATACCGAAACGTTTCGCGCAAAATGTGATGAGGTCATTCACGCAGACGGGAAATACGCTCCCTGTCAGGGGTGTTTTGGCTGTTGGACGAAGCATCCGGCGGAATGTTTTATGAAAGATCGTCTGCGGCAGACCGCCCGTGTGGTCGGACAGGCGGATGAATTTGTCATTATTACGGAAAACCGATACGGTACATACAGCCCTGCGGTCAAAAATGTTCTTGATCGGAGCATTGGCATTTCAACGCCGCTCAGTACTTATCGCGGAAAGCAGATGCACCATACCCTGCGTTATGGGAAGCACGGTTTATTCAAGGTGATCGTGCACGGTGACATTACGGAGCAGGAAAAGGAAACCTTTACCTATATGGCACAAAGAAATGCGATCAATAACGGATATGAAAAGTCCGAAGTGATTTTCTTAAATGATGTTTCCGAACTGGAGGATTTCGTGTGAAAACAGTATTCATCAATTGCAGTCCGAAAAAAAGATTCTGCGCATCCGCTTATTTTCTGGGATTGCAGCGTTTCTTCGTAAAAGGGAAAAAAGTAACGGAAAAGCTGCGCAATCAAAGCGACTATCAACGGATCTTAAACGAATTGCCGGATGCGGATACGGTCGTATTTTGTCTCCCGTTATATGTGGACAGCGTGCCGTCCCATGTCCTTTCGTTTTTGGAGGAAATGGAGCGGTTCTGCCGGGAAAACAGTATTCATCTGCACGTTTACAGCATATCAAACAACGGCTTTATCGAGGGAAAACAAAGCGAACCGCTCCTGCGGGTGTTTCAGAATTTCTGCGCGAGAAGCAATTTGGAATGGGGCGGCGGAATCGGAATCGGCGGCGGCGTAATGTTGAATGTTACCCGTCTTGTATTTGTGATACAAGTCGGATTATTATTTTTGAATATTCTGTTAAACGGGATTCAGAACGGTAATTTTCTGCCTGTCAGCGCGTTTCGGAATTTTGCGGAACAGGCGCTTGTCCTTATTTTTTTGAATCTGGGTGTGCTTTTTGATACCATACGAATGGGCGCTGCCATGAACAAAGGAAAATTTTTCGGCAAAAAGTATACCCGTATCATGGTGCCGTCGTTTGTGTTCATTATTTTTGCAGACATCTTTTTCACCGTTATTTCTGCTTTTCAGGGCGGGATTTTCAGGGGATGGCTTGCGAGAAAGAAGCCGGACGAATATGGTTAAACAGACATCTTTTTCTTTACGATGGCAAACATGAGCGAATTAAAATCCGGCAACGCGGATGTAATGCCTTTTTCTACTATTTCTAAATGATTTGAAGTGATCTCCTTCTCAAAAGTTGTAAAAGACACTTTTCTACAGGATGTCCCGGTCACCGTTATTTTACCCGATTCATAGTTCCTTTCAAAAAGCTGAAATGCATCGTTAATATCACTTTGCGATTCTTCTTCCCCATCCCCCATCGTACAGATCAATGCAATTCCGTTTTCTGTCAGATGCTCATAAAAAAAACGGTAGAAAGCATTTCTGTCATCATCTAATACAAGCATATGAATAACGGCGATAGCGTAGATGAAATCATATTGCCCTTCATAATGATCATTGATACAGTCCAAAACTTCAAAACTGTTTTTATAGGAAGGCATCTTTTTTTGGCAATAAGCGATAGCTTCTTCAGATATATCCGTAGCAAGAAGTTTATATCCGTTATCCAATAGAGCTTTTGCATCTCTCCCTTCACCGCAGCCAATCTCAAGAATGGGATGCTTTTGACCCAGCCTGTATTTTTCTATCGTATTTAATACAATGGGAGAACTCCGGTCACTTGACCAGCTTATTCCCTTCGCATGAGCGATTTTATATCTGTCATCATAGGCTTCATAATATTTTTTTGCCATATTTGTATCTCCCCTGCAAGTCCCGATTGCTAACGTTATTATAACCTATTTTTTACGGGTACTCAATTCCGAGAAAGGAGTTTTTTGCGCGACAAACTTAAGAGGCGAAATGTTTCCGGAGCTGCCGCCGTGCCTGCACGGACAGCAGCGCAGGAAATGCTTTGCGGCGAGCAAAAATGGAAGTGGTAATTTTGAGAGAAGTGTTTTATAATAGCGTGTAGCATGATAGATTTATAGAATAGGCGATTGCGAAACACACAATATCGGTTGTGCAATGGAGCGAGCGTCTGAGTTTCACAGGACGGAGAAAGGAGCACGGACAAAACCATGCAGAAGAGTGAGAAAAGCAAAGAGCTGGAGAATGAGAGCGGTTACATTTATGTGGAGGGCGGCGTGTGCGCCGCGGAGGGGTTTACGGCAAACGGCTGTCATTGCGGGCTTGTTCCGGATAAGAATAAAAATGATCTGGCGATGATCTACAGCGAGCGTCCCTGTGCGACGGCGGCGGTCTATACGACGAATAAAGTAAAAGGCGCGCCGATCGTTGTGACAAAGAGAAACCTGGAAAAGTCGGGCGGCATGGCGCAGGCAGTCATTGCCAACAGCAAAAATGCCAACACCTGTAATGCGGACGGAGAAGAGAAGGCACAGCGGATGTGCGGGCTGGCGGCGTCGGCGCTCGGCATAAGACCGGAGGAGGTCGTCGTGGCTTCCACCGGCGTCATCGGTCAGGTTCTGCCGATCGAGCCAATCGCGGCGCATGTGAAAGAACTGGCGGAAGGGCTTTGTCGTGACGGACACGGAAGCGCCATGAACGCGATCATGACGACCGATACGGTGGAAAAAGAATTTGCGGTGGAGTTTACGATCGACGGCGTGCCCTGCCGTCTTGGCGGTATGGCAAAGGGCAGCGGCATGATCCATCCCAACATGGCGACAACGCTCAATTTTATCACGACCGATGCGGCGGTATCCCGGCCGATGCTGCAAAAGGCGCTTAACGAGATCGTCAAGATTACCTATAACTGTTTGAGCGTTGACGGGGATACGTCCACAAACGATATGGTGTGCGTCATGGCAAACGGTTTGGCGGGCAATCCGGTCATTGATTCGGAAAACGAAGCATATGCGTGCTTCAAACATGCGTTGTATCTTGTCATGCGGAGTCTGACAAGAATGCTTGCCAAGGACGGCGAGGGCGCGACGAGACTGCTCACCTGTACGGTCACGGAAGCACCCGATCAGGATACGGCGGTCACGGTCGCTAAGAGCGTGATCCGTTCGCCGCTTGTGAAATGTATGGTGTTCGGCAGGGATGCCAATTGGGGCAGGGTGTTGTGCGCGATCGGCTATGCCGGAGCGGATTTTGAGATTGAGCGGATGGATGTGGATGTGGAATCCGCGGCAGGAAAGATCGCGGTGTGCCGCGGCAATGCTGTGATCCTGCCGTTTTCCGAGGAGGAGGCGGCAAAGCTTCTGGAGGAGGATGAGATTTTTATTCATGTCAATCTCCATCAGGGCGATGCGCAGGCGACGGCATGGGGCTGCGATCTGACCTATGATTATGTAAAGATCAATGGGGATTATCGGTCGTAATTCTTTGGGGGTGACAGAGTGGATAAGGGACGCATTATTTTTTTGAACGGCGTAACAAGCGCAGGGAAAACCTCCATCGTCGAAGCGCTTCAGGAGCGTGATGATGTCTTCTTTTATGTCGTGGCGAATGATCTGTTTCAGGAAATGGTCGGCGAGAAGTATCTGCGTGAGAACTATTGGAAATATCTGAGCGAAGTCATCATTATGATGTACCACACCGCAAAACTTTATTCCGATATGGGCAAACATGTTCTGATTGACGGAATACTGGTGGAAAGAGAGGAAATTGCGCCGCATTACCGGCAGTTAATGGAAATACTGAAAGAGAATCCGCTTGACGTGGTTGAGGTATATTGCCCGCCGGAACTATGCAGAGAAAGAAATGTGATGCGCGGCGACCGGTACGAAAGCCAATCGGAGGAACAACAGGAATTGATGGCAAAAAATATCGCGTATCGGCTGCGCGTAGATACCAGTCTGCACAGTGCCGATGAATGCGCGGAGATCATTGTTAGGGAGTTGTTTTAGTCCCTAACAATGTTTTTTGAAAGCAGTTCCGTTGATAAGGAAGAAATCATTTTTGGTTAAGGAGGATCGCACATGGGCGTTTTGACAGGGCTTACCCCGCAGCGCGTATTTGATTATTTTGAGGAGCTTACCCGCATTCCGCGCGGCTCGGGAAATGAGAAGGCAGTCAGTGACTATCTGGTTTCCTTTGCAAAAGAGCATGGTCTTTTTTCAGTGCAGGATCAGGCAAACAACGTCATCATCATCAAGGAGGCGTCCGCGGGCTATGAGGAGGCGGAGCCGGTCGTTTTGCAGGGGCATATGGATATGGTCGCGGTCAAGGATGCGGACTGCGGCATCGATCTGGAGCGCGACGCATTAAGGCTTGTTGTTGACGGAGATACGATTTATGCCAAAGGAACGAGCCTCGGCGGGGACGACGGCATTGCGGTCGCCTATGCGCTGGCGCTTTTGGAGGATGAAACGCTTTCCCATCCGCGGCTGGAAGCCGTGTTTACGACGGATGAGGAGGTCGGCATGAACGGCGCGGCGGCGATCGACCTTTCCATGCTGAAAGGCAGACAGCTCATCAATATCGACTCGGAAGCGGAGGGAATTCTCACGGTCGGCTGTGCAGGCGGCGTGCGCGTCCACAGCGTCGTTCCGGTCAAAAGAGCACAGCACAGCGGTATCCTTGCTGCGGTGCGCATCCACGGTCTGCTGGGCGGACATTCCGGCGCGGAAATCGACAAACAGCGCGGCAATGCCAACTGCCTGATGGGACGGTTTTTGAACGGGTTATCTGACAAAATGCCGTACGCGCTTGTTTCCTGCTCGGGCGGGACAAAGGATAATGCGATTCCCGTGCAGGCGGAGGCGGCGTTCGTCATTGCGGCGAACGAGAAGGAAGCGCTGGTATCTGCGGCGGCGGAATATGGGCGGACATTGCAAAAAGAATATGTGAATCGGGACGCGGGCGTGCAGGTCAGCCTGACGTTCGGAATGGAAAATGGCGTAATGGGGCACGGTGCGGAAGATTACGCGTCAAATTATGGCGGGAGAAGTATGCGGGAGCCGGATGCGGAATCCGTCTATGACGCGCTGGATGAGTCTTCCACGAAGATCGTCGCGCGCTTTCTTGCGTCCGTGCCGGACGGCGTACAGACGATGAGCACGGACATCAGGGGTTTAGTCGAGACGAGCCTGAACATGGGGATCGTCCGCCTGACGGAAAACGGACTGGAAACGGATCATTCGATCAGAAGCTCCATCGCGTCCGCGAAAGAGGCGCTTCGGGAAAAACTGACGGCATTGTCGGCGCTGGCAGGCGGTACGGTGTCCTGTCATGGGGACTATCCGGCATGGGAATACCGCAAGGACTCGCCGCTGCGTGAAAAGATGATCGCACAATACCGCGCGATGTTCGGCAAAGAGCCGAAAGTGGAGATCATTCACGCAGGATTGGAATGCGGGCTGCTCTCGGCAAAACTGCCCGGCTTAGACTGCGTGTCGTTCGGACCGGATTTGAGCGATATTCACACGACCTCCGAACGGATGCATATCGCAAGCGTCGGGAGGATGTATGAGTATCTGCGGGCGTTGATCGAGAAAAAATGAGGAGAAAACAAAAGAAGATTCGGAGAGAATGGGAAACGCCATGAATAATTTATTGTTAAGGCTGGATGATGCATTAGATGACGTGGAACATAGACGGATTTTGGACGAGGCTGAATTGTGGGATGAAATCGACATGATTTGCGCCCATAGGTAAAAAGGTTATAAAATCAGAGACAGGTCTACATTTAGGCAGTACGCACAAAAACGTACTGCCTTTTTTGTGTGCTTTATGAATAGACGCGGCTGGAAAAATTTGTTATTCTATAGGAAACCAAAAAACTTAAATAAGTTTCCGAGTTTTCTGCATACAGGAAAAACGTTCCCACGCAGACGGACGGAATAACTGGCACAGGAAAATGGGAGAGAAGCAATGGATGCAGACAGGATCAAAGAAATAAAAGAAGAAGTCATGAATGCCGTTCTGGAAGAATTTCAGGATAAGGGCATCAAATTTACGATGGACGACATTGCAAGGCATGTCGGCATGAGCAAAAAGACACTGTATGAGATTTTTCAGGATAAAGATACGCTGTTTGACGAGATGGTAACGCATACCTTTTCGAAAATCAAGGAGGAAGAGCGGAAAGTATTGGAGGATTCCTCTCTTTCCATCGTCGAAAAGGTGCGCAAGATCATGATCGTTCTTCCGGGGCGGTATGAGAACTTAAATGTCAAGCAGATCGCGCTGATGGAGCAGAAGTATCCGAAAGTATACAGACAGATTCAGAAACGCCTGGAAAGCGATTGGGAACCGACGATCGCATTGTTAAAGGAAGGGATGGAGGCGGGGGAGATCCGCAAGATTTCCATTCCGGTCTTAAAAGCAATGATCGAGGGGACGATCAGCCAGTTTTTTTCAAGGGATGTGCTGGCGGGAGAAACAGTCAGCTATGCGCAGGCGCTTGACGAAATGATGGACATCATCATGCGCGGGATCGCCGCAAAGCCGGCATGACTGGAATCCGCGGCATGAACGGAATACAGGGAGCAAAGGAATGACCGGAATCCGCAGCATGAACGGGATGCAGGGAGCAAAGGAATGACCGGAATCCGCGGATATGAACAGGATGCAGGAGCAAACGAGGGAATGACCGGAATCCGTGGCATGAACAGGATGCAGGGAGCAAAGGAATGACCGGAATCCGCGGCATGAACGGGATGCAGGAAAAGGAGCGGGACAGGATGCGGGAATATCTGAATGAAGATTGGGAATATGTGGACAGCTTCACGGAGGAATTTCTTTCGTTTGCGGGAGAGGCGAAGCGGGTACGCCTGCCGCACACGGTCACGGAGACGCCCTATGATTATTTTGACGAGTCGTGCTATCAAAAGCATTGCGGCTACCGCAGAACGTTTACCGTGCGGGAGACATGGAGCGGGAAACGGATTTTTCTGACCTTCGAGGGCGCCGCGCACCGTGCTGTGGTCTATGTGAACGGAACAAAGCTTGCCGTTCATGAAAACGGGTACACGGCGTTTACGGTGGAGGTGACGGAGGCAGTCAGACCGGGAGAAAACAGGCTTGTTGTGGACTTAGACAGCAGGGAAAGTCTCAATCAGCCGCCGTTCGGATATGTGGTTGATTATATGACTTACGGCGGACTGTACCGCGACGTGTGGCTCACGGTGCAGGATGCGGAATATGTAAAAGATGTATTTGTGCGCACGCCGGATGCACGAAAGGGTACGGAGCAGGTGACAGTGCGCAGCAGTATCACATTGGATGTCCCGGCGGACGTGCACGGCGCGGAGAAAACAGCCTCCTATGTCGTGCATCAGAGACTGCTGACAACGGACGGAAGCGTGCTCGGTGAGTGGGAGCACAAGACGGATCGCGCGCAGTTTACGGTCGAATACACGCTGCCGCTCGCACAGATAACGCGTGCGGCGCGGGAGGATTCCACCGCATCCGTGCAGGCGGCGCAGGGCGATCGGATGCCGCAGGATGATAAGACAGATTCCGCCGCGTTGTCCCTTTGGGAGCCGGACAACCCGGTTCTCTATGTGATGGAAACGTATCTGTCCGGCAGTGAGGAACGTCATGTGACACGCTTTGGTGTGCGCAGTGTGGACTTTCGGAAAGACGGCTTTTACCTAAACGGAGAAAAAATAAAACTGCGCGGCGTGAACCGGCACCAGTGCTTTCCTTATGTGGGCTATGCGATGCCGCAGTCCATGCAGAGGCGGGACGCCATATTGATTAAAGAAGAACTGGCATGTAACGCGGTCCGCACTTCCCACTATCCGCAGTCGCATTATTTTTTGGACTGCTGTGACGAGATCGGACTGCTGGTGTTTACGGAAATACCGGGCTGGCAGCACATCGGCGACGCGTCATGGAAAGAGATCGCGGTGGAAAACACCCGTGAAATGGTATTGCAGAACCGCAATCATCCGTCCGTGATTCTTTGGGGCGTGCGCATTAACGAGTCGCAGGACGACGACGCTTTTTATCAAAAAACAAACGATGCGGCGCATGCGCTGGATGATTCCCGTCCGACCGGCGGCGTCCGCGCACACAAAAAGAGCACGCTGCTGGAAGATGTCTATACCTATAATGACTTCCTGCATGACGGGGAGACGCCCGGATGCGAGCCGAAGAAGAATGTGACGTCCGATGTGGAGAAAGCCTACCTCATTTCGGAATACAACGGGCATATGTTTCCGACGAAAGCGTTTGACTGCGAGGAACATCGGCAGGAACATGCGCTCCGCCATGCCAACGTGCTGGAGGCGGTCGCGGCGAACGAGGAGATTGCGGGCAGTTTCGCATGGTGCATGTTTGACTATAACACGCATAAAGATTTCGGGAGCGGGGATCGGATCTGCTACCACGGACTGATGGACATGTACCGCAATCCCAAGCTGGCGGCGGCAGTATACGCTTCGCAGGGCGATGCGCGGACTGTGTTGGAGATCGGTTCGAGCATGGACATCGGCGAGCATCCGGGATGCAACCGCGGCGATATTTATCTTTTTACAAATGCGGACAGCGTCCGGATGTATAAAAATGATATTTTTATCAAGGAATATACAGAGAAAGATTCCGCATATCGGCATATGGCGCACGGACCGATCGTACTCGATGATTTTATCGGGAATCAGATCGTCAAAAACGAGGCGTTTGCACCCGCGCAGGCGGAGCTCATCAAGAAGGCATTGAACCTGACGGCAAGAAACGGGCTTTCCCACATGCCGATGGCGGCGAAGCGCGCGGCGCTGTGGCTGATGCTCCGCTATCATATGAAACCGCAGGAGGCGGTCGTGCTCTATAACAAATATATCGGCGATTGGGGCGGCACGGCGACAGCGTATCGTTTTGAAGCGATTAAGGATGGAAAAGTGGTCGGGACCGTTGTGAAAAAAACAATGAGCAGAGTGGCGCTTCGGGTGGATACGGATCACACGACTTTGCGGGAAACGGTAAGCTATGATGTGGCGGCGGTACGGATACAGGCAGTGGATGAATATGGAAATGTGCTTCCTTATTTTCAGGAACCCGTGGCACTTCATACGACAGGACCGATTCAGCTCATTGGACCGCATATCGTCAGTCTGCGGGGCGGCATGGGCGGCACTTATGTCAAGACGACGGGAGCGTGCGGCGAGGCGGAACTGGTTCTTACGACACAGCACGCGGAGGAAGTGCGGATCGCGTTTCGGGTAGAAGAAAGACTTCCGCGCTGACAAAAGGTGAAAGCGGCAACACCGGATCTGTGGCACAGTCCGGGTAAAAGAGAGACTTTCGTGCTGACAAAAGGGTTTCACATGAAGAAAGAACGGCCGCAGGTATTTTTTCGGCTTACAAAAACTTTGACGGTAGAAAAAGGAGGAAGGGGAAAACATGGAGCGTTCAAAAGTGATCTTCGGCAACGAAATGAAAAACAGTGTGTACAGAAAGGCGGTGAAGTCGAAACAGAAATATGCGAGAAAATTCGGGGATGATTCGCAGGTAGATTACCCGGTGGAAATCCGTAAGAATGAGCATATCGGCGATCTGCTCGGCGTCTACGACGTGCGCCTGCCGGAAGGGAAAACGCGGGACGGCAAAGCCGCAGCGGCGGATAAAGCGGGAGCAGCGGACGGGATGAAAGCGGGCGAAACCGCAGCGGCCGGCACGAAAGCGGACCCGGCGGCAGCAGGAGGAGAATCCTTCGACTTGGAAAAGGGTGTGATCGTCGGCAACATCCGCATGGGCTTCGGGCATTACCGCATTTCCATGGCGATGGCGTCCGCCGCAAAATCCATGGGCTATACGCCGTACTGGATGGACTTAAACAGCTATCGGCAGACGACCTGCACGAAATGCATCAGCGCGCAGAACGATCTGTATTCCCTCGGCTCAAGAATTTCCGGAAAGAGCAAGCTGTTTAACAAACTTGTATGGGAGCCGATGAATTACGAGGGCTTCCGCAAGCTTTCCTACAATGCCTCCGATCAGAAAAACGCGGAGCTGATGGCGCCGGTTTACCGGAATGTGCCGAAGGAGATCCCGGTCATCGCCACGCATGTCTGGCCGGCACAGGCGGCGATCCACGCGGGCATGAAGCATGTCGTCAATGCGATTCCCGACAACTGGCCGATGGCGCTCCACTTATCGGAGGGCAGCCTGCACACGATCCAGACCTACCAGTCCTACCTTGGCTATCGGATCTTAAACGGCATGAATAAGAAAAAAGTATGCAATCCGATGCCGGAGGATTCCTTGGTCTACACCGGACATTATGTTGATCATGAGCTGGTGAGCAATATCGAGGAGGACTGCGCCGCGCGCATCCGCAGGAAAAAGAACAAGGAGCCGATGCGTTTTCTTTTAACGATCGGCGGGGCCGGCGCGCAAAAAGAAATCTTTTCCGCGATCATCAAGTATCTGATCCCGAAGATCAAAGAGAAGAAGGCGGCGCTGTACGTCAACGTGGGCGATTACCGCAACGTGTGGGAAGAATTAAAAAAAGAACTTCCGGAAATGGGCGCGCTTTCGACGGAGCATTTTGACGATTGGGAAAAGACGCAGGCGTTTGCAGAGCAGGCGCTGACCGGAAGCGTGGAAGGCATTCACGGCTTCTATCACGCCAACATTTTTGAGGCAGTGTACTGCACCAATCTGCTCATGAGAAGCTGCGACGTTCTTGTGACAAAACCGAGTGAATTAAGTTTTTATCCGGTTCCGAAGCTTTTCATCAAGCGCGTGGGCGGGCATGAGCGCTGGGGCGCCATCCACTCGGCGGAAATGGGGGACGGCACGCTGGAATGCAGCGATATTCCGCATACGATCCAGATGCTGCGCCTGTTTTTGCAGGAGGAAACGCTTCTTACCCAGATGTGCGGCTGCATCTGCCGGAACAAGACCGCGGGGCTCTATGACGGCGCCTACCGTGCCGTGGAGCTTGCTATGAAACGAAAAGGCGGCGGCAAATGACCGTGCAGAACGAATCAGGCGCAGCATCAGGAAAATGCGTAGAATGAATCGAACGCGGCGTTAGGAAGATATGCAGAACGAATCAGGCGCAGCATCAGGAAAATGCGCAGAAGGAATCGAACGCGGCGTTAAAGAAAAAGACAGAATCAAAACAGGGGGAAATTCGTATGAATAACAAAAAATTAAGCTTTGGAGAAAAGGCAGCGTACGGATTGGGCGCGGTAGGCAAAGATATGGTGTATATGCTTTCCGCCAGCTACATTCTGTACTACTATCAGGACATTATGGGTGTGAGCGCATGGGTGATGGGGATTATCCTGCTCGTTGCGCGCGTGTTCGACGCGTTTAACGATCCGATCATGGGCGTGCTGGTGGCAAAGACCAAGACGCGGTTCGGTAAATTCCGTCCGTGGCTGTTGATCGGCACGGTGACGAATGCCATCATTCTGTATCTGATGTTTGCGGCGCCGCCCGCGCTTTCCGGCAGCGGACTTGTCGCCTATGCGGCGGTGTTCTATATTTTGTGGGGCGTTACCTATACGATGATGGATATTCCTTACTGGTCCATGATCCCGGCGTTTACCGAGGGCGGCAAGGAGCGTGAAAACCTCTCCGCACTGGCGCGTTCCTGCGCGGGCGTCGGTTCCGCGCTCATCACGATCATTACCATGATTGCGGTTCCTGCGCTGGGCAGATTACTTGCCGGCACAGGCGCGGTCGATGCAGAGATTGAGCGCGTCGGCTTTCAATACTTTGCGCTGATTATCGCCATCATTTTTATTGTGTTTGTTGTGATTACCTGCGTGAAGATCAAAGAAAAATCAACGGTCGATATGCAGACCGCATCCGTAAAGGATATGTTTAAGGCGCTCTTACAGAACGATCAGGCGATGACGACGGTTATCACAATCGTGCTCGTAAATATCGCCGTGTATACGACGTCCAACCTTGTCATTTACTTTTTCAAATATGACATCGGCGGCGAGTCGTGGCAGGTTTCCTATACGATCTTCAACACGTTTGGCGGCGGCGTGCAGATTCTCTCCATGATGCTGTTTTTCCCGCTGCTTCGGAAAGCGTTCAGCACGATGAAGATCTTTTATGTCTGCTTTATCAGCGCGATTATCGGCTACGCCGTGCTGCTCTCCATTACTTTCACCAGCATGAAGAATGTGTGGGTGCTGCTCGTACCGGGCTTCTTTATCTTTGCGGCGGTCGGCATCTTAAACGTGCTGACGACAGTATTCCTTGCCAATACGGTGGATTACGGGGAGTTAAAAAATGACCGGCGCGACGAGTCCGTGATCTTTTCCATGCAGACGTTCGTTGTGAAGCTGGCATCGGGGATTGCGGCGATGGTCGCATCCGTCTGCCTGACCGTGTTCCATATCAGCAGCGATGAAAACGCGGTGGTACAGGTGGCGCAGAATTCCGTGCTCGGTCTGCGCATGACGATGACGCTTCTGCCGATCGTCGTACTGATCGCAGGCGTGCTGGTATTTAAGAAAAAATACATTTTAAGCGACGAGAAGCTTGCGGAAATCTCCAAGAAATTAGAGGCGAAGAAGCAGGCATAAAGAAAGTGCGGGAACGGAAATGGCACGGAAATCTGCATCTGTGCTGTCGAACAAATAGGCGGCTGCGAAACGTATCGGAAGAATTTCGAATGCGTTTCGCAGTTGCTTATCAGGTAAAAAGAAAAAAAACGCGGCGCAAGCCGGATAGGATCAGGAGGGCGGCACGATGATTATTCAGGAAGAAAATACTTTTATTCTGCACACGGCGCATACGACCTATTGTTTCTGCGCATGTCCGTCCGGACAGCTGGAGCATTTGTATTACGGCAGACGCATCGAGGTGACGAACGCGGAGGCGTTTCGGGAAAAGCGGGCGTTTGAACCGGGAAACGCGATCGTGTATGCGCCGGAATATCCGGAGCTTTGTCTGGAAAATGTGAAACTGGAAATGTCCGGCTTGGGAAAAGGAGACTTGCGGGAGCCGTTTGTGGAGCTGATCTATCCGGACGGAAACCGGACGACGGATTTTATTTATGAAAGCGCGCAGGTGGAGAAGGGGGGTCTTTGTTTACAGGGACTTCCGACCGCCTGCGGCGCGGAACAGACGCTCACGGTCACGATGCGCGACCGCCATTATCCGGTGGAGCTTCTGCTGACGTACAGCGTCTATCCGGAATGCGACGTCATCACGCGCAGCGCAAGACTTGTCAGTCATTTGCAGGAGCCGCTGACGATCAGGCGGCTCATGAGCCTGCAGCTTGACATGCAGAAAGCGGGACTTCGCATGACGACATTCCACGGCGCATGGGCAAGGGAAATGGGGCGCGTTGACACGGTCGTGGAAAATGGAACTTATGTAAACCAAACGCGCGCCGGGGTCACGAGCAACAGAGCAAACAATTTTGTGATGCTCAGCGATCCGCAGACGAATGAGGATGCCGGGGAGGCGCTCGGTTTTCATCTTCTTTACAGCGGCAGTCATTATGAGGCGCTGGACGTCAATGCCTATGAAAAGAGCCGGTTTGTAAGCGGCATCCAGCCGGCGGATTTTTCCTGGACGCTTGCGCAGGGCGGATGCTTTGAGGCGCCCGAGGCGGCAATGACGTATTCCTTTGAAGGATTCGGCGGCATGAGCCGCAATCTGCACGCGTTTATCCGGGAGCATATTGTGCGGGGGACGTGGCAGCACAAGCCGCGTCCGATCCTTATCAACAGTTGGGAAAGCGCGTATTTTGATTTTAAGGAAAGAGACTTATGTAAACTTGCAAAGACCGCAAAAGAGGTCGGCGCAGAGTTGTTCGTAATGGATGACGGCTGGTTTGGAAAGCGCAACAGTGATACGTGTTCGCTCGGCGACTGGCAGGTCAATGAAAAGAAGCTGCCGGGAGGGCTTCAGGGAATCGCGGATAAGATTCATGAAATGGGACTGGATTTTGGCATCTGGGTGGAGCCGGAGATGGTGAATGAGGACAGTGAGTTATACCGCGCGCATCCTGATTGGGTGACTGCATCGCCGGGCGAGGGAACGCAGGCGCTCGGCCGGCACCAGATGTTTTTGGATTTTACGCGCAGCGAGGTGCGGGACTATATCATAGAACAGATGCGCGCCGTCTTTTCTGTGCGGGGCGTCAATTATGTGAAATGGGATATGAACCGTGTGTTCTCCGACCAGTATTCCGCGGCGCTGCCGCCGCAGCGGCAAGGGGAATTTGCGCATCGCTATGTGCTTGGTCTGTATGAGGTCATGCGTACGCTGACGCAGGAATTTCCGCATATTTTATTTGAAGCGTGCGCGTCGGGCGGAAATCGGTTTGACTTAGGAATGCTCTGTTACATGCCGCAGATCTGGGCGTCTGACAATACGGATGCGGTCAGCAGGCTTTCCATTCAGGAGGGATACAGTTACGGGTATCCGATGTCGGTGCTGGGGGCGCATGTCTCCGGCTGTCCGAATCATCAGACGCTGCGTGTGACGCCGTTAGAGACGCGCTTTCACGTGGCGGCGTTCGGTCTGCTCGGCTATGAGTGTAATCTGACGGAAATGACAAAAGAGGAGCTTGCGGAGATCCGGGAGGAGATCGCGTTGTACAAGCAGTGGCGCGACGTCTTTTTTGAGGGTGATTTTTACCGTCTGGAAAACGGCAGAGAGACGAAATGGGCGGTGGTGTCAAAGGACAAAAGCCGTGCCGTGGGAATGATCGTGCAGACGATGACAAGACCGAATCACGTCTACGCCGAGTTGAAAATGAAAGGGCTGGATGAAAAAAAGAACTATCATTTTTATAACCGCACATTCCGCTACCATGTCAAAGAGTTCGGCGATCTCGTGAATACGGTCGCGCCGATCCATGTGAAACGGGACTCTCTGCTGCACAACGCGATCGACCGTTTTGTGAAGCTGGACGGGGAAAAAGAGGACTACACCGTGAGCGGCGGCGAGCTGATGTATGCGGGGATCGCCCTAAAACAGGGCTACGGCGGGACGGGATATTCCGGCGACGTGCGCCATTTTCCGGATTATGCGTCACGGATGTACTATATGGAAGAGACGACGGAGAGCGAAGGTCTCCGCGGACAGGATACTGTCGAGGAAAGGTGAGGGGTACTGCTGTCGGCGGGATACGGTGAACGCTTCCGCGGGCAGGATACTGTGGAGAAAGAGTGAGGGGTGTTGCTGTCGGAGAGATACGGCGACGCTTCCGCGGGCAGGATACTGTGGAGAAAGAGTGGGGGGTGTTGCTGTCGGAGAGACACGGCGACACTTCCGCGGACAGAATGACGTGGAAGCGTCGTTTGTTGTTGTGAAAGCATGATCCGCCTGTTAAGGAACAGGCAGGAAATGCCGATATATTCTATAACGGAACATGCTTTCGCCGATACGGACGGCGATCAAAGGCAGCAGCGTGTTTTCCTATATTGAAACGGATTTCAGCTGCATGTCCTGTCTGGCAGGTATCGAAATGCCGGAAGCGGACGGGCACGCGGGCAAACTCAGGGAGGCGGATTCGAAGAATGACCGAATTTGCAGAGAGAAAGGAGAACGAAGAGGAAGATGGATAAGATCAACGGGTACAGCGCTTACGAAGCGGGTCTCTACGGGGGCGTACAGCAGAACGCGCGCACGAAAAACGGCGGTGTGACAAAGGAAACGGCGGCGGATAAGGTAAAGGATACGCAGTTAAGCGCCGGCGCAAAGAAGGTATTAAAGGAATTGCAGGAAAAGTACGGGGACAAAATGGACATCATGGCAGGTCGTTATGACAATGACGAGCAGGCGGCAGCGTACCTGTCCCGCGGCATTAAGCAATACAGCGTGCTGATCCATGCCGACGAGTTAGAGGCAATGGCAAAGGATGATAAAACCAAAGAGAAATACATGTCGATGATCGACGACGCGACGGCAAAGCTGGACGAGGCAAAAGAGCAGCTCGGCGACAAGGCGGACGACGTGCTCCGCATGGGCATTTCCGTCGGCAAGGATGGAAAGACCTCTTTCTTTGCGGACTTGGAGGAGGCGGGCGCAAAGCAGCGTGAACGCATCGAGCAGTCGAGAGCCGACAAGAAAGAGGCGGCAAAGGCGGAGGAGAAAAAAGCCAAACAGCGCAAAGAAGAAGAGCGCATCGAGGCGCGCCGCGAGGAAGCAAAGGCGGAGAATGCCGGACCTGGCGGATGGACCAAGACGGCGCATGTCGAGTCCGATTCGTTAGAGGGACTGCTTTCCCGGATTCAGAATTTGGATTGGGACAATGTCCGGGCGCATGGCGTGATGCCGAGCGGCGGAAAGATGGATTATACGATCTGACGGATGCGGGCGGAAAGCAGAAACGCGCAAATCCCCCAACTGTAGACAAATACGGTTGGGGGATTTGTTTTTCCTGTTTTCGTATGCTATACTGGATGCGGAGAAAAGGGCAGAGCGGAAAAACAGAAAGTTTTAGATGTAGAATTTTGAAGACAGGAACATCATTTTGGGTTGAAACTGGCAGGAACGGAGAAATCTTATGGAGTTGGAAATTGGCATTGAGGACATATTGAAGAAAGAGAAAATTGAATCTGACCGTATTGAATTTAAGGAGGGCTGGAATCCGGATGATATTTATCGCAGCATCTGCGCATTTGCCAATGACTATAATAATGAGGGCGGGGGATATATTATAGTCGGTGTTAAGGAAAATGAGGGAATGGCTGTAAGACCTGTAAAGGGGATTCCGGAAAACAAGTTAGATGAAATACAGAGAGAAATGCTGAGCTATAACAATAAAATGTCCCCAACGTATTTTCCCAAAGTTGTTCCCGTGCAGGTAGACGAAAAGTGGATATTGGTGATAATTGCAAGAACCGGGCAGCAAAGACCATATAAGGTGCCGGAGTATGTTACAAGCAGGAAAGATAAAAAATATGGCTATTATATTCGTTATTTAACAAATTCGGTAAAAGCAAATGCTGAACAGGAGCGTGAACTTATTGGTATGTCTGATCAGACGCCTTTTGACTGCAGAGCCAATCACAGGGCTACATTTGACGATATTTCACCGATATTGCTGGAGGATCATTTGCGTAAAACGGGCAGTAAGCTGGCAAGGCAGGTAAGGGAACGTGGAGTGGAAGCAATTTTAGAAGAGATGCAGTTGTTAGAAGGACCGCCGGAATTAAGGTATATTCAAAATGTTGCGCTCATGATGTTCTGTGAACATCCGGAAAAGTTTTTTCGGTATACTTATGTCCAAATGACTTTATTTCCGAAGGGCAGTGTGGAAAATCCAAGTGTAAGTGAGGACTTTCCTAATATTACGGGTTCGGTGCCACAGATGATACAGGCGACAATGGAACGTTTTAGAAATAATTTCATTCGTGACAAGGTTATAAAGGTGTCAGGGCAAATGGAGTCAGTAAGGATTGCGAATTATCCATATGAAGCGATTGAAGAAGCTGTAGTGAATGCGTTTTATCACAGGGATTATATGTCTTGTGAACCCGTAACAATAGAGATTGAGCCAGATTGCATCAACATTATCAGTTTTCCGGGAATAGATCGTTCTATATCCCAGAAGACAATCATAGAAGGCAGGAGATTTATCTCCAGGTACTATCGAAATAGGCGTCTTGGAGAGTTTTTGAAGGAATTGGATTTGTCGGAGGGGCATTCTACAGGGATCCCGACAATACAGGATGAATTGGAAAAGAATGGTTCTCCCAGAGCAGAATTCTTTACAGATGAGGATCGACGTGCTACGAGAATTCGGATTCCCATTCATCCGGCGTTTTTGACAGACAATGATACAGGTGTTGGGGTGACGGAAAAAACGACGAAAAAAGCGACGAAAAAAGCGACGGAAAAAACGCGAAAACAATATGCTGATATAAAAAAGATGATGTCAGATGGTAAATGGCATAAAACATCAGAAGTCGCAGTGTGGCTTAAACTTAGGGAGACAAGAACAAAGCAGTTATTGAAAGAAATGGTCGCTTTGGGGGATTTGGAAGACGATGGAAAGACCAAAGGAAGAATGTATAAAATAATTCGTCGCAAATAAAAGCAACGAAAAAAGCACCAAATAAAGAGATTGGACAAGGTGGTGCCTATGTTTGAACAAAACGATGTGAGGTTATTGCGAAGCTGAGGTGAAGCAAACTGTTATTATTCCTATAAGCCGAAGAGGGATTGTCCGTTTTGCAATTTGACAACATGACAGGAGTGAGATTGTTTATGACCGAGAAACAAAGAAATGATTTCTTCTATGTGTGCTCTCTGATTGAGTATATTGCACGTAAAACGACAAACAGGCGCGGAGTGATCGCCGCGGCTTTGGGAAAAGTCGGAAAAGAGGCGGACGAATTGTTGAACATATTCGGTTCGTTTATAAGCGATAAAATATCGGATTTTCGGACAGATGTATATTACCAGAATCCCAGCTATCTGGAATGTTCTTATGAAGCGGGGTATTTGCTGGACTGATAGATTGAAAAATCAAAGATGTTTTCAAAAACGAACTTGTTCGTTTTGCGAGATTTGTGCTGACGCCCAAACTCGCAGGCTTGCGTCAGTATGGAGGATCAGGTTGAAAAATAAAGTTTTTCGGGAAACGGGATGGCAGAAAAAATCTAAATTTTTGTTTATCATTATGATGTGAGTAGAAAAGGAATGATGAAATGAATCATGATGTATACACAATCAAGGACATTGAAAATTTAGTAAGACCAATTGCTGAAAAGTACAAGGTGAAAGAAATATATTTATTTGGTTCTTATGCAAGAGGAGAAGCCAATGAAAATAGTGATTTAGATTTTTTGGTATATGGTGGCGAAAAATTCAGACTTACAATGATTTTTTCATTTGCCGAAGAACTGCGCGAGGTTTTGAAGAAAGATGTCGATGTATTTGAAATAAACGAGATTAACAAGGATAGCGATTTTTATCATGCAATTATGAAAGAGAGGTTACTTGTGGCGTGAAATATTCAGATGAGCAGCGGATTAAGAAGATTTAAGAAAATGCGATAAAGCCATGTTCAGTTCTGTTTCAGGTGAATATTTCATGAGATAAATTCATTTCATAAAGGGTAGGCAAACCGCTAAACTTGTGCTACAATATAAAAAATGAAAAAGGAGGTCTCCCATGACAGCAAAAGAATGCATTACCACGAGACGCAGCGTTCGCAAATTCAAGGCGGATCCTGTCAGTCATGAACTGTTAAACTCCATTGTGGAGACAGCTTCATTTGCGCCGAGCTGGAAGAATACACAGATCACGCGTTACACCGTCGTAGAAGATTCCGCGTTAAAGGCGGAGCTTGCGGCAAAGGCGACGATTCCCCATAATGCGGACATTATCAACGGCGCGCCTGCATTGGTAGTCGCTACTTTGATTAAGAACCGCTGCGGTTTTGAGCGCGACGGCTCCTATACGACGACGAAAGGCGACCATTGGCAGATGTTTGACGCAGGCGTGGCAGTACAGACGTTTTGCCTTGCGGCGTGGGAACAGGGAATCGGTTCCGTGATCATGGGAATCTTCGATGAAAAAACGATCGAGGATTTATTGGCAGTTCCCGAAGATCAGGAAGTGGCGGCATTGATCGCGATCGGTTATCCCGATGAAACGCCGAATGCACCCGCAAGAAAATCAACCGATCTATTACTTCAATACAAGTGATGAAGGGCGAAGAGTTTTTACTCTTCGCTTTTTTGCGCGATAAGCAGAGAAGCAAAGTGTTTCCGGTGCCGTTGCCGTGCTTGCACGAGCGGCGGCATAGGAAATGCTTTGCGGCGAGCAACGCGAGCGTGAAATGCGAAGCATTTTACGTCTGCGTGGGCATTGAGAAGCAAAGGATTTCGCGGACAGTTGCATAGATTTGCGATTTAGAAACTGACAAGGAGAGTTTAACCATGAGACATTTGATGAGTCCGCTCGACTTTTCGGTCGAGGAACTAAATACCCTTTTTACCCTTGCAAACGATATTGAGCACCATCGTGGTCGTTACGCCCATGCCTGCGACGGTTTGAAACTTGCGACCTGTTTTTATGAGCCGAGCACGCGCACGCGTTTAAGTTTTGAGAGCGCGATGCTGAATCTGGGCGGATCCGTCATCGGCTTTTCCGATGCGGGTTCTTCTTCCGCGTCCAAGGGAGAGAGCGTTGCCGATACGATCCGCGTGGTGTCCTGCTTTGCCGATATTTGCGCCATGCGCCATCCGAAAGAGGGCGCGCCGATGGTTGCGGCGCAGTTTTCCGGTATTCCGGTCATTAACGCGGGGGACGGCGGGCACCAGCATCCGACGCAGACCCTGACGGATCTTTTAACGATACGTTCCCTAAAGGGACGGCTCGGCGATTTTACGATCGGATTGTGCGGCGATCTGAAATTCGGGCGGACCGTGCATTCGCTGATTAACGCGCTCGTGCGTTATGAGGGCGTCCGTTTCATATTTATTTCGCCGGAGGAACTGCGCATTCCGGATTACCTGATTGAAATGTTGAAAGAAAAAAAGATCCCCTATCGGGAGGTCATCAGTCTGGATGATGTGATGCCCGAACTGGATCTGCTTTACATGACGCGCGTGCAGAAAGAGCGCTTCTTTAATGAGGAAGATTATGTGCGCCTCAAGGATTTTTATATTCTCGATAAAACAAAAATGGAGCGCGCCCGCGAGGACATGTTAGTCCTGCATCCGCTCCCGCGCGTGAACGAGATTTCCGTCGAGGTGGACAGCGATCCGCGCGCCGTGTACTTTAAGCAGGTGCAGTACGGCGTCTATGTGCGCATGGCGCTGATCTTAACGCTGTTAGGAATCACGGTGGAATGATACGGTTCGAAAGGCGGGGTACAATGCCGCAAATGCGAAGCAGGAATAGCCAAATGGACTGCTGGATAGGAAATAGCAAAATGCAGGAATGCAGTTTTCGTGACTGCCGTGCAAACGAAAAATAGAAAGAGAAAAAGAAAAAGAAAAAGAAAAAGAAAAAGAAAAAGAAAAAGAAAAAGAAAGGAAGCCAACACATGCTGAACGTAGGAAAAATCGAAGAGGGCTTTGTGCTCGACCATATCAAAGCGGGAAAAAGTCTTTCCATTTATTATCATCTTGGATTGGACAAGTTAGACTGCACCGTCGCGATCATCAAGAATGCGCGCAGCAATAAGCTGGGAAAGAAAGATATATTAAAAGTGGAATGCGATATTCATATGCTTGATATGGACGTGCTCGCGGTCATAGATCATAACATTACGGTCAATGTGATTAAGAATGGAGAAATCGTGGACAAAAAGGATTTACAGCTTCCGAGGGAGATCCGCGACGTCTATCATTGCAAAAATCCACGCTGCATTACGTCGATCGAGCAGGGACTTCCCCACATTTTTGTTCTTGCCGACGAGGCGACGGAAACATACCGCTGTAAATATTGTGAGGAGAAAGCGCGCGAGCCGATGTGAGCGCGCTTTCTCCTGCGAAAGTCTGAGACAAATCAATTCATCCCTTCTGTAACCTTACCGCATCCGCGTGTATTCTTTTTCTTAGTCAGGTGTTGAAAGTATATACGCTGTCTCAAGCGTATAACAAGGGCAACAGTCACCCGGCGGAAGAAAAATCCTTTGCAGCTTACCCCAGCCAAAATGCAACTTACCGCATTTTCCTTGTGCCCTGCTTTGAGATCGGATATGCTCACACTAAGATTTATGCTGCCGCGGATCTGCGGGTTTCATGCGGACAGCGTCCGCGATGCTGTCAGCACAATTTCGTATTGGAAAATCCTTGATTTTTCAGTCGGTTACGGCGATGATACGCAATGGGAAATTCGCGCAGGCAATTTCGCGGCTGCGATCAAGAGAAAGGAAATCATACGGGATGGAACAGATCATTGAGGTCAGCGGGTTAAAAAAGCAATTCGGTGAAGTAAAAGCGGTGGACGATCTTTCTTTTTCGGTGGAAAAAGGAGAATTATTCGGGTTTCTGGGCGTCAACGGCGCGGGAAAATCCACGACGATCAATATGCTCTGCACACTGCTTGCCCCTACGGCGGGAGCCGCGAAGCTCTGCGGATATGCGCTGGGAGCGGAGGATGAGCGCATCCGGAAACAGATTGGCGTAGTATGGCAGCACAACTGTCTGGACGATCGTTTGAGCGTCAAAGAAAATCTTTATGTCCGAGGTTCGCTGTACGGGTTTCGCGCACAGGCGCTGCACAGCCGTGTGGACCGCGTTTGCGAGGCGCTTCATTTGGAAGATATTTTTACGACGTTCTATAGGCGGCTGTCCGGCGGGCAGAAGCGGCGGTGCGAGATCGCGGCGGCGCTCATCAATACGCCGGAAATTTTATTTTTGGATGAGCCGACGACCGGGTTAGATCCGCAGACAAGGCAGTTTGTCTGGGAAAGTATGCGCACCCTGCAAAAAGAAAACGGAACGACGATTTTTCTCACGACGCACTATATGGAAGAAGCGGCGAACGCACGGCACATCGCCATCATCGACCGTGGAAAAATATTGGAATACGGAACGCCGTTTTCGTTGAAAGAGCAGTACGCAAAAGACCGGCTGCATCTGATCCCGAAAAACGGGCGGGAAGCGGAGCTGATGCAGATGCTTGCAAATGCCGGCGTGCAGGTGACGGCAAAGACACAGGCAGACGGCAGAGTGACGGTCGTGGTGCGGGAGAGCATGAACGCATTGGAAATCCTAAATGCCGTGAAACCCTGTATCTGCGGATTCGAGATGATACAGGGCACTTTGGATGATGTATTCTTAAATGTAACCGGGAAAAGTCTGGAGCCGTCATGATCCCCGCAGCAGGCATGGCGGAATGCGGGAAGATTTGTATACGGGAGGATTGGTATGAGAGAAATTTATTATATGACAAAAAGAAATTGTCTTGTTTTTTTGCGCGATCGGAGCGCCGTGTTCTTTTCTGTGTTGTCCATGCTGATCGTGCTGGCGCTGATGATACTTTTTTTGGGAAAAATGAACAGTGACGGCGTGGTATCCATTCTGGCGGATTTCGGAGAGCGGGACAGCGCAGCGGATAAACGGAACGCAGTGTATTTAATTCAGCAATGGACGCTAGCCGGCATTCTGGTCGTAAATGCGGTGACGGTTACGCTGACGGTGCTGGGAACAATGGTGCAGGATGAAACGAGAAAGCGGAATCTGGCGTTCTATGTCACGCCGGTATCGCGCATAAAGCTGTCCCTCGGGTATATTTTGGCATCATGGATGGTCGGGACCGCACTCTGCATCGTGACGCTGGCAGTGGGGGAACTTTATTTTGCCGTGCAGGGGTATCCGATGCTGTCTGTATGGGCGATGCTGAAACTGGTCGGACTGATCGCATTAAACACGTTTACATTCAGTGCGCTCGGTTATCTTTTGGCGCTATTTATCCGCAGTGACAGCGCGTGGAGCGGGCTGCTGACGATCATAGGCACGCTGGTCGGATTTGTGGGAGGCATTTACATTCCGCTCGGTACGCTGAACCGCCATGTGCGGGATGTGTTGGCGTGCCTGCCCGTACTGCACGGCGCGTCCATGATGCGCGAGGTATGTACGAATGATGCAGTTTTAGAGACATTTGCCGGACTGCCTGACGCTGCTGGGGAAATTTTCAGGGAGGAGCTGGGCGTTTCTATTTCCCTTGGCGGAACGGATATTTCGAACGGTATTTCCGTTCTGGTTCTGCTCGGATACGCCGTGCTTGCCATTCTGACCGCCGCGTTATGCAGCCGGAAGCGCAGGATGGGAGACCGCTAGGCTGCGTCAGAACGGCGAAAACGGCAGCAGGATGAGGCTTTCGCCGTGCTTTTTTATGAAAAGTGAGGATTACCATGAACATTATCATTCAGGATTGTCCGGAGGACGCGGAGGATGAGATCATCATTCGCTGTAAACAGGTGGATGAAGAGCTCTTAACAATGATCTATGCACTCAAGGCGGGCAGGGATAAAATGACCGTTTCTAAGGGCGAAAAAATCTTCCAGATCGCGCCTGTCGAAATCTATTACTTTGAGTCCGTGGATAACCGCGTGTTCGCCTATACGCAAAAAGAGGTGTACGAAGTGAAAGGCAGACTGTATGATCTGGAAGAACGCTTCCGGCATACGGATTTTTTTCGCGCGTCCAAATCCACGATTATCAATCTTTCGAAGGTAAAAAATTTCAGCCCCGGTTTTAACGGGCGGTTCGAAGCGTGTCTGGACAACGGAGAAAAGCTGATCGTTTCCAGGCAGTATGCCGCCGGATTAAAAGAGAAGCTGGGATTGTAGGGGGAGTGGCACATGAAAAGAAGAATCAAATTTCTGTGGGAAGTATTTAGCATGATCTTGGCATGTGTAGTGATCGTAGTGGGAATCTTTACCACGATCGTCAATCCGATAGAGCGGGTCGAATCCGTGATATTCTGTCAGATGGCGGTTGTTTCGTTCGTCTGCGCGCTGAGCTGCTTTATTTTTCCGTGGGACCGCGTGATGAAAAAAAAGGAAGTTGTTATCCGCACCGGGATTCACTATCTGCTGATCAATCTGATCGTGCTGGGAGCGGGTAGTCTGTTTGACTGGTATCAAGTGAAGGACTTAAAGAGTCTGCTTGCCATGATAATCAGCATTGCGTTCATTTATGCGATCGTTTCGGGCGCTGCATGGCGGCGCGCTGCGCAGGATACGAAGCGCCTGAATGAGAAGCTGGAGCAGTATCGTGGCAAAAAGCATGAGAAACAGGAGACTTGAGAAAAATTTTGTCCGATTTTCGCGAAAAACAGTTTCCCTTTGGCGGGGAATTTGTTATATTATAACTAAAGTCCATCCAATGGAAGAGGTGCGGTACGAAATGCAGAAAATGCGCGTGCTGTGAAAATGTATGTGCCGGAAACGATGCGTGCGGTATGAGCGGGTATGCAGCGGAAACGATGCGTGCGGTGCAAGCGGGTATGTGCCGGAAACGATGCGTGCGGTATGAGCGGCATGTACCGGAAAAAGCGGATAGGACGGAAAGGAGTCGGACATGGCGGAATTCAAGGAGAGAAAAAGATGGGTGTTTTTGGGACTGCCGTTTACGTTTACCAAATAC
>JAMPAG010000001.1:233000-308418 GCA_023667365.1 bacterium | reverse complement strand
TTGGTATTATATATGAGTATGCCGCGTAGCGTGGCAAAAGTTCGTTCCATAGGGGAACGGCGCCGAAGCTAGCGAGTAAAACCGGAAACGGTTAGATATAGGAGGTGTCCCTATGTACGCAATCATTGCAACAGGTGGTAAGCAGTATAAGGTATCCGAGGGCGATGTCGTCCGTGTTGAGAAACTCGACGCGCAGGCCGGAGATTCCGTTACTTTTGATCAGGTCATTGCAGTAAGCGATAAGGAGCTTAAGGTTGGCGCGGATGTTGCCAAGGCAACCGTGGAAGCGACTGTTGAAAAGCAGGGTAAGGCGAAAAAAGTCATCGTTTACAAGTATAAGAGAAAGACCGGCTACCACAAGAAGAATGGTCACAGACAAGCATACACTGAGGTTAAGATCAACAAGATCAATGCATAATCCATTTGGGACCAGTGGGAATCGTTTATGACAACAATTACGGTCAAACGGTCGGAATCGGGAATTTATCGGGAATTCTATTGTATGGGACATGCAGGGAGCAGACATTTCTTTTTTGAAAAGGATATGATCTGTGCCGCAGTATCCGTGTTGGTTATCAATACGGTAAACGCTCTGGAGACATTGGCGAAAGAGCAGATGCAGGTCACACAAAATCAGGCGGATGGATTTCTGCGCTGTGAATTTGTAAGCGGACTTTCCGAAAAAGGAAATCTGCTGATGGATTCCATGATTCTCGGTCTACAAGGTATTGTAAAGCAATACGGCAACAGATACTTGCAGGTAAACATTGAGGAGGTGTAAACCATGTGCAATATGAACCTTCAATTTTTCGCTCATAAGAAGGGAGTCGGTTCTACAAAGAACGGCAGAGACTCCGAATCCAAACGATTAGGTGCGAAGAGAGCTGACGGACAGTTTGTGAAAGCAGGCAATATTCTATACAGACAGCGCGGTACGAAGATTCATCCGGGCTTAAATGTCGGTATCGGCGGCGACGACACGTTATTTGCGTTAGTTGACGGCGTTCTGCGATTCGAAAGAAAAGGCAGAGACAAGAAACAGGCTTGTGTATATCCGGTAGAGAAATAAACGATCTGACAGAGCTTCAAACGAATGTTTGGAGCTCTGTTTCGGTCTAAGTGAAAGGGTTACGATCATGTTTGCAGACAGAGCAAAAATCTATATCCGAAGCGGAAAAGGCGGCGACGGACATGTTTCTTTCAGACGGGAAAAATATGTACCGGACGGCGGACCGGACGGCGGCGACGGCGGACGCGGCGGCGATGTGATTTTGGAAGTGGATGAGGGGCTCAACACGCTGATCGATTTCCGGCACACGCGCAAATATGCGGCGGGAGACGGCGAAGAAGGCGGAAAGCGGAACTTCCGCGGCAAAGACGGGGCGGATATTGTCATTAAGCTGCCGAAAGGAACCGTTGTCCGCGAGGAAGAAAGCGGCCGTGTAATCACGGATATGTCCGGAAATAATCTGCGTTATACGATTTTAACCGGCGGCAGGGGCGGATGCGGCAATCAGCATTATGCGACGAGCACCATGCAGGCGCCGAAATATGCGCAGCCGGGACAGCCGGCACAGGAATTATCGCTGATCCTGGAGTTAAAGGTCATTGCAGACGTCGGGCTGGTCGGTTTCCCGAATGTGGGGAAATCTACTTTTTTATCGAGAACGACAAATGCCCGTCCGAAGATCGCGAACTACCATTTTACGACGCTTCGCCCGAACCTCGGCGTGGTGGATTTGGGAGACGGCAGCACGTTTGTGTTAGCGGATATTCCGGGACTGATCGAGGGTGCGTCCGAGGGCGTTGGCTTGGGACATGAATTTTTGCGCCACATTGAGCGGACAAAACTTTTTATTCATGTGGTGGATGCGGCAGGCACGGAGGGGCGTGATCCGATTGAAGACATTGAAGCCATCAATGCGGAACTGGAGGCATATCAGCCCGGTCTTAGCAGCCGTCCGCAGGTCATCGCGGCAAACAAGACCGACGTGCTGGACAAAAGCGCTTTGGAAGATATTTTAAGCCGGATGCGTAAGGAGTTTGAGCCGAAAGGGATTCCTGTTTTTCCGATTTCCGCAGTGACGGGAGCGGGTGTAAAAGAATTATTGTCCCATGCCTATCAGCGCTTAAAAGACCTGAATGCAGAGCCGGTTATTTTTGAGCAGGAATATTTTCCTGAATTTGAAAACAGCAGCACAACCGAGCCGTATACCGTATCGTTTGATGAAAAAGAACAGGCATATGTCGTTGAAGGGCCGCGCATTGAGAAAATGCTTGGCTATACGAATCTGGAATCGGAAAAGGGATTCCGTTTTTTCCAGGAATTTTTGAAGAAAAACGGCATTTTGAAAGAGCTTGAGGAAATGGGCATTCAGGATGGTGATACCGTAAGAATGTACGGGCTGGCGTTCGATTACTATAAATAACAGTTGAAGAGGGGTATCCAAATGATGACAAGCAAGCAAAGAGCTTATCTGAAATCGCTCGCAGGGACGATGGAGCCGATTTTTCAAATTGGAAAATCGAGTCTGACGCCGGAAGTGACCAATGCGGTCAGCGAAGCGTTTCACACAAGAGAACTGATGAAACTGAATGTCTTAAAGAATTGCATGGACGATCCGCGGGAACTGGCGCAGACGGTTGCGGAGCGTACGCACGCGCAGGTCGTGCAGGTGATCGGCAAAAAAATTGTGTTATACAAACCGTTTAAGGAAAATCCGAAGATCATCCTGCCCAAGTGATAGAAATCTTCCGAAATGATAAGAAGCTTCTGAAGTGATAAGAATCTTCTGAAATGATAAAAATCTTCCGAAGTGATAAAAAGTCATGCGAAGGAGTGTGCGGAAAGATCATGAGCTGCGGGGAAAAACTGGAAAAAGAGTTAAAAAAAGAACTGGACGATGACCGTTACCGGCATACGCTTGGTGTGGCTCACACAGCGGCATGCCTTGCCATGCGTTATGGAGAAAAAACAGAACGTGCATTTTTAGCGGGTTTATTGCATGACTGCGCCAAGACAAAAAATAACGATCATAAAAAAATGCTGTCGCTCTGCGAGAAACATGAGATCCCCATCTCGCAGTTTGAGCGGGAAAATCCGGCGCTGCTTCATGCAAAACTGGGTAGTTTTTTTGCGAAAGAAAAATACGAAGTCACGGATGAAGAAATTCTATCGGCAATCCGCTGGCATACGACGGGACATGCGGGAATGACGTTATTGGAAAAGATCATTTATGTGGCGGATTATATCGAGCCGAACCGCAAAAGCAGCCGGATTCCGAATTTGGATGAAGTCAGAAGCCTCTGTTTTCAGAATCTGGATGAAGGTCTGCAGCAGATTCTGCGCGATCAGCTTCTTTATTTGAACGGTAAAAAGTCTGTCGATCCCGCAACGCAGCAAACTTATGATTATTATATGGAATGAACGCCTTTGGGCGGATGGGAAGGAATGGTATAGAAGATGAACGAGATCAATCATACGGCATATGAAATGACAAAGCTTGCGATCGAAGCGCTGGAAGAAAAAAAAGCGGAAGATATTAAGGTCATCGATATTCATGAAGTATCCACGATCGCGGATTATTTTTTGATCGCAAGCGGCAATAACCGCAGTCAGATTCAGACATTATGCGATACCGTTGAAGAAAAACTCGGCCGTGCCGGATATAATAAGAGGCAAAGCGAGGGCTATGATACGGCAAATTGGATCCTGATGGATTACAACGACATCATTGTGCATATCTTTGACAAAGAAAACCGCCTGTTTTACGATCTGGAGCGCATTTGGCGTGACGGAAAAGAGATTGCCGTCACAGAATTTGGCATTAAGCTGGGATCAAGCTTATAGATGAATTGGAGTTTTCTTAATGAAAAGAACCCTTATTACATTGCAAAATATTCTTTTGTCATTGTTTGGCTTTGTGATATTATGGACTGTTGTGACAGACGCATGGGGTTATTCAGATTATTTCCATGTTAGCTATTGTTCTTATATTTATGCTTATTTTAGTCGTTTGATTTGGATGACACCTGCAATATGGTTACTGATTCGTTATCGTGATTTTCTGGCTTACGATAGTAAAAAGCTTTTTTCACGCCCGGTTTTGAATAAGTCATTCGTTATTGTATCATCTGTGTCGCTATTTTTTGTTTTTGGCTCAATGCTTATAAAACATCAAAATCTCTGTCGAAATTCCGAAATAAATTTTTCGTTGGAAATCATAAAATTTGCAATGGTTGGTTTCGTGGAAGAAATTGTTTTCAGAGGATGGGGATATAATGCTTTATCAAAAGTCACTACAGACAGAAAAGCAGTTATTTTTTCAACTATATTCTTTATATTATTGCATTGGCCTGCCTATTTTATCAGATTGTACCGTTTTGGAACATTAGATTTTTCAGGGTTGATGACACAGAGTATTTCGGTGGCAATTTGTGGTGTTGCGTACTGTTGGCTGCTGAAAAAGGGAAAGACCCTTTGGAATCCGATTATTGTTCATGCGGGTTATGATATGCTTTGTGTTTTGCTCATCGGATGAAACAAATGAAGCAGTGGGGAACACTTACTTTTCCGAAAAGGAAGTTAAAATTTTATCAAAAACATGGATAGAGACAAAAACGCCGTCCATTTCCGGTTGGTAGTAAAATACCGGAATCTGACGGCGTTTTTGTGCAATAAATTCAAGGCATCAAAATCTGCTGGTGATTGATAAATACAATTGTTGGGCACGATCCGGCTGCCTCATTAGCGTGAAACACAAGCGCCAAGATCTGACACGATGCTGCCTGTGGTCAGCGATACAAACGGAACACACCGAATACCTTTCCTAAGATTGTACAATCGTCTACAATGATCGGTTCCATTTCGTCATTTTCCGGCTGCAAACGAATATGACCGTTCTCTTTGTAAAACGTCTTTACCGTAGCGGAATCCTCCACGAGAGCGACGACCGTTTCACCGTTTCTCGCGGTAGAGCAGCGTTCCACAAAGATTTGATCACCGTTGAAAATACCAACATTGATCATACTGTCGCCCTTGACCTTCAAAATAAAGGTCTCAGCATTCGGGAGAAGCTCGACAGGAATCGGGAAATAGCCTTCGATATTCTCCTGGGCGAGAAGCGGCTGTCCCGCCGCAACCGTGCCGACGATCGGTATGCTCGCCATTTCATGGCGGACAAGCTGAAAAGAATCATCACAGATCTCAATCGCACGCGGCTTCGTCGGATCGCGTCTGATATAGCCGTTCTTCTCCAAAGTCTCAAGATGTGAATGAACAGAGGACGTCGATTTTAGGTGTACGGCATCACAAATTTCACGTACAGCGGGCGGATAGCCGCGCTGTAAGATCTGTTCCTTAATATATTCTAATATTTCTGACTGCTTTGCGGAAAGCTTTCCGTTTGCCATAATGTATACCTCCCAATCTATTATGATGTGTTCCTGCCTGAAAAGCAAACATGAGAAAGACGAAGCATAAACAAACGTAGATCCGTGAACAATCTCAAGCTGTAAATCAAGTATAGCATATCCGAGCAGAAAAAGCAAACATATATTCCGAAAATTTGTTCGATTTTTTTTGCAAAAACCACTTGACAAACAAATGTATGTTCGATATATTAAAGAAAAAAGAACATATATTCGGAACGGTTGTTCGGGGTTCATGGGAGGTTTAAGATATGAATGCAAATACAGCGGTCTACGGAAATTGCCATTTTCATACAGCGTATAGCCGAGATGAATTAAGAAAAAAACGGAATCTGCAAAGAAAGCGTTTACAGGAGACAAAGCGCCGGTTATTTTTTGTGACGGTGTCCCTTGCGTTGATTATGACATTAGGAATCGTATTTGGCGGCTTTTTATCAAATGCCAACGCGTCGTGGACCAGCGGCCAGCCGCAGGAACATAAATATTTTACGCAGCATACGATTAGTCACGACGAGACGCTTTGGGAAATCGCGTCGCGATATGCAGATTCTCATTATGACGGGATTTCGGATTATATTGATGAGGTAAAGGAAATGAATCATATAGACGATATTGACGAGATTCGCGCAGGAAATGTTTTGTTATTACCATATTATTCTGCGGAGCCTTTGCGGTAAGGTCAAACCTCTAAAAAGTCGCTACAGAGCGCCCACAAGCTTTGGTTGCCTGGGAGAGCCGCTTCCCGTTCCATCTATTCGCTAAACTGTCGTTTAGCGAATAGATGGAACCGTGTCGCGGTACATCTTCTATTGCGTATCTTCCTGTAAGAAACCAACCTAATCATTGGGGATGTAAATCAATTTATGTGCCGAAAAGCTGCCCGGAATCTAAAAGGATCGTGAATGGTCCGTGATTTACAAGCGATACATTCATCAGCGCGCCAAAGATGCCATGTTGTACCGGAAAGCCTTTGGAAGCGATCTGCGCCAGAATATATTCATAAGCCGATTTTTTACATAGATTTTTTGTCTTTTTCTGTTTCGCTTTGGGTTTCGCCGTTTTTGTCGGTCTCCGCCTGCTTCTTTGCAGCGTCCGGTTCTTTTACGTTTGTATTTGTATTCTCCGAAGTGTTGGCGGCATGTTTGCCAAAGTGCAGGAATGAATGGAATAAATGATACTTTTCGCCCTCTTCTGCCGCGTTTTTATGCTGACTATTGATTCCTTTGGGATTTTTGATTTCCGTAAAAAGATGTTCTTTGGTAATGAACTCTCCGTCCTTAATCTCATAGGCGTCACGATAAAGCCCCGTATCGGAAGGCAGCGACTTATTTTTCAGCCGTCGATTAACAAAGCGCTTTGTAAACGCATAAATCACCGCAAATACAGGAACGCCGATGATCATGCCCATGATACCGTAAATACCGCCGAAAAATGTGATCGCAAAGATAACCCAGAAACCGGAAATACCGGTCGAATCACCCAGAATGCGCGGTCCGATGATATTTCCGTCAACCTGCTGCAATACCAGAATAAAGATTAAAAAGTATACTGCTTCGATCGGCGCAATGAGCAGCAACAACAATGCGCACGGGATCGCGCCAAGATACGGCCCAAAAAACGGGATGATGTTTGTGACGCCGACAATCACGCTGATGAGCACCGGATAATGAAGTCCGATCAGGCTTGAACCGATAAAACACAGAAGCCCGATAATAATGGAGTCAACGATCTTTCCGGAAATAAATCCGATAAAGGTCTTATGAATAAAGCGGCAGTCTTTGATCAGCCGGTTCGCATTGTGCAGTTCAAGCAGGGAATAACATATTTTTTTCGCCTGCGCGGCATAGGTCTCTTTGCCAAACAAAAGATAAATTGAAATGATAAACCCGATAATGATATTAAGCGATGTTTTCAGCGTACTGTAAATCGTTGTGGACAGCGTGGAGAGGAACGATCCGATATTTTGGATATTCTGCAGCAGCCAGTCTACCACTTCCTGGGAGTTAATGGAAGAAAGATCAATTGATAAATTGTCACGCAGAAAATTTGCAATAAACGTGTTTTTATTCAGATATTCGACCGCTATGCCGTAATATTTGTTGAAGGCACGCGGAAACTGCTCGGAAATGCCGCGAATGCTTTTTCCGATTTCAGGAATGATCATTGCAAATAAGCCGTAAAGACACAAAAAGACCAAAAGATCCGTCAGACAGATGGCAAGCGCACGGATCAGACTTTTATGCCGCCGCTCTCTTCTGCCGGTCTTGTTCTGATGCTTTTTGGTGATACGGCCATAGAGAGGAAGGAGCAGACGATACTCGATCGTATTGACAATGGGCGTAAACAGATATGCCAGCACAAAACCGACAATGATCGGAAAACAAATGTTTAAGAACCTGTTTAATACCGCACCCAGTCTTGTGCCATGAAACAGAACATAATAAAAAGCGATGCCGGCGCACACCACGCATATGCCGGTCATTCCCCAATGCAGATATTTACGGTCACCATGATATTTCATAACGATTTGTCTCCTATCCCACAAATTTTTATTGTTTTATCCTGCCGGAAATTTCGTACCGTCACTTTTATCTTATACCAGTTATCAGGAAAAAGCTATATTTTTTTCATAGAAAATGAACGATCCGAAACCGATTTTTTGTTGTATCATGTATAAAATTCAATTATAATGAAAGAACAGGGAGAACTATTCGGTTTGGAGGAGTCTGTGTTCATGACATTACAGCAATTGATGAGCCTTGTCCGGCGGGCGATCGACACCTATCATATGATTGATGACGGGGACCGTGTGGCGGTCGGCATTTCCGGCGGAAAGGACTCTCTCACGCTCCTCTCCGCGCTTGCGGGGCTTCAGCGCTTCTATCCTGCCCGCTATGAGCTGTATGCAGTCACGGTTGACTTAGGCTTTGGAAACCAGGACTTTGGGCAGATCAGGCAGATGTGCGACGATCTGCATGTGCCGTATGTCCGTGTGGAGACGGATATTGGCAGGATCATCTTTGAAGAACGGAAAGAAAGCAGCCCTTGTGCGCTCTGTGCCAAGATGCGTAAAGGCGCACTCAATACGAAAATGAAGGAGCTTGGCTGTAACAAGGTCGCATATGCGCATCACAAAGATGACATTGTTGTCACAATGCTCATGTCGCTGATCTTTGAGGGTCGGTTTCACACGTTTCGTCCGGTTACTTATTTAGACCGCATGAATATGACGGTAATCCGTCCGCTCATGTATTTGCAGGAGGCGGATGTGATCGGTTTCGTCAACAAGAACAAACTGCCCGTTGCCAAAAGCGCCTGCCCTGCGGACGGTTATACCAAGAGAACGTATACAGAAGATTTGTTAAAGCGTCTGAATCAGGAAAACCCGGGCGTAAAAGAACGGATGTTTACGGCAATCTGCCATACGCTGTATCAATCGGAGGAAAGAAATGCCGCAGACGAAAGCGATAAAGGAAACAAGCAATCAAACCAAGACAAATAAACCAAGACAAATAAATCAAGACAAATAAATCAAGACAAATAAATCAAGACAAATAAATCAAGACAAATAAATCAAGGCAAATAAATCAAGACAAAAATCAATCCGGCAACCGAATCGGACAATAACCGATAAACCAAGCCGGATTTACGATGATCAGACAGACGGGAGAATCAAAAATCATGGCGGCGTCAAATGAAAAACAACAAAACTATCACGAACAGCAGAATCGGAAATATACGATGACCCTGCGGGGAATTTTAGAAGAACTGCCCCCTTTCGTATCGCGTTATTTTCACGGAGTCGAGGAGGTGACTTCCACACGCACCCGCCTTGCGTATGCGTATGATCTGCGTGGCTTTTTTCACTGGATTTACGAAAAGCGGCCGGATATTTGTCCGGTTCCGATGAAGGAGCTCAAAGTGGATGTGCTCGACCGGATCAGGCGCGATGATATTTTGGACTACCTCTCCTACTGCACTTATTATGAGCGCGACGGAAAGGAATTGTCCAATCAGGAACGCGCCAAATCGAGAAAGCTCGCAACGATCCGCAGTTTTTACAATTTCTTTTTTCAGTCGGAAATGATCACGACCAATCCGCCCTCTCTCGTGAAAACACCGAAGATTCACGAGAAAGAGATCGTGCGTCTGGATGCGAACGAGGTCGCGATCCTCTTAGATCAGGTCGAGGAAGGCGAAAAACTCACGAAAGCGGAAGCCAATTATCATAAGCTCACGAAGGAGCGCGATCTTGCGATCCTGACGCTGCTGCTCGGTACGGGTATCCGGGTATCGGAATTTGTCGGACTCAACATCGGCGACATTGATTATGACAACGACCGCATCAAGGTGCGGCGCAAAGGCGGCTATGAGGCATATGTGTATTTCGGAGAAGAAGTCCGCGAGGCACTGCTCTCCTACCATGAAAAGAGAAAGCACATCATTGCGGAAAAGGGTCATGAGGAGGCGATGTTCCTCTCTATGCAAAAACGCAGGATCACCGTGCGCGCCGTGGAGAATCTGGTCAAAAAATACGCGTCCCGCGTGACGACGATGAAGACGATTACGCCGCACAAATTAAGAAGCACTTACGGAACCAATCTCTACCGGGAATCCGGGGATATTTATCTGGTTGCCGACGTGCTCGGACATAAGGACGTCAATACGACCAGAAGGCACTATGCCGCCATTGAGGAGGAACGCGGCAGAATGGCAAGCAAGCTTGTCCATCTGCGCAAAGAGGACTGAAGAAACGTCTGCGTTCCGGTCATTTGCGGTGCGCAAGACAGAACTGATATGCCGCGAGCTGGCTTCGGCTGCTGAATGCTTCCGTTTCCAGCATGGCGGCAATCTCATCCACATCGTAAAATGTCGCTTCGATCTCCTCGTTTGCCGAGGCATGGGCATTGCTGATCGTTCCCTCCGCTTCCACATAGACAATATTTGTCATAATATCGGAAATGGCGACGGCGGCATAGGAGGCGGGCAGGATTTTTTTGAGTTCCTTTACTTTCAATCCGGTCTCTTCAAACAATTCTCTTTTTATGCAGTCCTCCATGGACTCACCCTCATTGAGCATACCGGCGCAGAGGTTGTAAACGGGACGATTGATCGCCATGCGAAATTCTTTTAGCAGAAGCATACGGTCATTCTGCGTCACGATCATGGAAATACCGCTTGACACGCGTCCGAGTTCTTCCGGTGAGGAAATCGCGCGGCGGCTGACAATTTCATAATGCTTTTCACGGCCGGCACGATTCTCATAGATAAGTTCATAGCGGTGCAGGTAACGACCGCCGTCAATCTCTTTCATGGAAAGCAGTTTCATCATATTGCTCCTTTAGACTTTTTCTGATTTTTTTGCGCGTAATCTCCACCAATCCGAGCGGCGTCATATCAATGACCGAGGTATGCACGGGATCATCTGCCGTGTATGCCCTGAGCTGTTCCAAAAGCTGCGCGTTCCGCTCCTGTCCTTTCATGTTGATAAAATCGACAAGGATCATGCCGGAAAGGTTGCGGAGTCTGAGCTGCCGGGCGATCATTTTTGCCGCCTCCAGATTGATCTTTAAGTAGGTGTCCTCCGCTTCGCTTTTTCCCGTATACTTTCCGGTGTTCACATCAATTGCCGTCAGGCTCTCTGTCGGTTCGATCACGAGATAACCGCCGCTTTTGAGCCATACGCGTCTGGAGAGCGCCTCCTTGATGTGTTCGCCGAGACGGTAAAAATTAAGGAGCGACATGCTCTTTTTGTGATTATCAAAAAAGGAAAGCTTTTGCTGACTTATCGTATCGCCTGCGTCCGTAAAATAAGACGTCAACTGTTCATAGACCGCCGGAATATCCGTTACGATGCGCTGAAAAGAAAGCGCATAAGTGTCGCGCAGGGCAAGCAGATAATCGGCGGGCGGCGTATAAAGCACGCTGTATAACGTCCGTGACGGCGCATAGGATACCATGCGGTCCATGGTTTCGCAAAGCCGTTTCTGCTCTGCCAATACGGGAGAAAAATCCGCCAGCGCAAACGCATTGGTGCGCACGATACAGCCGTACGCATCGGAGGGGGATTCCGGTTCCTCCTGATTCTGTCCTGTCAAAAAATCACGCATCCGCGCTCTCTGCTTTGGCGACGCCTTTTGGGAAAAGCGGATACCGCCGCCGCCCTGTTCGATCACGACATACCGCCCCGACAGCGTAAGCTTTGTGGTAAGCACCGGATCTTTTGTTTTGACGGCAGCTTTTTCCACCTGTACGAGAATACTGTCCCCCTGCACCGGCAACATATCCGCGTTTGACGACTGGAAGCCGGAAAACGGCAAAAAACCCTGCACACCGGGCGCAATATCCACAAAAACGGCACGGATATTGTGAACGATGCGGTTCACTTTGCCAACCACGATCGTACCGACCGCAAACGCAGCGTGTGTCCCGTGCCCACCGCCCCCGCTGTCTGCGCCGGCATCCAATATGGTATTATCCGGCGGCAGCAACGGTGAAAAGGACGCCTGCACCGGCTTATCATCCACGCAGAGCGCCGAGAGGAGCCGATTTTCATACTGTGTGATATAATAACTTACGTTCGCCTGATTTTCCGGCATCAGAACACCTCCCCCGCTTCGGAGAGCGGTACAAAGCTGCCGTCGTCTGCGCGGCTGTAGGTTTCCGTCCGGTGAATGAGAAAATCAAATTCGGCAGGCTGTTTTCCATAGTAGGAATACAGGTTCTCCATGACCATACCGGGCTTTAGATTGCTGCTGCTCCCCGTATCAATCAACATAAAAACGGACTGTTCCTGCATACGGAGCGCGTGAACGCCCTCTTTTAAGTCCAACGTGATCTCGCTTTTCTGTGTTTTTTTTACATAGGGCGCATGTTCGGCGGCAAAAAAATGTGCCACTGCCTTATCAAGAGGAACGCCCTGATCATGACCGTCGCGAATCTGTACGGTATAGCCTGCCGCGGCAACGCTCGCCATGGCGTTTTTGGCATTTTCCGGAAGCATACGGACGTCCGTGACGACCATTCCGTCCGCCATAACGGCGTTGAGGCGTGCCTTGATGTCTTCCGAGCTTGTAACAGAAACCGCTTCCATGTCAAAATATTCTCCGTCGCTCGTCATGCCGACGCCGAGCGGCGCTGCAAACGACATGATCTGATGCGGTGAAAATCCCGCAGAATACGCAATATCAATCTTTGCGCGGCGCATCGCTTTCTGAAAATAGCGCATGACATCCAGATGCCCGATGAATTTCAGACAGCCGTTCTTGGTAAATTTAATCCGGAGTTTCATGAAGCACCGCCTCCTCCCACCCTTTTGACCCACTCGACTGCAGATCGTCTTCCGGCGCAGGCAAACCGCCTGGCGTTGTCGAACTGCCCGGTTCCATCGAACCTCTTGGTTCGATGCAGATTCCGCATCCGAACCGCGCCGCGCCGCACGCGCTGCATTTCTGTTTACAGTTCGGCGTCACTTCCGCCGCCATCGCACGCGCCCATTCTCTTTTTAAGAAATCCTTTGTCACGCCGCAGTCGATAAAATCCCACGGGAACAACTCGTCCAGGCTGCGCTCCCGCAGTGTATAAAAGTCTATGGAAAGTCCGCATTCCTCAAACGCGGCAAGCCACTCCTCATGATGGTAATACTCGCTCCATGCGTCAAAAAAACATCCGCGCCGGTATGCGTGTAAAAGCGCGTCCGCGATCCGGCGGTCCCCTCTTGCAAGCACGCCTTCGATCACGGAAACGTCCGCTTCATGCCAATTGTATTTGATGCTGCGCTGATTGAGCTGCTCCGAGATCGCTTTTCTTGTTGTGTATGCCTTTTCGATGTAAGTTTCTTTCGGATGCATGGACGCCCATTGCAGGGGCGTAAACGGTTTGGGGATAAAAAAGGACGTACTGACGACGATCTGTATTTTTTCCCGCCGTTTCTCCTTCGGAACCGTCTCAAAAAATGCCGCCGCGATCTCATTTGCCAGCTCGGCGATGCCGCGTATATCTTCCTCTGTCTCCGTCGGAAGTCCCAGCATAAAGTAAAGCTTTACCCTTGTCCAGCCGCCCTTAAATGCCTCGATAGCGCCATCCAAAATGACTTCTTTAGTCAAACCCTTATTGATGACATTGCGCAGTCTCTGCGTGCCAGCCTCCGGCGCAAAGGTCAGGCTGCTCTTTTTTATATCTTGTACCTTATTCATCACATCGAGGGAAAAAGCATCAATCCTTAGTGATGGCAATGAAATATTGACTTTTCTTTTTTGGCATTCCTCGATCAGGTAAGCAAGCAGTTCAGGCAGCCTGGAATAGTCGGAACTGCTTAAGGAACTCAGGGAAATTTCTTCATGACCGGTATAGTCAATCATCTTCATGGCGTGCTCTTTCAGCATGGAAAGACTGCGTTCCCGCACGGGACGGTACAACTGCCCCGCCTGACAGAACCGGCAGCCGCGGATACAGCCGCGCTGAATTTCCAGAACCACGCGGTCCTGCGTGCATTTGATAAAAGGCACGACGGGTTTTAACGGATAATACGTGTTGCTGACATCCGTGACAAGCTCTTTCGTGATTGTGCGCGGCATGGATTCGTCGTCCGCCGTAAAGCCGCGCAGAGTCCCGTCGGCATGATAATGCGGCGTATAAAACTGCGGCGCATAAATACCGGGAAGCTTCCCCGCTTCCCTTAAAAAGCTTGTCCGGTCAGCGCCCTGCGCGCGCATCTCCTTATAAAGATTTAAGAGTCTGCGGTACATGGTCTCTCCGTCCCCAATATAAAAAAGGTCAAAAAAAGGCGCGATCGGTTCGGGATTGTAGGTACACGGACCGCCGCCGATCACGATCGGATGTTCCCATGTGCGCTCTTTCGCAAGAAACGGGATACCGGAAAGATCAAGCACCTGTAAGACATTGGTATAGCACATTTCATATTGGAGCGTGATGCCGAGAAAATCAAAGTCCCTGACCGGTTCCTGCGATTCCAATGCAAAAAGCGGGATACCGCGCTCCCGCATAATGCGATCCAGGTCAACCCAGGGAGAATAGACGCGCTCACACCAGACGTCCTCCCATTGGTTGAACATGTCGTATAAGATCTGAATGCCGAGATGGGACATGCCGATCTCATATACGTCCGGAAAGCACATGCAAAAACGCACGTCAATCCGGGATTTTTCTTTCATGACGCTGTTGATCTCGCCTCCAATGTATCTTGCAGGCTTTTCAATTGTGAGCAATACCTCCTCAGGCAATGCCAACGTACGCATATCATTTTCTCCTGTACTCTGTTGTGGGTGTTCTGTCTTTGTGCTGTTTTTGGTTCTTCGTACGGTCGTTTCGTCCTGCTGTTGGGGCTTACTTGGACGGCAGGCTGTCCTCGCTGATCAGCGTGACAATATCCTGCGCGTCTTTATCTGCGATTGTCATGTCCTGTTTCTGCATATAAAGAAAACCGCCAAAGAGACAGAGCGCCAACAGCATCCGTATCCCAAAGGTGCTGCGTGCTGTGCGGTCGTCCTCGGATACGCTGCTTTTATACGCCCATTGAAAACTGCCTTGACCGTTTTCCGCTTCTTCTCTTGCCAGTTTTTCCCGCATTTCCCTGACAAGACGCATTTTTTCGTCAATCGAGAGCTCCATACCCATGCCTCCGGCATTCGCCGGCTTTTGTTCTACTATATGAACCCGCCGCCGGAAACATGCGCCGGAAGTCTTATTTACTTATAGGAATTTCCGCAGCCCGGAAGAATCCGCTGAAGGCGGATTTCTTTGAAAGAGTTTCGCGCAAACGAAACTCTTTTTTTTAGCGATTCGCAAGCTCTCTTGTGATCTCCTCCCATGTGACGTCTTTTTCCGCCATGAGGACCATCAGATGATAAAGCAGATCGGAAATTTCATATTTGATCTCTTCGGGATTCGGGTTCTTGGCGGCGATCACGATCTCCGTCGCCTCCTCGCCGACCTTCTTTAGGATCTTATCAATCCCCTTATCAAACAGATAATTCGTGTATGAGCCTTCCTTCGGATGCACCTTGCGGTCTAAGATCACGTCAAAAACGGAATTAAAAATCGTGAGCGGATTCTCATCATCATATTCCTTTTTCATGATCTCGTTAAAAAAGCAGGTGCGGTTTCCGGTATGGCACGCCGCGCCGACCTGCGAAACCTTGGCAAGCAGCGTATCCATATCGCAGTCCGCGGTCAGGGATTTTACATATTGGTAATGCCCGCTCGTCTCTCCCTTGATCCAAAGTTCCCTGCGGCTGCGGCTGTAATAGGTCATTTTTCCGGTCTGAAGCGTCGCCTCGTAGGCTTCTTTTGTCATATATGCCATCATGAGCACTTCACCCGTCTGATAGTCCTGTGTGATGACCGGGAGCATACCGTCGCTGTTTTTCTTAAAACACTCCCAGGGCGTACAGTCCTCATAAGTGTTGACCTCAATCCCATTTTCAAAACAAAGATGCTTAAGTGCGCTGAGATTCATACTATTCTGCGTCACAAAATCACCGCTGATACCGCAGACAGAATGTACGCCCAAATACTCCAATGCCTTATCGAGCGAAATGTCGGGCAGGCTTGCGATAAAGGGCATGTTGATCTCTGTGATGCTGGCGATGAGCGCCGTCGGGTCTGTCAGCAGCGCCGCGGATACATAAGTATCGAGAAGCTGCTGGTTCGCGGTAATGACAGAGGGTCTGCGAAAGGAGGCAAGAATCTTGTCTTTTCCGAACTTTTCCGACACCTCTTTTGTCAGGTCGATATTGGACTGCCTTTCGTAATCTAAGCATGCCCGCGCACAACCCGCATATAACAGCTTTTTCACGTCCTCCATGCGCGCGATATGACCGGCGCCGATCACCGGTACTTCGCTCTCTTTGCAGATGCGTTTGATCACGTCGATCGCTTCTTCGTGCTCCGCATCGCCTTCGGAAAGATCAAAAACAAGAATTTCATCCGCGTTATTCTGACTGTATGTTTTGGCAAGCTCGGCCGGATTCATGGAAATGACCGTCTGATCCGTCATGCTTTTGAGCGCCATTCCTTTTTTCAGGTACATGCAGGGAATCAATAATTTCTTCATACCAGAGTTCCTTTCGTGCTCAACACATCCTTGATGCGCGGATCGATCCCCGTCGCCTCGTCGAGCGACTTGGAAAACGCCTTAAAAAGCGCTTCCACCATATGGTGCGCATTGACGCCGGACAAAATTTTCATGTGAAGATTCATGCCTGCGCTGTACGATACTGCATAGAAAAATTCACGCACGAGGCAGGTTTCAAACGAACCGCACCGCTCCTGCGGAAACGACGCATCAAAGACAAAGTAAGGCCGCCCGCAAAGATCGATTGCGCACTGCGCGAGCGTCTCGTCCATCGGGATCAGTGCGGAGCCGTAACGCCGGATGCCCGCCTTATCGCCGAGCGCTTCCCGGACTGCCGTGCCGAGCACGATGCCGACATCCTCCACGGTATGGTGGCCGTCCACATTGAGATCGCCCGAAACCTTTACGTCTAAGTCAAAAAAACCATGCCGCGCAAAGCCCTCCAGCATATGATCAAAAAAGCCGATGCCCGTATCCGTGCTGCATGTGCCGTTGCCGTCCAATTGCAGCTTCAAGCTGATCTGTGTTTCCTTTGTGTCGCGGGTGATTTCCGCTATCCTGTTTTTTTCCATAGACACCTCTCCTATTGTTATTTTTCGTCTGAGAAACGGACCCGGATGGAATTGGCATGCGCCGTCAGCCCTTCTTTTTCGGCAAACAGCTCAATATCTTTATGTGCGCGTGCAAGCGCTTCCTGCGAGTACGAAATGATGCTTGTTTTTTTCAAAAAATCATCGACATTGAGCGGCGAGAAGAATTTTGCCGTCCCGTTTGTCGGCAGAATGTGATTCGGTCCCGCATAGTAATCGCCGAGCGGCTCGGAGCTGTATTCCCCAAGGAAGATCGCGCCCGCGTTGCGGATGCGCGTCATCACGTCGAAGGGATCGCGCGTCAGGATCTCTAAATGTTCGGATGCGATCTCGTTTGCGGCGTCGATCGCGTCAGTCATGTTTTCTGCGACCAGAATGAAGCCGTAATTGGCAAGGGACTTCTGAATGATCTCTTTTCTGGAAAGCTTGTCCATAAGCGCATCCATTTCGACGGAAACCGCCTCTGCAAGCGAACGGGACGTCGTAATCAGGATCGCGGACGCCAGCTCGTCATGCTCCGCCTGGGAAAGTAAATCCGCCGCCACATAGCGCGGGTTAGCGCTCTCGTCCGCCAGAACAAGAATCTCGCTCGGCCCCGCGATCGAATCAATGCTGACATAACCGAATACTGCCTTTTTGGCAAGCGCGACGAAGATATTGCCCGGTCCGGTGATCTTTTCCACCTTCGGAACCGACTCCGTCCCGAATGCCATGGCGGCGACCGCCTGCGCGCCCCCGCATTTATAGATTTCGCCGATGCCGCAGATGTCAGCCGCGACAAGGGTTGCCGGAACCACTTTGCCGTCTTTGTCGGGCGGCGTACAGATCAGAATGCGCGGTACGCCCGCGACGCGCGCGGTAACCGCGTTCATAAGCAGGCTCGACGGATAGGCGGCCTTCCCGCCCGGCACATAGATGCCTGCCGTCGCGAGCGGTAAGATCCGCTGGCCTAAGATCGTGCCGTCCGGCTTTGCGTCAAACCAGCTTGTGCGGAGCTGCTTTTCGTGATAGGCGCGGATGTTAGCGGCACTCGCCTTTAAGACACGGATAAATTCGTCGTCAACCTGCGCGTACGCCTCCTCGATCTCGGCTTTTGTCACTCTCACATTCTCTTTTGTTAAAAGACAATGATCAAAGCGTTCCGTATAGTCAAACAGCGCTTCGTCGCCGCGCGTGCGGACGTCGTTTACAATATCCGCGACGGTATTTTCATAAGCGCCGTAGTTATTCGGGCTTCTCTTTAAGAGTGTATCAAGCAGATTCTGTCTGGTATCCTGTGCCAGGGTAATGATTTTCATAATGTCCTCCCTCTATATGGCTTCCCGAAGCCGGTAGATCAGTTTTTTGATGCGCTCCGATTCCATCTGCATACTGACCTGATTGACGATCATACGCGCAGACAGCGGGCAGATTTCTTCTAGGACTTCTAAGCCGTTCTCTTTTAACGTGGAACCGGTCTCCACAATATCGACGATCACATCGGAGAGTCCGACGATCGGTCCTAATTCCACAGAGCCGTTTAACTTGATGATGTCTACGGTCTGGTGCTTTTGATTATAAAAATAATTTCGCGCGATGACTGGATACTTGCTTGCCACGCGGATCATTTCATGATGCTGCAGCAGCTCTTTTGCCGAGGCGGGTCCGCATACGCACATGCGGCATCTGCCGAAGCCCAAATCAAGCACCTCAAATACGCGCCGCTGCTCCTCCAGAATCGTATCCGCGCCGACAACGCCGATGTCCGCGGCGCCGTATTCCACATATGTCGGCACATCGGGACCTTTGGCAAGGAAAAAACGAAGGCGCAGTTCTTCATTCGTAAAGATCAGTTTTCGCGTATGCTTGTCCTTGATCTCCTCACAGGTAATGCCGATGCGCTCAAACAGCTCCAATGTCTGATTGGCAAGTCTGCCCTTGCCGAGCGCAAAAGTTAAGTAACGTTGTTCTGTCTGCATGTTGATACGGATACCTTTCTTATATTGGTTATCTAAGCGAACGTCACCGGGATCATGTGCTGCGCTTTGACAAACGCTTCCGCCTTCAGCGCGTCTGCGTCGTCCGCCACCGGCATCATTCCCAGCCGCTCTCCCGCCGCGCGCCGCTCATTCACATAGGCGATCGCCTCCGCAAGCTCTGTCTCACGGTATAAGAGCATTTTAACGGGCGCTTTTGCCGCAGCGCTTTTGCCGGATGCCTTTTGGGCCGTCATGAGGTCGTCGATCACGATCATAAAGCCGATCGCAGGAGCCGGTTTGCCGAACCGCTCCAACAGTCTGTCGTAGCGCCCGCCCTTTACGACTGCGTCTCCGACGCCGTAGGTGTACGCCTTAAAAATAATGCCTGTGTAATAATGATACCTGCTTACCATACCAAGGTCAAACGAAATATACTTTTCCACGCCGTACAGGCAGAGTACGCGGTATACCGCCTCCAGACGATCGACTGCCCGCATGGAAGCTTCATTGCACGCATATCCGCGCGCCGCCCTCAGCACGTCCGCGCCGCCCGCAAGGTCGCCGAGGTGTTCCAGCGCCTCCCGGCACGGTCTGCCCTGCTTTCCATGTGCGATCAGTTCCTGCGCGCCAAAAAAATTCTTGTTGGCGATCAGCTCCCGCCACTTCGCCTCCATCTCCTCATCCATGCCCGCCTCGGCGCACAGTCCTTTTGTATAGCCCGCTTCGCCGATGCTGAGCTGAAATTCCGTCAATCCCGCATGGAGTAAGGAATGGACGCAGAGCGCGATCATTTCGGCGTCTGCGGCAATGCTGTTATCGCCGATCAGCTCCGCTCCCATCTGCGTGACTTCTTTTAATCTGCCGCGCAGATCCGAGGTGTTCGTGAACGTATTGCCATGATAACAGAACCGCACCGGTCTGTCCGTATCCATATAATACTTTGCGGCGCAGCGCGCGATGGACGGCGTAAAATCAGGCCGCAGTACAAGCGTATTTCCCTCCTTATCAAAAAACTTATACAATTCGTTTGACGGCGTGGTGCCGATCTCTTTCCCGAAAACGTCAAAAAACTCAAACGTCGGCGTCTGAATATCCTGAAATCCGTAATGATGCATGGTCTCCTGAATTTCCTGCTCACAATGCTTCTTTGCATCAAATTCCGAACCGTAAATATCCCTGACGCCCACGGGGGTATGTAATAATTGTTGATTCATGTCCGTCCTCTCTTTTCGGTGATCTGTGTTCGCTGATCCTCTCGGCACCCTATGGTATGATCGCAAATCCATAGCGCAACAGCAACCTCATGGCACTTTATCGAATTAAAGCGCTACCTCGCTACCGCAATAGTAAGATAAACTATTGACAGTATAGCGAAAACGGATGCGGATGTCAACCCCGTTCTTCCAAATCCTTTTGCAGCATGTCCAGATACGGCACTAAAACACCGTGCTTTTTTGGCAGGACATACGACAGATCCAGTTCGTCAAACCGAAAGCTTTTGCGTCCGCCCGACTTTGCGCGCTCCCAAAAAACCAAAAGCTTTGCAAGCGGCAGATAATAGAACAGATCCTTTGCAGAGTAATAGATGATAAAAAAAGCAATACCGCCCTGCCGCTCAAATTCCTGCATAAAAACGACCTGATGCTCATGGATGTTTTGCAGTGCAAACGTATCGACGGCGCATTCCTTGGCGTCAAAGCAGACCGGAACGCCCTGCACGGCGCCGATATAATCGACCGTGCTTTTTTGATCAAAATAGGCGAGCGTGATCTGATGATGCGCATGGTCGATCTGCATCGGTGTGATCGGCGTCGGTATCTTTTGAATGAGCGCCAAATGGTGTTCTAAATATTTTTCATTTGTGCGGTTGATCATATCCTCAAGGGTGGAACCTCGAAGTCCTCTTGAATTCCACGTTGCCATAATGTTTCTCCTATGTGGTAGGGATGCAGCAGTCTCATAAAGTCCTGCGGCGGCGGTGCGGTGATTATTTTGCCTGCGGCGGTCATCGTCCATTCCCGTCCGCCCGCCGTATGCTTAGGGAAGCAGACAGCGTATGCGTGAAGAAGCTGCCTGTTTATTTGGTACTTTGTACGAAGCTCCCTGTTTAAGCCTGTATCTCCGTATTTGGGATCGCCGCAGACCGGATGGGAAATACCCGCCAGGTGCGCGCGGATCTGATGTGGTTTTCCGGTAAATAAGCGCACTCTCAGCAAGGTCATATCGTGCCGGTCAAGATAAAAAAGAGGCACATACGCGGTATGAATCTCTTCCCCTTCGCCGTCATCGGAGATCACAACATGGTTCTGTGCGGCATCCTTGCTCAGAAATCCTTTGAGTGTCTGAGGGGTTGAAAGCTGCCCTTTTACCAGCGCAAGATAATACTTCCCGATCATTCTGTCATGAAGCAGACGGCTTAAAGTGCGCGCCGCCGGATAGGTTTTCGCACAAAGCACAAGACCGCTTGTATTACGGTCAAGCCGGTTTACGGCGGACGGCGTATAGGTAAGCCTGTCTGGGGATGCGTCCTTGATGCCCCTGTCTTCACTGTCTGCGTGCGCCGCACAGCTCCTCCGGCAGCTTACATAGGCGCACAGCCAGTCGTTTAGGCTGGTATCGTCTTTTTGGGCGCGCTGGGTCAGAAGTCCCGCCGGCTTATCGGCGATCAGCATATCCCCGTCTTCATAGACGACCGGAATTTCCGGAAACCGTGCTGTTGCCGCCATGCTGCGCTCTCCTGCAGAAATGTGTTTTTCTGTCGCGGCATTCTGACGCGGCGAAATGATTCTCTCTGACGCGGCGTCCGAACCGATCTTCGGCTGTCTGCCCTGCCGGAACTGTTCATAGGTCTCGTCCGAAAAAAAGATACAAATGTGATCCTGTTCACGAAGCCGCTCGCTGCCCGCCGCTTTTTTCCCATTCAGGGTAATGTTTTTTTTGCGGAGCATTTTATACAGAAAAGACCGCCCTGCATTTGGAAGCAGCTTTTCCAGAAATTTATCGAGCCGGATACCGGATTCTTCTCTGTTTATAATAAGTTCTTTCATGATCCACCGTCATTTCTTATAACGCCAGCGCAAGCAATTGTTCCTTTACCGCCCCGCTTGCAGAGGACGCGCTCTCTTTCCGCAAGCCGTCCAAACGGTCTATGTATTTGTCGAGCGAGGAAAAGATTTTTACGGTATAATCTTTATGCCCGCTCTGCTCTAACTGCGTGCGCAGATGTTTTTCGCACAGTTCGGGGCGGCATTTGGAGCTGCCCGTATATCCGCAGATGTTTTTTCCTTCGATGACGAGCGAATCCACCTGATAAGTGCGCTCATAGGAGGTAAACTGCAGGTCATAATAGACGCAGAGCGCGCCGACATGGGGCAAAATCCGTTCATGCGCCTCCGCGGAACAGCCTTTCGCTTTCAAAAACATGATTGCGTTGACCGCGCTTTTGGCGCCCGGCAGGCAGCCCAATACCGCGATGACGGTCCAAAGGTTCTTTTTCGTGCCGATCACATGCCAGCCGATCAGGAAAAGCGCCAGCGATACGCCGAAGCAGGCAAGCGTAAATAAGCATGTGAGCACTTTCCGGTTTTTGATATAGCCATAACATCCTTTTCTTACATACATGACCCTGCCTCCTCACCGGGCAACTTTCATGATGCGCATACAAAACAAAATGAAGCGTTCCGGAACCAGTTTTGTCAACAGGTAAAACGCTTTCATCGGCAGTCCGCAGATGGACATTCTTTTCCGGCGCCTGCTGTCTTTTAATGCCTGATGAACCACCCGCTCAGGGGAGACTGTGACATATTTTTTGATCGCGAGTCTCTTTCCGAACACTTCCGCCTTATCAAAAAACGGCGTTGCGACCGGCCCCGGACAAACGCTTGTCACATAAATACCGCGTCCGCGCAGTTCTTCGCTCAATGCGGTAGAAAGGGATAAAACATAAGCCTTGCTGGCGGCATACACGGCAAAATCCGGCTGCGGAAGAAAAGCGGCGCTGCTTGCAAGCTGGATGATCCTGCCGTTCCATGCCATATACGGCAGGCACATGCGCGTCATTCTTGTCAATCCGATGCAGTTGCACATGATTGTTTCTTCTTCACAATGACGTTCCACATCCAAAAAAGCACCCATAAAACCAAGACCTGCGGCATTGATCAAAAAACGAATGTCAGGAAGTTCTTCCTGTAACAATTGTTCAAATGAGACAAAGTCTGCGGCATTCGTTAAGTCCATCGGAATGACGCGCGTTTTCATGTGCAGCTGTTTTGACAGTTCTGTCAGCCGCTCCTTACTGCGGGCGATCAGCCACAGTTCGTCCGTTGTGCGCAGGATCCGGTCAAGTTCTGTTGCAAACGTCCATCCGATGCCGCTGCTCGCCCCTGTGATGATGGCAATTCGCTTGTTTTTGCTGTTTTCTCTCACTTCTCTGCTCCTTATTTTTTATTTTGGTATTCCATCTGATGCGGCTCCCGCACGAAATCCGCGCCGCCGCTTCCTTCGGCCGCCTTATTTTGGTTCCACATCCCCATCCGGGTCCGCGCCGCCGTTCCCTTCGGACGCTTTTGCGATCTCCTCCGCCGACATCCTGCGTATTTCTCCGCTTTTCAGGTCGTCTCCCAGAGAAAGCGAACCGAATGCGACCCGTTTCAGCCGGAAAACTTCATGCCGGTTCGCATGAAACATCCGTTTGACCTGATGATAGCGGCCCTCAAAGATCGTGATGCGCACCTTGCTTGCGCAGATCAGCTCCGGCGTGCCGTCCGGCAGGCGGTTCCGCTCTGCCGCCGTAAGCTGATACGTCGGTTCCGTGCGCAGGACGGCTACTTCCGCAGGCAGACAGGGCGTATCGTCCCCGATGTCCGTTCCGTTCTGCAGCGCGGCAAGTTCCTGCCGTGTCAGCATTCCTGTAATCCAGACCTCATACGTCTTTGGCACATGCATACGCGGGCTTGTCAGCCGGTGTGACAGCGCGCCGTCATTGGTGATGAGCAACAGTCCCTCGCTGTCCTTATCCAGTCTGCCGACCGGAAAAAAGCGCCGGGGATCCAGCTCCGGAAGCAGCGCAAAGATCGTCTGCTGCGCAGAATCCTTTGTCGCGCAAAGATAACCTTCCGGCTTGTTAAAAAGATAACAGACTGTCGCTCCGGCTTCATAAGTAACAGTTTTTCCGCGAAAGCATACCGTCATACGGTCCGGAGCGATCTTTTGATCCGCTTTCCGGCAGACTTCACCGTCAACCGTGACCCATCCTTTTTTACAATATTCTCTGACTTCACTCCTTGTACCGACACCCGCGTCGGAAAGGTACTTGTCCAGTCTGACCATTTGTTCCGTTATCCTGACTATTTGTGCCGATTGCTGTTCCTTTGACTGTCCGGCTTTTTCCTGCGGGTTATCTGCCCGCCATTCGGCCGCCGTCCCGTTTCGGACATTTCTCCGCGTTCCGTTTCATATATTGATTAAGAAAAAACCACGGAGGCTGTGCGTGATGCCGCTGATGCTCCCGGTGATCCTTTTTTTTATCATACTGCTCCTGATCAGCAGCAAGACTGCTCTGTCGCTTGCGACGCTCGGACTGACGCTCTGGCTTGAAAATATGGTGCCGACGCTTCTGCCGTTCATGATCCTGTCCGGCATTCTGACCGGTCTGCAGCTTCAGGAGCTTCTGTGCCGCCCGCTTCGCAGGTGCTTCGGGCGTCTGTTTCACACAACGCCAAACGGCGCCTATTGCATCATCATGGGCTTTCTCTGCGGTTTTCCGATGGGCGCATTCTGCGTTGCGGATCTTTATCAAAAAGGTCAGCTGTCCAAAGAAGAATCCCAGCGGCTCATCCCCTTCTGCAACAATATCGGTCCGGTATACTTCTATTCGTTTGCCGTTCCGCTGCTGGACTTAAAAGCGCCCGCTTACCAAATGCTCCCGCTTCTCACATTCGGCATGTACGGCATTCCGCTCCTGTACGGTTTTATATCCTCGCAGTTTCATGCACATTTGAATTCCTGTCCTCCCGACGCACAGGCGCCGCAGACAGCCTGTCCGGAAACGCAGCCGTCCCTGTTCGCCGTGATGGACGAGGCAATCTCCCGCGCCGGAGCATCCATTCTGCGCCTCTGCGGATATATGATCCTATTTAACATTCTGATGCTGCCGCTCTATGCCCTGCATGTGAACGGATTTTACAGCGGTATTCTGCACGCCATCTTTGAGATTTCGGGCGGCATCCGCGTCTTACAGGGCTATCTGATCTTAATGCCTGAAAAAAGAATGCTGTTACAACTCCTGATGCTGACCGCGTTAAGCTTTGGCGGTTTTTGCTGCGCGGGACAGAGCGAATGCTTTTTGCACGCCGTATCCCTCCGCCCGGCGGCGTATCTGTTCCGGCGGATGCTGACCGCGCTGGCCGCCTGTGGATTTTACGCAGTCTGCTTCCTTTTCGGGTGGCTGTACTAAAAAAGAGTTTGCGTTCCGCAAACTCTTTCGAAGAATCCGCCTTCAGCGGATTCTTCCAAGCTGCGGAAATTCCTATAAGAAAAATCGTGCGAAATCATCCTATGAGTGAAAAAAGGACGCAAAGCGTCCTTTTGAAACGGAATATCCCTGTCAGGGCGTATGCTTTTGATTTTCTGCGTCCGCCGCAGCCGTCTCTGAGCCTGCCGCCTCCTCAAGCGCATCCACAGGATAAAGCTGTGCGCGGTTTGACTGGATCAGATCGCGGTAGCCGTTCATGGAATTTAACAGATTCTCATAATGAGCGGATGCGTCATTCATCGCGTTCGTCACGATGTCCTCCAGACTGCCGAGCGACTCGTCCATATATTGAAGCGCCTGTGCACGGAAATCGTTTGCCTGCATCGTCGCCGAGTCCAGAATCGACTGCGCCTGTCTCGTGGCAAGCGTTACAATATCGTTCGCTTTGGCATATGCCTGCTGCATGATCTCATGCTCGTTGACAAGTTCATTTGTGTGAATCGTCGCCTCATTGATCAGCGCGTCCGCCTTCTGCCTTGCATCGTTTAAGATCGCTTCCTTATTGCTGATGATCTTCTGATAGCGCTTGATCTCATCCGGCGTCTTCATCTTCAGTTCGCGAAGAAGTTCCTCGATCTCCTCTTTATTGACCATGATAATGGTACTGGAGAGAGGCTTGAATTTGCAGCTGTCAATATAGTCTTCAATCTCTTCAATCAACTGTTCGATTTTACTGTTCATCGCATACTCCCATCCGTTTAAGCTAAAAAATGATGATCCCGAATCTTATGTATCCGCCAGAGCCCGATATTTCGCATGGATCAGCTCTGCCACAAAGGGCGGCACACATTGGGAAATATCGCCGCCGAAATATGCGATCTCCTTCACGCTGGAGGAACTTAAATAAGCATATTCCAGACTGGTTGTCAAAAATATCGTATCCAGACTTCCGTTGGATAATTTTTTATTTGTCTGTGCGATCTGAAGCTCATATTCAAAATCCGTGATCGCGCGAAGCCCCCTGACCGACACATGGATATTCTTTTCTCTGGCGTAGTCGATCAGAAGCCCGGTAAAGGAATCCACTTTGACATTCGGAAACTCTTTTGTCGCTTCTTCCAATATTCTAACACGTTCCTCAACTGAAAACAATGGAGTTTTCGTTTTATTGTTCAAAACGCTGACCGTCAACTCGTCGAACATCCGCGCCGCCCTGCGGATAATGTCTAAATGACCGTAAGTCACAGGATCAAAACTTCCCGGATAAACTGCAATCTTCATAGCACGGCACCTCACTTCTTTTTTAGAAAGATATGCTGGTTGGTCTTGTAACGCTTCTGTCTGATTATATCATACCCAAGCGCGGGAAGATAGTCTGTTTCTGCATGGAGCGACGCTTCCAGGATGAGTAAGGTATCGCGGTCCGCGATCCGGTTATTTTTTGCCAAAAGAGCAAGCACCGGACGTTCCAGACCCTGATCGTACGGCGGATCCATAAAGATCACATCCGCCCGCTCCCGAATCGCGCCCGAAAGCGCGGACAGAACATCCTGTTTTAAGAGCACGCCCTCGTTCGTAAAGCGGGTTGCCGCAAGATTGCGCCCGATGCAGTCACATGCCTTTTTCTGATGATCCACAAAATAGGCGCGCGCCGCGCCGCGGCTCAACGCCTCGATGCCGATCCCGCCGCTTCCGGAAAATAAGTCGAGGAACACACATCCCGGCAGATCGTTCTGCAAGATGTTGAAAAGCGTTTCTTTGATCCGATCCTGCGTCGGACGCGTATCCTGTCCTTCCGGCGTAACCAGCCGCAGGCTCCGTCTCGTTCCCGCGATGACCCGCATAGTCAATCCTCGTTCTTTCTCCCTGTAAGGGGCATATTCCGTCTGCCGCCTGATCTTAACCTTGTAAGCGCATGTTTCGTCTGCCGCCTGATCTTAACCTTGTAAGCGCATGTTCCATCTGCCGTCTGATCTTAACCTTTACTTTGTCACATGCGGTTCCAACAGGCAGCATTTCCGCATATTTTTTATGGCATTTATAAGCACGCAGGACGTTCCCCTGTCAGGACAGCCGCACCTTCACACCCTTGGAATCCCGCGAGCCCAGCTTTAATTTGTTTAACTCGATGGTCTTTCCCTTATATTCGACCGTCTGCTCCTGCGCATTCTGCGTATAGTAGACTTCTTCTAAGTAGTCGTTCCCACCAAGCTTCATGCCGCGCACGCCGACCGCACCCTTTTTCTTTTCGGGGATCTCCTCGATCGGGAAACGAAGGAAATAACCCTCATGGGATTGCAGCACCACGTTCCGCTGTTCGATCAAAAGCGCAATGCTCCGTACTTCGTCCCCGTCGTTAAGCTTTGTTGCGGCAACGGTCCGTTTCGCCACGTCAAATTCGCCGCCGCTGACGACCTTCATCATCGCCTGTTTCGTCGTAAACAGGATGCGGTATAAATTTAAGTCCGCCTGGCTTGCCGCGCAGAGAATGTCCTCTTTTGAAGAATCATAATTGCTCACATTGTCGATCGGGATGCCCTTATCGCGGAACTTGCCGAACGGCAAATCCGAAACCTTGACGGTATGAAGCTGCCCGATATTCGTAAACAGACAGATCTTTCCGGTGTTTTTGCAAAGAATGACATAGGAATTCTCCGCCTCGACGGCATCCTTATTGCGCTCATAAGCCGCCGTATCAATCGTCTTGCTGTAGCCGAACCGGTCCATCAGGAAATAGACATCCATTTCATCCGGCTTCTTTTCTTCAAAAACAACCTGTTCCGCATTGTCGATCACGGTTCTTCTCTTGCGGGCGTATTCCTTTTTATAGCCGTCCAGCTCGTTGATGATGACCTGCGCCATGGAATCTCTTCTGGCGAGAATATCCTCGTAACGGAAAATGTTGGCGACCGTCTCCTCATGCTCTTTCATAAGGGCTTCGATCTCTAAGCCGATCAATTTATAGAGGCGCATCTCCAAGATTGCGTTCGCCTGCGGTTCGGTAAATTGGAGCTGCTGTGCCATGATGCGGGATTCCTTGAACTTAAACTTGATCCCGTCCGTTTTGCCCTCGACCAGACACGCCTTCGCCATGGCACGGTCTTTTGAGCCGCGCAGCACCTCGATGATCAGGTCGATGACATTGCACGCCTTGATGAGTCCTTCCTGTATTTCGCGGCGCTCCAGTTCTTTTTGCAACAGATTGGAGTATTTGCGCGTCGCCGTCTCAAACTGGAAATCAACATAATGCTTGAGGAGCGCTTTTAATCCCATCGTCTCCGGCTTTCCGTCCGCAATGGCAAGCATGTTGACGCCGAACGTGTCTTCCAGACGTGTTTTTTTCAAAAGCAGATTCTGAAAATTCTCAACGTCGGCATCGCGGCGAAGCTCGATCACGATGCGGATGCCCTCTTTGGAGGACTGGTTCGTAATATCGACGATGTCATTCGTCTTTTTTGTCTCGGCAAGCGCCGCGACGTCCTGCAAAAACTTCGTGATGTTGGCGCCGATCATGGTATAAGGGATTTCGGTAATGACAACGTTCGTCCTTCCGCCCTTTGCCTTCTCGATCTCAATCTTGCCGCGAATGCGCAGCCTGCCCTGCCCGGTCTCGTAAATCTCCAGCAGTTCATCCTTATTGCAGATCATGCCGCCCGTCGGAAAATCGGGACCTTTCAAGTACCGCATCAGTTCGCGCGTCGTGATGGCTTCATCCAGCATATATGCCTTCGCGGCGTCGATGACTTCGCCGAGATTGTGCGGCGGAATGCTCGTCACCATGCCGACCGCAATCCCCTCCGCGCCGTTTATCAGGATGTTGGGAATCTTTACCGGGAGGACAAGCGGTTCTTTCTCGGTCTCGTCAAAATTCGGTCCGAAATCGACCACGTCTTTATCCAGATCGGCGAGAAACGCCTCCTGCGTGATCTTCTGTAAGCGCGCTTCGGTGTATCGCATCGCCGCCGCGCCGTCCCCTTCGATGTTGCCGAAGTTGCCGTGTCCGTCTACAAGCGGAAGTCCTTTTTTGAAATCCTGGGACATCACGACAAGCGCGTCATAAATGGAACTGTCGCCGTGCGGATGGTACTTACCCATCGTATCGCCGACGATACGCGCGCTTTTCCGATACGGTCTGTCATAGCGGATGCCAAGCTCATACATGTCGTAGAGCGTTCTGCGCTGTACCGGCTTTAAGCCGTCCCGCACATCCGGCAGCGCCCGCGCGACAATGACGCTCATCGCGTAATCAATATAGGATTTCTGCATCAACTCGGAATATTCGGTCTTAATAATACGGTCTTCCATTTCCACTTCCTGCCTTTATCATATAAATACCTGTGAAGAATTGCGCCAGCAATTCTTTGAAAGCGTGCGAAGCACGATTTTTTAACTTATAGGAATTTTAGTAACATGTGAAGAATTGCGCCAGCAATTCTTCGAAAGCGTGCGAAGCACGATTTTTTATACATCCAGCTCCGCGTCTGCCGCATGGTCGTAAATAAACGCCTTTCTCGGCGGCACGTCGTTTCCCATTAACAGTTCCGTCATTTCGGACGCCCTGCGCGCGTCTTCGATTTCCACGAGCTTTAAGCGGCGCTGCTCCGGGTCGAGCGTCGTCTCCCAGAGCTGTTCGGCGTCCATTTCGCCAAGACCTTTATAGCGCTGGAGCGTAAACGGGCCTTTGTGCGCTTTGCGGTAACGCTCCAGTGCCTTATCGTCGTAAAGATATTCTTCTTTTCCTTTGCTCGGCATCGCCTTATAGAGCGGCGGCATCGCGATATAGACATGTCCCTCGTAGATTAAATCCGGCATAAACCGGTAAAACAGCGTGAGTAACAGCGTGCTGATATGCGCGCCGTCCACATCGGCATCCGCCATGATGATGATCTTATCGTAGCGCAGCTTGTTGATGTCAAAATCGTTGCCGTAGCCCTCGGAAAAACCGCAGCCGAACGCGTTGATCATCGTCTTGATCTCAGCGTTGGCAAGAATCTTGTCAATGCTTGCCTTTTCCACGTTCAGGATTTTGCCGCGGATGGGCAGAATCGCCTGATACATCCGGTTGCGCGCCGTTTTCGCCGAGCCGCCCGCCGAATCTCCCTCCACAATAAAGATCTCGCACTGCGCAGGCACCCTGCTCTCGCAGTTGGCAAGCTTTCCGTTGGAATCGAACGAATATTTCTGTTTTGTCAGCATATTCGTCTTTGCCTTTTCCTCGCTCTTGCGGATCTTTGCCGCCTTCTCCGCGCAGGAAATAACATTTTTGAGCGTTTCCAGATTTTTGTCGAAATAGCGAACGATCTCGTCTCCCGTCACCTTGCTGACCGCTTTGGCGGCGTCCTGATTGTCCAGCTTTGTTTTGGTCTGTCCCTCAAAGCGCGGCGACGGATGCTTAATGGAAATCACGGCGGTCATGCCGTTCCGGACGTCCGCGCCGGTAAAATTCATATCTTTCTCTTTCAGGATACCGAGCTGGCGCGCATAGGTGTTGATGACGTTCGTAAACATCGTCTTAAATCCTGTGATATGCGTACCGCCCTCCGCATTGTAAATATTATTACAAAAACCAAGCACATTCTCATGAAACTCATTGACAAACTGCAATGCCGCCTCGACCGCAATGCCCTCGCACTCGCCCTGAAAATAGATGACATCGTGGAGCGTCTCGCGCGACTGGTTCATGTCTTTGATAAAACCGACGATTCCCTCCGGCTCATGGTATTCCACGTGCTCCGGTTCCTCCCCGCGGTTGTCCTCAAACACGATCGTCAGCGCCGGATTCAGGTATGCCGTTTCATGTAGTCTGGATTTAACGTCCTCCTCCTTGAAGCGCGTGCGGTCAAAAATGGTGTCGTCGGGCAGAAAGTTTACGGTCGTTCCGGTCTCCTTTGTCTTGCCGACGACCGGGAGCAGTCCGTTCTCCAATTCCATGGTCGGGACGCCGCGCTCGTAGTGATCCTCATAAATGCGCCCGTCCTGCTTTACGGTCACATGCAGGTAGGTGGAAAGCGCATTGACGACGGAGGAACCGACGCCGTGCAGTCCGCCGCTCGTCTTATAAACGGAATCGTCAAATTTACCGCCCGCGTGCAGTGTCGTAAACACCAGCCGCTCCGCGCTCATGCCTTTTTCGTGCATACCGACAGGAATGCCGCGCCCGTTGTCGGATACCGTTGCCGAACCGTCCGCGTTCAACGTTACCGTGATACGGTCGCAAAATCCGGCAAGATGCTCGTCCACCGCATTATCCACGATCTCATAGATCAGGTGGTTTAATCCCTTCGTCGAGACGCTCCCGATATACATACCCGGTCTGACTCTGACCGCCTCAAGTCCCTCCAGCACGGTAATACTGGAGGCATCATATTTTACTTCGCTTGCCATAACATACCTCTTTTGGAAAAGATTACAGCGCAGACCTTGCCGTGACGATGTCTCTGTCGATTGACTGCAGCGGTAAGTCTGTGCTGCAATCATCAAACCCACAACAGCCTAGTCTATGCACATGATACCCACATTATAGCATGTCTTACAAAATAAGGAAAGAAAAAAATACACCATCTAGTTGATTTGATACAAAAATCACTAGATGGTGTATACTTTTACAATCTGTAAAGAACTGCCTTTTGCAACCTGTGAAGAATTGCGTCAGCGGATTCCAAAAGAACTGCCTTTGGCAGTTCTTTGAAAGAGTTTCGCTTGCGCGAAACTCTTTTTTATTGCTGTGCCACGTCTTTCATGGAGAAGCTGATGCGTCCCATCTTATCTTTGCCGAGGCAGACAACCGTTACCATATCGCCGAGCGTCAGCACGTCTTCCACATGCTCGATCCGCTGTTTTGCGATCTTGGAGATATGAACCATGCCCTCCTTGCCCGGTGCAAACTCGATGAATGCGCCAAACTCCTTGATGCTGACAACCTTGCCTTTGAAGATCTGACCTTCCTGGAAATCCGTCACGATCATCTTGATCATTTCGATTGCCTTATCCATCATCTCGCGCTCCGTCCCGCATACGCTGACTGCGCCGTCATCCGTAATATCAATCTTCACGCCGGTTCTGGCAATGATCTCATTGATCGTCTTGCCTCTCTGTCCGACCACATCACCGATCTTCTCCGGATCAATCTTGATCTGGACGATCTTCGGCGCATATTTGCCGACGGACTCACGCGGCGCGGCGATCGCCGGCCTCATGCAGTTCTCCATGATGTACATACGTGCCTCGCGGCAGCGTGCAATCGCCCCCTCCACGATCGGTTTCGTCAGACCGTGAATCTTAATATCCATCTGGATCGCGGTAATTCCCTTATCCGTACCGGTCACCTTAAAGTCCATATCGCCGAAGAAATCTTCCAGCCCCTGAATATCCGTGAGCAGGATAAAGTCATCATCCGTCTCTCCCGTTACAAGTCCGCAGGAAATACCGGCAACCATCTTCTTGATCGGTACGCCTGCAGCCATTAAGGACATGCAGGACGCACAGGTGGACGCCATGGACGTCGAACCGTTGGATTCAAACGTCTCCGATACCGTACGGATCGCATACGGGAACTCCTCCTCGGAGGGAAGCACCGGAAGAAGCGCTCTCTCCGCAAGCGCGCCGTGACCGATCTCGCGGCGTCCCGGTCCGCGGCTGACTTTTGTCTCGCCGACAGAATAGGACGGGAAATTATAATGATGCATATAGCGCTTTGCCGTTGTATTTTCGTCTAATCCGTCCACTTTCTGCATTTCGGAAAGCGGAGCAAGCGTGCAGACGTTGCAGATCTGCGTCTGTCCGCGCGTAAACATCGCGGAGCCGTGTACGCGGGGAATGATGTCCACTTCCGCGGCAAGCGGCCGGATCTCGGTGATCTTGCGTCCGTCCGGGCGCTTCTGATCCTTTAAGATCATCTTGCGGACCGTTTTCTTCTGATACTGATAGACTGCCTCGCCCAAAATCGCAAGCCATTCCTCGTTCTCTGCGAACGCCTCCTCCAATTTTGCGGTGATCTGGCGGATATTCTCTTCGCGAACCTGCTTCTCGTCGGTAAAAACTGCTTTTTCCATTTCCTCGGCGGGAACCAGTTCCTTGATCTTTGCAAACATTTCCTCAGGGATTGCACAGCTTGTATAGGTATGCTTCGGTTTGCCGACTTCTGCGACAATTCCGTTGATGAACGTAATAATCTGCTTGTTGATCGCGTCCGCTTTATAGATCGCTTCGATCATGGTCTGTTCCGGGATCTCGTTTGCGCCCGCCTCGATCATCATGACTTTCTGCGCCGTAGAAGCAACGGTCAGCTTTAAGTCTCCGTTCTTCCATTCTTCCTGGGACGGATTGACGATCATTTGACCGTCTACCATGCCGATCTGCGTCATCGCGCACGGACCGTCAAACGGAATGTCGGAAATGCTTGTCGCAATCGAAGCGCCGAGCATTGCGGTCAGTTCCGGTCTGCACTCAGGATCCACCGACATGACAAGGCAGTCAAGCGTCACGTCATTGCGGTAATCTTTCGGGAAAAGAGGACGCATCGGGCGGTCGATAACACGGCTCGTCAGCACGGCGTTTTCAGACGCCTTCCCCTCTCTCTTGTTAAATCCGCCGGGAATCTTGCCGGCAGCGTATAATTTCTCCTCATACTCCACGCTTAACGGGAAGAAATCAATGCCGTCCCTCGGCTTTTCGGATGCCGTCGCCGTACACAGAACGGTCGTCTCACCGTAATGCATGAATGCGCAGCCGTTTGCCTGTTTGCCGACTCTGTTGATGTCCACGCTCAGCGTGCGTCCGCCAAGCTCCATGGAATAAGTTTTGTACATAGGTATTACTCCTTTCTGTTCTTATGCCGGGCAGAAGAAGCCGAAACTACTGATATGCGTATGCATATCATAGATGCGTATGCACTGCATCCGCATATCAGTGGTCTCGGTCTCCGCTTCCGCCCTGAATGTGAATAGTGACGTGACAAAACCCGTACGGGGTACCGTACCGGTCCGTCATAAAAATGAGGACGGAAGATCCGTCCTCATTTTGTTTACTTTCTGATTCCAAGTTTCTCGATCAAAGCACGGTATCTTTCGATGTCTGTTTTCTTCAGATAATCAAGTAAGCCTCTTCTCTGACCTACCATCTTCAAAAGACCTCTCCTCGAATGATGGTCTTTCTGATGGGTCTTTAAGTGCTCTGTCAGTTCCTGAATCCTCGCTGTGAGGACTGCGACCTGTACCTCCGGGGAACCCGTATCGCCTTCCGATAACGCGTACTCCTTCATGATCGCCTGTTTCTTTTCCTTAGAAATCATGGTTCTTTCCTCCTGCTTTTTCCTAGGCGTACCGCCTGTTACTGCCGATACTAAGAAGCGGGTTGGAGTGTCCCGCATCCGAGTATGGCAAACTCATACTGCTCTATTGTAGCACAACCCAAATCATCTGTAAAGACTGATTTTCACATCTCATAGTACTTCGCCTGCGCATTCCAGAGCGCCGCGTAGATGCCGTCCGCATCCGCAAGCAGTTCTTCGTGGCTTCCCGTCTGTACCAGTTCTCCGTGATCGAACACGGCGATTTTGTCGCAGAACCGGCAGGAGGATAATCTGTGACTGATGTAGATGGCGGTCTTCTCTCCGGCGATTCTGTCAAAATTCTGATAGATTTCCGCCTCCGCAATGGGATCAAGCGCCGCTGTCGGCTCGTCGAGCAGCACGAAAGGCGCTTCCTTGTAAATGGCTCTGGCGATCGCCAGTTTCTGGGCTTCGCCGCCGCTGATCTCCATGCCGTCATCGGTGTAATCTTTGTACAGAAAGCGCTCGATCCCTTTGGGACCCATCCCGGCAAGCCGGTCCCCAAATCCCGCGTCCGTAAGGCACCTGCGCACCTTTTCCTCGTCGTACTCTTTATCCGCGGCAATATTTTCCGCCAGCATGAGCGCAAAGAGTACATAGTCCTGGAATACCACGGAAAAAAGCTTCGCGTATTCATCGTGACGGAACTTTTTAATATCCACGCCGTTTACCAGAATCTCTCCCTCGTCCGGGTCGTAAAGCCTGCAGAGCAGTTTGATCATTGTGGTTTTTCCGGAACCGTTTCTCCCCACGATCGCAAGCTTCTCTCCCACCCGCAGCTCCATCGAGAAATTTTTCAGCGCGTATTCTTTGCTTCCGGGATATTTGAAAGAAACATTCCGGAACACAATATGATATTCGTTGTCACTGCGCTTCTCCATCGGCAGGGAACCCTTATACATTTCATCGGAGAGCGTAAGCAGTTCCAGAACACCCACTTGTTTTCTCGCCGTCATACTAATGTCGTGGTATCCCATGACCACATCGACGGTCCGATGAAGAATGTTGGAAAGGCATCCAGCGTACAGAATCAGAGAGCCTGCCGGCATACTGCCGTTTAGCGCCGCCATGGCGGCGATGCCGTACGCGCCGATTAAGGACAGCACATGCATGACCGCGCGGGTACTTCTTTCTCCTGCGTCGCAGAGCGCCGGACGCTTGACGGTATAGTCCTGATACTCCTTTGTCTGCAGCTTATCATAAGTCCAATGCTTCATAACCTGATAGCCGTCATAGATCCGGACGTCTTTGCCGTTTCCGTAGCGGTAATGCCAGGAACCGAAGGCGAAATCCCACACATAATTCCACAAAAACTTCTTCTCTTCCCGATTCGGAACATGAAACATAAAATAGCAGCTTTTCATGCTGATCTTATTATCAACAGAATATCCTATATAAAGCAGCAGGCAGAGCAAAAGCAGCACCACCGCCGCCTGACCGAGATCTTTTCCGTGAAAATAGGAGAACAGAGGCGCGCCGATCATGACCGCGCCGATCACATCCGCCACACTGCCCAGCACGGCAGGTATCTGCCAGAACATACTGTAAATTCCCGCGCCCCAATTGTTGTCCAGCCGGATCCGCTCCTGTATCTCTTTTAATTTGGGCGAGTCAATCAGGGAAAAATCCAGATTCATGATCTTTTCTTTCTGCAGCGCCAGATATTGATTGGAAATTGCTTCCCTCCGCATTTCAATCCGTCTGCTCAGGAGATTTTCTGCAGAGCGTCCCAGACTTAAGAGCAGAATACAAAAGATGATCCTTGCGAACAATTGGGAAAAGCGCAGCCCGACCGCGATCTGATTCAGCACATAGGCGGACAGCAGCATTCCTCCGTAACTTAACACGACAGACAAAAGGATACAGACGATCTGTAACGGGAAATAGCTGCCGTCCAGCTTTACGATCAGCCTGATGACGCGTCGGATATGATCGAAATTCTGCCGGAACGACTGCTTCTCCAAAAGTTTTGATTCTTCTTCAAACATCCTTAAAACACCTCCTTTTCAAGCTGTGTTTTGGCATAATAGCGGCTCTGTATTTCAAACATGTCCGCGTAGGCGCCGTGCAACGCCATCAACTCCTTATGACTTCCTTCCTCTAAAATGCCGCCGTCCCCCAGCAGTACGATGCGATCCGAAAACCGTGTGCTGGCAAGTCTGTGTGAAATAAAGATTGCCGTCTTGCCGTCGGCATACTGTGCATATTGGTCGTAAATCTCCGATTCCGCGATCGGATCCAATGCCGCCGTCGGTTCGTCCAGCACCATGATCGGCGCATCCTTATACAGCGCTCTGGCAAGCATGAACCGCTGTTCCTCGCCGCCGGAAAGCTCCAGTCCCTCCTCGTCTATATCTTTGTCGAAGAAGGTATCCATCGTCACGCCCTTTTCACGAAATTTTTTGGAAAGCCCCGCTCTCTCAAGCGCATCCCACGCTCTCCTGCTGTCATATCCGCTTTCAAAGGTCAGATTTTCCGCCACCGTGACCGGAAGAAGAAAGGGTTCCTGAAAGACAGCGGAAAACAATTCGTAAAGCTCGGTTTTCGGGAACTCGTTCCGGTCGATCCCGCCGATCAGGATCGTTCCCTCATCCGGCTCATACATGCCGCAGAGCAGCTTGACAAAGGTCGTCTTTCCGGCCCCGTTGACGCCGACCAGCGCAAGCTTTTCGCCCGCCCCTATTTTCAAATTAAAATGTTCTAATATCTTTTTCCCCGCCCCGCCGTAGGAAAAGGAGACGTCCCGAAATTCGATGGATAGCGGCCGCTCCAATTCTGAAATATGCCTCCGCCCGGTCCGCTGGTCCTCTTCCGGCAGGTCCATATACGCCCGGTAAAAATTCGTATCCCTGGAACCGCTGCGCAGATCCGCCAGACTATTCATGATGCTTCCGACAAATCCGGAGAAGCTGGTGATTGCGCCGAAGTACAGCACAAAATCTCCGGCGCTTACCGCGCCGTCAAATACTTTTTTGAGCAGGTACCCATAAGCAAAAAGATCGCGTCCGACAGACAGCAGATTGTCAATCTGCCAGTACCCGTAATCTCCCCGGTTCTTTTGCTTTTCAAGATTTCTGGTTTTTTCCGAAAGAAGGTTCTTTTCCTTGTTCAGCCATCCCGCCATGCCAAAAATTTTCACATCCTTTGCGGCGGCAAGGCTGCCCATGGCATTGTTAAAGAGATAGGACCGCTTTTTATTCAGATCCGCCTCCTCTTCACGAAATTTTTCCAGATACTTAATCTTAAACAGACTGACGACATATTGGAGCAGGGCGATCCCCAAAAGCAGAACTGCGACCCAAGGACTTAAAAAGCTGAGCACCGCGCTGTACAGGATAAAGCTGAGCACATTTTTGATGACGTCTATGGATGCGTAGGTCATTTTGCAGAGCGCGCTCCAATCCCCGCTGTTTATGATCCCCACCGCTTTCCAGTACAACTCTTTTGCCTCCCCTTCCTCCGCATAGCGATAAGGAACCCGCAGGGTTTTTAAGAACAGCTCCGCAAGCAGTTCACTTCTCCTTGTGTTGTAAAGAGCATATTTTCCCTCTCCGGCAGCCGCTGCGACAGAGACGCTCATGCACAGAGCGCCAAATACGGCAAGTGTTATCCAAAGCCGCTGTATCGTGACTCCCTTCGTTACCAGATCCAGTCCCATCTTGGGCAGATAAATCCCAAAAAGGGGCTGCAGAGCGCCAAATACGATCTCCGCAAGACACATCCACAGAAAAACGGGGATACTCCGCCTGTAATATCGGAAATAATAGCCGACGTTCTGAAAAATGTTGTATTGCTTTTCATATTTTGATCTTGTCTTATCGGATCGATTTTCATCCTTTGATTCCGTTTGCTTCAATTTGATACTCCTTTCCGCGTCTGCAAAAATCAGGCGATTCAGGCGTCAAAAGCCCTGCTTGTAAATTTTACTTAGCAGATTTCTTTTGTGCAATCTGCTGTGCATCGTTCAGAAGCAGGGCTTTTGACGCCTGAATCCTATCCGCAAAAACAACCGCCTTCGTTTACGCAGTATAGCATAGATTTTCCCGCAAAAAGAAAAAATGCACGAATGGTTTCATTCGTGCACCAGCGGCAGAAGGATTTCCGTGGCAAATACATTTTCCTCATCCTGCCTGTCAATATATCCTTTATAGCGCCCGACAACCTTGTCGATCCGCATCAGCCCAAATCCGTGGGCTCTTCCTTTTTTGGCGGACAGATACCGGATTTCATGATTCTCTCCGCGCCGCTTCTCCGGGCGGCCGTTCACCGCGTTTATGACATATACATATAACTGTCCTTTGAGAATATCTATATAGACTCTGATAAAGCGTTCTTTTTCGTCCTCGATCCGCATACATGCTTCCATGGCGTTGTCCATCAGGTTTCCGATGATCAGCGACAGATCGACCTCTGAAATATCCAGTTTGGGCGGGACGATCGCTTTTGCCTCCACGGCGATATGCCGATGCCTTGCCAGCGACAGCTTACTGTTTAATACGGCGTCGATCATGACGTTTCCTGTTTTTACCACGGTATCGACCGTCGTGAGATCCTCGTCCAGCCGATTCAGGTATTCTCCGAGCTTATGAAGTTCTCCCATGGCAAGGTAGGCCTTCATGGATTGAATATGATTGTGGTAATCGTGCCGCCAGCCCCTTGTCTGCCGATACATATTCTCCACTTCTTCACAGTGCTTTTGGAGCAGGTCGCTCTGATAGTGGCTGATCCGCCGATCGACCAGCCTCGTAAACCAGATTCTTGCACCGAGCATCAATACCAAAAGACAGAGAGCCCCCGCCGCTATCCAAATCAGTATCATTTTTTCACGCATCCCCTGTAACGCGCGATAAAGAGCCGGTTCACGTCAGGGTACATCCTTCTGCTGACCGGAACCGTATCCCCGTTATCAAACAAGATATGATCCCGCACAATTTGTCTGACATTTTCTAAATTGCATAAATAAGAGCGGTGGCACTTAGCAAAGTTCTTTCCCGACAGTTCCGCCCAAAGACCGGAAATATTTTCCATCACCCGGATTTCCGATCCGTCCGTCATCACAAACCTTGTATCATGCCGATCCGCTTCACAATAATTGACTTCCTTCAGATCCAGTCTGGTAACGCCGTCCTGCGTTCTGACGGCAAACAGTTCCCGAACGCTGACCTTTGCGCAGATCCGGTCCATGCATTCAAACACGTTTTCTTCTGCGATAGGCTTTAACAGATAGTGCAGCGCCTGCACCTCATAGCCTTCCTTCAGATATTCGGAAAGACCTGTTGTAAACACGACCGGTATGTCACGGTTCTTTTCCCGCAGCTTCCGCACCATTTCCATCCCGTTCATTCCGGGCATCCGGATGTCCGCAAACACCGCGTCCGGCGCTCCGTCTTCCAGACAAAACAGAAATGCGGCGGCATTTTCATAACTCAAAATATGAACCGCTCTGTCGTGCGCCTTCGCCCATGCGCCGATATACTGCCTCAGCAGCCTGCCGTGTACCGGCTCGTCCTCCACGATCGCAATATCCATCGGTTTCATCCTTTACAAAAGTCTTCTCGCGCAGACAGGCGTACGGTAATTCACACCGGTAATAATAATACCGTTTGTCGGATTGCTCGCGTGGCAGACTTGTCCGCCGCCGATATAGATTGCCACATGATCGATGCCGCCCCCGCTGGAATAAAATACCAGATCGCCCGGTCTAAGCTGTGACGTGGAAACTTCCGTGCCGCAGCGCGCCTGCGCTCTCGCCGAATGCGAAAGGCTGATGCCGTATTTGGCATATAAGAGCATCGTAAATCCGGAACAGTCCGTTCCGTTTGATAAACTGTTGCCGCCGTAAACATACGGACAGCCGACATATTGGATCGCACGGTTCGCAAGATCAATTCCGGCATCCGTCACGCCTTTTCCATAACGGACTTCCGTCATGGTCAGAGCCGTATCCAGCTTGTATGCGACATCCACATAGTCGCCGCTCACATAAGCGGCATCCATTCCGTCGCCATATATGATAGCAACCCATCCGTTATCCAGAACCTCTACCACTTCCAGCTCTCTGCCGTTTGCGACCAGTCCCCATGTGCCGTGTTCGGTATCCGGCTGCTTTCTGACTTTTAATGCCTGCGCCAGCACGGTCGCCGTCAATGTCTGGTTCTGTTGCGCCATTTCCTGCGCGCGCTCCCCTGTCGCAAGATAGTCCATGCTGACATAACCCTCGACCGAGCCGGAGCGGATATGCGCCCAGCCATCCGCCGTATCAAGCACCTCGCAGCCTGATCCCGCAGGAAGCTCGCCGACCTTTTCCGCATCCGTCCCCGCCGCTCTGCGGATATTCAGATTTTCGGAGACATCGGCAATCCCAAGATTTACATAGCCCCAGTTTTCCTTCGGCTCCTCCTCTTCGACGATCTCAAGATTTTCCATCATATCCTCAAAATCCTGCTTCGTCATACTGTCAATACTGCCCATGATCAGTTCCACGCCTGCGCCGGAAATGTTGTACTCCTCCGGATCCGCCTCGTCAATCTCCTCGTCGTCCGAAAAGAGCTGCTCATTATCCACAACACCGTCAATTCCCATGACGGCGGCAGCCTCAAAATTGGCCGCGGATACCGGTATGTCGTCCAAGGCAAACATCATGCAGAACGCCAACGTGCAAGAGGCAGCCCGCTTCATGATCGTTCTGATCTTCTGAACGCTGATTGTTTGATTGCTGATTTTTTGATCTCCGTTTTTTTGACTGTTATGTAGGAATTTCTCTTTCATCGTTACCTCAAATATTAAATGTTACAATATTGTTACAAATATTTCTTATTTATAAAATGTTACAAAAATGTTTCATATATTACAAGTTATTATAACAAGTCTTTGAATGATGTCAATACTATGAAACAATTTAGTGCATACAAAAAGAAGACACCCCAAGATATGGGATGTCTTTCTCCTCACATTTCCAAAAGAACTGCCAAGGGCAGTTCTTTGAAAGGACGCTTCGCGTCCTTTTATATCGCGACATCGACGCTGCCGCCCTCCGGCGGCGCGGGAACCTGCGTCTTGACCGGCACGGACGCGCCGTTTAATTCCAAAGAGACGCCTGCGCTTACATTGGAATATCCGATACCGGACGAGGAACCGGAATTGCCAAAGCCGCCCGCCGCGCTCTGTTTTTCTTTTTGGAGGCGGTCAAAAAACGCTTTCAGATATTTCATGTCCGCTTCCACAATATCGCGCATCACATCGGAACGGTGCTTTTTCTTTTTGGCGGCAAATTCTTCCGGCTCCGGCTTGATCGGGATGACCTCTAAAGATTCCTCCACCATCTCAAACGTGCCTTTGGCGGAAGCTAAGACTTCTTCCACCGTGTCGCTTAACAGCTCCTCCATCGTCTCCTGTACGCCCTGCTGCACAAGTTCTGTGAGCCGCTCTAATTGTGCCTGTCCGTACGCAATCTGCTCCTCAAACGAATCCGGCATTCCATGCTCCACCGCGTCCTGCACCATATTCTGCATACCGTCCGCTAAGGATGTGTCGGCACCTGCGCCGTTACCGCTCTCCCGCATGGCTTCCTGCACGATGTCCCCGTAGGAACGATCCTGCTCTTCCTCAAAAACATCGTCCTCAAACGCTTCGCTCTGCATCCGCCGTTTGGTACGTTCTTCTTTCTGCAGATTCTTTAAGTGCTTCTTTGCCGCGCGTTCAATTGCCTCCGCGTGCGCAAGCGCACTCTCTAATTCCTGATCGTTATACTCGCCTTTTTTTAACTTTTTGCGCAGCTGGATGACCTTTCTCTGCGCCATCGCCACCGCGCGCCTTGCGCTGCCCGAAGTCTTCGCCTTCATAAGGAACGCCGAAACTTCCTTAAAATTATAATTCAGCTTCTTCGTCTTTGTCTTGTCCGGCTTTTTGGAACGCGAAATACTGATGGTCCCTGTTGCATTTCCTTCCGCGTCATAGCATGTGATTCTTTTGATCTCACGATTGCCGCTCTGATACGTTTTGACCGCCGAGCTTTCGGAGTTCCATCCCCTTACGCCTATCGCCATGTCATCATCCTCCCTGATTCAGACCAAACTATACCGTTATTTATATATCGGTAAAAAAAGCACATTTCCTAAGAGAGACGGCATAAAACGCCTATTTTTCCGGAAACCGCACAAAAAACAGTTCCGCTAAAACAGCTCTTGCGCCTGCTTTGCGGCATAAGCAATGATCCGCCCAAGCCATTTGTCCATGGATAAATAAGAATCCCATGCGCCGACTGTACGGAGATCCATAAGCGCCGCCTTCCCCGCCGACAAATAATCCGCCTGTTCAAAGTAGCTGGAAACACCTGCCTTATCCCGCATGGCAACGGCGTGTAAGTAATTTTCCGGCGTATTGCCGCCTGTCTCCACATTTAATACCATCAATTCATTGTAACTGCACCTGCTAGGATTGATCTTCGACGCATCCACCTCATAAGAAAACTCGTTTCCCTTTGCGTCCAGTCCTTTTATGAGATAGACCGGGTTGTCCTTCGTGTACTGCTCCGCCCGATAAATGTTGACGGATTCCCCTGTCTGCGGACTCGCGTAAGACATCAATGCATCCGAGTTCAGCATCACCTTTTGTCCGCCCGCGGAGACGCATTTCACGACTTGACCAGAGAAGTCAACGCCTGTATTCGCTGCATCCGCTGTATTTGTTGCGCTTTCTGTATTTATTGTACTTTTTGCTCTTTCCGACTGCCGTTGGAATCCTATTCCGGCGCTTCTTGCTCCGGCATTCCTTGTTCCCGCGTTTCTTGCCCCAATGTTTCTTGCTCCGGCGCTCTTTGTCCCTGCTCCCGCCTGCGCCGCGGTTGTATTCGGTATCTCTGCCATTAGATTTGTATTTGCGATCTGCATATGTCCGCTCCTTTTGCTTACCAATTCTTTGTGATCTCTTTTTTTATTCCATTTGTTATCTGCAAAACATCGAAATCTTTACGCAAAAAAATCAACAAATTTCTTATATTCCAGATAACCTTTGAGATTGCCGCCCTCATACTGCATCTGCATGATGGCGGCAGCCAGCTTCGTCCAATCCTGTTTTACGTTCCGCAAAGCGGAATGTAAAGCGGAACTCCGCTCTGCAGAATCCATGGTATCCATTCCGGATTCTGACCAATCCGCTGTGTCTGCCAATGTTTCGTGGAAATACCCCCGTGTCCGTAAAAATAAATCCGCCGCTTCCGGATAAGCGCCGCGTTTTGCCGCATAACAGGAATAGGCAAACATTTCCGCCTCATCGCTGTGATGCGGATTCACATATGCAATATCCACCATGCGCTCCGTCCGATTTCCTGCTTCATCCCAAGTGCATACCTTATATACGGGCTGTTCCGGATTGAAATCAGCGGGCTCAAAGACGGTCATACCGCCGCTTCCTCTGCCTGAAGCCGCGGACAGCATTTTGTCGCCGTCCTCTCCGCTTCCGATATGGAGCGAAAATCCTGCGCTCTGTGTATGGTGTGTATCGGATGTGAGCGAAAATCCTGCGCTCTGCGTATGGTGCACATACTGTGTTTGTGTTATTTTCGAATTTCCATATATTGTGTTGACCAAAATAGTCGAATCAAGATACATGATTATTCCCTCCCTGCCATATAAATTGGGGCAATTTCCTTTACACCGGCATTGTCCCCGTTTTCTGCAGCGCCTGCACTGCCGCACTGTTCTCCATATCGGATGCCTTCTGCATCAGTTCCTCCGGCTTTGTGAGTTTTATGCTCAGTACCGTGACCTTCATGCCGCCGATCACTTCGCTGATAACCAGATACCGGGAGCCGTCCGGTCTGACAATAATCTCGGATTTTCTTTTCTTATCTTCTTCGTCATTGCCTGACATGCTCTCAAATAATCCCTTCCCGTCTCCGTGCCGGAAACCGGCATTCCACATTTCGGCATGACATTCCTCTTTTGTCGCGCCGTAATGAATGACGGAATAAGCGCCGCCCAAATAGCGCGCCCACGGATTTTCCCACGCCCATCCGGCGCGCAGATCGTTCAATACCCACTCCTCATACTCCGCATCGCGCTTCATCGCCGCCAGCCCCTCATCCGAAATCGTGATCGTGACGGCGTCCTGCATATGGGAAACGTGCATCGGCAGCGCGAAGATCCGCTCCCGAATATATTCCTTATATTCTTCCGGCGTCATTGCATCAACTGCCAGCCGCATTGCATTCGTCCTATCTGTCAGCGCTTCCGTACTCGTACCACCTGTCTGCCTCGCTGCGGTATTCCCGCCTGTCAGTGCTTCCGTATCCATCCCGCCTGTCTGCCTTACCGTGTTCGTTTCACCTGTCGGTGTCTCTGCATCCGCCCCGCCTGCCTGATCTGCAGCGGTCCTTTCGCCGGTCTGCGTTTCTGCTTCCGTATTTGGCCCAACCGTTGACTTCTCCGCACCCGACCCGTTCACGCGCGCTGCCTGCGCCTGATCCGCCACGCCCGCGCGCTTTGCCGCTTCTAAGATTGCGTCCGCCATTCCTCTGCCGCATCGATTGCCTGCCAGCCCCGGAAAAGACCGGTTTTGTGCGAGTCCGCCAAATGTTTTGGTCATATAGTTTACATAAAATGTATTCACGTCTCTGTCCCACATCCTTTCGCAACCGCTTTGCCCGCTTGTAATCTGCTTTATCCACATGATCCGTTCTGTCACATGTCTGTTTTTTGCCCGCTTCGTCCGCCTATTATTCCCTTTGTCCGCTTGTTCCTAAGTAATCCGCATATGCTTTTTTCACATGCGCATAGCGGGATTTGGGGACGGAAATCTCCACAAAAGACTGCCCGCCCATGTTTTCCGCAAAGCAATCCGTCCGTTCCGCCGCCATGGACAGCCTCAGCACATAACTGCTGATCTTTCTGATATAACGCATATTGACAAGGAAACTCCGATGCGCCCTCACAAATCCGTACGGCGCCAGTCTTTTTTCGATTTCATCCAGCTTTTGATAAAGACGGTAGGACGCGCGCGGCGTGTGAAAAATGTTTTGATGCCTGTCCGTCTCAATATACAGAATATCAGAGACGTCCAAAAGATGTTCCCCTCCGACAAACGGAAAGGATACGGTCGTCTGACCCGGATAGTCCGGCGGCGCCGTTTCCGAATATTCCTGAATTTCGATTGCCTGTCCGTTTTTTTGCTGATATTCCTCCAGTAATTCTCTGATCCTTACCCTGTCCTCGGAACTGTTTCCACAAATCGTTACTCTCATGCCACCCCTCATTTCAGCCGTATTCTGTCTTTCCCGGATGTTATCCCCATGCGTTATATTGGTTTGTATAGCGCATGAGTGCGGCAGATGCGCTGCCGTCCGACTGATATAGATTCTGGGCGCTCTGTTGATTGGAAAAAGCATAATCTGCGATCTTAGAAGCGAGAAACGACAGGGAATCCGCAAAACCATCCTCCCCCGAAAGCGTCTGCTTCAACGCTTCTAAGTCCGCATCCTTTAAGGTCTGCTCATTGACGGAAAGCTGACCGTTTTTGTCCGCCGTGATCCCGATTTTCTGCAGTTCTTTCCCGTGATCCGCCACAAGAGACTGCATGTTCTGCCGGTAAAACGTATCCATCAGATCGCTGCTTCCCTGAAATCCGGATAATACCTCATTGTACTGCCGGACAAGCTCTGTCACCTTCCCGGTGAGCGCATCCCTGTCCTCCGGCTTTTCATAGATGTTGTCCTTTCCCTGCCCGGCAAGTTCCTTCGCCGTCCCTTCCAGACGCTTTGCCGCATCTTCCTGTTTTTCATACGCCCGCGTCCTGCGGAATGCTTCTAACTCGTTCCCCGCATTCAGATCATAGGGCAGCGTATTTGTTTTACCGTTGTTCTGTACATAACTCAACATGCTGGTCGTATGAAGCGGTACGCCCGCCTTTCTTGCCGTCTCGTTTAACATTTGTGTCGTAATTCTCATTTGTGTCTCTCCTCCCGTCTGTCAAAAAATGACTGCCACACGCTTTTTTCTGCCTGCCGTTTTCGCGGACGTCCATCCGCACCCGCGGTTCCGCCACACAAAAAGCGGCAAAATTCCCCGTTTCTCCATCCGTGGAATTTTGCCGCTCTCCATAGCATTACCGTATTACAGCACCAGCTTACAATACTTATATCGGTGTGCGGTTCTTTGAAGGCAACCCGCATGTCACCGACAGCCTATGGGATGACACAAAAAGACTTTATTCTTTTTGGGGAGGCTATTTCTTCGGAAGATATTGGCGCAGTACCGACATGAAAATCTTCATGTCTAACGGTTTGGCAATATGCGCGTTCATGCCGTTCTTGATGGCTGCTTCCTTATCCTCCTCTAATGCGTTTGCCGTCATGGCGATGATCGGCAGCGTCTTCACATCATTTCTTGGCAGACTCCGAATCGTTCTGGTCGCTTCATAACCGTTCATGATCGGCATCTGCACATCCATTAGAACCGCATCATAGTAATACTCCTCGGAACGGCTCACCATATCGACTGCGTCGGTTCCGTCCGGCGCCGATTCCACCGAGAATCCCGCCTCCGTCAATATGACCTCCGCGATCTCGCGGTTTAACTCAATGTCTTCCACGAGCAGCACCCGCTTTCCGCTGAAATCCTCCAGCGTCCATTCCGCTTTCTTTTCCTCTTTTTCATTCAGATTATTCGCGGTGAGCAGCGCCGCTTTTAAGTCCGACATAAAGAGCGGCTTTGCACAAAAAGCAGTCACGCCCGCCGCCTTTGCCTCCTCCTCAATATCCGACCAGTCATACGCCGTCAGAATGATAATCGGCGCTTCATTTCCCACCGCTCTGCGGATCCTTCTTGCCGTCTCCACACCGCTGATCTCCGGCATCTGCCAGTCAATGATATAGGTATGATAAGAATTGCCTTCCTCGTGGGCGGTTTTCGCGCGGTATGCCGCTTCCCTGCCCGAAGTTGTCCACTCGGCGCGCATACCGATCTTGTTTAACATTTTGCTCACGCTGTTGCAGATATTAAAATCGTCGTCTACGACTAGCGCGCGCAGCCCGTCAAGCTGTTTGAGCTGTTCCGCATTTTTCTTTACATCCTGCAGTTTCAGGCTGATTTCTACCGTAAAGGTGCTTCCCTTGCCTGCCTCGCTCTCCACGGAGATCGTACCGTTCATCATCTCGACGATATTTTTGGTGATCGCCATACCGAGCCCCGTGCCCTCGATGCCGCTGCGTGTCGTCGTCGATTCGCGCTCAAACGGCTCAAAAATATGATCGAGAAATTCCGACGACATCCCAATACCGTTATCCTTGATAATAAACGTATAATCGCCGTAGCCGTGCCGGAACGTCGTTTTTTGGATGATACGGAACGAAATACTGCCCTGCGCCGGCGTATACTTTACGGCGTTGCTCAAGAGATTGATGAACACCTGATTCAGTTTTAGCGGATCGGCGAACACATCTTCATTGACGACCTCAAACGTATCGATAAATAATTCCAGCTGCTTTGCCTTGATCTGCGGCTGGATAATATCGACCAGATTGTGCATCAGCTCGGAAATATTGCACTCCTGCTCCTTGATCTGCACTTTTCCGCTCTCGATCCTGCTCATGTCCAAAATATCGTTGATGAGGCTGAGCAGATGGTTGCTGGAGGAAAGTACCTTTTGCAGGCAGTCCATGACCTGATCCCGATTGTCGATATGGCTGACCGCGATCGTCGTAAACCCGATGATCGCATTCATCGGCGTCCGAATATCGTGGGACATGTTGGAGAGGAACGTCGTCTTTGCCGCATTCGCATGCTGCGCCTGCATGAGCGCATCCTGAAGCGCCTGTGTCTGCGCGCGCTGTTTCTGCACCTGTTCCGTGATCTCCTTGGAAACGACCATGACCATAATGTCGCCCGTGTCATAATCCCGTGTCATGATAAAGGTCTGTCTGACGCACATCGGCACGCCTGCGGACGCCCAGCCCCAATAATCGACATTGACTTCCGCATTGCCCTGCGCGAAGCATTGCTCCAAATACCCGATATTGACGACCCTTGCATACTCTTCCGCTGATTCTTCCAAAACAAACGCTTTCCAGCGCTCAAAGCATTCGGAAGCCCTGCACGGCGCCTTCAAACCGATTTTGTTTAGCAGCGACACGGTCTCGCCGTTTAGCTCTCTCACAATGTCGGTCTCGATCAGATCCTTCGTCAGATTAAACTCAAACGTGCTGAACGCATTTGAGGTAATCGCAATGCGGTACTGCCGCTCTTTCCGGTCCGCCAGCGACATTTCCGCCTGAATGCGCAGTTCTTTTTCTTTGATCTCCGTAATGCTCTGTCGGATAAAGAGCACCTTGGTCGCGTCTCCGTTCTTCCGTTCCAGACAGATCACGCTGAAATGCTCCCACTCCGTCCTGCCGTCATGTCTGACATGTCCTTCCAGACGCAGATCGTTATGCTTTCTCATCGCCTCTATGATCGACTGCTTATCAATAAACTCGGCAAACTCTTTCCTTGCATCCTCTTCTATCAAAAGACCGCTTAAGTACCGCGCCAGATCCTGGTAATCGCCGCTGACGGAAAGACCGCTGTTCTCCGGTCTTGTCCCCGCCAGATACTGATACGTATCATTTTCCAGATCGACCATGGCAAAACGGGAAAACAGGGTATTGACACCGTTTATGATATAACCCATCTCCGTATTTTCTTTTTCCAGCAGCTTCTTTTCCCGGCGGATGGTTACGAGTACCGCGATCATATAAAGAACAAACAGTCCGATCAGCATGGCTTCCAGCCGGATACCGACCAGATTTTCCGCCTGAATCATGCGCTCGGTCACGTCCTTGGGGAATGTCTGCACGAGGACAAAGGGATTACTCGAAAGATGTATCACGCAGAGATTGTCCGTCTTATAGCCGGGCGCGCAGACAAACGCGCCCTCCCCGCCGTTTTCAAACACTTTACTGGCCAGCTTTGCAGTCTCTCCGTCAATAAAGCCCGTCTCCAACAGCATATCGACCATTGCACCCTGATGCGATCTGGAATCGGAGCACGCCATAATATCTCCGTCCGGCAGGCAGAGGTGTACCGTCGCCGCCTCTCCGAAATACGTTGTGGTGAGCATATCCTTTAAGTATTCTTCCGCCAGATAGACGCCGCGCAGCACGCCAATGATCTCGCCCTCATAGCGGACCGGCGCATAAAAGCTCAGCATCGTCTCATCAAAAAAAGCCGAATCAAACACAACGTAAATGCCGCTGTTCCCTGCCATTCCCTGCACATAATAATCCCGTCCCGAAGCGTCGGACGTCCGCCCGTCCACCGTGTGATCGATCCCTTCCGCATCCGTAAATATCAGCGCATCAAATAAAGATCTGTCCTCTATCTCCTCTAATGACTGCACGAAAAATTCCGGTCCGGTCAGACTCTTTTCCACAAAATATCTGTATGTATTGATCAGACTCCGCGCGTTGTCCAACTCTTCATCAATCCGATCTGCTGTCTGCTGCGCAGCGTCCGCCGCGTAATTCTTGTTCCGCTCCTCCATCCGTTTGCGGTTCTGTGCCGTATACCATTGGAATACAATGATGATCGCCGCCAAAAGCAGTACGACATAAACCACCTGACTTAAATATTTCCTTTTTTTCATAGCCAAACCTCCCTGCGCTACAGCAAAGTCCGCGAATTTTGGTATTTCCGTACCAACTATATTTTAATATTTTCCGTTATTCTGTCAATATGGCAAAAAAAATATTACCGATAAAAACGAAAATCTTCCTGTCTTACCGCAAAAGCGACATTATTCGTATGAAATTTTATATAATTTTTAGAATTTTCGATTACAAATATTGACATTTCAATAGAATCCGCTACAATATGGATATAAATTGAAATAGAGTACTATTTTATTTGTATTTGAATACTTGAAGTTACACCGTTATTGAAATTTTATATTCCAATCTATGAAACCGCCGCTGACCATTCTTGCTATACTCTCTGCAGTTTCATCCTTTGAAACACAAATTTCCGATGCACTGCAAGCAACAAAAGACTGTAATAGGGTACTTTATTTTGATTTGGTATCCGAAAGTCAAATTGCATAACTGTTTGCATAGTGATTTGTTATGCAAACCGTTACGCAATCGCTATGCAACATGTGGAGGATTTTTTATGAACAAAAAGGAACGCATTGAAAAGAAACTGACAACCTCGATCGTCAAAGTGGCAGGTATGGCGTCGGTCGCCGCCGTAATCGGTATCATCGCATTACTCGTCGTATCCATCCGCTATACGAACGCGCTTCAGAATTTCGGTTTTGCACAGGGGGATATAGGAAGGGCGATGTTTGAATTCGCCGATATTCGGTCTTCCCTCCGCGCAGCGATCGGTTATGACGAACAGTCCGCGATCGATACGGTGGTTGCACAGCACGCAGAAATGAAAGAACGTTTTAACGAATCGTTTGCCGAGGTAGAAAAGACGATCGTATCCAGTGACGGCAGGGTTACCTATAATGCGCTCGTGACGGAATTGGAATCTTACTGGGAATTAGACCAGCGGATCATGGATCTCGGCGCGACGACGGACCGTGAACTCTGCGTACAGGCACAGGAACTGGCGCTGAATGAACTGACCGGCGCTTACGACAGTATCTACTCCAAGCTGGAAAATCTGTTGGAGGTCAAGGTCAGCGAGGGAAACCGTCTCGATAAAACGCTTTCGATCGTCAGCTATCTTCTTATCGCCGTGATCCTTGTGATTGTTGGCATATGCGTTTATTTATCCACTCACATTGGTAAAAAGATCGCCAAGGGGATTACGCTCCCGCTTGGCGAATTAGGCGGTCGTCTGAAAACGTTTGCTGCAGGTGATCTCGCATCCCCGTTCCCCAGCGTGGAAACCGGTGATGAAATAGAAGAAATGGAAACCGACGCCAGGGAAATGGCAGAGAATCTTGATGCAATCATTTATGATATTGGCGAAGTCTTAAGCGAAATGGCAGCCGGCAATTATACGGTCAGGTCCAAGGCTTCCGATCGTTACACCGGCGACTTCCAGCGGCTATATTCCTCCATGCGCGGTCTGCGGGATCAGATGACCGAGACGCTCTTATCCATTGGAGAAGCTTCCAATCAGGTATCCGCCGGTTCCGACGAGCTTGCCACCGCTTCCCAGTCTCTGGCTGAGGGCGCTACGGATCAGGCAAATGCGGTAGCCGAGCTGCACGCTTCGATCTCCGAGATTACGGAAGCCATGGAAAAGAGCGCACACAGCGCGGATGACGCCTACAATAAGGCACAGGAATATGCGGATGAGGCGGACAAGAGCCGTCAGGAAATGGATACGATGCTCGCCGCCATGGAGCGGATCAACGACGCGTCCAACAAGATCGGCGACATTATTTCCGAGATCGAGTCCATCGCGGCACAGACCAATCTCCTCTCCTTAAACGCTTCGATCGAGGCGGCGCGCGCCGGAGAAGCCGGTCGCGGTTTCGCGGTCGTTGCCGGTCAGATCAGAGAACTTGCCGATCAGAGCGCCAAGGCGGCTATCGATACCAGGGAACTGATCGAAGCTTCCATTCAGGAAGTTTCCGTCGGAAACAGCGTTGCGGATCATGCATCCTCCTCCATTGAGGCTGTTGTCAGCGGCATCAAGCAGATTGCCGAGTTCTCCAAGAACTTAAAGATCATGATGGAAGAACAGGCGGAGGCAATGCGTCAGGCAGAAATCGGCGTCAACCAGATTTCCGGCGTCGTGCAGAGTAACGCGGCAACCGCAGAAGAAGCTTCTGCAACGAGTCAGGAGCTGTCCGCACAGGCAACGATGCTCGACGAACTTGTCGGTCAGTTTGAATTGACGAAGAAATAAAAACGCGAAAAGAAATACATACGCAAAATAAGCACCCGCCAATATAGCGGGTGCTTATTTTTACCTATAGGATTTCATACGGACTGCTTGAGGTCCTGCGCCAATGCGAAAATACTCTCCAAGATTTCCTGCGTGCTCTTCATATTGCGGACCGTCTCTTCCGAAGTACTCAGGCTTTCCGTGGAGGAAGCGGCAACTTCCTCGCTGGTCGCGGAAAGCTGGGAAATATTGTCTGAAATGGTGCTCGTTGATTCCAGAATGTCCGCGATGATCTTTTCTGTATTTTCGATATTGTCCGTGAGCTCTGTAACCTCTTCCTTGACTTTTTCGAACTTGTCCCTTGTGTCTTCGATCAGCTCGTTCTGTTTCTTCACAGACGCCGCGGAATTTCCGATCATTTCATTGGCATGTCTCGTGTCCTCATTGAGCTCGCCGATGATATTCGTAATATTGTTGGATGCCTGCTTGGTCTGTTCCGATAACTGTCTGATCTCATCCGCTACGACTGCAAAGCCTTTTCCCGCCTCTCCGGCACGGGCCGACTCGATCGAAGCGTTTAATGCAAGCAGGTTCGTCTGATTGGAAATTTCCAGAATCGATCCTACAAAATTCTGTACCTCTCCCACTTTTACGGTCAGCCTCTCGATCACATCTACCGTGATATTGCTTGCTTTCTCTACGTTCTGCGCCTGCTCTTTTAGGTATTCCACTACAGAGGAACCCTCTGCGACCGTCTGGTCCGTACTGTGGGAAAGCTCCAGCATCCTTTTCGTTCCCGTTTCCGCCCTGTCCATACTGTCCTGAATATCGGTACACATCGCCGCCTGATTTTGAATCGCCTCCGCCGTGCTTTCCGTGCTGTCCACAATGTTGCTCATGGCAAAATTGCTTGTCTCAATACTGTTTTTTAGCTGAGAGAGCATTCCCATGGCTTCCTCGAAATGGTCGGAAATATTTTCCGCCACAAGCACCATTTTCCGGTTGCTCTCCTCCTGCTTTTTGGCGCCGGCCTGAATACTGTCCATATTCTCTTCATTGAACTTTATCAAAAGTGTGACTGCGCGGATGGAAGAAAATGCCACCAGTGCAAAAATGACAAGCGCAATTACGAATACTTCCATGCTGGCATTATCCTGATTGGCAACAGCCATGGCAAGCCGCGCTGCCGTAGCGATAATGCTCACCAGATTCCCGCCTATCACAAGCCGTTTGTTCAGATAGACAATGGATGCAAAGATCACCGGTATGGAATATGACCATGTTCCCGACGTCGTCCCGAACAGGCTGACGATCAGGTAGACCACAGCGGCGCTCGCCATCATGATCACACCGCATCTTTTGGTTTTTCGTGCCGTGATATAAATAAAGATCGCGACGATCAGACCGCACACCGCCGATCCGAATTGCAGCCATGTGCGCCATGACGCCGCGCCGGCGCTGGTCATTACGAATAGCAGCATGGAAACCGCGATATACCCCAATATAATCACGACCTCCGGGAATACGGTACTGTTTGCCCTTTTGTATTGCTCTTCTGTCATGCAAATTCCCCCTTTTTTATTCATTTTTTATACATTTTCTCTTTTATTGTAATACTTACTGAATATTTATTCAAACATTTTTTCTATAAATAAGAAAAAGGCGTGCGAAATTTTGTATCTACTGCCGAAACCGATACTTTCCTTTTCCATACCCGGATACCGGCTCAATGACTCCGCACTCTGCCATCTCGCGCAGCAGCGCAGAACTTCTTGTCGGCTTCAATCCGAGCACCCTCTGAACATCCGACCTTCCAAATGCAGTCTGGAATACCAATATCTCCCGTAATTCCCGGACGTGAGCGGCTGTCTTAGGCGTAAACATATCATCAATGTTCACTTTTTCTGCCCCAATGTTCGCCTTTTTTGCTCTAATGTTCGCTTTTTCTTTGTCAATGTCCGATTCTGCTGTTTCAATGTTCGGTTTTTCTGTCTCTTTGAATGTTCCGCAGATGTGCAATGTCCGGTTATGAAGCGGACGGCTCTCATTCAGCAGGAGATTGCGCAGGAATCTTTCAAGGTATTCTGTTGTTTCATGAATGCCGTTTTTCAGGTCGTTATAGTTTGCTCTGACCAGTGCATTCCGGAAATACCATGCGTTTCTGGCAAAAATATCGTTTGTCACATCAAAGCCCAGTGTGCGCAGATACTTGATAAAAAACACTGCTGTCGTTCTGGTGTTCCCTTCACCGAAAACATGAATCTGCCACAGTCTGGATACGAATACCGCAAGATGGCGGATGATCTCATCCATCGAGAGATTTTTATAGGAGAACGCTTTCTCTTCGGAAAAATCATAGTCCAGCGTCGCCCGCAGCTCCGTGGCGCTGCCGTAAAGCACAGTCGCTCCATTCAGCACCCATTCTTTTTTTGTGATATTATAATCGCGGATGCATCCTGCATGTGAATAGATGCCGATAAACAGCTTCTTATGGATGGAAAGATACTCATTTGGCGTAAAGCTGAAAGCACGCTCGGACAAAAGCGCTGCAATCCGTGCCGAAACTTTGTCTGCTTCTTCCGTACGGTCTGATGCATCACAGGCAGGATTTTCCTCGTAGTAGGTCTGCAAAAGTGCATTTGCTTCTTCAAACGATATTTCGCCCTCAATATTCCGGACGGCAGTATTTACCAAATATTCCGATGTCTTCAACCCATCGACCGCCTGCAGCCCAATGGCCGTATGCCACGCATAGCCCTTGTCCCGCTTTGTCGGTTCAGATTCTTTGATATACTCCTTAAATGGATCGTTGTTCACTCCGTATCACCTCGCTGTTACCTTTTGTTTCCGCAAGTAAATCACCACTTCCGCAGGCATGGGCTTTCGCGGCTATTTCCCGGACATTTTAGTCAGCAACACGACGCACTCCACATGCCCCGTAAACGGAAACATATCATAAGGAAACGCCTCTTTCGCCCTATATCCGTTCCCGCGAAAAACCTGCAGGTCGCGCGCAAGCGTTTCGGGATTGCAGGAAATGTAGACAACGCGCGGCGGAGAGAGCTTTCTGACCGCCTTGATGAACGCTTCCGTGCTCCCGCTGCGCGGCGGATCGAGGATTACAACGTCCGCTTTCTCACCGCTCTTTGCCATCTGCGTCATAAATTCACCCGCGTCCGCCTGATAAAAACGGATATTGGATACCTGATTCCGCTTTGCATTCGCGGCCGCATCCTTTACCGCATCCCGGTTCAGTTCCACACCAATGACTTCTCCCGCCTGTTTCGCGGCAATGATACCGATCGTTCCCGTCCCGCAGTATGCGTCCAACACGCGTCTTTTTCCGTGCTGTCCGGCAGGCACTCCGGCATGCATCTCTGCATGTAGTCCTGCCAATTCTACCGCTTTTTGATACAACAGTTCGGTCTGCCTTGGATTTACCTGATAAAAAGAGGACGGTGAGATGCGGAAAGTACAGCCGCAAAGCTGATCCTCGATATAACCCTTTCCATATAACGGGATCATTCTTTCACCGAGCACCATACTCGTACGCTGCGCGTTCACGTTGAGAACGATCGTTGTAATCTCAGGATGGAGTTCGCGCAGCGCTTTCACAAAATGATTTTTGGACGGCAGGATCGGGCTTGCCAGCACAAGGACGACCATCACTTCCCCGCTGTGGAGACCGACACGGATCAGCGCATGCCGGAACAGACCGTATCCGCTGTCCTCATCATAGACCTTCATCCGGAATTGTGTGATCAGCGTGCAAAGGTCACGGATGATCGCATCCGCCGTCTCTTGTTCCAGCAGGCAGGAATCCACCGGTATCACACGATGCGTTCCCTCCTCGTAAATGCCGGAGACGACCCTGCCCTTTTGCCATGAAAACACCGCATGTACCTTATGCCGGTAATGGAGCGGCTCTTTCATTCCTTTGATCTTATGGATTTTGGGACAGATACCCTTTAGTAATTCTTCGATTTGGCGCTGTTTTCTCTCAAGCTGCGCCGGATACGGCATGTCGATCATCGTACAGCCGCCGCAGCGTTTCGATACCGGACATTGCGATTCACGCCGGGGCTTTCCCGGAGAATCGCCGCTTTGTCCACTCTGCGCTTTCCGCCCGGACCTTCCCGCAGAATCGCCGCTTTGTCCGCTCTGCGCTTTCCGCCCGTTTTTCCGGCTTTGCACCGTATTTTCTCTTTTCTGCTCCGCTTTCATTCTTCCGTATCCTTTGGTTCCCCGTTATCGTTCTTTCCTGCCGTACTCATGCTTGCCCTGCTGTAAATGCCCTTGGAGGACGGTGCGGCGTTTCCGCCGAACAGTTTACTCCCGGAAGGCGTGGAATCGCTTTCGTATCCGTCCGCGCGAAGCTGCTTGACCGCGAGGTTCATGTAGATAAATCCGACCGCCAGCCCGAAGAAGAAATCCATCGGAAACGCGAAACGGAACATCCGCATGATCGCGGTAATCCCCTCATACAGTACCTTGGAAAACACGCCGAGTTTGAAAAGATCAAGAAAGCTTAACTGCATATTCCAAAATCCTTTCATCGACCATCCGAGCAGCATGAGCAGCAATGCGCTGAGCAGATACCAGAATACCCGCAGCACCAGATTCATCAGACCGGACACGACCATCATCATATACATGCTCGGCACATAAGCGCGCAGCCCTTCACGGTCAAGTTCCTCAATCGAGAGATCCGCATAGTTATAGATCGTGCTCTGTCCCGAAGTATAAAAGATCATATTCGTTTCTCCGAACAGATACACACTTGTGTACGTTTCCGTATACGCCGCAAGGTCTTCTTCCGTAAACGCCCCGATATGGCTGTTTGCGATCACAAGCGTATGACCGTCGTCATATTCGACCGGCTCAGAAAGCGTCAACACGTCATCTTTTAACGTAAAATCGGGGACATACTCGTCGATCACATCCATATAACTTTCCCCGAACACCTGCGAGGCGATAAATGGCAGATAATAGCCGACAAACGTGGTGATCAGGGAAAAAATAAATAGGAACGCAATGACGCGTCCTGTAGACAAATGCAGAAAGCGCTCATACTTTTTCGGCTGGGCGACAGCAGTCGCGATCTGCCTGAAAAAACCAAATTTCTTCGTTTTTTGATCCATAAAATTACCATACCTTTCCTTCTTGGCTCGTTCGATAATACAATCGGCATAGCTGCCGGTCGCATCATATCTTTGCTTCGTTCTACAAATTGCTCAGATTGTTCGATAGTCCGGCATATTTCCGTCATGTGCCAAAATATCTTCCATGATCGGCGCAAGCAATTCTTCTTTTGCGAGAACGGTATCCGCGCATTCCGCCGCCTGCTTTAAGAGCATACTGTCCTGATAAATGTCCCCCAGCCGGAATGACAAAATCCCGCTTTGGCGGATACCGAACAGGTCGCCCGGTCCGCGCAGGCGCATATCCTCATTCGCAATGTGAAACCCGTCGTTGGAATGAACGAGGATCTCCAGCCGTTCCTCCGTCTCTTTCGCGCCGCTGTCCGTCATAAAAATGCAATAAGACTGATAAGCGCCCCTGCCCACTCGTCCGCGGAGCTGATGCAGTCCGGCAAGTCCGAAGCGCTCCGCATTCTCGATCAAAATGACCGTCGCATTCGGCACGTCGATCCCAACCTCCACGACCGTGGTAGAAACAAGAATATCAATGTCATGCGCCGCAAACGCATCCATGATCCGGTTCTTTTCCGTGTTTTTCATTTTTCCGTGCAGACAGGAAATCCGGATGCTTTTTGGAAACGCCTCCCGCAGCTTGTCCGTGTAGGCGACGACATTTTCCAGTTCCTCGGAAACGCCCTCCTCCACCATCGGACAGATCACATAAGCCTGCCGCCCCTCGTTTAGCTGTTTCAGGATAAAACGGTAAGCGCTCTCCCGCTTGTCCCGGTGCAGCACACAGTTTTTGATTGGGATCCGGTTCTTGGGATATTCGTCGATCGTGGAAATGCTTAAGTCTCCGAACAGGATCATCGCCAATGTACGCGGGATCGGCGTTGCGCTCATCACAAGAATGTGGGGCATCGCGCCTTTTCCCGCAAGCGCCTCCCGCTGACGCACGCCGAACCGATGCTGTTCGTCCGTAATCACCAGCGCAAGGCTGTGATAACGCGCTTTTTCCTGTATCAGCGCATGGGTTCCGATGATGACGTTCGCCGTCCCTTCCTCCATCGCGGCATAGGCTTCCCGTTTTTCTTTTGCCGTCAGCGAACCGGTCAGAAGAATGGGCACAAACGGCAGATCGTACCGCTTCGTCATGTCCCGTATCGCCGAAAAATGCTGTCTCGCAAGTACCTCGGTCGGTGCCATCATCGCGCCCTGCATCCCGTTTGATACGGTCATGAGCAGAGCAAGCACGGCGATGATCGTTTTTCCGCTTCCGACGTCCCCCTGTACGAGACGGTTCATGATCACATCCGCCTGCAGATCGGCTTCAATCTGCTTCCACACACGCATCTGTGCGTCAGTCAGCCGGTACGGCAGGCTTTCTATCAGGCGTTTGGTCTGCGCTACCTCCAGAAGCGGATACGCGTTCGGAATCTGTTCCCTCACCGTCTTTTCCGCCTTCATCTGGACTAAAAAATATAAAAACTCCTGAAAGACAAGCCGTCTTCTCGCCTCCACATACAAATCCTGCGTGGACGGAAAATGAATCCGCTCCAGCGCCGCGCGGTATTCCATCAGATCATATTGTTTGCGGATCGCATAGGGCATGGCATCCGCAAGATCAGAAACGGCGTCTAACGCCTTTCGGATCGCGCCTAAGATCGTCTTTGTCGTGATCCCCTTTACAGTATGATAACGCGGCTGCAGCGTTCCCGCAAGGGACAGATAATCCTCCGGCTTAAACAGCACCGGCTGTTCCATCGCTTTTTTGCTTCCCTTGGCGACAACCCTGCCGTAACATACGAAACGCTTTCCGGCGGAAATCGTATTGCGAAGATACGGCATATTAAAGATCGTCATCGGCATCACGCCCGTCTCATCGCTTAAAGAAAACGTTAAGATGGAAAGACTGCGTACCCTGCGCATGTTGACGGAACCCGTAATGATCCCACTGACCGCCTGCTTTTCCTCAACAATCGTCTCCTGAATGGGTACCGTCTGCGGATACGCCTCATAGCGCATCGGATAATAGTTGAGAAGATCATAGACAGTCCCGATGTTCAGTTTTTCAAGCAATTGCGCGTACTTTTGCCCGATTCCTTTAATGTCCGTCACAGGACTTGCCAGACTTGTCATGCCCTCTCCCCTTACCGATCTTAAAAATGGGGCTGCCCGGACAGCCCCATTTTTGTTGTTCCCTATATCATCAAAGAACTGCCTTTGGCACCCCATGAAGAATTGCGATAGCAATTTCAAAAGAACTGCCCTTCACAACCTATGAAGAATTGCGATAGCAATTCTTCGAAAGCGTGCGAAGCACGATTTTTTATTCCACAGAAACAATATAATAGTACACAGGCTGACCGCCGTACTGAAGCTCTACATCACAGGAAGAATAACGTTCCTCAACCGCTGTGCGAAGCGCTTCCGCGTCGTCCTCCGCCACATCCGCGCCGTAATAAATGCTGATTAGTTCCATGTCATCATCCATCATGGCGTCGATCATATCGCAGGCAGTCCGGGACAGCTCCCTGGACACAGCCAGCAGTCCGCTGTCACCGATTCCCATGAAATCGTCCTTGTGGATCTCCCTGCCGTCCAATGTGGTGTCACGGATGGCATAGGTGACCTCGCCGGTCCTGACTGTTTCGATTCCCTGCTTCATCGCCTCCAAATTTTCTTCCGGCGATACATCTTCCGTATAATTGATCACGGAAGTGATTCCCTGCGGGATCGTCTTTGTCGGAACGACCAAAATCTTTTTATCCTCGGTCAGGTCCGCCGCCTGATTTGCTGCCATAATGATATTCTTATTGTTCGGAAGGATGAAAATATTCTCCGCGTTGACCTTTGCGATCGCGTCAAGCATATCTTCCGTACTCGGATTCATGGTCTGACCGCCTGAGATCACAAAATCCACGCCAAGCCCTTTGAAGATTTCCGCCATTCCGTCTCCGGCTGCGACTGCAATGAACCCGACCTCTTTGGGCGGTTCCTTGACCGGTTCCGCCGCAGGTCTGCCCTGCTCGATCTCCTGCATCTGCCCTTTTTCGCTCATCTTAAAGAGCTTTTCCTGATGCTCCATGCGCATATTGTCAATCTTCATATTGGAAAGCTGACCGTATTTTAATGCGCGCTGGATGGCAAGTCCCGGATCGTTCGTATGCACATGCACCTTCACGATCTCGTCATCCGCCACGAGCACGATGGAATCGCCGATGGATTCCAAAAACTCCTTGAAATCAATCTCATGCTTGATATTAAACGTCTTACTCAGAAGAATAATGAACTCCGTGCAGTAACCGTACTTGATCTCCATATCCGCCTGAACCTGAAGATTCGGGGAAAGCGAACTGCCTCCCGCAGAACCGCTCCGCGCGGGCGCATCCTGAATCGTTAAATCGAGTTCTTTTCCGCAATAAGCATCATAAATACCTGCCATGACCTGCATTAAACCTTGACCGCCTGAGTCAACCACTCCTGCCTGCTTTAGTACCGGCAGCATTTCCGGAGTACGTGCAAGAACGTCATTACCGTATGTAATGCATTCCTCGATAAACGTACCCAGATCGGCCACGCCCTCGTCGCAGAGTTCTCCCGCTCTTACGGCAATGCCTTTTGCGACCGTGAGGATCGTTCCCTCCTTCGGCTTCATAACGGCTTTGTATGCCGTTTCCACAGCCTTATCCATCGCCTCTACGATCACGGGAATGGTCAGTTCGTCAAAATCAGCCGCAACCTTGGTAAATCCACGGAGAAGCTGGGATAAGATCACGCCGGAATTTCCTCTTGCGCCGCGCAGGGATCCCGATGAGATCGCCTTGCAGATTGCCTTCATATCTGTACTGTCTCCGAGCGCAGTAACCTCCTTCGCCGCAGACATAATCGTCAGCGTCATATTCGTTCCGGTATCTCCGTCCGGTACGGGGAATACGTTCAGCTCATTGATCCATTCTTTTTTACTTTCCAGATTTTTAGCGCCGGCTAAGAACATCTTTGTCAACATCTTAGCATCCACAGAATTTGAAGCCACTACTCTATCCTCCTTAATCAATCACACGGACACCCTCGACAAAGATGTTGATCTCCTCAACCTCCAGTCCGGTAAATTGTTCCAGTTTGTATTTTACATTATCGATCAGATTGTCGGATACGGCAAGAATGCTGACGCCATAAGCAACGATCACATGAAAATCAAGATAAAGTTTATTATGGTTGACCGTGACCTGAATACCGTGCGTAATCGTCTCCCTGCGGAGCAGCTTCACAAGCCCGTCCTTCACATTGACAGACGCCATACCGACGATCCCGAAGCACTCAACCGCAACACTGCCCGCATATTGGGCAATGACTTCCGCGTCGATCACAATGTTGCCAAGATGTGTGTTCATCGTCCCCTTCATAGTAACCCTCCATTCCTGTTTGGTCTGTATCTATGTATTATTATACACATGAATAAGCAAAAGTAAAATTATTTTACGAAAAAAAAGAGTCCCGCAAAGCGAAACTCTTTCCTGCCTGCAATTATGCTCTTTCTACTGCACCGGATTTCAGACATCTTGTGCAAACATGCAGTTTCTTCGATGCGCCATTTACTTTGCATCTGACACTCTTCACATTAGAATTCCAGATATGGTTCGATCTTCTATGAGAATGGCTGACCGCATTGCCGAAATGAACACCTTTACCACAAACGTCACATTTAGCCATCTTAACACCTCCCACATGATGTATTTCTAAAAAATCACAACAATGGTATCATACCAGAAACAATTCTATATTTCAAGCAAAAAAATCATTTTCTGTAAAAAATTTGCAAGAAACTTCACAACCCCAAAGAACTGCCGAAGGCAAGTCCCAAAAGAATCCGCTACGCGGATTCTTTGAAAGCGTGCGAAGCACGATTTTTTAGCCCGAATTGCGGCGCCACGGCGCGTCGTAACGCTTTTGCAGGCGCTCGTACTCCGAATTGATCGCCTGAAGCGTCTCCTTATCTCCGTAGAGGTTGTCCGTGTGGAAAATCTTGATCAGATCGCGATAACGCTTTTTCAGGGCAAGCTGATTTGTCGCGCCCTTAAAAAACACGGATGCATCCGTCTCGTGTCTTTCGTCCGCGCTCCCATGCCTGTCCGAACGCTCCTGATGCTCCTGCTCTGCCTTTAATTTAAGCTTTTCCCACTCTACCTTACGCCTGTCCTTATCCAGCTGGATATACGCCTCTTTCAGGATTTCCAGTTTTTGTTCAAACAGCGCGCTCTGTTCTTTTAACATACGCCGCTCTAAATCAAGCCGCATCTTTTCCGCATCTATGAAATTTTGTTTTTGTTTATCCCAATCTCTATCCATCAGCAATCACACGAAAATAACCGATACCCGACAAAAAACAACAAGGCGCTAAATAAAATTCCCCAAAACAGGTTCGGCAGAAACATCATAAATACCATCCCGACGGAAATCCAGATCAGGACAAAGCCGATCAGCTTCCTCATAGTAGATATTATGCATTCCAACCCGTCTTTGTTCATTCATTTTCAGGGAATGCCGCGTCGATCGCATCATCATCACTCAGATCATCCGCGCCCTGTTTCTTTTTGGTGATCTTATCGACCACATCCGGGATCATATCAAGAATTTTTGTTATTGCATCCTGATTCTTGACATTGACAAGTTTTGTTGAACCGTCCGGCTTAATGACGAGCACCGCACTCGGAGACATTTTTCCGGTCATAGCGCCGCCTCCGCCGTTTTTCTTCTCCGCTGCGGAAGCACCGGCTCCGACTCCGAACGAAACATCCACGAGCGGCAAAAGAATGATGTCCCCGATCTTTGTCGCTTCGCCGATCACGGTTTTGGCGGATAAAAACGCATCCATTCCCTTAAAGAGGGACTCCATTACCTGTGCAAAATTATTCTCCGTCATGCTTCATTTTCCTCCCTTTTTAGCATATGCAGAAATTTTTTCATATCCTTATTAAAATAAACGCGCCATGCGATCCGGATCAGCGTGAAGATCCGAATGCGTCCTTTGAGGTACAGACTGCCGCGTATGCATTGCTCATCAAAATCCGGCGTGATGCTCACATTATTTCCATAGATGGGATAGAACATACTCAGGATTGCAACGATCTGTCCCGTCGCCGCCGGATCTTCCATACCGAGCGTCAGACTTCCGGTCAGCTTCGTCGGCGCAATGTGCCGGAGCAGTCTGCCAAGTTCCCGCTTCACCAGCGCAATACTATTCTGCCCTTCTTCGCTTTTGAGCACCCCACAATAATAGCCGATCTGTTCCTTAACATGTTCTATCTTACCACAGATATTCCGAATTGTGTATAAAATCTTAGAAAAGAAAACGCGCACTGCCCGAAAAAAGTCCGCAAGTCTTCTGAAAAAACGCGCGATCTTCTGAAAAAAGGATACTTTTTCCCCGTCCGCCGCGGATTCTTCCGCACTGCCGTTCTCCGATTCTCCTGCGCTGTCATGCGCCGCCGCACCGACGCCGCCTGCGTCCGCAGGTATGCTGTCTGCCGCCGCTTCCGCACTGCCGCGATCCGATCCTCCCATACCGCCATCCGCCGCCGTTTCCACGCCGCCGTTCTTCACGCCTTCCGGACTGCCATGGTCTGATCCTCCTGCATCGTCCGCCGCCGTTTCCATGCCGCCTTCCCGATCGTCATCGCCCGCGGCTTTCTGCCCCGGAACAAGGTGTCCGTTTTTCGGACGTTTTTTCTTCTTCTTTTTTTCTTTGGGGGCGGAAGAACGGTCTTCCGGCGCCGGTATCCGCCTGACCGGGATGCCAAACAGCCGGATGACAACGCTAAACGCCCCGTCATAAACCGCCTGTGCATGTAAAAGATGCAGCAGCCACGATACGCGCGCACGAATCTTAAGCGCTGTGCCTGTCCGCCCGTCCTCATCCGCGCCGTCTTGCGGTGAAACGTCATTTCCGGCGCGTTCCTCCGCTTTTAAGTCCAGCGAATAGCGGATCGGCACGAACAGCACCGCCAATACGATCAAGATGAGCAGTCCGAGAACCGACAACAGGGTGATTCCTATGATTTTGAGCAAAAGCAGTAAAATATGTATCATAACCACCTCAGATTTGTGAGCATCATAATAATCAGAAGAAACAAAAACAATATCATAACGTCCTCCTTAACAGGGCTTGTCCTTTTGGTCAAAATAGGACTTAAAATCAGTATTGCCCGTTTTCCGATAAATATCTGCCATAAATTCCGTAAGCATCGCAACCGCCGCATCATGGCTGTCAGCAAGACCGACAATGCAGAGCTTTCGCTTCCGCAGAAAGCGGAACTTGAAAAATGCACAGTGATAAATGTCGAACAGATTCGTGCCGCTGCCTAACACGATCACATAAACATTCGTCATACCGATGCCGAACCGCAGTTTCCGGCATATTTTCTTTTCTTTTTTTTTCAGACTCTCCGACACCATGAGCGGACGATAAAACCACATAAGCATATTCCTCAAAAAAATACATGATACAGTCATCATAACACATCTTGAGAAGTTTTAACAGTTTTCATTGCACAATCTCAAAGAATAATTTATAGTAGAAAGTAGAAAAAGGGGGAGCTTACAAATGATCAGTGTTGCAACCATTGCTTTACAGCCTGGAATGGAGCTTGCCGAGGATGCCGTTTCCTTGCGAAGCGGCGTGATCTGTCCTGCTCACACCAAGCTTGATCAGAATGCGATCGACAAATTAAAACGCTATCAGATCATGGTCGTTACCATCATGGAGCCGGAAGATTATACGACCACGCATTATGAGAAGATCGCATGCAGCCGTGCGTTCAAGAGTTTTGCGGAGCAATACCGCACACAGCTGGACGCCTACAAATATATGATCAATGACTTCATGGAGGGACGCGCGTCCATTAACACCAATCTGCTGCTGACTGTCTACCATTCGCTTTATGATAACGTGGGGGACGGCGATCTGCTTCTTGATATGCTCTACAGTATGCTGCCGAGCGAAGATAACGTTACCTATGCGCATTGCTTAAACGCCGCACTGATCGCGGGCGTTTTCGCCTCATGGCTTGCGTTTGACGAAAATGATTCCAATCTGATGATCCTGAGCGGTTTTCTTTACGACATCGGCAAGCTCAAACTGCCGGACAAGCTCATCTGGAAGGTCGGCAAACTGACCGATTTTGAATTTAACTGGATGAAAACGCACACGACCATCGGTTATGATCTGTTAAAAAACCAGCCGCTTGACCAGCATATCATCAACGCCGCACTCATGCATCACGAGCGCGACGACGGAACCGGTTATCCGAACAAGCTGAAAGGGGATGCGATCGACCGCTATGCGAAATATATGGCGATCGTTGACGGTTATGACGCGATGACCAGCGCGCGCAGCTACCGCAATTCGCTCAATCCGTTTCAGGTCATCACAAATTTTGAGCGCGGCGGTCTTTACCAATATGACCTTTCCGCCGTCAAGCGGATCCTCATGCACATTGCGGCGCACCAGGTCGGACATGTTGTGACGCTCAATGATGAACAGGCATCCCACGCGACCGTACGCATGGTAAATCCCGACAATCTCTCCCGCCCGATTATCGAGACGGACAACGGAATCGTGGATATGCGCGAATTTCCCAAGATGGAAATTGTCGCTATTTTATAAAAAAGAGTTTCTTATCGCGCAAAAGAAAGAACCGCCGCTTCGCTTTTTATAAAGCGTCTGCGGCAGTTCTTTTTTAACAGTTGTGTGGTAATGTCCACTTGCCTTCTCTTTTCATGTCAAGATATTCCTGATATGCTTTTTCCAGTATTTGTTTCTCATTGGAAAATTTCAGCAAATGGTACGCCTCGTGATACTTATAGAATCCCGAATCGACAAAATATTCTTCGCGCTGGGGTTTGCTGTAATAACTCTGCGCCATCATCAGATACCAGTGCACGCATTTGGAAACGATTCCTTCCGGCACGGTAAACGTATATTCACTCTGACCGACGTATTTCATAATGGATGTCTTGGCGCCCGATTCTTCCAATACCTCGCGGAGCGCCGTCTCCATATGATCCTCTCCCTGTTCCACAGTTCCCTTCGGTAATACCCATCCCTCGTATTTATTGCGGAAATTCTTATAAAGAAGCAGGATCTTACCGCGAAAAATAACCACACCGCCGCAGCTTGTTGCCTCAATCATTGCAATTCCTCCGTTCGACGTGTGTATGCCCGATGCGCGTCGCGTAACGCGGCGTTCCAGCAGGCGCTTGTCCTGAAACAAGTATACATGAATCAGACGCAATATGCAAATAGTATTCGCCGATTTCCGCGCCGCTATTTACGGAACCGCCTCTTTTTCACCCTGCCCGTTCAGATAGGACCGGAACAGCATCTGTGCGATCGGAACCGCATAATCCCCGCCGGTTCCCGCCTCCTCAATGATGATCGTGACGGCGATCTTCGGATCGTCTGCGGGTGCAAATCCCGTAAACCATGCGTGCGCACCGTCGCTTGTCACGTCAAATTCCGCCGATCCGGTTTTTCCCGCCACCCGAAACGCCTCATCCGCCAAACGATAACCGGTTCCATAATTGCAGACCGCTTCCATCAGTGCGGTCAGCTGTTCCGTCTCCTCTTCGCTCATGATTTTCCCGTGGCTTTGCGGTTCATATCTGCGCACAAGACCGCCTTCACAATTTTCCACACGCGACACGACATAGGGCGCCATCAGTTCTCCATTGTTTGCGATCGCACAGGTCATCATGCACAAATGCAGCGGCGTTATGAGCGTATCCCCCTGTCCGATCGCGGCCTGCAGCATCGCATCGTCCTCAATATCGCGGTTCACGGATACCCTGCTTGGATTGGTCCGAAACGCTCCCGGCAGTTCCCTGTTAAAATAGAGTTCATCCAGCGTCTCTCCGAAGCTTCTCCGGTCCAGTGTCATGCCGATATTGGCAAATGAAGAATTACAGGAACGCGCAAATGACTGTTCAAAGGAAAGCGTACCATGCGCGCTGTGCCCATAGCAATAAATGACATCCCCGTCATCCGTACGGTAACTTCCGCCGCACCGATAGGAATAATCCTGCGTCTCTGTCGGATTCTCCCTGATATATTCCAACGCGGTAAACATCTTAAAGGTAGAACCGGGCGGGTACATCCCCTGTGTGACGCGGTTTACCAGCACGGAACTTTCTTCATCCTCCAAAAGCCCGCTCCAGATCTCTTCAATCTCATTCGGATCAAAATCAGGCTTTGACACCATGGCAAGGATCCTGCCGGTCGCCGGCTCCATCACAATGATCGCGCCGTTTTCCGCTCCTAAAAGGCGGTATGCGAGTTCCTGCAGGCTAAGGTCCAATGTGGTGATCACGGTATCGCCCCTGTTTTTTTCATTGTTCAGATCATTGGAAATCTGCCCGCCGATCGACTGATGAGAACTGACAAGATTGTAATTCATGGAAGATTCGATCCCCATACCGCCGTTCGCGGCGTATCCGACCACATGCGCAAACATCGGACCATAAGGATAACGGCGTGTCTCCGTTCCGTCTTCCTCCGGTCTCGTATAAGCAAGCACGTCCCCGTCTTCCGTCTTGATCGTTCCACGGACATTGAGCGCCGACAATGCCTGTTGCCGCGCAATATTATACGGGTGGTTCACCACCGTTTCTCTCTGCACCGTCATAAAGAATAAAATATGGGCAGCCATCGCCAAAAAGAGCAGGGAGAACAGACCGCCGAGCAGACAGGTCCGCCGCCGCATGGAACTTAGCCATGCGATGTCCGCCCATTCTGCGTCTGTCAGATCAATCACCTGCATTTCTGCGTCCTGCGCCTCTTCGTCCGCGTATCCTGTCTCCGTAGCCCGCGCTCCGGCGTCCTTTCCTTCCTCGTCCATCAGATTCACGCTTTGGATGCCTGCGTCCGCCCGCTCTGCCGCCCGCACTTCTGCGTCCTTTCCTTCCTCGTCCGTCAGATTCACGCTTTGGATGCCTGCGTCCGCCCGCTCTGCCGCCCGCACTTCTGCGTCCTTCCCTTCCTCATCGGTCAGTTCCGCGCTTTGGATGTCCGCGTCCGCCCATTCTTCTTCCTGCTGACGCGCATTCCAGACGACGGCCCCCTGCACAACGGCGAACATCAGGATCGTCACCATGACCGAGCTTCCGCCGTAGCTGACAAGCGGCAGCGTAACCCCCGTCAGCGGGATCAGCTTAATCCCGCCGCCGATCGTCAAAAACACCTGAAAAATATAGGTCACGCCGACGCCATACAAAAGAAGGCGGTAAAACGGCTCTTTCATACGATATGCGAGCCGGAGAAAGGTAAAAAAGCACGCCAGACACAGCAGGATCAGACAGATCCCGTACAAAGTGCCGAGTTCCTCCGAAATGGCGGAGAAAATAAAATCCGCCTCCACATACGGAATACTCTCCGGCGCACCCTGACATAATCCGAATCCGAACCACCCGCCCGTGCCGATTGCAAAGAGCGACTGCGCAAGCTGATAACCTTTTCCCGTCACGTCCTTCCAGGGATCCAGCCACACCGATACGCGCACCTTTACATGATAAAACAGCTTGTACGCCGCCATACATCCGCCAAGCCCCGCCAATGCAGACACGGCAATATAACGGAACTTTCCGGTCGCGGCATACAGCACAAACACATAAATGACAAAAAAGATCGCCGCGCTGCCCAGATCCGTTGAAGCGGCGAGAATCATTACATAGAGCAGGCTGACAAGCGCAGATAAAACAATCCGTTTCCAATTTGTTTTTTCACACAGGAACGACGCAAGGAACAACAGAAACAATAGTTTGACAAATTCGGACGGCTGGAACGTAAATCCAAACAGGGAAAAGGAAATTTTGGAACCGTTTGTCGCCGCCCCCAGCAAAAGCACGACGCCCAAAGCCGCCACCCCGCACAGCGCATATCCCCACGTCAGTTTTTTGAGCAGGCGCACCTTTCTGATAAGGAGCGGCACAAGCAGCGCCGCCGCCAGGGATACGATCGCGATCGCAAACTGCCGGACTGCCTTTGTGACGGAAATGCGCGCGATGACGATCATACCGGTACACAAAAACATGAACATATGATTTAGGAGCGCCCTGTGGAACTGCGGATAGATCGCTCTGTAAAGATTCCGCATCAACAGAAATACCGCCTGCTGAACGGCAAAAAAGATCAGGTAGAACAAATCGTCCTTTTTTAAGCAAAGCACGAAAAATCCGGTCAGATGAATCAGAAAAATATAAATATATTGCCGCGTATATCCTTTTTTCCCATCCCTTGCCAGCGAAAGAAAGCTCTCCAATGTGTAGAGCGCGAACAGGATCGCCATGAGATACCGGGAACCATCGTAGAACAAATTGACCATCAAACGACACCCCTCTGAAAATGCCCGTTCGTGTACGATCCGGGCTTCCACGCATCCGCTGTCGGATGCATGTAAAAATCAAGAACTTCTTTTGTCCGCCCGGCGCTCTCCACCGTAAAATTCAGCGAAAAAGCGCCGAGCATTCCGTTCTCATATAGCTTTTGCAGTTTCTGCATATGCTTATGCATGGAAAGCGGCACACTGTTATAGATCGTGTTCAGGCAGACGCCGCATTCCGTTTTTACATCCATGCGCTGTCCGGTCCGGTCTTTTATGAAAACCGGGGCATCCGGATGCGGACAGTTCTTTTTATTAAATGACTGCACGATACAATTTGCCGTCACCATCATCGGAATATGCCCGTAAACCGGCATTTCCATTCCGGACGCGCCTGCCTGCTTTGCCCTTTCCAAAAGAGCACGGATTTCCCGCTCGCACAGCTCATACGGCACGGATACGCCGCCCACCCGTGCCCGCCAAAACCGCACAGATTCCGCGTTCATACAATAGAAAAACGGAGAGCCGAAAATCCATTCGCACGGATTTTTGCCAAGCGCTTCCGCGACCGATACCGCAAAGCGATACTCCCCTGCTGTATGCACATACATTCCGTCTATCGGCGCGCCGTCCGCCGCAAGCGCGCGGATCGTCCCGCTGATCCGCTCCGTATCTTTCTGCCGCAGGATCCGTGGCAGATATAAGTAGAACGATTTTGAAAATGCAGCCCCGTTCTCCCGCCAACAGGTTTCATACAGCTGCACCGGAACACAAATTCCTGCTAATAAAGGGTGCGCGGCGCATACGGCAAGCTGCTGCGCCGTATCGACGACCGCAAGATAACCGCGGGCGTTGTTTGGCTGTTGCAGTGCCGGCGGCTGCACCATCTGCACCATCTGCACGGTCTGCGCTGTCTGTTGTGCTGACGCTGTCCGCTCGGTCTGCTCTGCCTGTTGTGTCGGCGCTACCCGCTGTGTCTGCTCTTCCCGCTCCTTCGCATACCGCGCCAGCAATGCTTCCTCCATACGCGCAAGTGCTTCCCGCCGCAGCTCGTTGAGCTGACCGACCGGCAGAAAAACATCCTCCGTCATGGCAATCTGAATCTTCGTTACCGCAAACGGCGTCCCGCCGGTTTTGCAAAGCCGTTTTTCTATCTCTTCCCCGGAGAGCGGCTTATTTGCCGCCGCCTGCACAAGTCCGCCCGTGCAGGTCACTCCGACTGCTTCATCCTGATGAACGCGAAGCGCTTCTGCATACTCACTGTCACAGGAAACCGTCGGGTATGCATCCTTCACCACATTGTCACTGGAAGCCGTCGGGTATGCATCCTTTACCACATTGTCACTGGAAACCGTCGGGTATGCATTCTTCGCCACATCATCACAGGAAACCGTCAGGCGCGCCGCTTTCCCTGCATGCAGGGAAACCGTCATCGTCACGGGAATCGTCGGTCTTTGTTCCAGATAGCGCGTCCGAAGCATGGCAAGCACGGAATCATCGCAGCCGCGGTAGCCCGGCTTTCCCTGCGTCAGCATATGCGCGCCCGACCGGCAATGATAGTATCCTTCCCCGATCTCGCTTCTGACATATAAGCCGCGCAACAGGGAAAGTTCTTCTTCTGTCACACCCTGCGCCGTTTCCCCGTCCGCAAAAAAACGATCCATCACAGCACGGTACACCGCCGTCACACCTGCACAGTATTCCGCGCTTTTCATGCGCCCCTCAATCTTAAACGAATCAATACCCGCCCTGATCAGCTCCGGCACGAGCCGGATCGCGCACAAATCCTTCATACTCAGCGGATAGGCATCCGTATGCCGCCCAGCCTGTTCCACCGTATACGGCAGACGGCACGGCTGTGCGCATGTCCCCCTGCTTCCGCTTCTGCCGCCGATCAGGCTGCTCATCAGACATTGTCCCGAATAACAATAGCACATCGCGCCGTGGACGAAGCATTCCAGCTCCATTTCCGGACATACCTGCTTCATCTGCCGGATTTCTGCAAGGGATAACTCCCTTGCCGGAACGACGCGCGATGCACCAAGTTCCTTCGCCAGCCGCACGCCCCATTCGTCCGTGATCGTCATCTGCGTACTGCAATGGATGGCAAGATGCGGAAATTCTTTTTTTATGACGGACAACACGCCGAAATCCTGTATAATGACCGCGTCGAGACCGGCTTCGACATAGGGAAAAAGATACCTGCACAATCCGTCAAGCTCCTCGTCTTTTAACAGGGTATTGACCGTCATATAGACCTTTCGTCCGAACAGATGCGCATAGCGGATCGCCGCGGTCAGTTCATCCTCGCTGAAATTATCCGCCGCGGCGCGCGCGCCGAACTGTTTTCCGGCAAGATAGACCGCATCCGCTCCGGCATGGACCGCCGCCAGAAAGCATTCATAATTTCCCGCGGGCGCAAGCAGCTCTGTGCGGTGCTGCCCGACGCCTGCCGGCCGGCTCTTTATTCTGTCTTTTTTCGTATCACCTGCCGCCTGGGCGGACGACACTGTTTCGGTCAGCATTGCCATAAGTCAAAAAAGGGCTGTCCGATGACAGCCCCCTCCTTTTATTTTTTGGAACCTTTTAACTCTGTTTCCAGACGAACGATCTGCTTCGCGTTTTCCTGCAATTCATTCTGAACGCCTTTTAAGCTTTTTTCGGAATTGTCCAGCTTGATCTGCGTCGCGATCAGCTCGTGCTTTAAGTCATAAAGCTCTTTTTCTTTCGCCTGCAGATCCTCCTCCATGAGAGAAATCTGCTTTTTTGCCTTAAAATAATCGTCCGCGATATTCAAATGCAGCAGTACGTTCTGCGTATCCAGCGGTTGTCTTCGGAATGAATCGATCTTGGCATAATCCGAGATCTTATTATTGATATAGGAGGCTATCTTCTGCAAGTATTCTTCACTCTCGTAACCGCTCAACGTATACAGTTTCCCGCCGATCACCACTTCCGCATCGTTTTTATTCGCCATTGTATCGAATCCCCTCTCAGGCATTCCTGCCCGGCACCCTTCGTTCCCCTTTCGGACGTTTCCCGTCCGCTTGCTTCTCTTGTTTCACTTCGTGCGCTTCCCGCCCGCTTGCTTTCTCTGTTTCGCTCTGCGTTCTTCCTGTCCGCTTGCTTTCTCTGTTTCGCTCTGCGTTCTTCCTGTCCGCCCGCTTCCCCTGCTTCGCTCTGCGTTCTTCCCGCCCGCTTGCTTTCTCTGTTTCGTCACGGACATTTCCCGTCCGCTTCTGTCGTCCGGCTTCGGGCATCCTGTGTCCCACAAAATATTGCGCACGTCGCAAAAGCAAAATACTACATCTATTATAACAAATCACAGCGGATTTTCAAGCCCCAAATGATGATACGCAAAATCCGTCACGACGCGCCCGCGCGGCGTCCTGTTTATAAAACCGTTTTGAATCAGATACGGCTCATAGACATCCTCGATCGTCCCCGCATCCTCGCCGATCGCTGCCGCCAGCGTGTCCAGTCCGACCGGTCCGCCCGCAAATTTGTCGATCATCGTATGGAGGATATTGCGGTCCACATGATCGAGTCCCATCTTGTCCACCTCTAAAAGATTGAGCGCCGTCTCCGCAACCGCCTGTGTGATTACGCCGTCATAACGGACCTGCGCAAAATCGCGGACGCGCTTTAGAATACGGTTTGCAAGTCTCGGCGTGCCGCGGCTTCTGCGCGCCAACTCCATTGCGCCCGCATCGTCAATTTCCACGTTTAAGATTTTGGCGGAATGCAGGATAATCAGTTTTAACTCCTCCGTCGTATAAAATTCCAGCCGATGGATCACGCCGAACCGGTCCCTGAGCGGCGCAGTCAGAAGTCCCGCCCGTGTCGTCGCCCCGACAAGCGTGAAACGCGGCAGTTCCAAGCGGATGGAACGCGCCGTCGCGCCCTTTCCGATCATAATGTCGATCGCATAATCTTCCATCGCAGGATACAGCACTTCCTCCACTTGTCGGTTTAAGCGGTGGATCTCATCAATAAAAAGAAGATCGCCCTCCTGCAGATTATTTAAGATCGCCGCCATTTCCCCCGGTTTTTCAATGGCAGGTCCGCTCGTAACTTTTAAGTGGACACCCATCTCATTGGCGATAATGCCGGCAAGCGTTGTCTTTCCAAGTCCCGGCGGTCCGTAAAAAAGCACATGATCCAGCGAATCATGGCGCTCCTTTGCCGCTTCAATATACACGCGCAGCGTATTTTTGGCTTTTTCCTGACCGATATACTCGTCCAACGTCTGCGGGCGGAGACTCCCCTCCAGCTTCTTATCTTCTTCCTGCAATTCTGTTTCAATCACACGCTTTGCCATATCAGGCTCCTTTAGGTCAAAAAAGGATGCTTCGCGTCCTTTCGAAGAATTGCAAAACAATTCTTCTGGGTTAAGAATTTCCAATAAATTAAAAAATTGTGCTTCGCACGCTTTTTACAAAAACGCAAGCTGTTTGAGCGCCGCCTTTAAGAGCTGTTCCACGTCTAATTTGTCCGCGTCGGGAACGGCATTGATTACCTTTGCGGCGTCCGAAGGCGCATAACCGAGCGCCGTAAGCGCTTCAATCGCCTCTTTTCTGTTTTCCCCGTACGCTTCCGGCTCCTGCGGTTTCGGACTTCCCGCACTTAACACGTCGTCAAACGTGATCTTATCCTTTAAGTCCAGCACGATCCGCTGTGCGGTCTTGGCACCGATTCCGGGCGCTTTGGATATTTTTTTGACGTCCCCCGTATAAATGGCATAGCGCAGGTCGTCCGCGGAAATCGCCGACAAAACCGCCTGCGCGCCTTTCGGTCCGATCCCGCTGACGGTGATGAGCAGCTTGAACATGGCAAGTTCTTCCCGCGCCGGAAAACCGTAAAGCCAGATCGCATCTTCCCGCACACTTGTGTAGGTATATAGTTTTACTTCATTTCCGATGGAAGGAAGTCCGGAGATCCCCTCCGCCGCCATCTTGATATTGTACCCGATCCCGCCGACTTCAACGACAACATTATCCTCGTCCGTTTCCATCAGTCTGCCCTTGATATATGCATACATATGCCGTCCTCAAAGCTTTCCTGCTTTTTCTTGTTTTTACTTCTCTTATTTTTTTGTTTCTCTTCTCTATGTAACTCTATAAAATGTAACTCTACAAACCGGAATTCTGATAAGACAATTTTTATAGCATTTATTAACTGTTATATCTTATCTTCAAAAAGTCCGCAAACCCT
>JAMPAG010000001.1:198587-232900 GCA_023667365.1 bacterium | reverse complement strand
AAGTAATTTTGGAGAAACAAGGCAGGATATAATGGAATTTACCTTTCAAGGCTGACTGATGTGGCTCGTACTTGCAGGGAGCCTGATCGGCTGTCTTGTGGAAATGTGCTGGTACCGGCATCTGCGCGGGAAGTGGATGTCGCGAAAAGGCGTGATTTACGGACCGTTCAGTCCGATTTACGGTGTTGCGCTGGCGGGGTTTCTGTATTTGTTTTATCCGATGCGCAGAAAAAGTCTGCCGTTTCTTTTTGCCTTGGGAGCCTGTCTGGGAAGCGCTTTTGAATATGCCTGCGGCTATTTGCAGGAAAAAATACTGGGGACAAAGTCGTGGGACTACAGCAAAAAGAAATTTCAGCTTCACGGACGGATCTGTCTGGAGTTTGCCGTTTACTGGGGGATCGCGGCGGTAGCGGCTGTGCGTCTGATCTATCCGATTTTGAGTCGCGTGGTGGAATCGTTCTCACAGCGGCGGGGACCGTTCATCGTAGGCGGGTTGTTTGTTCTGTTTCTTGCGGATTGTCTGATCTCGATCGCGGCATGTGTACGTCAGCGCTTTCGCAGGGAGGGAAAAGAGGCAGTCACGGCATTGGAACAGTTTTTGGATCGTCATTATCCTGACGAACGGCTTGCAGAGCTGTTTACGGAGATCCGCGTAGCAGCAGATTCCGAATTTGACCCGGAAACAGATTTGGAAACGGAGTTGTCAGAAAATAACTGATAATTGTGTTAAAAAATGCAAATTGAATATAAAATAATGACAATAAAAAAGAATCAACAAAAAATTTGAAAAAAATTTCAAAAATGTGTTGACAAAAGGACGGGCATGTATTATATTATATTTACAAGTTACACATTTACATAGATATCCTAATGAAAGGAAGGTACAGCCACCCAAACAACATTATGGTATTGAGAGAAATGAGTAGCACATCGTAGACAAGTACACTGAATGAGGTAACAGAAGCAACAGCGGTTACGGTACGGCGCGTACAAAGAGTATAGTGGAACGGATACGAAAAAAACAATGGAGGTACACCCAAGTGGAGTACGAAGAGTAGAGGGGAGTATAGACGAATCGTTTATACTCCCTTCTGTATGTCCAAAAACAGAAAAGACCGTACGCAGTGAAGGAACCGTACGCAGCGAAGGAACCATATGCAGCGAAGGAACCATATGCAGCGAAGGAACCATATGCAGTGAAGGAAGCATATGCAGTGAAGGAACCATATGCAGCGAGGGAACCGTACGCAGTGAAGAAAGAATGCGGCTGGAAATATTTTATGCTGCTTTTTTTATAAATAGGTAGAAATATGGCACAAAATCATGTATAGTAAAAGAAGAAATGTCACATTGGGATACAACATTTATGATGCGAGGTACGGATATGTTCAAGAAAAAAAACAGGGACCTGTATGAGGACGAGCAGTACGAAGAAGCGGAAGAGGAATTTGATGAGATAGAGGATGAAGGAGAAGAGGACGACGGATCGGAAGAACTGTACGAGGATGACGACGCCGGAAGCGCGGAGGAAGGCTATGAGGATGACGCCGACGAAAACGCGGAGGAGTTTGACGAGGACGCTGGCGGAAGCGCGGAGGAAGGTTACGAGGACGCTGCCGGAAGTGCAGAGGAGTTTGAGGATGACGCCGACGGAAGTGTGGAGAAAGGTTATGGGGACGCCGCCGCCGGAAGCACGGAGGAGTTTGACGAGGACGCTGGCGGAAGCGCGGAGGAAGGTTACGAGGACGCCGCTGACGAAAGTGTGGAGGAGAGCTATGAGGAGGATGCCGATGCAGGCGGAGATTACTCGGAGGAGCGTTCCGCGAAACGCGTGGTCAGAAGGAAGCGCAGGATACGCAATCAGATCATTGCTTATATTGTACTGCTGCTGATCGTTGCGGGACTTGCCTGCGGCGCGGTTTTTGTCGGAAAACAGCTGGTTCGCCTTATTGACTCCAGACAGCCGGATGAACCGGTGGAGGAGGATGTACCGCCGACGGAGGTGATCGCAGTGAATTCCCCTACGGTTACGCCGGAGCCGGAACCGGAACCGGAGGTGAATCCTGTCGATGAAGTGGCGAGATATTATATCGATCAGATGACGACCGAGGAGAAGGTCGCGGGATTATTTTTTGTAACACCGGAATCCATGATGGAAAATGTGTCGCAGGCGGTGAGAGCGGGAGCAAAGACACAGGAGGCGTTGGGACGGTATGCCGTCGGGGGAATTATTTATTTCGGCTCCAATATCCAGAGTGCGGATCAGATCACGGAAATGCTTGCGGGAACGCAGGAAATGAGCAAATATCCGCTCTTTTTGGGAGTGGACGAAGAAGGCGGGAGCGTCTCAAGGGTGGCGGACGCGTTAAGTGAAGTTGATAATGTCGGCAGTGCGCGGGAGCTTGGCGCCGCGGGGGACGGCGGAGAGGTGTATATCGCCTACTCCGGGATCGGGCAGTATCTGACAAAATATGGATTTAATGTGGACTTTGCGCCGGTCGCGGATATTTATGACGGGGAAAACAGCATGTTTGCGGAGCGCTCGTTCGGTACGGATGCAGATACGGTCGCCATGCTTGTCTCGCAGGCGGTCATGGGCTTACAGGATAACGGGATCAGTGCGTGCGTGAAGCATTTTCCGGGACATGGGAGCGCGGATGCCGATTCTCATGACGGGCGCGCCACGAATGAAATGACGGAAAATAATCTGATGGAAACGGAGGTCGTTCCGTTCCGGATGGCGTTGGAAGCAAATCCGGATTTTGTCATGGTAAGTCATATTTCTGTGCCGGGGATCACTTGGGATTATACGCCGGCGTCCATGAGTTCGGACATTGTGACGAGGATTCTGCGTATGCAGCTTGGCTACGAGGGCATCATCATCACGGATGCAATGGACATGGGCGCTGTCACGACTTATTATACATCTGCGCAGGCGGCGGTTGACGCGATCAACGCGGGCTGCGATATGATCTTAAAGCCGGACAATTTCAAAGAGGCGTATCAGGGCGTGCTGGATGCGGTCAACAACGGAGAAATTTCGATCGAGCGGATCGAGGAATCCCTGATGCGTATTTATCGTGTGAAGTGCGCGGGCATGACGATCGCCGATGTGACGGGAGGCGCGGAAGCGGACGGAGAACCGGAAGGCGGAGCGGATGGCGCAGAGAATCCGGAGGGCGGTGAAGCCGACACAGAGAATCCGGAGGCGGAAAACGGCGACAGCCTCCTGCCGCAGGGGGAATAAAAAAGACTTCCGCTTGCGCGAAAGTCTTTCAAAGAACTGCCGTTGGCAGTTCTTTTGGACCGAGAACAAAGTCAAGCGGAACGGTTACTGTCCGTTGCCTTCTATCGGTTTTGTAAAACGGCATTTAGGAAAGGCGCGGCATCCCCAAAATGGTCCGCGCTTTCCGTTTCTCAATACAAGTTCGCTGCCGCAGAACGGGCATTTTGTCTGAATGTCTTTTATATGCTGCTGTTTTTCCTCGCAGCTTTTGTTTGCCAACGGTGATAAGGCAATTTTCATTCTCTGGATTTCTTCATGAGAATATACGACCGCGGCGCTTCTCAATCGACTACGGAGTTCTCTTAGCATATCGGGACGGCGGACGATCATGAGTTCCGTGTTGTTTGGCGGAACTTTTTTTAGATCGCATCGTTCAGAAAAAATAATACATGAAGTAAATGCAGAAACAGGCAAACTCATGTATTTTGCCAACGCAAAAATGTGAGTCTTGTTTTGCTTTATGGGATTATAGAAGCGGTTTTTTTCACCGTTTTTCAAGCATTGTGTCCAATTGAGCTGGTTGGTATCTCCAAAGATCCAGCCGCTGTAATTTTTACTCTCAAATACAAAGATCCCTTTTTCATGGATCATTAGCAGATCAATTTCGGTCGTTTTTCCTTTTGACGGTACATAAATATTTTTTAGGACAACAAAATCACCATCGAGATTGTTGTTCGTTAGGGCAAATTCTGTTGAAAATTCTCCGAATTGTCCGGTATTTTCATAGTTCAACAGCGTTTTTATGATTCCCGGCTGCTCCCCTTTTAAGATTTCTAAAAGTCCCATAACGAGCTCCTTTCATGGAAATTCACACGGAGAAAAACAGCCGCCAAAAACCGGCGGCTGTCAATAACAAAGAGCGCGAGACGGGACTCGAACCCGCGGCCTCGACCTTGGCAAGGTCGCGCTCCACCAACTGAGCCACTCGCGCATACCGTAATTCATACGGACAACTAACAATATACATGATGTGTTTGAACTTGTCAATTACTTTTTAGGATTTTTTGCAGGAACGCCTATGATGAAGACAAAAAATATGCTATAATAAATCCAAATTTATCTGCCTGTGCGGCAGAGAAAACGCAAAACCCGGAAAAGAACAAAACGGGGATGTGATAAACAGGCGGGAACAGCAGGTGAAAACGGGGGAGGAATGACATGGAGCGGTTTAGAGAAATGTTGGAGCATATGTCCAATGTCGGCATTGTCGTATTGTCGCGGGCGGAACATGACATTTTATATACGAATAAGACATTTCGGCGCGCGTATCCGATAGCGGAAACGGGGGAGAGTATCGAGCCTGTTTTCAAGGATGACAGTAACGGAATGCGGATTCTCAGGGCGCTCCGGCGGCATGAGAACGGGGAGGAGACGGACGAGCGCTACCGGCTGTATCTGCCTGATTTCGGCGGGATGACCGACGTGTGGTTTGACGAGTTTGACTGGGAAGAGACGCCTGCATATGTCGTGTATTTCACGCTGATCTATCTGGACGAGGCGGAGAAATTTCAGTCCGAGCTGTCTAAGATCATGGGGGATGCGCTTTCCGCCGTGTATCCTGTTGTAACGGCCGTCAATCTGACGGGCAATGCGCATATGGTATTGGCGTCGGATGAAAAGATGGCGTTTCACAAGGGTGACCACGGTAATTTTACCAAGGCGATGGAAACGCTGTATGACAGGATTCATCCCGACAATCGGGAAGAATTTATGGAGAAGGTGAACCAGTGCTATCTGCTGGAAAATCTCACAAAGGACGGGGACGAGCTGCATCTGGAATTTCAGATGCGCGCGCCGGACGGCGTCTATCACTGGATCGCGCTCCGTTTTGTGCGGGTTTATACGGCGGACCGCGCGCGCGTCTCCTGCGTAGGTCTGATGCGGAACATTGATTTCCGCATGAATCTGCAGCATAAGCTGAAAATGACGCTGGATGCGGCGTATGCGGCGATTCCGGGCGGCGTCGTGCAGTTTATTGCGGACGGCGATCTGCCGATCGTTCATGTGAATGAGGAATTCTGCAAGCTGGCGGAAAAGACGAGGGAAGATTACCGGGGCGGTTACAGCGCCCACGTGATTCCGGAGGACCGTCCGGAAGTGTGCCGTGTTATTTTGGAAAAGGCAAAAGCAGGGGAGCCGTTCGACGTGATCTACCGGATCCGCATGGGAGAAAGCGGGCGCGTCCGCTGGGTGCAGATGAGCGGCGTAAAATTGGAAGAACGGGACGGCAAGCCGGTTTATCTCGGCATCCGTATGGACATCACAGAGTTAAAAAATACACAGATTCATTTGATGGAGGAGCAGGTACGCGCCGATCTTGCGATGGGAGCGACCGGCAATATCCGTTTTGAGTATGACAGCCGGAGCGACGTGCTTACCATGCACTATCCGGCAAAGGGGGAACACGACAGACCGTGGCAGCACCGGATTGAGAAGTGCTGCGAGGAGATGGCAAAGCGGGGCGAGGTGTATGCGGAGGATGTGGAAAGGCTGCGCACCGTATTTGAGGACGGCAACCGCGAGGCAGTTGAGATCAGGATGCGGGATGCCGATACCGGAGAATACCGTTGGCACCGCATAAAATGTAAGGATGTGAGCGATTCGGACGGTCACATCTATATTGTAGGTATCATTGAGGATATTTCGCGCGAGAAGAGTCTGGAAAACACGAACGAGGAGCTTTTGGAACAGATGGGCTTTATGTTCCAGGATTCCTTCCAAAGACTGTATGTCGTGGATCTGGAGAAGGATACCTGTCAGATTGTCCGCTTAGGAGACGAGCAGATCCAAAAGAAGCCGATGGTGAGGGTCTTGTCGCGTATGGTCGCGGCCTATGAGCGCACGCGCATTTATCCGGAGGATCTGGATAATTTCCGCGCGAAATGGCTGTATTTAAGGTCGAAATCGGCGTTTTCGAAAGGTCGCAAGGAAGTGTATTTTGACGTCCGTGTGAGGGACGGGTTAGGACCGGAGTATCACTGGTACACGATTTTGATCCGCCGCGCGCAGCATAACGAGAGCAGGCTCATCTGTCTGGCAAAATGTGTGGATGAGCTGAAGCAGCAGGAACTTCTTCAACATAAGTATGACGAGCAGATCAAATATCAGAAATTCAGTGAAAAGATCATTGATTCGCTCGGCGCGCTCGTGGAATTCCGGGATAGTGATTCCGGGGAACATATCATGCGGACAAAACAGCTCACCAAGATCGTGGCGACTTATCTCGCAGAGTCGGAGCCGGAGTATGATCTGACGCCCGAAAAAATAGAAAAAATCACGATGGCGGCTTCCATGCATGACGTCGGTAAGATTTCCATCCCCGACGCGATCTTAAATAAGCCGGGCAGATTGACTGCGGAGGAGTTTGAAGTCATGAAATCCCATACGACGAAGGGATATGACATTCTCAACTCGATTGAGGTAGGGCAGGACGATGAATTTTCCCGTTATTGCAGGGAAATCTGCCGTTATCACCACGAGCGTTACGACGGCAGGGGGTATCCCGACCATTTAGTCGGCGACGAGATTCCGATCTGGGGGCAGATCGTCAGTCTGGTGGATGTTTATGACGCGCTTGTCAGTCCGCGTGTCTACAAGCCGCCCTATTCCCACGAGAAGGCGGTCGAAATGATCCTGAACGGGGAATGCGGAAGTTTTAATCCCAAACTGCTGAAAGGATTGATCGCGTGCGCGGACGAATTGAGGTCGTGTTATGAATAAAACGGCGGCGCTTCCGCATAGCTATGAAGCAGGCAGCCAGCAATGGTTTGAAAAAAAGAATTTCTTTTCACAGGACGGCAGACTGCGGCGCTATGGCTGCGGCGTGATCGCGGCGGCGGACTATTGTATTTACCGCGGGATCGCAGAGACGCCAAAGGATAAAGCGGCCTATCTGGATTTCGTGCGCAGTCTGGAACGGCATTTTTTGCGCGTGGTTCCCGGATTTGGCATTTCCGCATGGCTGTACGCGGGATTTGTGAATCTGCTGCTTTGGCGGTACCGTGCCGGGGGACGTCTTCGCGGCGTCAGTTTCTTTTTTTCGGGAAAAAGAGCAAAAGAGCGGCTGCTTACGATCATGCAGGAACAGCTTGCAGCGGATTGTCCGGTTATATTGATCCTGGGTTCCGCCCCGTTTTTTTACAAAAAGCAGCGCGGCGTCACGTTCTATCAGGTCAGAGGCGGGGAGAGGAAAGCGGTAAAAGAGCATGTCGCGGCGCATTTTATCACGGCAGCGGCGATTGTGGAGGAATCGCAGGAGACGATGCTGGAGGTGTATTCATGGGGAGAACGGTATTACATGTCTGTGGACGCGTATCTGAAGTCGGCGCGTTATACCTACCCGTTTAGTAACCGGATTTATCGGACGACAGGAATATGACATAAGGGCAGTTCCGAATCATTGCGTTTTGCAAACGCCGAAGGAGATTTTGTGAAAGGAATATTCAAGAAGAAATCGTTAGGTACCAAAAAGAATGGAATGCTGCTTGGCGCAGCAAAGGGCGTCGGCGCCGCATATGCGCGGGACTACGCCAAACAATGTCGCACAATCTCGTTTATTGACATTGATAAGGACGCCGGTATGCGCTTAAAGGCGGATCTGGAACGGGAATACCGGGTGCATGTGTTCTTTTTTCACGGAAATATTTACGATGAGGCGGATATGGACATTTTCTGCAAGGCGGTAAAGGAGCAGTTCGGACTGGTCGATCTGCTGTTCTGCGGATTTCGGAATTGTCCGTATCTCTTTATGACAGATGAAATGCTGGCATTGGACGCGGTTTCGGAGTGCGTTGGCGCGCAGGCGTAGCGCAGGCATAAAATAAAAAAGAGAAGGTGGGGGATCGGGTATGAAGCTGACTTTTATCGGAGCGGCTCATGAGGTGACGGGAAGCTGTCATTATCTTGAGGCGTGCGGAAAACGGATCTTGGTCGATTACGGAATGGAGCAGGGCGTGAATGTGTTTGAGAACGCCGAACTGCCGGCGGAGGAGGCGCTTATTGATTATGTGCTTTTGACACATGCGCATGTGGATCATTCCGGGCTGCTGCCGCTCTTGTATGCGCGCGGCTTCCGGGGGCAGATTTTAACGACGGAGGCGACGGCGGATCTATGCAGTATCATGCTGCGTGACTGCGCGCACATCCAGATGCAGGAGGCGGAGTGGAAGAACCGTAAGGCAAAGCGTTCTGCGGACAATGCGCCGATCCAGCCGCTCTATACGATGGAGGACGCGGACGGTGCGATCAAATGCATCCTGCCCTGCCGTTATGACCGGCGGATCGAATTATGCGAGGGGATAGCGGTCCGTTTTACGGACATCGGGCATCTGCTCGGCTCGGCGAGCGTCGAGGTGTGGGTGAATGAAAAGGGCAATGAGAAAAAGCTTGTCTTTTCCGGCGACATCGGCAACATGGATCAGCCGCTCATCAAGGATCCCGCTTTCACGGACGACGCAGATTATGTCATTATGGAATCGACGTACGGCGACCGCCTGCACAGCGCGGAGCATCCCGATTATGTGCATGAGCTGGCGGCGGTCTTAAAGGAGACGTTCGACAAAGGCGGCAATGTTGTCATTCCGTCCTTTGCGGTCGGGCGCACGCAGGAAATGCTTTATTTTTTCAGGCAGATCAAGGCGGAGGGGCTGGTGGAGGGATACCCCGATTTTCCGGTCTATGTGGACAGTCCGCTTGCGGTGGAGGCAACCGGCATCTTTAATAAGAACATCGAGAGTTGTTTTGATGAGGAAGCGATGGCGCTTGTAAAAAGAGGGATCAACCCGATCTCGTTTCCGGGCTTGAAGCTTGCGATCACGAGCGATGAGTCAAAACTGATCAATTTTGACGACATGCCGAAAGTCATTATATCGGCGTCCGGCATGTGTGAGGCGGGACGGATCCGGCATCACCTGAAACATAACCTTTGGCGTGAGGAATGCACGATCCTGTTCGTGGGCTATCAGGCGGTCGGGACGCTCGGACGTATGCTGGTCGAGGGCGTGAAAGAGGTGAAGCTTTTCGGTGAGACGATCGAGGTGCGCGCCAAGATCAAGGGGCTTGCAGGCATGAGCGGTCATGCGGACAAAAACGGACTGATCCGCTGGCTGAACGGTTTTCGGGAAAAACCGGCGAAGGTGTTCCTCGTGCACGGCGAGGACAGCGTGGTGGAGGCGTTTGCGGCTTGTCTGCGCGGCGAGTACGGCTATGATGTGTATGCGCCCTACAGCGGCACGCGTTACGATCTGATCGAAAACCGCGTAGAGTACGAGGCAGAGCCGATCCGGATTAAGAAAAAGAGCGCGAGAGGCGAGTCGGATGTGTTTGCGCGGCTTTTGGCGGCGGGTCAGCGCCTGCTTGCGGTCATCCGCAAAAACGAGGGCGTTGCCAACAAGGAACTGGCAAAATTCGCCGATCAGATCGGTTCGCTTGCGGACAAATGGGATCGTTGATACCAATACATGGGAGATTGCATCTATGAATATGATCGTGGCGGCGGACGCAAATTGGGGGATCGGCTATAAGGAGAAGCTTTTGGTCAGCATCCCGAACGATCACAAACTGTTCCGCGAAATGACGATGGGCAAAGTGATCGTGTACGGCAGAAAAACATTGGAGACGTTTCCGCAGGGACAGCCGCTTCCGGGCAGGACGAATCTGGTTCTTTCGACGAATCCTTCTTTTTGCAAAAAAGGAGCGCAGACGCTTCACAGCGGGGAAGAACTGCTTGCCGCATTGAAAGACTATGCGGACGAGGACATTTTTATCGTGGGAGGCGGGAGCGTGTACCGCATGATGCTGCCGTACTGCGATACGGTCCATGTGACGAAGATCGATCACGCTTATGCGGCGGATGCCTATTTTCCGAATCTGGACGAGCTTCCGGAGTGGGAGATCACGGCGGACAGCGACGAGCAGACGTATTTTGACATACCGTATACTTTTTTGTGTTACCAGAGAAAAAAATAACGGGCTTGCAATGTGGTTTTGCAATGATCCGGTCAATAAAACGGCGGAGGAAAAATAGATGAGTTATTGTAAAAATTGTGGCACAGAGCTTCCGGACGGCGCACATTTCTGCGCGTTGTGCGGTACGCCGTCCGGGGATATGCCGGTGATGAACGGGGCGCAGCCGTATGCAGGCGCGCCAAGTCAGGGAGCGGCGGGAGCGCCGTCCGGGGATATGTCGATGTTGAACACTGTTCAGCCGTATGGGAACATGCCGCCATATGGAGCGGCGGGCGTGCCGTATGGAAACGGACAGCCATATGGAAATACAGATCAAGTCTACGGGAGCGGGCAGGCAATGAACGGCGCGCAGCAGGTCTATGGAAACGGGCAGGCAATGAATATGGCGAATACGATGCCGCAATATGGGAACGTGCCGCCGCAGGGCGTGTATCCCGCCGCAAATCCTTATGGTTCTGCGGCGCAGCCGCAGAGCAGCCGGAAAGCGCTTGTGATCGCCGGCGCGATCGTTGGGTTGATCCTTGTGATCGCGGTCGTTCTGCTCGTTGTTCTTTTGACAAGGGATAACAGCCACGGAACGTATCAGCAGGCAGTCGGCGTGTTTATGGACGGATTGAAGCAGCAGGATATGGATAAAATGTGCGAAGCGTTCCCTGTGCGGCTGCAGGAGGAAGTGCGGAAAGACCTTCTGCTCTTTTATGGTTCGGAGGCGGAGTTCTGGGAAGACTATAACGAAGACATAGAGTGGTATTGCGGCAAAAACGCAAAAATGACCTATGAGATCGAAGACGCCGAACCACTTTTGGCTTATGAAATCGAGGACTATGAGGAGGACTGTCTGGTGGATTTCCGTTATAACGTTTCCATTTCCGCGGGGTATCGGGTAGAGGTCGAGATGACCTTTAAGGGCAGTGAAGGAGAGTTCGATTCGGAGCTGGAGCTGGATGTCGTAAAGATCGACGGAAAATGGTATGTGATCAGCTATTAAAGGGCGGAGTAGTATGCAGAATCAGGCGGTTCTTACAAATTCTAATGGTTATACGGTGTTTGCATTTAACGGACATCAGATTCGTTTTTTGACATCACCTAAATTGGAAAAATACACAAGAGTTGTGAGATGGGATCACGGATATATTGTAGTTATGGCGAAATATCAGAATTTGGACGAGGTGGAGGAATATATCGATTTGATTCCGATACTGGAGAATTTATACTATAATGTAGAGGAATTTTTGAAGCCGATCGAGAAAGTGAGGATTGATGATGCAGCTCAATGTGATGGATATTGCGGATAAGGCGGATATGATCATTAACGGTTATGCTTTTACTGCCCAGGATGAATGGATTCGGGTTTTGAACTTGAATCGTCCTGATCATGCAGCGGTTATTTATAAAGAAAAAATAGTCGAAACGAATATGGATGATATTGAAAATGAAATTGTGATGGGGTATTACCAAAGCAATAAAAATTTCATGGAGGAATAGAATGCCCAAATATTATGAATACAAGGTATGCGGCTATTATCTTTATTATACGGCAAGCTGTGTGATCGAAGCGATGCATGTACATGCAAGTGATAAAAAGCTCACAGAGACAGGTTCTGCAAAGTTTTTTGTAAAAAGTAACGGTGATACCACGGTAGAGAAGCAGGGACGTTTATCAGACCGGGAGGTTAAAAAAATACGAGAATTTATCAGGCTGCATTACAGAGAAATGTACTTGAAATGGCTAGAAGTCAGTGATACAGGATTTTACGGTGATAAATAAGCAGGTTTTTTTATTAGTGAGTTAAAGGGCGGAGTAAAAAAGCATGGAACAGACAGGAGAAAAACTAAAGATTGACAGCAGGTATCCCTATGTGTATGAAACGCATCTGCATACGTCGCAGGCGTCCGCGTGCGCGAGGGCAAGCGGCGCGCAGATGGCGCAGGCGTGTCATGCGGCGGGCTATACGGGGATTATGGTGACAGATCATTTTTTTTACGGAAATACCTGCGTTGACAGGTCGCTGCCGTGGCATGAATGGGTGGAGCGCTTCTGCATGGGGTACGAGGATGCGAAAGCGGAGGGGGACCGGATCGGGCTTCAGGTGTTTTTCGGCTGGGAGGCAAACGATCACGGAACGGAATTTCTGATCTATGGATTGGACAAGGAGTGGCTTCTTGCGCACCCGGAGATCAAGGACGCGACGATCGAGGAACAATATCATCTGGTACATGAAGCGGGCGGGCTGGTGGTGCACTGCCATCCGTACCGCGACGAGGCGTATATCCCTGAGATTCGTGTTTTTCCTGAGTTTACGGACGCGGTGGAGGGTGTGAATGCGACGCATTCCTGCCGCAAAAGCAGGGGGCACAATAATCCCGACTTTGACGTGCGTGCGCGGGAGTACGCGGAGCAGTTCGGACTGCCGGTCACGGCGGGTTCGGATATTCACAGTACGGATCTGTTTTTTGGAGGCATCGCATGCGCGCACAGATTGCGGGATGTGTACGATTATGTGGAATTGATGAAAGCTATGCGGGGCGTTGCGCGCGCGGATTACCCATATGTGCTTCTGGACGGGAACGAGTCGTGTCAATGAGGGAGTTTGGAATTGTGAGAAATAAAAAGAAAAACGCGGCGGGGAGGTGCGGAGCCGCCGTGCGTGCGGGCGTGCTCGCGCTTGTGCTGACGTTCATGGTCTGCGTCTGCGCCTGCGGGCGGGAGACGGAGAGCGAAAATAACAGTACCAAGGTCATTCTGACAACGGGGTTTGCGCGCGGCGAGATTTTTCGCATCGGTCCGGTTTCCTGCATGAAAAGCGAATTGATGGTATACCTGACCAATACGCAGAATCAGTATGAGAATGTGTTCGGAGAGGAAATATGGCAGCAGGATTTTAACGGCGTGACGTTAGAGGAGAATGTGAAGGAGATCGTACTTGCGCGTATTGCGCGCATAAAGTCCATGACGCTGCTCGCGGAGGAGATGAACGTTTCGCTTTCGGAGGAGGAACAGGCGCTTTGCGGACAGGCGGCGGCGGAATATTTTTCTTCTCTTTCCGGGCGTGAACAGGAGCTTTTGGAGATCACGCAGGAAGAAATTTCTTCCATGTATCAGGATTATGCGCTGGCGGACAAGGTGTACCATTATATTATCCGCGACATCAATCCTGAGATCAGCGATGATGAAGCGCGCACGATCACGATCCAGCATATCTTACTGCGGACGACGACGGGCAATGCGGACGGCGGTTTTGCGATGAGTGAGGAGGAAAAAGCGGAGCGCTATGCGCTGGCGCAGGAGTTGAGTGAACGATTAGAGGCAGGCGAGGATTTTGAGAGCCTGATGGAGCTTTATAATGAAGCGGATGAAAATACGCTGTATATCCGCCACGGCGATATGGATGAGGCGTTCGAGAATGCGGCGTTTTCATTAGAAACCGGTGAGATCAGTGAAATTGTCGAGACGACGCAGGGGTATGAGATCTTAAAATGTATCAGCACCTTCGATAGGGAACAGACAGACCAAAATAAGATCGAGATCGTAAGGGCGCAGCGCGAGCAGGTGTTCGGCGAGCAGTATGAGACCTTTGTGTCCTCTCTGATGCGCTACCTCAATGAGGACCTGTGGGAAGAGATCCGACTGCTCCATGATGCCGAGCTGAGGACTTCCGACTTTTTTGAGGTGTACAACCGGAGTTTTGCGGGGACGGAGTTCTCCTTTGAGGAATAGAGCTGTGGAAAAAGCAGACGGACGCGCCGTTTTATAAAAAGTTCATAATTCCGGAAACCCGCAGAAAATCGCGGTTTTTCAAAGATTGCTAGCACTCATTCAAAATGAGTGCTAATTTTTTCTTGACTTTTGAAAATGACCGAATTAAACTGTTATATGGATCGGGCGGAAGGGAATCTGACCCGGAAAGGATACGGCAGGCGAAACGCAGGATGCTGCCGGGAAGAATATGGCAGGCGGACGCAGACAATGCCGAGAAAAATGTGACGAAGAAAGGAATGTGATTTTTTATGGAACAGAAGCACGGCAACTTATCCATTAACAGCGACAATATTTTTCCGATCATCAAGAAATGGCTCTATTCAGACCATGATATTTTTTACCGCGAGCTGATCTCGAACGGCTGCGACGCGATCACGAAGCTGAAAAAGCTGGAAATGATGGGCGAGTACACCTATCCCGATGCATTCAAGAATCAGATCCGGGTCATCTGCAATCCGGAGGAAAAGACGCTGAAATTCATTGATACCGGACTTGGCATGACCGCCGACGAGGTGGAGGAATACATCAATCAGATCGCATTTTCGGGTGCGACCGATTTCATTGAAAAATATAAGGATAAGACGAACGACGATCAGATCATCGGTCATTTCGGACTCGGTTTTTATTCGGCGTTCATGGTTGCCGACGCCGTGCATATTGATACGCTGTCCTATCAGGAGGGAGCCTCCCCGGTACATTGGGAATGCGACGGCGGCACGGAATTTGACATGTCCGAGGGCAGCCGCAGCGAGGTCGGCACCGAGATCACGCTTTACTTAAATGAGGACTGTCTGGAATTCTGCAACGAATATAAGGCGCGCGAAGTCATTAAGAAATATTGCTCTTTTATGCCGTACGAGATCTATCTGTCGGTGGCGAATACGACGGCGACGCAGACGATCAACGCCGATGAGAAGCTGGATACCGATACCGTGATCGAGACGATCGCGCCGGAGAAAGAGGGCGATCCCGAAAAGATAAAGATCGCGAAGCGTCCGGAGCTTTTGAATGATACGACGCCGCTCTGGGCGAAGAATCCGTCGGAATGCACGAAGGAGGAATATCTGGAGTTTTACCGCAAGGTATTTCAGGATTATAAGGAGCCGCTGTTCTGGATCCACCTGAATATGGATTATCCGTTCAACTTAAAGGGCATCCTGTATTTTCCGAAGATCAATATGGAATATGAATCCATAGAAGGTACGATCAAGCTTTACAACAGTCAGGTATTTATTGCGGATAATATCAAGGAAGTCATTCCTGAATTTTTGATGCTCTTAAAGGGCGTGATCGACTGCCCGGATCTGCCGCTCAACGTATCGAGAAGCGCGCTGCAGAACGACGGGTTTGTCAAGAAGATTTCCGATTATATCACGAAGAAGGTTGCCGATAAGCTGGCGGGACTTTGCAAGACGGAAAAAGAGGAATATCAGAAATATTGGGACGACATCAGCCCGTTTATCAAATTCGGCTGCTTAAAGGATGATAAGTTCTGTGAAAAAATGACGGACTATATTCTGTTTAAGAACATCGACGGCGAATACCGCACGCTGCCGGAATGTCTGGAAGTGAAGCCGATCGACACGGCGGAGGATGCGGAGCAGACAGCGGACGGCGAAAAGAGTACCGACACGGCAGCGGAGAACGCGGACGGCGAAAAGAGCACTGACACGGCGGAGAACGCGGACGGCAGTGATGCCGGCGCGGCAACGGATGTGGAAACCGGAGAAGCGGTCGAAACGGAAGTCGTGACGGACGGGAATGCCGACGAAGACAGCGCAGACATCGACGACGAGGACGATACGGACGCGGAAGATGAGAAAAAGGAAAAAGTCATCTACTACGTCACGGACGAGGTTCAGCAGAGCCAGTATATCAACATGTTCCGCAAGGCAAAGATGGACGCCGTGATCTTAAAAGACAATATCGACCAGCCGTTCATCACACAACTGGAGTCCAAAAACGAGGGCATCCGTTTCATGCGCATCGACGCGGACATCACGGATGACATGAAAGCAAAGACTTCCAAGAAGGCGGCGGAGGAACTTGCGGCACAGTCCGAAGAACTCAATAAGCTCTTTAAGAAAGCAATCAAGAAAGATAATGTGACGGTCAAGCTGGAGAGACTCAAGAATAAAGACATATCCTCTATGGTGACGCTCTCCGAGGAGACGCGCCGCATGCAGGATATGATGAAGATGTATGCGATGCCGGGAATGGGCATGCCGGGCATGGGAAAGGAAGGTCTGACGCTGACCTTAAATGCCAACAACAAGCTGGTTCAGTATATTTTGGAGCACAAGGACGGCGAAAATGTTGCTACGATCTGCGAACAGCTTTACGATCTGGCGCTCATCCAGCAGGCGCCGCTTGAGCCGGAAGCGATGACAAAATTTGTGGCGAGAAGCAATAAGATCATGATGCTGCTTGCGAAAGATTGAAAAATCAAAGATTTGTGCTTACGCCCAAACGCGCAGGGCTGATCCGAGTGAGAAGAACATGTCAAAAATCATCACGGTAACGTTAAATCCCGCCGTTGACAAAACGGTCTGGGTGGAAGAACTGCATATCGGCGGACTGAACCGTGTCCGCGAGGCACGCGAGGACGCGGGGGGCAAAGGAATCAATGTCTCCCGCGCCGTTTGTGCGTTCGGGGGAGAAACGCTTGCGCTGGGCTTTCTGGGCGGGAGACAGGGCGCATGGATCCGCGAAATATTGGACGGGGACGGCGTTGCACACTGTTTTACGCCGATCGGCGGGGAGACGAGGACGAACGTAAAGGTGGTCGGCGGAGACGGAAGCGTGACGGAACTAAACGAGGCGGGACCGGCGGTAACGGAGCGGGAACTTGCCGCGTTGTTTGACGGCGCGGAGGCGCAGATCAGTAAGGGCGATCTGCTCGTGCTTTCGGGAAGCGCGCCGAAAGGCGTTCCGAAGACGGTCTATGCGGAGCTGACCGCGCTCGGTCACCGGCGCGGCGCGCGTGTGCTGCTCGACGCGGACGGAGAACTGTTTGCGGAGGGAATCGCGGCAAAGCCGGACATCATCAAGCCGAACACGGCCGAGCTTTCCGCATACTGCCGCGGGCAGGGTATCCTGATGGAGGGCGCGGATGAGAAAATGCGCGCATTATCGGCGGCGCGTACGCTGAAAGAGCGGGGTGTTGCGGAAATCCTTGTTTCCATGGGCGCGCAGGGCGCCGTCCTGGTGACGGAGAAAGAAGCATGGTACGCGCCCGCCGTTCCCGTAACGGTATGTTCCACGGTCGGCGCGGGCGATACGATGGCGGCGGCATATGCGCTCTCCTCTGTGCGCGGTCTTTCAGCGGAAGAAAGGCTGAAATCTGCCGCGGCCGCGGCGGCGGGCGCCGTGGCAATGCAGGGGACAAGACCGCCGTCCTTAGAGCAGACTGCGGACTTTCTGACGCGTGTCCATGTGGAGCCGCTTCTGTCAAAATAATCCATTGCGAAGTAAGCCGTTTTATCCTATAATAAAAGTGGATTTTTATGACGTATAAGGACGGTTTTTGTTGTGGAAACGGTAACACAGCGCCTGATCGACGGAAAAATTGAATATGATGCAGGTTCGTTAATGCTTTCCGATTATAAGATCGAGCTTTCTATCCAAAAAGGAGAGACGGTAAAGGGGAGCTTTCAGATTACATCAAGGGGCGGGAACCCGGTCAGGGGGACAGTGCGCTCCTCATTGTTGCGCATGCAATGTCTGAAAACGGGGTTTGACGGAACGCAGGCGGAGATTCCTTATCGTTTTTCGGGTGTCGGTATGGAGGAGGGAGACATCCAGAAAGGGGAGTTTTCCATTGTCTCGAGCGCGGGTGAATATACGATTCCCTTTGTTGTAACGGTCGCGCACAGCGTACTGACCTCTCTGCTCGGACCGATCAGAAATCTGTTTCATTTTGCCAATCTTGCCAAGACCAACTGGGACGAGGCGGTCACGCTGTTTTACCGCGATGATTTTGTGTCGCTGTTTCACGGTGCGGACCGGCGCTATCTGGATACCTATCTGGGACTTTCCGGCACGAAAGGCAATCAGCAGAATGTCGATGAATTTTTGGTCGAGATCAACAAAAAGCAGCCGATCGAGTATCTTCCGATGGAAACGCACATCCGGATGGAGGAGCCGGAGGACACGGCGCAGGGACGCATCACGATCACGCGCAACGGCTGGGGTTATACGGCGCTTGCCATCGAGACGGACGGCGATTTTCTTTCCGTGGAAAAAAAGGTGCTGACCGACGATGATTTTTTGGGAAATATCTGCAATACCGGATTTCTGGTGGACAGCGCGGGACTTCATGCAGGCAATAATTTTGGCGTTGTGCGCCTGTTCAACGCTTCCGTGGATATTCGGATCGAGATTCAGGTCACGGCGGCGGCGCGGCGCGGCGTAATTTTTTCCGGCAAAAAAGAGATGCGCCGTTTAACGGTCTCCCTGATGGAATATTATGCCGGATTCCGCACAAAGAAGCTTTCGTCCAATGTATGGCTGCGCGAGTCCAAGAAGATCGTGGAGCGGATGAATGAATTGGAGGAGCGGAGCATTCCCGCGCGCCTGTTCAAAGCGCAGCTTCTGATCACGGAGGAACGCACCAACGAAGCCAAATGGATTTTGGAGCGTGTGGAGCAGGACCTTACATACGGGAAACGCGCGCCGGAGCACTGGTGCTATTACTTATATCTGACGTCCTTAGTCCGGCGCAGCGAGGTTTATGTGGACGAGGTGACGATCGAGGTGGAGCAGATTTATGCGCAGCACCCCGAAAACTGGCGGATCGCCTGGCTGCTTCTTTATCTGCGGGAGGAGTTTTCCAAGAGTCCCTACAAAAAATGGCTGTTTCTGGAGAACCAGTTCCATGAGAACTGCAAGAGCCCTGTTCTTTATATGGAGGCGCTCGCGCTCCTGAACGCCAATCCGACCATGCTCAGTAAGCTTTCCGAGTTTGAGATACAGGTACTGAATTATGCGGCAAAAAAGGACGTGCTGAAAAAGGACGTTATTTTGCAGCTTCAAAATCTGGCGCCAAAGATCAGGCAATATTCCGAGAGGATGTTTTTTATCCTGCAAAAAAGCTACCGCACGACAAAGGATGACGAGACGCTGCAGATCCTGCTCAGTTTTCTGATCAAGGGCGGGAAGTTCGGGGAGCGCTATTTTTCATGGTATGCGCTCGGGATCGAGCGTGAACTGCGTGTGACGAGGCTGTATGAATCCTACATGCTTTCTTTGCCGAAGGATTTCGAGGGGACGCTCCCAAAGATGGTCATGATGTATTTCGCGTATCACAGCGAACTGGATTATCAGGGAAAGAGCGTGCTTTACGCGAACATTTACCGCAATCGGGACAAGTACCCGGAGATTGCCGTTACCTATCGGCAGTCCGTGGAGCGCTTTCTGGTCGAGCAGATCGGCATGGGGCACATCAATAAACAGCTTGCCTATCTTTACAGCGAGCTTGTCACGCCCGCCATGTTAAACGAGGAAAATGCGCCGCAGTTCATCACCCTGCTTTTTTCCCATCTTATCACGGTAAAGGAGGACGCGTGCAGGCAGGTCGTGCTCATTTATGACCGTCTGAAAGGAGAACATGTCTATCCCGTCACGGACAAAAAGGCGGTCGTTCCAATCTATGATTCGTCGTACCAGATCCTGCTTCAGGATGAGCACGGAAACCGCAGAGTGTCGGGTGAATTATACCGTATCGAAAAGCTGATGATTCCCGGACGCTTTATCAAGGAGGCGGGCGGTCTGGTAAAAAGTCATTTAGGGATGGATCTCTATCTGTGTGAGGGCGGACGCAGCGGCGTTGTGGTCACGGACAAAAATGTGGAGTGTTACAGGCGGCTGTGGGCTTCCGGGTATGTGAAGGACGAATTTAAGCGGGAGATCCGCCTGCGTCTGGCGCAGTTCCTCTATGACAACGACCGGATAGAAGAATGTGACGCCGTCCTTCTTGCTGTCGATCCGGAGGATATGGGCACGCGGGAGCGCAGCGCGTTCTTGCGACTGCTGATCCTGCGCGCAATGTACGACAAGGCGTATCAATGGCTCTGCGCGTTCGGTATGGAGCAGGTGGATGCGGCGGTCGCGGTGCGGCTGATCAGCCGTCTGATCGTCAGGGGGGAATTTAAGCGCGACGAGAAGCTGATCCTGCTTGCGTTTCGGACATTTGAGGGCGGAAAATATGACGAGAACATTCTCCGCTACCTTGCGGCATATTATGAGGGGACGACAAAGCATCTGCGCGATCTTTGGAAAGCGGCAAAGGATTTTGAACTGGATGTGAATCATCTGTGCGAGCGGATCTTATTGCAGATCTTGTTCAGCGGTTATTATATCGGGGAAAAGAATGAACTGTTTTATTCTTATGTAAAGAGCGGTGCGGGCAGACAGGTGGAGCTTGCCTATCTGACGGTCAGCGCCTATGATTATTTTGTCCGCGGCAATGTGGTGGATGAAAAGCTGTTTTCTTATTTTACAAGGCTGTTTTACCGGGGCGAGGAGCTTCACGACGTATGCCGCCTCGCCTACTTAAAGTTTTATGCCGATTCCGCGTCTTCCGCGGGCGAGGAGGTTTTGCAGCTCGCCGGGCGCTTTTTGGAGTATTTTATGTCGCGCGGCATCTGCTTTCCGTTTTTTGCGGACTATGCGCAGGTCGTGAAGTGCGCCGCGCGCTGCGCGGATGAGACGATGATCGAATACCGCACGGTGCCGGGCAGACGGGTGCTGCTGCATTATGTGATGCAGACGGAGGACGGGGACGGCGCGTATGTGACGGAACCGATGACGGACATGTACGAGGGGATCCATATCAAATCGTTTGTGCTCTTTTTTGGCGAGACGCTGCAATATTATATTACGGAGGAGACCGCGGAGGGAGAGCAGCTCACCGAGAGCGCGACCATCAGCAAGAATGATATGAGCGCGGGCGGCGGCGGCACCCGGTACGAGGAGATCAACGATTTAGTCATTGCGGGAACATTACAGGATTATTCGGGCTTTCATAAGATGTACGCCGCTTATGGGGAAAAGAGCTTTCTGACCGCGAAGTTATTTTCGCCGCAGGCACAGGAGTAAGGAGAGGACATGCTGTTTCGGGAAAAAAAGAACCGACTGTTCATCGGACTGGAATTAAATCATGAGAGCGCGCAGATCAGTTTTTGCAGCAGCGAGAAGCCGGAGCCGGAAACGGTGAGTCTTGTTGCGGGAAAGGAGCAGTTTGCGATCCCGACGGCGCTGTGTAAGCGTCATGGCGTCAATCAGTGGTTTTTTGGGAGGGACGCGTTCCGGCACAGCGAGGAGGGAGACGGGATCCTGGTGGAGCACCTGCTTGCGCGCGCGTGCGCGGGAGAGCAGGTCACGCTGGAGGACGAGCAGTTTGACGCGGTGTCTCTGCTGGCGCTTTTCATTAAGCACAGTCTGTCCGTGATGCTGCTCGGTTCGGGAGCGGAGCGGCCGGATTATCTGATGATCACGGTGGAGGAAGCGGACGGCCGTATGCTGGAGGTGCTTTCCGGTGTGGGCGGCTATCTGCAGATGGACAGGGAGCATTTGTTTTTTCAGAGTCATGCCGAAAGCTTTTATCAGTATTGTATGCATCAGCCTGAGGAGCTGCGCACGCATGAGGTCATGATCTTCGAGTACGCATCGGAGTATCTGAAAACATATCGTCTGGAATATAACAGGAGAACAAGCCCGGTCGTTGCGTTTGCGACAAAGAAGCACTTTCCGCAGATGCTTATCGCGCCGTTTGAGGGGGACGAGGCGGGCGTATCGTTACAGAAAAGACAGCGCGACGAGGCGTTTATGGCGATCGCGGCGCAGGAGACAGGGGAGCGCATCGTCTCCTGCGTGTATCTCATCGGCGACGGCTATCAGGGCGGCTGGTGCAAAGAATCGCTCCGGTTTTTGTGCAGCAAGCGCAGGGTATTTCAGGGAAACAATCTCTACAGCAAGGGCGCGTGTTATGCGGCTTATGAGCGTGTTCATCCGAGTGCCGTGTCAACGAAGTATTTATTTCTCGGAAAGGACAAGCTCAAGGTCAATATCGGCATGAATGCGGTCGTAGAGGGAAAAGAGCAGTACTATCCGCTGATCGACGCGGGCGTCAACTGGTTTGACGCCGGCAGGGAATGGGATCTGCTCTTAGAGAGCGGCAATGAACTGATTTTTGTACTGACGCCCCTAAACGGGGGCGTGCGCCGGACGCTGCTCATGAAGCTGAACGGTCTGCCTGAGAAGGACGGGCACATGACAAGACTGCGTCTGAAAGCGCGTTTTCTCTCGGAAGAGAGCTTTTCGGTCCGCGTGGAGGACATGGGATTCGGAAGCTTTTTTGAGAGCAGCGGGTTAAGCTGGGAGCAGGAAGTCAATGTGTCGCCGGGCGCGGAAATAAACGACAGGCAGGCGGAGTGAGCAGGAAATGCGCGAAAAAGCCGGAGAGCGCGCGGGATAAGCGGGCAGGAAACGCGGAAAAAGGCGCAGCAGGAAACGCGCAAAAGAGCCGGAGGGCGCGGAGAACGCGCAGAGGTGAGCGGGCAGAAAGCGCGGAGACAGGCGCAGGGAGAACGACAAAAGATGACGGGAGGCAGCGATGGGCAGGGTGAGGATATGCGTCGGCAGATATGCCGCGAAACCATATGTGATACGGCACGCAGGCGTCAGACTGTATGCGATCGAGGAGCTTTGCTATTATTTCGATCAACATGCCGTCCTGCTTGACGAGGAGCTGATAAACGAGGAACTGTTTTCCTGGATCGAGAAGGAGCTGGGACTGGAGGAGCTTGCGGGAAGTCTCAGGGTCTTTGCGCGGAACGAAAATCCGCTGGAAAGTTTTGTTGTGCGCATCATGGAAGAATGTCATTATTGCGGACGGGAGAGGCTGGAGGAAGTAAAGCGGGTGATGCGCGAGAACGCAGGACTTGCTCCGAATGAAAAAAAGAAGATACGCATAGACCGCCTTGCGCAGGACGGCAGGTATGAGCGCGCCTTAGCGCAGTACCGCGGACTGCTCGCGGAGGTGGAGGGAAAGGATATTGCCCTGACGGCAAAGATCTATCATGCGATGGGGTGCATTGAGGCGCAGATGTTCGGTTTTGCACTGGCGGAGGAATATTTTGACAAGGCATACCGGCTGACCTACCACAGGGACAGCCTCCGCAATTATGTGTGTGCGGTCAGAATGCACGGAACGCGGCAGGAGCAGGAAAAAAAGCTTGCCGCGCTGCCGGAATTAAAGCAGCTTGCCGAGCAGGTGGACGCTCTTCTCGCGGCATATCGGGATGAGTGGTGCATGAGCGAAGAATGCGGGGAGATTGCCGATTTAGAACAGGCATGGGAGGAGAAAAGCCCCGATTATTATGCGCAGGTGGAGAGCGTGGTCACGCAGTTAAAAGAAAGCTACAGAAAGCGGTGTGAATAGACGGATGTTTGAGTTTCTGAAAAGATGGTTTGGTAAAAAAAGAAAGGATACGGCGGAGGAGGAAACATTCGATTTCGGCGATTGGGAGCAGCTTGCGCTGCGCAGGCAGGAAGTCGATATGACGCTGCCTGAGGAGCGCGAAAAATATGTGCGCGCCCTGATGGAGCAGACGGCGGATGCCGCAGCCACTCTTTCGGAATTAAACGGGGAGTACAACAGAGTGACTTCCTATCTCAAGGATGTGGATGAGGTCGAGGCGCTCCCGGACAGCGAATATGACCAGCTTGTTTCTTATGCGAACAAGATATTGAGCTTGGAGCAGGCGAGACAGGAAATCCCGGAGGGCAAGAGCCGGATGCCGGAGGAGGAATACCGCAGGATCGAGGAAATCGAGCCGGAGGCGGAGGAGGCGCTTGCCAAATTAAGGGAAAATGAGGAATACCGGGAACTTGTCAAGCATGATCTGCGCAGACTGCACGCTGAGAGGCAGGCGTATGAGATACGCAGAAACGAGCTGCGGCATACCATGCACGATACGAAGGGGATGTCTCTCATCTGCATTTGTGCGATGAGTATTTGTTTTGCGCTATTGCTGCTGTTTCAGTTCGGACTGCACATGGACTCGTCCGTCGGGTATCTGCTGGCGGGGCTCGTGACAGCGGGCGTGCTGGTCTATGTTTATATCCGCTATCACGAGGCGTCGAAGGAACTTACGCGCGTGACGGCGGGCATTAACAAACTCATTCTTTTGCAGAACCGTGTGAAGATCCGCTATGTGAACAATACGAACCTGTTGGATTATCTCTATATGAAATATCATACCGAGAGCAGCGCCATGCTGGAACAGCAGCTTCAAATGTTTTATGAGGAGCAGGAATACAGAAAGCAGTATGAGCGGACGGTGGACGATCTTTCTTATTTCCGCAGGGAACTGCTTCGATTGCTGCAGCATTATCAGTTATTCGATCCGCTCGTGTGGATGCGCCGGCCGGAGGCGTTCTTAGATTCCCGTGAGCGCGTGGAATTCCGGCACAGTTATAATGAGCAGCGCCAGAAGCTCCGCAAGCAGATGGAGCATAATCGCGATCTCGTAGAGCGCGCTAAGCAGGAGATCCGGGAGATCGTGAAGGAATATCCCGAATCCGCGCGCGCGATCCTTGCGATCGTGGAGGAGTACGAAAATGAACAAAAATAGGGAGCTCACGGCATTTTTCCGGTTGTTTGTGGATGAGGATGCGTTCATGGAACATGATTTTTTCATTGTCATGGTGATCTTATATGTGAGCGCGGCGTTTTATATCTTGGATTGTTACCAGCTGGTGAAACGAAAATCTCAGGCGGAGAATCTGGCGATCTTAGGGATTCCGAGCTTCGCTTCCGTGATAGGAGCATCGCTTGCCGCGTTATTTGTGCATGTGCCGAGACCGGGGACGGAGCGGATTGCTCTTTTTGCGCAGGCGCTGAAAAGTGAGAAGCTTTTGGCAAAGCTGGCGCTTGTGACGTTCGTATGGATGTTTCTCTGGACGGTCTGTTATGTGCTGCAGCGCAGGCGGAACAAAAAAGAAAGGCTCCGCTGGGTGATTTCCTGTATTCCGGATGCGCTCTGCACCGCGCTGATTTTGTTTGCGTTTTTACATGATGCGCTGGGGGGAAAATCATCGTTCTTCGCGGCGTCGGAGTGGGTGCTGTGGGTGTATCTGTATGCGGTGTATTTTTTGTGCTGTAAGATTGTTCTTCTGGCAGTCGTGCTGTTTGTCCGGCTCTATTCCGTAAAGATCACGTGTTTCCGCTGGCAGGAGGGAAAGTCCGCGTCTGCATTCCTGCACCGTTATTTTTACTGGTACCAGAGCGCGATCCTCCGCAATGTTCTTTTGTTTGAGGGAGGGATGCTGGCGTTCCTTACCGCGATAGTTTTCTTAGATCCGCCGAAAGGGGAGCAGTTTGGAGAGATCGTCGAGATCATGGGATTTCTATATGCGGGGGCGGTGTTTGTTGTTATAACCGCTACGGGTCCGATCCGGAAGGGGCTGCGCAGATTTAAGGAATGGGGAGACGCAGGGCGGCTAAAGGAGCTGTTCTGCCGGGAGTACTTTACGCAGGCGCCGCTTGCCGCGAACGGAGACTATGTGGTCACACGGCATTTTCTGGTGGATGTGCAGCGTCCCGGCGGTATTTATTTCTGGCAGGATTTACAGAGCATCGGCGGCTGGCATTTGGACGGAAAGGGCAAAAGCAGAAGTCTTTATTTTAGTAAAGCGGGCGAACTGAAGGTCCCGGAGGCGGACGCCGCATCGTCGGAAGCGGCGTTTCTGTATGCGAAGCAGTGGCTTGCGGGGCAGAATGCTTATTCAGGCGGACAGTGGGTGGCGGGACGAGAGCAAATGTAACCGAATTATAAAGAATCCACAATCAATCTTGCGGTTTTGGCTGTTGTGCGATATAATCGTTGCGGGGTGCGGTTTGTACGGAGAAAGTGTGTACGGGGAAAGGCGGGAACGATTGCCATGTGCGCAGAAGCGGACGCGGGGAAAACCGTGACGGAAGAAGAAAACGGCAGGTGAAAGGGATCCGCGGCGCGCAGAAGCGGACGGCACAGATCGGGAGCGCCACAGGTGCAGGCGGTTATGAGATGACGGAAAGGGAAAGGGACGAACAATGAACAAACTGGAACTGTTGTATGAGGGAAAAGCAAAAAAGGTATTTCAGACGGATGATCCCGACGTGCTCATCGTGGATTACAAGGATGACGCAACGGCGTTTAACGGCGAGAAAAAAGGAACGATCGTCGGCAAGGGCATCATCAATAACAAGATGACGAACCGCGTGTTCCAACTGCTGGAGAAAGCGGGCGTACCCACCCATTTCGTGGAGGAGCTAAGCGATCGGGAGACTGCGGTAAAAAAAGTAGAGATCGTGCCGCTTGAGGTCATTATCCGCAATGTGGCGGCGGGAAGTTTTTCAAAGAGACTCGGCGTGCCGGAGGGAACGCCGTTCAAGGAGCCGACCATTGAATTTTCTTATAAAAATGACGCGCTGGGCGATCCGCTCATCAACAGCTATTTTGCAGTCGCATTAGGCTTGGCGACGTGGGAAGAGCTGGATACGATCAAAAAATACGCGTTCAAGGTCAATGAGGTGTTAAAAGAATATTTCCTCGGCGCGGACATCAAGCTGATCGATTTTAAGATTGAGTTCGGACGCTATCACGGACAGATCATCCTTGCGGATGAGACGAGCCCGGATACCTGCCGTCTGTGGGACGTTCATACGAATGAGAAGCTGGACAAGGACCGTTTCCGCAGGGATCTCGGCAATGTGGAGGAAGCCTACAACGAGGTGTTTAAGCGGCTTGGTCTGTAAGCGCGGTACGGCACATCGGTTTAGCTGTAAGCGCGGATGCAGGTTCCGTGCGGCGGCGGTGCTTTACAGGAACAGGAAAATACATTTGACAGGGAAGTTGGAATTGTTTTTTTGCCGTTTCCGACAGAAAAGAACAAGTAAGAGATGTTTGGCTGTGCGGGCGGTATGCTTGAAAGGTTAGACATGACGGATCATTTGAATGTTTGTACGGAGCCGGAGGACGGACTGCATGAGGAGTGCGGTGTATTCGGCGTATATGATTTTGACGGCGGCGACGTTGCTTCCACGGTTTATTATGGTCTGTTTGCGCTCCAGCACAGGGGGCAGGAGAGCTGCGGCATTGCCGTCAGCGATACGCAGGGACCGAAAGGGAAAGTTTTGTCCGCAAAGGATATGGGACTGCTCAACGAGGCGTTCACGCCGGAAATTTTAGAGAAGCTGAAGGGCGATATTGGCGTCGGACATGTGCGCTATTCCACGGCGGGCAGCAGTACGAGGGAGAATGCACAGCCCCTCGTGTTGAATTATGTGAAAGGAACATTAGGCGTAGCGCATAACGGAAATCTGATCAATGCGCCGGAGCTGCGCAGGGAACTGGAATATACGGGCGCGATCTTTCAGACGACGATCGACTCCGAGGTCATCGCCTATCATATCGCCCGCGAGCGCCTAAACAGCAAAACGGTCGAGGAGGGCGTGGGGCGCGCGATGAACAAGATCAAGGGGGCATATTCCCTGATCGTGATGTCGCCGCGCAAGCTGATCGGCGCGCGCGACCCGTATGGCTTCCGGCCGCTCTGCATCGGCAGGCGTGACAATGCCTATATTTTGGCGTCCGAATCCTGCGCGCTTGACACGGTTGGCGCCGAGTTCGTGCGCGACGTGCTTCCGGGCGAGATTGTGACGATCAGCCCCGAATTCGGAATCCAGTCGGATACGTCGCACTGTATCGCACAGGAAAAACAGGCGCGGTGCGTATTTGAATATATTTATTTTGCAAGACCGGACAGTTACATTGACGGAGTGAGCGTGTATCATTCGCGCGTTATGGCGGGAAAATTTCTTGCAATGGATTCGCCGGTGGACGCGGACGTCGTCGTCGGCGTGCCGGAATCCGGCAATTGCGCGGCGCTCGGCTATTCCATGCAGTCCGGTATTCCCTACGGGCAGGCGTTTGTCAAGAACGGTTATGTGGGGAGGACTTTTATCAAGCCGAAGCAGAAAAACAGGGAGAACAGCGTTCAGGTGAAGCTGACGGCGCTGCGCGAGGCGGTCGAGGGAAAGCGCGTGATCATGATCGACGATTCCATCGTGCGCGGTACGACCTCGGACAGGATCGTTCACATGCTGCGCGAGGCGGGGGCAAAGGAAGTACATATGCGTGTCAGCGCGCCGCCGTTTTTATGGCCCTGCTATTTTGGGACGGACATTCCCGCGCGGGATCAGCTGATTGCATATAATCGCTCGGTAGAGGAGATTCGTCAAATGATTGGCGCAGATACGCTTGCCTATCTGAGAGAAGAACGCTTGACGGAAATGGCGGGCGGACTTGGAATCTGTAAGGGATGTTTTACGGGGCGCTATCCGCTGACGCCGCCCGACGAGGATATTCGGGGAGAGTTTGAGGCATAAAAAAAGAGTTCCGCTTGCGCGAAACTCTTTCAAAGAAATGCCTTCGGCATTTCTTTTGGAATCCGCTGGGGCGGATTCTTCCGGGGTTGAAAGATTTCCTATAGGGATTTGACAGAGACTAAGAACAAAAGGAGAACCGGATGAGCACAGACAGATATGTAAGTCCGCTTTCGGAGCGGTACGCGAGCAGGGAAATGCAGTATCTTTTTTCGCCCGATATGAAGTTCCGCACATGGAGAAAGCTGTGGATCGCGCTTGCGGAGACGGAGAAAGAGCTGGGACTGGACATTACACAGGAGCAGATCGACGAGCTGAAAGCGCATCAGGACGACATCAACTATGATGTGGCGAAGGCGCGGGAGAAGGAAGTGCGCCACGACGTCATGAGCCATGTGTACGCCTATGGCGTACAGTGTCCGAAGGCAAAGGGCATTATCCATCTTGGCGCGACGAGCTGTTATGTCGGGGATAATACAGACATTATCGTTATGACAGAGGCGTTAAAACTGGTAAAGAAGAAGCTGGTGAATGTCATTGCCAAACTTGCCGATTTCGCCCAAAAATATCGGGAGACGCCGACGCTTGCATTTACGCATTTTCAGCCGGCACAGCCGACCACGGTGGGCAAGCGCGCCACGCTGTGGATGCAGGAGTTTTGTTTGGATTTGGAGGATTTAGACTATGTGCTCTCTACAATGAAACTGCTCGGTTCCAAGGGAACGACCGGAACGCAGGCGAGCTTTTTGGAACTGTTTGACGGGGATCAGGAGCGGATTGATCGGATCGATCCGATGATCGCCCGGAAAATGGGATTTGCGGAGTGCTATCCGGTATCGGGTCAGACCTACTCCCGCAAGGTTGACACGCGTGTCATGAACGTGGTGGCGGGCATTGCGGCGAGCGCGCATAAGATGAGCAACGATATTCGACTGCTTCAGCACTTAAAAGAGGTGGAGGAGCCGTTTGAAAAAAATCAGATCGGATCTTCCGCGATGGCGTATAAGCGCAACCCGATGCGCAGCGAGCGCATTGCTTCTTTATCCCGTTATGTGATGTGCGACGCCATGAATCCGGCGATCACGTCGGCGACGCAGTGGTTTGAGCGGACGTTGGACGATTCGGCGAATAAGCGGCTTTCGATTCCGGAGGGATTTCTGGCGATCGACGGCGTACTCGATCTGTGTCTGAATGTGGTGGACGGTCTGGTCGTTCATGAAAAAGTAATATTAAAACGGCTTATGAGCGAGCTGCCATTTATGGCGACGGAAAATATCATGATGGATGCGGTCAAGGCGGGCGGCGACAGACAGGAGCTGCACGAGAAGATCAGGCAGCTTTCCATGCAGGCGGGCAGAGCAGTCAAGGAGGAGGGCCTCGATAATAATCTGTTGGAACTCATTGCGGCGGATTCTTCTTTTGGATTAACGCTTGAAGAATTGCAGGAGGCGATGGAACCGTCGCGCTATACGGGGCGCGCATCGGTTCAGGTGGACGCGTTCTTAAAGAACGTGGTCGAGCCGATCTTAAAGGAAAACAAAGCGCTGCTCGGCGTGAAGGCGGAGATTAACGTGTAAAGCAAATTCAGCGAACACAGATCATAGTGAAAGAAAGGGATTCTGATATGGTAAAAGCGGTAGTCGGAGCAAACTGGGGGGACGAGGGCAAGGGCAAGATCACGGACATGCTTGCCGAGCAGGCGGATATTGTGATCCGTTTTCAGGGAGGCGCCAATGCAGGCCACACCATCATCAACAATTACGGCAAATTTGCGCTGCATACGCTTCCGTCCGGTGTTTTTTACGGACATACGACAAGTATTATCGGCAACGGCGTGGCGCTGAATATTCCGTTGCTTTTTGCGGAAATTAAGTCGATCACGGACCGGAATGTCCCGATGCCGAAGCTGCTCGTTTCGGACAGGGCGCAGATGGTGATGCCGTATCATATTCTGCTCGATCAATACGAGGAGGAGCGGTTGGGCGGAAAGAGCTTCGGCTCCACCAAATCGGGCATTGCGCCTTTTTATTCTGACAAGTATGCGAAGATCGGTTTTCAGGTCAGCGAGCTGTTTGACGAAGAGCTGTTAAAAGAAAAGACAGAGCGCATCTGCGAGTTGAAAAATGTGCTGTTTGAGCATTTGTATCATAAACCTGTGATTTCCCCGGATGAGCTGCTTACTACGCTGCATGAGTACCGTGAGATGGTAGAGCCCTATGTCTGCAATGTCTCCGCTTATCTGGATCAGGCGATCAGGGATGGAAAGACCATCCTCCTGGAGGGACAGCTCGGAACTTTAAAAGATCCGGATCACGGGATTTACCCGATGGTGACGTCTTCGTCCACCTTAGCGGCGTTCGGCGCGATCGGCGCGGGCATCCCGCCCTATGAGATCCGCCAGGTCGTGACGGTCTGCAAGGCGTATTCCTCGGCGGTCGGCGCGGGGGCATTTGTGTCGGAGATCTTCGGCGATGAGGCAAACGAGCTTCGGACGCGGGGCGGCGACGGCGGCGAGTTCGGCGCGACGACGGGACGCCCGCGGCGCATGGGCTGGTTTGACTGCGTTGCTTCCAAATACGGGTGCCGCCTGCAGGGGACAACGGATGTGGCGTTCACGGTATTGGATGTGCTGGGTTATCTGGACGAGATTCCCGTGTGCGTCGGCTATGAGATCGACGGCGGGGTGACGACGGAGTTTCCTGTTACTTACAAATTAGAAAAAGCAAAACCGGTGTATGAGAAGCTGCCGGGATGGAAATGCGAGATTCGCGGTATCCGGAATTATGAGGAACTGCCAAAGAACTGCCGCGCTTATATTGAGTTTATTGAAAAACAGATCGGATACCCGATCACAATGATTTCAAACGGTCCGACAAGAGAGGATATTATTTATCGGAAAGCGTGAGAAAAAAGCAAAAAAGGGGCGCGATGACCGCCCCCTTTTTTGATTCATGACAATAGAATTTTCGCAAAGCATTTCCCGTCTGCTTTGTTCAAAAGCCGTTCTTTTTTTCGATAGGTTGTGGAATCGGGATCTCAATTTTATCAAAATCGCTTCAATTGCATCATTATTTCTAAAATGAGCACATTGATATTGACAACGGGCAGATGATGCGGCAATCTTTAATTACATCATCATACGCTGATATGAGTAAATTATCTCGTGAAATGAGGATGTGAAATATGAGATCCTTCGATTACGGCAGTAAATGGGAAAAACTGCTTACACCGGGTATCGTGCCACTACTCACGCAAATCCATGAATGTAAGGGCGAACAGTCCCCTTTTATAGAGGCGAAGGCAGATACGCTTACACAGCTTGTAGAAATAGCGAAGATACAAAGCACTGCGGCTTCAAATAAAATAGAAGGAATTTATACTTCTGACACACGATTAAAGGCGCTTGTCAAGGATAAAACAACGCCAAAGACCAGAGACGAGCGCGAAATTGCGGGATACAGAGATGTGCTGAACACAATTCATGACAGCCATGATCATATACCGATCAGACCGAATATCATCCTGCAGCTCCATAGAGATCTGTATAAATTCGAAGGCTATGACATCGGCGGAAAATACAAAGCCGCCGATAATATCATTGAGGAAAAGGATATACAAGGAAACAAGCATGTACGTTTTCAGCCGGCAGCTGCATGGGAGACACCGGAAGCCGTTCAGAACCTGTGTGATGAATTTGACAAAGCAATCGGAAAAGGGATAATTGATCCGCTGATTCTGATACCGATGTTTATTCTTGATTTTCTGTGCATTCATCCGTTTGATGACGGAAATGGAAGAATGAGCAGACTGCTTACATTACTTTGCCTTTACAGAGCAGGATATATTGTGGGGAAATATATCAGTATCGAGCATTTAATAGAAAAAACAAAGGATTCCTACTATGAATGCCTGCAGGAGAGTTCTGTCGGATGGCATGAGGGAGAAAATGATTATGCTCCGTTTGTGCAATATCTGCTTGGCGTGGTTGCAGCCGCGTACAGAGACTTTCGGTCAAGGGTAGAGACATTGATAACAAGCAATCTGTCCAAACCGGAGCGGATTGCAAAACTGATGCAAAGCACGTATGGAGAAATAACCAAGTCACAGATTATGGAAAAGTGTCCGGACATAAGTCGAATAACGGTGCAGAGGACACTGGCTGATCTGCTTGAAGCTGACAATATTATAAAGATTGGCGGCGGAAGATACACAAAATATGTTTGGAACAGAGATAAGGAATAAAGGAGAAGGATCATGACCGGAGAACTTGGGAATAAGATCGACAGCTTGTGGGAGATATTCTGGAACGGAGGGATTACCAATCCGCTCGATGTTGTAGAGCAGATGACATACCTGATGTTCATAAAAGATCTGGATGATACAGATAATCTTCGTGCCAGGGAAGCTGCAATGCTGGGGCTTCCCTATAAGAGTATCTTTGCCGATGAGGTTGAGATCGGAGACAGAAAGGTTGACGGGAATCAGCTCAAATGGTCAGTATTTCACGACTTTCCGGCACAGAGAATGTATTCCGTGGTGCAGGAATGGGTGTTTCCTTTTATCAAGAATCTCCATGGTGATAAGAACAGTGCATACAGCAAATATATGGATGATGCAATATTCAAGGTGAATACTCCGCTTATGCTCTCTAAGATTGTCGATGCAATGGATGAAATTTATTCCATGATGGAAGAACTCCATCAGACTGACATCCGCGGGGATGTATATGAGTATCTTCTCTCAAAAATTGCCCAGTCGGGTGTGAACGGGCAGTTCAGAACGCCGAGACATATCATCCGAATGATGGTTGAGATGATGGATCCCCAACCGACAGACTTTATCTGTGATCCGGCATGCGGAACATCCGGATTCTTGGTTACGAGCGGCGACTATCTGAGAGAAAAATACAAAAAAGAAGTGCTGCTTGATAAACAAAACCGAAATCACTTCATGAACGATATGTTCCATGGTTATGATATGGATAGAACCATGCTCCGTATCGGTGCCATGAATATGATGACTCATGGGGTTGAGAATCCTTTTATCGAATATCGTGACAGTTTATCCGATCAAAATCCGGATAAGGATATGTATACGCTGATACTTGCAAATCCGCCGTTTAAGGGGAATCTGGATGCGGATACCGTATCAATTGATTTGCAGAAAGTATGTAAAACAAAGAAAACGGAGCTGTTATTCCTGGCGCTGTTTGTGAGAATGCTCAGGATTGGCGGCAGATGTGCATGTATTGTACCGGATGGGGTACTATTTGGCTCATCTAATGCACACAAGGCGATCAGACAGGAACTTGTGGAGAATCAGAGACTGGAAGCGGTTATATCAATGCCTTCCGGCGTATTCAAGCCTTATGCGGGAGTATCTACCGGGATACTTATTTTTACCAAGACCGGTCATGGCGGGACGGATGATGTATGGTTCTATGACATGACAGCCGATGGTTTCAGTCTGGATGATAAGAGATCGCCGGTATCAGAAAATGATATACCGGACATAATCGGGCGCTTTAAGAATCTGGATGAGGAAAAAGGTAGAAAGCGCACGGATAAGTCCTTCATGGTATCCAAGAAGGAAATCGCAGAGAATGATTATGACCTGTCAATCAATAAATATAAGCAGGTCGAATATGTTCCGGTAGAATATCCGCCGACATCGGAAATCATGGCGAACATTCGTAAAATAGAGGCGGAGATTGCGAAAGAGATGGATGAACTGGAGAGAATGCTTGCTAAATAAGATTTGCAGGGATGACTTCAGTGGATAGATGATAGTGTACAGAGATGAAAGATTGTGGATAGAGACCAGCTATGAAAAGTCAAGCCTAAATTAGCAAAAAATTTCTTTTTCGTATC
>JAMPAG010000001.1:171603-198487 GCA_023667365.1 bacterium | reverse complement strand
GACAATTCCGGCTTCTCGGGAAGCCATTGGTCGAGCACCGCCGTCACCATCGCCATATTGATCGGCTTTGTGATATGCTCATTCATGCCGCTGTCGATCGACTTCTTTATATCCTCAACAAGTGCGTTTGCAGTCATGGCAATGATCGGGACACGCAGCGCGTAGTCGCTGTCCATGCCGCGGATCGCTTCCGTCGCCTCATAACCGTTCATGACCGGCATCTGAATATCCATCAGGATCAAATCGTAATAATAGGGCGGTTGATCCAACAGCTTTTCGCAGGCGGCCTTCCCATTGACCGCCTCCTCCACCTGAATGGAAAGTCCTTTCAGCAGCTCTGTCGCGATCTCGCGGTTTAGATCATTGTCATCCACAAGCAGAATACGGCTGCCCGCAAACCGCCTGCTTCTGTCCGTTTTTTTCTTTCCCTGCCGATTTCCTGTCAGGTTCCCGCTCCTATCCGCTTTCCCGCTTCCATCCGCAGCCTCTGCTTTCCCGCTCTCATCCGCTGTTTTCGCTTTCCCGATCCCGCCAAACGGCTGCGCATCCGCGTCCGCTTTTTTCATCGGAACAAGCACGGTAAAGCAGCTTCCCTTTTTCGGCTCGCTCTGTACCTCCAGATTTCCGTTCATTTTTTCCACCAGTGAATGCACGATGGAAAGTCCCAGCCCCGTACCGTTCAATTCTGCCGATGCCGAGTGGTCTTCCTTCGTAAACGGCTCAAACATCCGCCTGAGAAACTCTCTGGAAATCCCGATCCCATTGTCGATCACAGAAAAACGATAATACGCCGCCTCGTCATCCTCCCCCGGAAGCTGCTCTACATTGACAAGCACGCGCCCGCCGGACGGCGTATATTTGACCGCGTTTGAGATCAGATTCACCAGCACCTTGCGCAGATGCAGAAAATCCCCGAACACCTTATCCGCCGTCATCGGATAAATATGCGTATCAAAAATCAGCGACTTGCGTTCCGCACCCGGACGGCAGATCACATCGACCGTATCCATCAATTGCTTAATTGAAAAAATATCCTCATGAAGCACCAGTTTTCCGCTCTCAATCGCAGAAATATCAAGCACATCATTGATGAGCGCGAGCAAATACCGGGATGAATCTTCTATTTTATTGAGACAGTTTTCAAGCTCCTGCCCGTTCTGCACATTTCTTCGCGCGATTTCGATCATTCCCATGATCCCGTTCATCGGCGTACGGATATTATGGGACATCGTGGAAAGAAAAATGCTCTTGGCACGATTTGCATCCTCCGCCGCCTGATATGCGCCTTTCAACGCCTGATTCAGCTGCTCGCTCCGCTGCCTGCTCTCGTGAATGTCCCGGATCGTCACCATCATCTCGCTGGGGACAGCTCCGCGCTCCGCCGCCTGCGCGCAGCAGACAGCAATCCAGTTCCACTGACGATTCAGGCGCACGCGCAGCTCCTGCTGCATGATGCCGTCGTTCTCCATGAACGCCCGCGGCAGATGATCGAGCCGCAGCTTTGAACGCGCCGTCGCCCAATCCTCCTCAAAAACCATATCGGAAAAATCTTTCAAAAACTGCTCATAGCGTCCGCTCTGAATCCTGTCAAACAGTCTCTGTCCGCCGCGGTGAAGCACCCTGCAGTTTCCCGTCAGCATATCAACGCGCAAAAGAAGCATGACATCCCGCGAAAGCACACGCACAATCCTGTCCTTTTCTATATCTCTTTCCTGAATGGTATCCAGCAGTACATCCTTTTTTTCCCGATCATTCTCATAATACCGGATAATCTCCTCGGTCCTACGCTGCTGCTTTACCAGCCGCGCGCCGGTATCTGCCAGCCGATCAATGCAGGATGCAAGCTCCTCGTTCCATTCGTCCGCATAAACAATGAGGAAGGAACTCCTTTCGCTGATTTCCTTTAACGCCACCTCATGACGCTCCCTGCCCTGCACGTCACAGCCATCCGTTCGAAACAGCCGTGCGCCGCCCGACATGATCTCGATCCCGATATTCTGCAGTCTGGCAAACGAGGAAAGAAGATCCCTGATGTCCTCCATCACGGTCGGTTCCTTTACATCCCCGCCGCCCTCTTCGGTTCCGCTCTGTTCCCGGTTCCTGTCGATCACTGCGCTCTGGTAAATTTCATAATAAATGCGGCTTCGCCCCGCGCTCAACAGATAGGACAGGTCCTTTTTTAACCGGGAATCCGCCACGATCAGTTCCACAAGCTCCGGCTGATACCGCGTGCCGCTGCCCAGCTCCAGCTCGTCAAGACACTTTCTGAACAGACCGGACTCCGTGCTCGCGTGACCCAGATGCTGCGTCTCGGATTCTAAAAAATCACAAATATGAATGAGCTCAATGAAAAAACGATGTTTGGAGACGGTATTGTCAAAGTTCAGCGGATACCCTGTTTTCCCGTCGTAAGACTTGTGATGCCCCAGTACAATATCGGCATACGGCGCAAGAAGCGGCGCCTTCTTGATCATTTGGAAACCGAGCTGCGGATGCCTGAGCATTTTTTCTTTTTCCCACTCGGTCCATCTGCGGGACTGCTTGCCGACAATTCCTGCAAGTTTGATCTTTCCAATATCAAACAACTGCGCCGCATTGCTGGCAAATTGCGTCAGCCGCTCCCGGTTTTCCAACACTTCCACAACGCTCCCGCAGCCAAGCTCCCCGATCAGCAGCTCCGGTTTTTCTTCAAAAACAGACCGCAGAATCCTTCGCACAAGCTGCCCGACAAGCGCCTCATGGATAAGCGTCATCTCATCCCGCCAGATCGTTGACCGGATAAAAAACGAAAAATCAATCTCCTGCTCAGACAGATGATTCAGAATGGAAAGCAGGGATTCCGATACTACATCATTGACAAAATTCGTTCCGCGCGCACGCGGCATCCCACGGAGTATCGTCAGATACTGCGCCACACACGCATCCCGGATCGCCTCATCCCCGTGATATTCCTCCGCATATTCCGAAAGCGCCGACAAAATCGCGGGCAGATGATTGTTCGCGACCTGAAACAGCCTGCCGTTCCAAAAATCACGCCCCTGCAGTTCCTTACTCCCGTCATGCGCGATCACATAATCGCAAAACCGTTTATAATCTTCCAGCCATTCCGTGCAGCCAATCTCTCCGAGAAAAAACCGGCACCGCTGATAGCCGCAGTAAATACCTGCTTCCATCTCATAGGGATTCTGCTCCGCGGTCAGACACTCTTCATAGCAGCTCCCAAGTACATCCCTGCACCGCACGAGAACATCCTGCGTCAGTTCCCTGCGTTCATGCTCCACAAGAAAACTGCCGACCACATTACATTTCAGTTTCCAACAAAGCGCGTCGAAATCAAAGCATCCTCCGTCTAACGCGCGTACTTCTTTCTCTTCAAAAAAGGCAAGCGCCTCATCCACAAGTCCGATCAGGCCGTCCGCATCGACAAGCGCAAAGTTCTGGCTTACCACCGCATAATTGTAATACGCATAAATAACACGTTTGCGCAGATCAAAATCCTCGATTTCAAAATACTGCGCGCGAAGCTTTTTTACCTCGTCAAAATAGGAAAGACTCAACTCTCCGTCGCTCTTCTCAAAACCGCGGTTATAATAATTTCCCAGCAGGCTGCAAGCCCATATGTAAGCGCCAAACGCCTGTTTGTCGCGTCTTCCCGATTCGTCGTATTTTCTTTTATAATAGCGGCTGAGCGTCTCCGCCACTTCCCGGACCGCAAGATCATCTTCGTAATTTTCTTTTTCCGCATTGCAGACCTGATGCAGAAACTCCGCCGCCAGCTTATCGTTTAGGGCATTTTCGTCCAAAAAAGGACGCACATGCAAATTCAGAAGCGCCTCGTTCTCAATATAGAGATAACGCATGGAGCGGGTTTTTCGCTTCAGCTTCTCCACCCAGACCTCCTGATCCTGCGCGAATAACAACTCATTGACGATCTCGGATTCCGCTTCCAGATTCTTCTTGTATTTTGCGTAAAAATCAGCAATCTTTTCCGGTGAAACCATGGTGCGCGCTCCTTTCTCTCCTCATTCTGCATAGTCTTATGTAAACTAAGAAGTCTCTGCCACACTGTCTCACAGACTGCTTATCATGATCTTACCTATTTACGATCTCACGAATCCGCAATTTATGACCAATATTTGCCGTTCGCCGTTCGTTTATGTTCATTATAACATAGAGTTTCGAGAAAGTCATCGCTTTCGAAAATTTTTGTAAATGATGTTTCGAACGGTTCTTACTCCGGGATGTCTGGTAAATTTTTTGATACGACAAAATCCAGGGTGATTTCACGATAAATATCTGTCGCTTCCCCATCAATCGAAACAGCCGTCCCACTATAGGTGATAACTGTCTTGCCATCCACAATCTCAATCTTTGATGTCACATGAATCGGAGGCACAAAATCTGTATAAATCCACTCTGTTACCTCATTTGTTGCCAGGATCCACGCCTTCATTTCTTCATGATACCGCTCGGCATAACCATATTTGCCAAAATGAGATCGTGAATTGATCGTATAAGTCGGAAGTGACAAATAAGAATCACCGGATTCTCTCACATCATAAATCACGATCACTTCAGGATGATTGTATCGATAGATTTTCCAGTTTGCTTTTAATCCGTAAAGTTCACACGGATACTGCCCATGCTGCATTCCAGGTCAAAATCACTGACCGCGCCGAAATCCATTTTACGGGAAGCCGCCATGCCGCTGACCGAGCTTCCGTCTATTTCAATATCGCCCATACTGCATTCCACCTCATAGTTATGATCTTCCTTGTTTCCAGTCAATTCCAGATCGATCTCACCCATTGAGCATTCCGCGTCCAGATCGCCCGTGATGGCTCCGCTGTAACCAATCTTTCCCATCCCCACCGAAAAATCGGCATTCTGTACCGCACCTCCTGCGATAGAGACCTGTCCTGCGCCGATGTCTACGTCAAGTTCCCGCGCCGAAAGCGCCGCTGCCGTCACCTCGCCCGCGCCTAGGTCGATCGCAAAACGGTCCGCCTCCACACCTTGCAATGTGATCTCGCCAGCTCCGAGCTCCAATGCGACCTGACTGCCCGCCAGCTTATCCGCCGTAATGCGTCCGCCTCCCGCGTCGATGAGAATTTCCTGTCCGGAAAGCGTTCCGATCTCTAAAACGCCTCCTCCAAGCTCCAGATCGATCTTGCGATAGTCCGCATCTTTGGGCAGCCATAGTGTGATCACATGATCCTCGACACGCTGATTGACTGCCATGAACCTGCCCTTTACCCTCAGTTCTAAAACGCCGTTCTCCGCGTAGCACTGGTACTTTTCGGCATCTTCACTTGAAAAATAATACCCGTCATCCCCAGACTCCCTGAGCTCCACCTGCCCGCCGCTGATCTCAAAACGCAGGGTATCTACCTGTCCGGCTCCCTCGATCCTTGCCCGGCTCTCCGTTCCCTCGTAAACCGGGTAGCGGTCGTTGAATTTGACCGAACTGCCATTCCCCCAGAAAAAACCGCCAAAGCCCCAGGAAAGCTCTCCGTTTTCTATCCAGTCCCTCACTTGATTATTTCCTCCCATGCACATACCGATTGTAAAAAGCAGGAGTCCCGCCGCAGCCAGACTTCCTGCCACGGTCAGCCATATTTTTGTCGAACGTTTCATCGTGTCTCACCTCTCTTTCCCCGCGCCCTCCGGATCATGGCGCCTATCGCTCTGAAAAAGGCTGGAAGCGCTCTTCCAAACAGCATTCCCACCAGCCATATACAAAAAATTGTCACTCCCACAGCAAGCAGTCCTCCCCCCAGGAGTACCAGTCCGCCGGCAGGAGACAGAAACATCCTCGCAAACGCTATGCCGACCAGCGCGATTCCCGCTACACCGAGCGCGAATGCTGTCACGCCAAATGCAAAGGAGAGCGCTAAGACCACGATGACCGCCACAAAGATCAGAATCACCGCCACAAACAGAAGCGGCAGCCAAATGTAAAAAGTCGCGATCGCCAGCACTATCCACAGCGCCGTGTGCTTTTCTTTGGGGCGGTCACTGATGCCGTCACGGCGATCGCCGCCATCATAGGCTCCGCCATACGCTCTTCCGCCTCTGCTATCGCTTTCTGCATAACTGCCGTTCCCTCTGCCGCCGGTGTATTCGCCGTTGCTGCTTCCCGCGTAGCCGCTACTTCCGCCGTTTCCCGTGTAGCCGCCGCTGCCGCTGTTTCCCGCATAGCCGCCGCTGCCGCTGTCTTCCGCATAGCTTCCGCTGCCTGCCATCCCTAAGTCTGCGCGGATATTCGCCGCCACCTTCTCCGGGCTGCCAAGCTCCTCAATGACCTTTGCCTCGTTTTCTTCTCCGGCATCCGCAAAATAATCTTCATAATACTGGATCGCCTCTGCCGCCTCATTTTGCGGAAGCCCTGCAAGAAGCTCGCGCAGCCGCCGGATAAAAGCCTCTCTATTCATCTCCTGTTCCTCCCTCAAATAAACCCGTTATTTTTTTCGCATAGCTTTTCCATTCCAATTCATACCAGCGCAGCTTTGCCCTGCCAATATCCGTGATCCGGTAATAGCGCCGGTTCCTGCCCGCAAACTCCTTATCATACGCCAAAAGGCAGTCATCCCGCTGAAGTCTGCGCAGGACCGGATACAGGGTTGACTCGGACAACTCGATCACCTGCCGCACATCCTGCGTGATCTTGTAACCGTATGTTCCTTCGTCATCCCTTGCCGCCAGCGCCAGCACAATCGCGTCAAGCAGCGCCGCTCCCGTATTAAAAACCATGGATCTGCCTCCTTTCTTCCAAAATAAACTGAACGATCATTGCGAAGCGCATAGGAAAACGTTCCACATTATTTATTATATTTTTCAACAATATTATACGTCATATAATATTGTTGTGATAATACTATACGGCATATAATATAGGTTGTCAAGGACAATCTGTCCCTTTTTTGTCTGCCGGTTCCATTCCCGATACCGTTCGATCTTCCATTGTTTGTCACACATTGCGCTCTCCTTTCTTTCCTCTCCTTTCTTTGCCTTCTTCTGTATCGTTTGTCCACAATTATATCACAGGTGTTTTTCAAAGTTATGTAAAGATTACAATACATGGGACTCCTATCCACAATATCATGTGGTTTGCAATTTTGCCGTCAATATTTTGTGTAATCCGTCGTCATTTATCCACATCATTTTCTGACACTCGTGACGTTTTTCACCAGAAATCCCCAATTTCCACAGAGTTATCCACAGCGACTGACATGTCATATGACACAGAGTAAATTCATTTTCTGCATTCCCATCCTGCATTTTTCTCCATGTGGTTGTCCGATGCAGTCAATACTATATCTTGTGTTGTCAGATTATGTCACCTACTGTCCGTCGTGGCTAACTCACCGTGATCTGGTACATCTGCCAACCTGCTGTCCGTCCTTGTCGCAAATCTCCATCCCCGTTAAAGATCAGATTGTGCGCAGGGGTGTGCATATGGTACAATGTCGTCAGACATTGTACCGCGCCGGAGCGAAGCGGAGTGCGCATAAAAAGAAAACTATTTGTACGGCAATCACGCCGATTCCTGCCACACCGCATAAATTCGCAGGCTTTTGACAGCATGGAGGATTCCCATGGAAAAATACTCGATCGGAGAGATCATCCGTTATCTTAGAAAAGAACAAAACATGACGCAAGAGGAATTGGCGGACGGAATCTGTTCCAACGTCACTATATCCCGCATTGAAAACGGAACGCAGATGCCCTCGGACAGGATCATCAATCAACTGCTCGCGCGGCTTGGAAGCGATCTTTATTACACCGCCAATATTGCGCGTGAAAAGCGGAACCAGGAAACCGAACAGGCGCTGTCCCGCGTTGCGGAGCAGCTTGACACGGGTGATTCGACAAAAGCCGCCGCACTTCTTAACCAGATCAACGAATCAGACATCACCGACGCCCAAAACAAACAACTTTACATCCTGCTAAAGGCAGCAATCGGGCTAAGTACCGGCACGCCCTCCACGGATGAGATCATTAAAGAGCTCAAATGCGGGCTTGCACTTACCAAAAAGAATTTTTCTTTTACACAGTTTTCCGACGTACCGCTGACCGTCCGTGAAGCCAATCTGTTAAACGTGCTCTGCGCCGCTTACTTCTATCATGGAGAGACCGGGCAGGCGACAGCGCTCGCAAAAACATTAAGCGACCACCTGATCCGGCATAAATCCTCTTTTCAGAATGATCCGGAGCTGCTCTTAAACGCCATGATCAATTTATCCCAGCTGCTGGAGTTGGAAAAAGATTACGACGGCGCGCTTCATGTCTGCGAGCAGGCGATCGCGATCAGCAAAGAATCGCGGCATCAGCCTTTCTTTGCTGAGCTTCATTTTTTTAAGGCGGAGGCGCTGCTCCGGCTGGGACAGTCTGAGGAGTGTCAAAAACTTCTCTCCGTCATCTATCCATTTATGCAGTTACAGGGAAAAACTTCTTTCACGGCGCTGATGGACGGTCTATACCGGGAAATGCAGCAGGATCCCCCTTGAAAACTCCGCGTTATCCCCCAAAAATCTGTGTCATCCCTCAAAAAATCTATGTCATCCAAAAATTTACATCATCCGATATGTTTTTTCATCACAACGTCCGATATAATGAGACCATCCTATTTGCAAACAGGGCAAAAAAAGACTTCCGCTCCGCGAAAGTCTTTTTTACGAAAATTCCTATCACCAAAAACAAGGGAGGTCTCTATCATGAAATCCTATTTTACCCGAAATAATAACATATGTTTTGTATTTACTTTGTTCCTACAGACCGTTCAATCACTGCTCGTCGTTTTTGTGGCAGTCCTGCTGAGTATCCTGATCGATACCGTATCCGACAGCATCCGGACGGGGAACACTGCACCGCTTGCGAAACTCCTTCTGCTCTGCATCGGCTACGCCGTCCTTTTGGGACTCGCCGTGTCTGGTGCCGCCCGGCAGAAAAGCCGCTGTATCACGAACGCCATGACTGCCTTAAAAGCCGATGTGATGTCCGCGATCCTGTCAAAGGACATTGCTTCTTATCAGACGGAAACAAAAGGAAACTATGTCTCCCTGCTCAATCACAACATGAATCTCATAGAAGAAAACTACTTCAAAAACTTTTTTGCGGTCTATGACGCCATCCTAAGCATGGTGCTTGCCGCCGTTGTGCTGGTCGTAACAAACCCGGTCATCGCGCTCTTTTCTCTGGCATGTACGTGCATCCCGACCGTGATCCCGAAACTCTTTGCAAAACGATTGGCCGCTGCGCAGTCAGACGCGGCGGAATGTGCAGCGGATTATCAAACAGAAGTAAACGAAATTTTGGATGGACACACACTGATTAAAAATTACGCGATTGAGGAACAAATGCGCGCCCGTCACCGGACGCGCCTGCAAAAATCCGAGTTTTCCAAATATCGCCGCGATTGTGAAATTGCCAAGCTGCAGGGAACCGCCAATACGGCGTCCATTCTGACACAATTTCTGATCATGCTTTTTGCCGGCTTCTTAGCGGCAAAAGGATATGTCACCTTGGGCAGCATCGTCGCCGTCACGCAGTTATCGGGACAGGTCATCACGCCCGCTTCACAGATGAGCGCCATATTCGGAATGTTTACGTCCATCCGCCCGATTTCAGAAAAAACCATGGAACTCATCAAAGAACATGCCGACGTGTTTTCCTGTGGTACTGCGCAAAGCGAAGCACATGAAATCGTATTTCGGGACGTTTCTTTTTCCTACGAGAAGAAGCCGGTGCTCACACATTTGGATCTCACATTGGAACGGGGCAAAAAGTATGCGCTGACCGGCTCAAGCGGCAGCGGCAAATCCACGCTTCTCAAGCTGCTCATGCAGTATTATTCCGGCTATGAAGGACAGATTCTTGTTGACGGAACAGATTTGAAAGAGTACAGATGTTTTTTTAAGAACTGTGCCTATGTAGGGCAGGAAGTGTTTCTTTTTAACGATACAATTGAGCATAACATCTGTTTTTATTCCAAGCCCGATGCAGCTCGCCTTCGCAGAGCTATCCGGGAATCCGGGCTGGAAGCGGTCTTAGCGCGGACAGATCAAGGTATACAGACAATCGTGGGCGAAAACGGTTCAAATTTCTCCGGCGGGGAGCGGCAGCGGATCGCCATTGCCAGAGCGCTCTATCACGACAAAAAAATCCTGTTGTTCGACGAGGCGACCTCTGCTTTGGACAACGATATGGCGGAGAAGATTGAAACGCTGATTCTGGGTCTTCGGGACGTGACCTGTCTGTTTGTCTCGCATAAGCTGAGCACCTCCTGCACGGATCGCTACGACGGCATACTCCGCCTGAAAGACGGACGCATATCTGTACCCGCAGGCGCATGAACACGTTCCGGCGTATGAGCAGTTCCGCAGGCATACGAACACGTTCCGCAGGCGCATAAAGCGCGCCCCGCGTCTTGCATCCATATGCATGCAGTGATACAATCAAATAAGCGAGAATGCATGCGCGTCGCCCATTCTTCCACCGGCAAAGAGATTGCACGGATAAAAAATAACGCATGATCTTTATTCCATACAGACTCTGATAAAAGCTTACGAAAAGGAGATTTCCCATGATCTTACTCGGTTCCCATGTGGGCATGAACGCCCCTGATTTTTTTCTCGGCTCCGCAAAAGAAGCCGTTTCCTATGGCGCCAACACGCTGATGCTCTACACCGGCGCGCCGCAGAACACCGTGCGCAGACCGCTCTCGGACTTAAAAGTCGCCGAGGGCTGGGATTATCTGCGCGCGCATGGCATTGAAACCGTCGTCATCCACGCGCCCTACATCATCAACCTTGCCAACACCGTAAAGCCGGAAACCTATGAACTTGCCGTTTCTTTTTTGACCTTAGAGCTTCAAAGGAGCGCCGCCATGGGCGCGCACACGCTGATCCTTCATCCGGGCGCGCATGTCGGCGCGGGCGGGGACGCCGGCATCCGCAGCATCGTCAAAGGACTTCACGAAGCGCTCTCCGCCTGTCCCGACTGCACGGTCGCCTTGGAAACAATGGCGGGAAAAGGCTCCGAGATCGGCAGAATCTTCGAGGAGCTTGCCGCGATCTATGACGGCGTGCCGGAAAACGACCGGCTGCGCGTCTGCTTTGATACCTGTCATGTCCATGACGCCGGCTATGATGTCGTTCACGATTTCGACGGCGTGATCGGACAGTTTGACCGCCTGCTTGGCAAAGATCAGATCGCTGTGTTCCACATCAACGACAGTAAAAACGAGCGCGGCAGTCACAAAGACCGCCACGCCAATATCGGGGAAGGATTCATCGGATTTGACGCGCTGTACGCTATCGTGCACCACCCTGATTTTTTAACCGTGCCAAAGATTCTGGAGACGCCTTACCGTCCCGACCCGGAAAATCCGAAACAGACGCTTCCTCCTTATAAGGAAGAGATCGCGATGCTGAAGTATGCGGCAGCACACCGCCCGGCGCAATGCCGACAGACTGCGCCCGCCCGCGTAAAGCCGCTTTGACAGCCGTTTCTTCTCAAAGCCACTCGTCCCAAAACCGCTCGATCCGTCTGCCGATCGTGTCAAGCCGCACCTGTTCATAGCTTTTCCATTCGCGCGGAAACATCGCGCGGTATTCGGGATGGCAAAAACGATAATCGAGCAGCGCGACGATCCCGACGTCCTCCGCAGTCCGGATGACGCGCCCCGCCGCCTGCAATACTTTATTCATGCCCGGATACCGATAGGCGTAATCAAAGCCGACACCGCCGTCTCCGTCAAAATAATCCTTTAAGATCGCGCGCTCCGCGCAGACCTGCGGCAGTCCGGTTCCGACAATCACCGCGCCGATCAGCGCGTCTCTTTTTAAGTCGATCCCCTCACCAAACAGCCCGCCAAGCACGCAAAATCCGATCAGACAACGATCAACGTCCGCCTCCGGCGCCGGTGCTGCAACCGCCGGCTGTCCGTCCCCCGGTGCGCCGCTTTCCGCCTTTTCTTCCGCCGGCTTCCCGTCCGCTAACGCCTGTGCCGGCTCTTCCGCCGGCTCTCCCGCGCCCGAAAACCGCGCAAGAAACGCCTCCCGCGCGCGCTCGTCCATCGTTCCCTCCTGCACGATGCAGTCCATATATGATTCGTCATATTCTTCTTTGATGAAGATCTCGTACACCTGCTGCAAAAACTGATGGGACGGAAAAAAAATCATATAATTCCCGTAACGGCAGTCCACAATCCGCCGGATATACTTCGCAACCCGCCGGTATTCATCCTCGCCCCGGCGCGTATATTTACTCGTCACATCATCGGCAATATAGATCCCGCGCTTTCTGTCATCGAACGTCGAGCCCGCGTAGACCTCATAATCTTCCTCCGTCCCGCCGAGCAGCTTCTTATAATATTGGATCGGAAGCATCGTCGCCGAAAAAAGCACACTGCTCACGGCGCGTCCCATGCACTCCTGTAAGTTGCGCGACGGATCGACGCAGAACAATTTTACCAGAAAACGCCCCTCCTCGTCCGACTGCATATACGGTACATAATGCTCGTCCACAAGCTCTGCAATCATTAAAAAATGAGAAACCTCAAAATAGAAATCCAGAATTTCTTCCCGTCCGGGCATGGCTCCCGAATCGGTATTTTCCAAATATTTGCTCATCGCCTCGGACAATCGGTTCAGTGTGAGTATCAAGCTGTCAAGCTCCGGATTTGTCACACATCCCTCACATTCCCGCTTGCGCGCGAGCAGTTCCTTGTTGCAACGATCCAGCAGACGTGAAATCTCATGGAGCTGCGCCGCATGATGCGGCGCAAGAAACGAAGCGCCAAGCGCCATCTGTCCGGCTTCGTCCCCGTCCGCTCCCGGCACACCAAGCGTAAGCTGTCCGTCCGTGCCCGCCCCGTCAAGCGTCATCTGCCCGTCAACGTCCGCTCCGCCAGACGCTTTCCGCGCGGCGGACACTTCCTTCTCTCCACCTTCATGCAGGATGCCTCTGACTACGCCTTTCAACTTCAGAAAATCTTCTTTATACAAGACGGCGCTGTACATTTCCCTGCCGCGCTCCACTAAATTATGCGCCTCATCGATCAAAAACAAATACCGCTCCGTATTTCCCTCCGCAAAAAAACGCTTGAGATACACATGCGGATCAAACACATAATTATAATCGCAGATCACGGCGTCCGAAAACAGGCTCATATCCAGACTCATCTCAAACGGGCACACCCGGTACGCCTCGGCATAGCGCTCAATGACCTCCCGCGTAAAACTGTCCTCTTTTGTCAGGCAGTCATACAAACAGTCGTTGATCCTGTCAAAATGCCCCTTTGCATACGGGCATGCTTCCGGATTGCAGACCGTCTCCGCCTGCGGGCAGATTTTTTCTTTTGCCGTTAAAAGAACACGTTTCAGGCACATGCCACGCTCCGAAAGCAGCCGCAGCGTATCGTCCGCAACCGTCCTCGTGATCGTTTTTGCCGTCAGATAAAACAGCCTGTCCGCCCGCCCCTCGCCAAGCGCCTTGAGCGCCGGATACATCGTGGAGATCGTCTTTCCCACGCCGGTCGGCGCCTCGATGAACAGTTTTCTCTTATGATAAATCGTCTGGTACACATAGGTGACAAGCTCTTTCTGCCCCTCGCGGTACGGAAACGGAAACGCCAGCTCTTTTAAGGCGGCGTTTCTTTTTTCCAGCCAGTCCATGCGGTAATCCGACCACTTGCGGTACTCCGCGATCAGCGCCTCAAACCACAGCGACAGCTCCTCAAAGGAATACGCCTCCTCAAAATACTTCACCGCCTCCGTTTCCAAATGGCAGTACGTCATCCGCACATGGATTTCCGAAAGTGCCTGCTGCCGCGCATAAATATAGGCATAGCATTTTGCCTGCGCCAGATGAACCGGGATCGGTTCCTTGATCTTCGGAAGCCCCCGATAGGTTCCCTTGATCTCATCCACGGTCACATTGCCGTCCTTCACAAAAATGCCGTCCGCTCTGCCCTCGATGACAAGTTCATAGCGCTCCAAAGAAACCGTGTGGGAAAGACTGACCTCCGCACGGTACTCCGGTCCCATACTGCGCTGAATTTCCCGATGAATGCGGCTGCCCGCCTGCATGGCGTTCTGATCCTGCGCCGCATGGCGGTTGTCAATATCTCCGCCCCGCAGTAAAAACTCTACCAGACTTCTGACTGAAATATGATTCTGCATAAAAAAACACCCCGTTTAGGAATATGATAGCATGGTATCCGTCGTTACGCAAATAGAACGACAGCATGCTTTTTCCCAAACGGGGCGTTCCACCTCATACAATCCTGTTACCGCCGTGCTCCTTATGAGGCACAGGCAAGGGTGCACATCAGCTTCTCCAATTCTTCATTATAACCATCATAGCTGACGTAGAGCGGGCTCCCAAAATCCAGACCCAGCACACCAACAATCGATTTTGCATCCACCGCAAAGCTGCGGTTGGAAATATCAATATCAAAATCGCATTTCGCTGCAACATTCACAAAGTGCTTCACATCTTGAGGTGTCATTGAAATCTTCCTCGTTACCATTTCTGTCCTTCCTTTCTGACATAAAACAACAATTACACTAGATATTGTAGAAGTTATATAACATTTTCTCTCAATTGTAAAGTATTTTTCTTAGTACAATTTTTTCCATTTTCAAAAAAAAGATCACTTTTTCGAAAAATTATCGTTTTTGTGGTCCTTTCGTACCCTCTGCATCCGCACCCGCTTCTCCTACATTACAGCGCAACGCCCAGCGATGTCTCTGTATCTTCAGCCTCTTCCGCAAAGATCGCACTCTCCGTCACCCGGCTTGCGAGCAGCTCATAAACCCCGGTCACTTCCTGAAAATACTCTTTGATATGAAGCTCCCCGTTTATCGTATTCCTCCGCACAGCTCCCTGTGACACATCCCGCTCCACGTTTCTCCACATATCATAATACTCTGCGAAGCGTTCGCTGTAACACTCTCTTCCTATATATAGTGTTTCGCAAAATTCATGATATTGACCGCGAAGCTCACCAAAACTTCCGCCGATCAATTCCGCATCCTCATCGTCCGCTGCGGTCAAAAAGCACTGGATAAACGGATACTGCTTCATTGCCTGCATCCGTCCCGACTCAATGGCGATACAGCGTTCAAAGAACCCTTCCCGCTCCCTTGCGGCGACGCCGGAAAGCTCCAGCCTCATAAAGCGACTGAAATAGTCATACAGAAAATCATATAATCCCTGCTTACTGATAAAATAATGAAACAGCAGTCCCTTACTGATCTCGGCGCGCTTTACGATCTCGTCCGTGCTCGCATGGGCATAACCCTGTGTGGCAAACACGCCGATCGCCGCGTTCATGATCCTGTCCTGCTTTTCTTTTTTCATATCCCAAAATTTTTCATTCATACTGTTCTTCCATTCTGATGCAGTCCGCCATGTCCCTGTTTGACTCTGCCGGAACACGCCGTCAAGATCCGACATATTTTGACTGAGAGAGTCGAAAACTATCATATCACATTTGAAGACGTATCACAACCGTTCCGGAAAGATTTTCTGTGTACAAAATTGTAGAATATTTCGGTTAAAAAATAGTAAAATTGCCCCCAGCGGACAAAATTCCAAAAGATTGGTTTAAGCAACGATTTTTTTGCATATAATGACTTGTGAGATTGTTTCAAATGTATTAAAATGGAAAAAGCACAAGAGTTGAGAACGTTCCCGTCGAAATTTGAAAGGAGTCCATTATGGCAAAAAAGTTTGGTAAGTTCCTGTTGTTTTCCGCCGCTGCCGCTTCTGCCGCTGCAGGCGCATACTATTTTATGAAGAAAAAGAATTCTCCCGAGGAGGATTCCGCAGATGACTTCGATGATTTTGATGATTTCAGCGAGGATCTTGACGAGGATACCGACAAGAATACGGATTCTTCCGAGGATCGTTCCTATGTTGACTTAGGTCAGGCAAAGGAAGACGTGGCAAAAGCCGCAGATTCCGTAAAAGATACTCTTTCCAGCATTACTTCCGAGACCGTGGAAAAGACGGAAGAACTTTTTAATGATGAAAAAGGGAATCCCGCCGAGGCGTGATTTCCTAGGCTTTTGTTCTTTTCCATGCTTCAAAAAAGGGAAGCCCGCTGAAGCTTAGCAATAGCGTTCCGTATGAAAAAAGAATTGCACATACCGCAATTCTTTTTTCATGCTTTTTTATAACGCCTGCGCCCTATGCGCCTTCCGATATTCGCCCGGCGTCATTTTTTCTATCTGTCTGAAAATCCTCCAAAAATAATTGTTATTGTCAAAGCCGCACCAGTAGGCAATATCACCGATACTATGATCGGAATTTGCCAACAGATTCTTTGCCGCCGCCACTCTTCTGCGGATGATATATTCCATCGGTCTCATCCCGGTACACCGCTTAAAAATCCGGCACAGATGCTGCGGCGAAACCCCGATCAGCTCACACAGCTCGGACAATTCGACCGGATGCATATAATGGTAGTCAATATAATCCTTCAATCTGCGGATATGTCGGGAATAGGTATCCTCCAGCCCTTCTTCCGCCATCGGCGCGCTACGGATCAGTCCGGCTTGTCTGGCAAACTCCGCGATAAATTCCATCACACAGGCGGAAGCATAGAGATTCCCGTTTTCCTTGTCCCCGATCAGTTCCGTATGCATCCGGTTCAGGATCAGGTCAAGCGGCGTGGACACTTCCGCACCTACAATCTCCGCCGTGGAGATGAAACAGCAGGGAAATCCCACTTCCATTCAGCTCGCAGATATTATGGAAGAAAGCGGCGATGCCTATGCCGCATGGATCAAGATTTCCACGCAGTTCGACGCGGAGCTTTCCATGTACAGCTATGATACGCTTGCTGCGGGAACCATCGCGATCGCCGTCGATTTCAGGGTAGAGAATTTCGACGAAACCGAATCCACACTTTACTGGGGATACCAGCTTACAAGCGGCGGACAAAGTTATTCCGTATGGGACGGCACCTCCCCCGCGGATACCCTGACCGTCACACAGGACGGCGCTTACACGATCGTATTTGACGCACAAAAAGCATTGGGCGGTCCGATTGAGACAATCGAATCTTTCCAGCTCGTTTTCCCTGCGCAGTCCGACACCACCGCGACCAAAGTATCCGTCACGAAGGTTCGCTGCATCACGGACGCCGGCGATCTTGCGTATATCACGACTGGACAGGCAGAATGAGTCCTGCCTGTCAGAGCGTAAGCAGACGTGAAATGCTTCGCATTCCATGCTCGCGTTGCTCGCCACAAAGTGATTCTTGTCGCGCAAAAAAGGACGTTTTCCATCAGGAAACGTCCCTTTTGCTTACGAATTTTTCCAGCATCTGCGCAAAACCCTGAGTCCCGCGCGAAGCTGATCCGCTTTCAGTCCGCCGAACCCCATAACGACCGTGCGGTCCGCGGGCAGATCCGCGGGCAGCCCGATGCGCTCCTCTTTCACCACCAGTTCTTTTAAGGTGTAGACGCGGATTCCCATTGTCGCCGCGCGCAGCTTCATTTCACTGGCGCTTAAGCCATTGTTTGCCGTCACCAGAAGATGCATCCCCGCATGTTCCCCGGAAACGACAAAGTCGGGGGCCCAGCGTCTGATGGCGCTCAGCATCATATCATGCTTCTGCCGGTAATATTTTCGCATCTTATTCAGGTACCGCTCAAAATAACCGTTCCCAATAAATTCATTCAAAGTCGCCTGATCAATGCGCGATACCGTGGAAGACAGAAAGCCGCATTGTAAGTGAAACCGCTCCATGAGTTCCTCCGGAAGCACCATGTAGCTGATACGGATCGCCGGCGCGATTGCCTTGGAAAATGTACCGATATAAATAACCCGCCCGTCGTGGTCGGACGCCTGCATGGACGGGATCGGCTTACCGCGGTAACGAAACTCGCTGTCATAATCGTCCTCGATCACATACCGTCCTTCCTTTTGCGCCGCCCAGCGCAGCAGCTCCGCGCGCCGTCCGATCGGCATGATCACGCCCGTCGGATACTGATGCGACGGCATGACATAAGCGACATCCGCCTCCGACGCCGCAAGCTCGTCCGCCCGCATTCCCTGTGCATCCATTCCGATCACACGCATCTGAAATCCCATTGCGAAAAAAAGACGGTACGCCCGCTGATACGTCGGATTTTCCATCGCGACCGTGCGCCCCTCGCCGATGAGATAACGCAGCAGCATGAGCAGATAATCGTTTCCCGCGCCAATGATGATCTGCGACGGCTCACACTTTACGCCCCGCGCGCTGTGCAGATAGCGCGCGATCGTGTGACGAAGGCTGGGATCGCCCTGCGGCTGCCCCGGCAAAAAAAGCTCCAGCCGATCGTCATTTAGCGTGTTCCGTATGATCCTGCGCCATGTATCAAACGGAAACTGGGACATATCCACACCGTTCGGTGAAAAATCAATCTGAAACGGTTCTTTTTCTGCAGGCTCCGGCTTTTCCTCATGCTCCGGTTCCGGCTCGATGCGGACAAGATTGTCTATATGGCAGACAAAATATCCGCGGTAAGGGCGCGCCTCGATGTACCCCTCCGCCCGCAGCTGGTCATATGCCAGATCCACGGTACTCCTTGAAATAGACAGAAATTCCGCCAAAGAACGCGTCGAGGGAAGCCTCTCGCCAACGAGAAGCCTCCCTGCCCTGATTTCTGTTACCATATAATCATAAATCTGTTCATAGAGCTTTCTCTTGCTATCCTGCTCTAAAAATAAAGTCAATTCCCTCATCGCTTCTTCTGTTGTTCTTTGATCTTTGTCATCAGCATCTCTCTTAAGTCTCTTGCCTTTTCCTTCATGCGCGGGTTTGCTCCTGTGGAAACAATGATGCCTGACACCAGTTTGCTGGAAACGTCAAACTGTTCGAAGCGCATCGCCGTCACGGCAATCAGATAATCCACCGTGGATTCATCCATGCCGCACATCGGATAACCCTCGGTCTGTCTTGCCGCCAAAAATCCCTCCAGCGCATTCCGCAAAAATTCATTTTCCTCCGTCTCGACCTGCTCTTTTTTCTTTGCATAGTCGGGCTCCGACGGATCGAGATGCTCCGCCTGTCCGCGCAGAAGCCATGCGGTCTTCAGACATATGTACGCTTTCTCGCTCGGCTTTGCCAGCTTCACAATCGCGTTTGCGAGCGTCAGCTTGTAGCGCTCCAATGCCTCGTCGTAGGTATAGATCTCCTTTGCCTCTTTCTGCGGCTTAAAGGACTTCGAGATCGTCTCTTTGATCTTTGTCGCCTGCACCGCCGTCAGGAACTTGAAGTACCGGCTTAACGCCGCGTAACCGCAGTTCGGACAGAGGATCACGTCATATTTTAACATATCAATATTCTCATACTTCGGGCGAAGGTCAAGGTCCGTTCCGACCAGCTTCGCTTTCCCGATCTTGACCGTCCTCGCCTTAAACTCGTGATCGCAGAGCGGGCACTGGAATGACTTGTCAAATAAAAAGTCCTGTTCCTGCGGTGCTTTCGGCGCCTCCTGGGCTGCATCCTGTCCCTTTGCCCCCGCCTGCGTTTCGTAAACATTCATTCCTTCGAGACCGCCTAAACCAAACTGTCCCAATCCATCTAATAATCCCACTGCGCTACCTCCACTTCACTCTTACTATTTTCAAACTAATCTTCCAACCTGCCACTCCCTGTTTCCCGTAAAAAACGACCGTTATCTCTCCTATGCCTTCGGCAGCACAAAGGAACTCTTTAACGATACAATACGGTTAAAGACGAGCGCTCCCTCTTTGGAATCCTTGTAATCCACACAGAAATAACCCTGTCTGACAAACTGGAAGCTCTCATATGCCTTCGCACCCTTTACCGCAGGCTCCACATATGCGTTCCTCAGCACTTTCAGGGAATCCGGGTTCAGGTTCAGGGAACCGTCTTCTTCATTATATACCCCTTTTTCTTCATCGACAATATTTTCATACAAACGAATTTCAACCGGCACCGCCGCATGGCACGGTACCCAGTGGATCGTCCCTTTCACTTTTCTGCCGTCGGGACTGTTCCCGCCCTTTGACGCCGGGTCGTACTGCGCATGAACGACTGTGACTTTCCCGTCCGCATCTTTCTCAAAGCCCGTGCATTTCACAAAATACGCGTTCATCAGGCGCACCTCGTTTCCGGGAAACATACGGAAATATTTCCGAGGCGGCTCCTCCATAAAATCTTCACGGTCGATATAGAGCTCCCGCTCAAACGGAACCGTTCTTGTGCCGAGCGCTTCGTTCTCCAGATTGTTCGGGATCCCGATCTCCTCGGTCTGCCCTTCGGGATAATTGTCAATCACGAGCCGGATCGGATCGAGCACCGCCATCACGCGCGGGCGGCTGCACTTTAGATCCTCACGGATACAATATTCCAGCATCGCGTAATCAACGGACGACTGGCTCTTTGACACGCCGCACAGCTCCACGAATTTCTGGATGGACTGCGGGGTAAACCCTCTTCTTCTCAGTGCCGCGATCGACACGAGACGCGGATCATCCCAGCCGTCCACAATGCCGTCCTCGACCAGCTTCTTAATATAGCGCTTTCCGGTCACGACATTTGTTAAATACATCTTGGAAAACTCGATCTGCCTCGGCGGCACCTCATATTCCAGCTCCCGCACAACCCAGTCATAAAGCGGTCTGTGATCCTCGAACTCCAGCGTACAGATGGAATGCGTGATCCCCTCGACCGCGTCCTCGATCGGATGCGCAAAATCATACATCGGATAAATGCACCAGCGGTCTCCCGTATTGTGATGCGTCATATGCGCCACACGGTAAATGACGGGATCGCGCATGTTGATATTCGGCGACGCCATATCGATCTTGGCGCGCAACGTCTTTTCCCCGTCCGCAAACCTGCCGTTTTTCATATCCTCAAACAGCGCAAGGTTTTCCTCCATGCTCCGTTCCCTGTTCGGATCGTCTCTTCCCGGCTCCGTCAGCGTGCCGCGGTACTCGCGCACCTCATCCGCCGTCAAGTCGGACACATACGCCTTCCCCTTGCGGATCAGCTTGACCGCCGCCTCGTACATCTGCTCAAAATAGTCGGAGGCGAATAAAAGCCGTTCCTCCCAGTCTGCGCCGAGCCATGCCACATCCTGCTTGATGGATTCCACAAATTCTGTTTTTTCCTTTGTCGGATTCGTATCGTCAAAACGAAGATTGAACTTGCCGTGGTATTTTTTTGCCAGACCATAGTTTAATAAAATGCTCTTTGCGTGTCCGATGTGCAGATACCCGTTCGGCTCCGGCGGGAACCGCGTATGCACCGTATCGTATACGCCTTCCGCCAGGTCTTTATCAATCTCCGCCTCAATAAAATTTCTGCTTCCCGTTTCCTTCGCGTCTTCCATTTCCGTAACCATGCCTTTCCGAAGTTTGCAGCTTTCTGCCGCAGGCATCCTCGATGCAAGCCATGTTCCCGCACACGGTCGTATGCCAAAACATTCTCTTCTGTAGCATCATAGCACAAACCAGGGAAATAATCAACAACCCGCAAAAATCCTCATCCTCTGCTTCCGGACACCCTGCCCGCCCGATGATAGAGGAGGGTAAACTGCTCCTTTTCCACTACAAACACGTCCTGCGGATCATCTTTTCGCACGCAAAGATAATCTCCGGGCTTACCGAATATGACATGCCCCTCATCGTTCGCCGGAAAAACCTTCACGGTCTTTTTCAGCTTCTTGGCATACACGCGGATGTCGCCGATGCTCACGCAGCTCCCGGCATAATCGATCAGCCTGCGCACGCTGCCGTCGCGGTCGTTGCGGATAACCGGGTCGTACTCTAAGATTGCGGGCAGCTTAAAGCGCCCGCGCACCATGCTGTTCTGATTTAAGAACTGCTCCTTGCAGCGCAGGTAAACCTCGCCGCGCATCCCGACCATGATATAGTGCTCCCCGTCGATCAGATGCTTTAAGTCGCCCGCCATGGAACGGATCGTCACAGGCGTGCCAAGCGGGAAAATATCAAGCGGATTCACATATCCAAGCGCAACCGATTTGCGGCAGTATTCCCGCATATCGCTTAAATCCAGATCGCCGTCCGCCGCGTAGATCGTCTGATTATTGTCAAAAAACTCCGCCATGCGGCTTCCCATGAACGCCTGTGTGTGCAGCGTCGGATACTGCTTTTCATAGAGTTTCCGGTTAATAAAGCCGCCCGCCTTGTCGATGTGACCGCCGCCCGAACCGATTCCCTCCGTCACGTAAGCGGCGATGTCGTTTGCGTGAACTTCCTTGCTGCAGCTCCTCACGGAAAGCTTGTAACCGTCATCCTGCTCGTTATAGACGATACACGAATTGATCTCCGCAACCTGGATCAAAAAATCACTGATCAGACCGAGCAGGTTTGGATCGCATGGTTTTGTCTTGATGACGGCATAATGATAATCCGCATTATAAACACTGCGCAGCAGCGCAAGTCCCGCGATCTCCATCTCCTCAAGGGAAAGATTCGTCTGTTTTAAGTGACGGATCTGCTCCGAATCATGGATGATCTGATCCCGCATATCCATATCGTTCGGATTGAACACTTCGGTCAATTGACTCGTATCCGTATAAAGTCCGTAATAGAGCGCCGTGCCGAGCCGCATGCTCGTCACGCGGTATCCCGCCTCATGAAACATTTTCCACACAAGCGTCGAACAGCTCCCCAGCGTCGGCTCGATCCTGCTCATTGCAACGTCCGTGATTTCTACCTGATGATGGTCGATGATCGCAACCTGCTCTGCCGGAAGCTTTGTCACGTTGCCGGCGCCGTACTGACAATCCACGGTGATAAGCAGCCCCGGCAGTTCCTCCTCCTGCCGTTCCACATAGCTGATCGGTATATCCAAAAGGGACAGCATCAGCTTCAGGTTCGCCTTTCGTATCTGATTTCTGCCGCTGTAGATCAGCCGGACGTCTTTTCCTTTTTCCTTAAAATAAGTATACAGTCCGAATCCGGATGCGATCGCATCACCGTCCGGATTGTCATGACACTGGATCGTGATCGGCTCATACTGCTCTAACTGCGCTAATGTGACCATTGTTCTCCCCCTTAGAAACTCCTCATTTTGTACAAAACTGCTCCATAAACTGCTCTTTCGGCATCGGTCTTCCGAAATAATACCCCTGGATCATGCGCACTTTCATGCCTTCGAGCACATCCAACTGCTCTTTCCGCTCAATGCCCTCCACACATACCGAAACGCCGATCGAGACCGCCAGTTCGGATACCATTTTGATAAACGACTGCGCGTAAGCGTCCTTGTCTAAATCACGCACAAAGGTCTGATCCACCTTGATGACGTCGAGCGGCATCTGTTTGATATGATTGAGTGAGGAATAGCCCGTTCCGAAATCATCCAGCGCAATGCGCACACCCAGCGCCTTGATCCGGCTCAGGATATTTTTCATGCGCTCAATATCGTTGATGGCAAGGCTCTCCGTCACCTCAAGCGTCAGGTTATGCGGATTGATACCGGATTCCCTTACGACGCTTTCCACAGATTCCACAATATCGTTTTGTAACAGTTGGACGACGGAAAGGTTGACGTTCATTTTGTAGTACGGATAGCCGTTGTCATTCCATTCTTTTAACACCTTGCACGCTTCGCGGAGCACATGACTTCCGATCGGATTGATCAGCCCCAGATACTCGGCAAGCGGAATAAAATCGGAGGGCGGGATAAAGCCCAGCTCCGGCGAATTCCAGCGAAGCAGCGCCTCCGCGCCCGTGCAGGGTTGTCCTTCAAGACTGATGTCCACGATCGGCTGATAGTAGATCTCGAAGTCACTGCAGCCGCGCATCGCCGCATCGCGCATGTTCTTTTCCATATTCAGGCGCTTGCCCGATCCGCTCTCCATCTCCTCCGTGTATTCCACAATACGGTTCTTGCCTCCGCGCTTTGCTTCATACATCGCCATATCCGCTTTGCTGATCAGTTCGTCCACGTCCCTGCCCTCGTCCGGGAACGTGACGACGCCCATGCTCATCGTGCAATAATAGTCGCTGTTTTTTAGAAACCACGACTTTGCAAAAATAGCCGTTATTTTTTCAAGGATCATCGTAAGGCGCGGATACTCACCCGCCGGCACGATCACGACAAACTCGTCCCCGCCCATCCGGTAGCAGTTCTCATGAATCTCCTCAATGCGCGTTAAGCTGCGCGCGATCTCTTTTAATAATTCGTCGCCGTACTGATGACCGAGTCCGTCGTTGATATGCTTAAAATCATCAAGGTCGAGATATAGCAGCGCGCCGCGCCGTTTCGCATTCTGCGCCGCGTCGATCTGCACGGCAAGGTCACGCTCGCAGCACAGCCGGTTGTACAGTCCCGTCAGATGATCCGTGAAGGCAAGCTGCTCGATCTTTTTCTGGTATCGCTTTTTCTCCGTAATATCGTAGGCTGCAAGCAGCGCCGCCCGTCTTCCGTCCACCCATAAAATCTGCGTTGCGTACAGGTCGTAATGCTTGCCGTCGGTCTCGTTATAAAATTCTAATTTTTCCCCTTTCTGCGCCTCTTTTAATCTGCGGCGGATGCTGCTTCCCGCCTGTAAATCAAACGTTGTTTTCCATGTCCGGTTGACAAAGAGCATCGTGCCGCTCTCCTCATCACGCACGCTGATCGCGCACCCGACATGATCGAGAATCGCTTCCAGGGAAGTATGGGAGCTGATAAGGGAATTTTCCTGCATCCTCTTTACTAAAATGCTCTGCACGACCTGCACGGCGTCATTCAGAAAACGGATCTCCTCCAGACTCCACTGGCGTTCGCGCCGGCATTCCTGAAACGCGGCATACATATCGATCCGCCCGTCCACCATAAGCGGGAATGTCACCATTGCGCGGATGTGCGCCTCCTCCATCAGCCGCTTTTCCTCCGCGCTGCATGTGGTGTTCGATGAGATCACATTCGTCCGCTCACCGGCGAGCAGCGGAGAGCGTTTGATGTTTTTTGTTTTTTCAAAAATAGAATAAACGCCCGGCATACACCATTCGGCGAGAACGTCCATCGTCTCCCCGTTTTCATGCAAAACAAAGATCTGCGCGCTGCTGATGCGGAGATATTCTCCGACGATGCCGAGAAGCCGTCCGAACAGGATCTCCGCCGCGTCGTCGCTCCCCAAAAGCTGCACGATCGCCGTCATCGCCTCCGCCCGCTTTAGGAGGCTGCTCATATTTTCATTGTCCGTCGCGGCTCTCAGCCGCTCCGCCTCCGTGTTGGCAAGTGTGTTTTTTGTCGAAAGCATCCGCCTTGCGGTCATACGCATCAGATCCAGTGTATCATAGAAACGCTGCTCCTGCGTGTATCGTTTGACGCCGGTGAGAAACTGTGGCTGCGGATCGGCAGCCGCGTCTGATCCGCCGCCTGCATTCTCCGTATACTGCACAGATGTCCCCTGCATGCCGTCCGCTTCGTCCGTCGGCTGCGCAGGCTTCCCTTGTACGCCGTCCGCTTCGTCCGCCGGCTGCGCAGACTTTCCCTGCATGCCGTCCGCTTCGTCCGCCGGCCGCGCAGGCGCCTCGAACACGGCGCATATGACCCAGTTTAGCACGAAGTTTGCTCTGACGCGCACCTGAAATGCCGCCAGTCTCACATTTTCATAAGCAGTGCGTTCCACAACCTGCTCTTCCAATGAATTGCCTGCCACTCTGTCATAAACACGAAAAAACGCATCCTGACCGAGTTTCTCATACAACAGGCGGACATCCGTCTCATCACCCGTCATCTCCGTCAACATGCGTCCTTTATCATCCATGATCAGCGAATAAATATTGGCAACGCTGCAAAAACTTTCCTGTATCCGGTTCAATACATTTTTATCAACGATCTCTTCCATCGGCAGACCGCTCCGCCCGCTGTTTTTTATCGTATCCATATCCCGTCCTTTGCCATTCCCCAACTTTTTGTTACACTGGTTCTATTTTACAGGATATGACCTGTAAAAGCAACAAAAAAGACGGTTCGGTTTCTTAACCATATCTTACTTCTTTATCAACGCAGCAAACTCCCCGATGCTTTCCGCCTTCGCCGCCAGCCTCAGCCATGTACGCAGGGTTCCTTCATCTTCCTGTGCGGAAATTGTTTCCTGCAGGGAGGGCGGGACGTCGCCCAGCTCGTTGAGCAAGTCGAGAATGTCAGCGATCTTCGCCTGTATCATACCCTGCACCCGTCCCTCGGCAATGCCTTCTTCCCGTCCCTGTTTCCACCTTCGCTGTTCGATCTCATAACTCTTCATATAATTCAGCCCTACCTCTCCGTCACGCTTCACCGCCGTCACCATTTCGTGCAGCTCTTGCAACCGCTCCGTTCTGGCATTCTCCTTTGACGTATGCTCCATGTAGTATAAAAGCTCACGCAGGTCTTCCGGCGGATTTCCTTCTCTTCCCTTCGTATAAAGGAAAATCGTCCGCGCCCCGTCCTCATATGGCAGTTCGGGAACCTCGATACACCCGCTCTTGACCGTGTAGACCATCCGGTCCAAGCCAAACGGATCATACGTCGTGATAAAGATCACGATCACATTCCGTAACTCCGCATACTCCACACCTGCTTTCAGGCAGCCCGCATCCAGTTTCGCATGGTAGAATCGCACCCGTTTCGGGAGCGACGCAACGTCATTCTCTCCGTCGTTGTTATCCGGCTCCAGATCAAAAAGTTCTCCGTCTTCCTCATCAAGATACACATCCATGCGGATACCGTGCTTGTCCGTATCCTCCCCCGGCACGGCGCGCTGTGGGGTGACTTTCAGCTTTCCGATCTTCCTGCCTAAGATGCATTCGAGAATGCACCGCGCCGCAGGTTCCCCGTACACGGCATGACTCGTCAGGCTGTTGGCTAAAAAGTCGTCCACCAAGTTCAGTTCTTCCAGTTTCCTTA
>JAMPAG010000001.1:155125-171503 GCA_023667365.1 bacterium | reverse complement strand
ACCCTGTTCATATTTCTCCTGATAATGCATCTGTAAAGTCATATAATCAAGCCTCCATTTCTCATTCTTTCTGACCTCTTGTACTGCTTCGTCTAATTCTCTGGTGAAATCGTCCTTTATTTGCAGTTCATCAAAGGCTTTCTCCACCATAGCATTTCCTCTTTTCCATACCTATACTATAATAGGTGTCTATGCTGCTGGCAAGGAGTGAATTTTACAAAAAAATACCGGATATAGAGTTTTTTCGCCCTATACCCGGTATTTTTATTGTGTATCCTTGATTATTCATTTTCGAAGCAAATCAATAATTCTTGACTATTCATTTGCGCAGCAAATCAATAGTTCACAATCTTCCCAAAATCTGCCTTCAAAGAAGCGCCGCCGACCAGTCCGCCGTCGATGTCCGGCTGTGCGAACAGCTCCGCCGCATTGCCCGCGTTTACGGAACCGCCGTACTGAATGCGGACCGCTTCTGCCGTCGCCGCGTCATACATTTCCGCCACGCAGTCACGGATGCCCTTGCATACTTCCTGCGCCTGTTCCGTCGTCGCGGTCTTGCCCGTTCCGATCGCCCAGATCGGCTCATACGCAATCACCATGCTCTTTACCTGATCTGCGGAAACGCCGACAAGATCGGATTTGATCTGGAAACGGATCCAGTCCATCGTCACGCCCATTTCTCTCTGCTCCAACGTCTCGCCGCAGCAAAGGATCGGTGTTAGTCCTGCCTCAAACGCTTTCTTTACTTTTTTATTTAAGAGTTCGTCTGTCTCCTTAAAATAATCACGTCTCTCAGAATGTCCGATGATGACATACTTTACGCCTGCATCCACGAGCATTGCCGCCGAAATCTCACCAGTGTACGCACCCTTCTCCTCAAAATACATATTCTCTGCGCCGACCGCGACATTCGTTCCCTTTACTGCCTCTACGACAGGTACAATATCGACCGCAGGAACACAGTATACGACGTCAACCGTATCGGACTTTACCAAATCCTTTAATTCTGCACACAGCGCAACTGCCTGACTCGGCGTCATGTTCATTTTCCAGTTGCCCGCTACAATCTTTCTTCTTGCCATCTTATTCAATCCCTTTCTTCTTTCAATTTGCAGCTGCTAATTCTATTGTCATGAAAAACACACGCTATGCATAGCGCATATTATTTATCATCCGCCGCCACAACGCCCGGAAGCTCTTTCCCCTCAAGGAACTCCAGAGACGCGCCACCGCCTGTGGAAATGTGGCTCATCTTGTCTGCAAATCCTAACTGGTTGACTGCCGCCGCAGAATCACCGCCGCCGATAATCGTGGTCGCGTCGGTCGCCGCCAAAGCCTTGGCAACCGCGATCGTGCCTGCCGCCAGCGTCGGATTCTCAAAGACGCCCATCGGTCCGTTCCATACAACGGTCTTCGCGCTCTTGACTGCATCCGCATACAGCTCTGCCGTCTTCGGTCCAATATCAAGACCCTCTTTATCTGCCGGAATCTTGTCCGCATCCACATGGGATACCTCGATCGGTCCGTCGATCGGATCCGGGAACGCGTCTGCGATCGTCGTGTCAATCGGAAGCAGCAGCTTCTTGCCAAGCTTCTCCGCCTTCTCCATCATTTCCTTGCAGTAATCCAGTTTCTCGTTATCAACCAGAGACTTGCCGATCTCATAGCCCTTTGCTTTCAAGAAAGTGAACGCCATACCGCCGCCGATAATGAGCGTGTCGCATTTCTCCAGCAGGTTATTGATGACGTTCAGTTTATCCGCAACCTTCGCGCCGCCAAGAATCGCTACGAACGGTCTCACCGGATTCTCTACGGCATTGCCAAGGAAATTGATCTCTTTCTGCATCAGATAACCGACTGCGCACTCGCCGCCCTTTGCACGAACCACATCCGTCACACCCGCAACGGAAGCGTGCGCTCTGTGGGAAGAACCGAATGCATCACACACATATGCGTCGCACAGGTCCGCAAGTTCTTTGCTGAATGCCTCGCCGTTCTTCGTCTCCTCGGAGCCGCGGAAACGGGTATTCTGTAAAAGAACAACATCCCCCTCTTTCATGGCTGTTACCGCTGCGGTCGCATCCGCACCCGTTACATTGTAATCGGCAACAAACTTGACTTCCTTGCCAAGCTTCTCGGATAACCTCTTGGCAACCGGTGCTAAGGACTCGCCCTCGTTCGGTCCGTTCTTTACTTTTCCAAGGTGGGAACACAGAATGACTTTCGCACCGTCCCCGATCAATTTCTGAATCGTCGGCAGTGCTGCCACAATACGGGTCTCATCGGTAATCTCACCGTTCTTTAACGGAACGTTAAAATCGCATCTTACAAGTACGCGCTTCCCTGCCGCCTGAATATCATCTACGGATTTCTTATTTAATCCCATGGTCTTTCCTCCTAAACATCTGTTATAAAAAATCATGCTTCGCACGCTTTCCAAGAACTGCCGGGAGCAGTTCTTTTGAAGTTGCGAATTTTCTTGTCGTTACAAAAGAAAGGTCCGGTCCCTAAAGACCGGACCTTTCTTAGGTCTGCTCTCTTCGAGAGCCGCATAACACTCCCGTAAGCACGTCTCAGCGGATGCACGCATCCGGCTGTCAAATGCCGCGGTCTTTTTCTTATGCTAACTCTGCAAAATACTTAATGGTACGAACCATCTGGCTTGTGTAGGAATTCTCATTGTCATACCAGGAAACAACCTGTACCAGATTGTCTGCGCCAACCATCGTCTGCGTTGCATCAAAGATGGAACCGTAGGTGCTTCCTACAATATCGGAAGATACGATCTCGTCCTCGTTATAAGCAAAGGACTCAGTAGCCGCTGCCTTCATCGCTGCGTTGATCTCTTCCTTCGTTACGGACTTCTCAACCGTTGCTACAAGGATCGTGGTAGAACCGGTCGGGGTCGGTACACGCTGTGCGGAGCCGATCAGCTTGCCGTTCAGTTCCGGAATAACAAGACCGATTGCCTTTGCTGCACCCGTGGAGTTCGGAACGATATTGACAGCGCCTGCGCGGGATCTTCTCAGATCGCCTTTTCTCTGAGGACCGTCAAGGATCATCTGATCTCCCGTGTATGCATGAATCGTGCTCATGATACCGGACTTGATGCCTGCAAGATCATTTAATGCCTTTGCCATCGGTGCAAGGCAGTTCGTCGTGCAGGAAGCTGCGGAAATGATCGTGTCCGTCGGCTTTAAGGTCGTGTGGTTTACATTGTATACGATCGTCGGAAGATCATTACCTGCCGGAGCAGAAATGACAACCTTCTTTGCGCCTGCGTTGATGTGCGCCTGTGCCTTCTCCTTGGAGGTATAGAAACCGGAGCACTCCAGAACAACGTCTACGCCCAGCTCGCCCCACGGACAGTTGTTTGCATCCGGCTCTTTGTAAATCTTCAGCGTCTTACCGTCAACCGTGATGGAATCCTCGCCTGCCGATACCGTATCTGCCTTTGCGTACTTACCCTGAGAAGAGTCATACTTTAACAGATGTGCCAACATCTTCGGGGATGTCAGATCGTTGATCGCTACCACATCGTATCCCTCTGCGCCGAACATCTGTCTGAACGCAAGACGACCGATACGACCGAAACCATTGATTGCTACTTTTACTGCCATTTTAAGAATCCTCCTACATAAAAATTTTATATTATTTTGGCTTGTCCTGAAACGCACGATACGTCCAAGATTTACCAAAATTCCATCAGCACGATTATTGTAACCAATCTCCCGGCAAAATTCAAGATATAAATTGAAAAATATTGATAAACTTTCTAAATTTCCGAAATTGAAAAAAAGGGGATTTTGTGGTATTTTAGCGATAGACATTATTTTCGATCAAGGAGGACCCCCTATGCCTGTTTATGCCGACTGTCACTTACACTCTTCTCATTCCGGAGATTCCCGCGCTTCCATGGAGTCCATGATCGAGCGGGGCATCGCGCTCGGCTTAAAGCAGATGTGCTTTACCGAGCATATGGATATGGATTATCCGGACTCCGAAAACGAATCCGGCGCCATTTTCTTAGTCAATACGGATTCTTATCTGTATGACCTCATCCGCTGCAAAGAACATTATGCGGACCGCATCGAACTTTTATTTGGCATCGAGCTTGGGCTCCAGCCGCATTTATCAGCAAATAACGCCCGTTATGTTCACAGCTATGATTTTGATTTTGTCATTGGCTCCTCCCATGTGGTAAACGGACGCGACCCCTACTACCCTTCCTATTATGAGGGGCGCACGGAAGCGGAAGCCTATCGCGAGTATTTTACGTCCATTCTGGATAATCTCAAAAAATATACGAATTTTGACGTGTACGGACACCTCGATTATGTGGTCCGCTACGGTCCGGACAAGGATAAGCACTATGCCTATGCGGACTACCGCGACGTCATTGACAGGATACTTACGATCCTCATCGAAAATGAAAAAGGAATTGAATTAAATACCGCCGGTTTCCGAAAAGGGCTTCATGCGCCAAACCCCTGTGAGGAGATTCTGCGCCGCTACCGCGAGCTCGGCGGCGAAATCATCACGGTCGGTTCGGACGCTCATGCCCCCGAAGACGTCGGTTCCCATTTTCGGGAAGCCGCCGACATTCTTACTTCCTGCGGCTTCCGCTACTACTGCGTCTATCAGAAACGCGTGGCGGAATTTCTGAAACTGTGATCTTTTCTATGCTCTTTCCGTGCTTTTCTATGTTCTTTCCTTCTTTTTTTCCTCATATATTATCCATAATGTCACAGGACGCTTCTATGAATAAAATACTTTTTAAGGGAACATTGATCTTAACGCTGACCGGCTTCGCCACACGCGTTATCGGATTTTTTTACCGCATCTTTTTATCACGCGCCTTCGGCGCGGAGGGAATGGGAATTTACCAGCTTGTCTCGCCCGTGCTCGCGTTATCGTTCTCCATCTGCTGCGGCGGCATCCAGAGTGCGATCTCAAAATATGTCGCCGGAGAACCGACGTCGCACGACTACCGGCATTCTTTCCGTGTTCTCTTTATCGGACTTGCCCTTTCCGGCGGACTGTCCATGCTTTTTTCCGGTATCGTGATCCTGAACGCGCCGTTCATCGCCGCGCGCCTACTGTGCGAACCCCGCACGGAACCGCTGCTTCGCATCATTGCCGTCTCCATTCCGTTCGCCTCCATGCACTCCTGCATCAACGGCTATTATTACGGCATCAAAAACACAAAAATCCCCGCCATATCACAGATCATCGAACAGATCATCCGCGTGGGCACCGTATTTCTTCTTTACCGCTACAGCCTTTCCCATCAGATGCAGCTAAGCCTTTCCTGTTCCGTTTTCGGAATGCTCGCGGGTGAAATTTGTTCCGCCCTGCTCACGGGTACGCTCGTCATGCTTCGTTTTGGCTGCCGCATCGGACACCCTGCGTCATCGTTTCAGGCGCTTTCAAATATGCGGAAAAGTCCTGCCATTCACAAGATTTTGTCCCGCATCATCCGCATGGCCCTGCCGCTCTCCGCAAGCCGCGTTGTCGTCAACCTGTTATCCGGTGTCGAGTCTGTCTATATCCCGCTGATGCTCGTAAAATCCGGCTTGCCGGACACGCAGGCGCTTTCCGTCTACGGCGTTTTTACCGGCATGGCGCTGCCTTTCATCCTGTTTCCGTCCACGCTGACCAACTCGTTTTCCGTGCTCCTGCTGCCTCTCATTTCGGAAGCGCAGGAACGCGTCGATTACGGGACAATCCGCCGTGCCTTCCGGCGGACAGCCTCATGCAGCATCGCTTTCGGCGTGTTGTGCTGCATCCTGTTTCTTCTGACCGGGCGCTTTGCCGGAACTTTCTTTTTTCACAACGAACTCGCCGGCCGCTTTATTCTGACGCTGAGCTTCATCTGTCCGTTCCTCTACCTTTCGACAACCATGTCAAGTATCCTGCACGGTCTCGGCCACACCGGCTGTTCTTTTATAATCAACACGACGGCGCTCTGCATCCGGCTTGCCTTTGTCTTCTTCCTTGTTCCGCTTCACGGCATTGAGGCGTGTCTGTGGGGGCTGCTCGCAAGTCAGCTTTTTTGCGCCTGCGCTAATTCGCTTACCATCCTGCACTACACAGAAAAGGGATGACATCCGCACCCGGATACCATCCCTTTTCCAACCCCCACACAAGCTATGCCTGCGGCAGAATGCGTGCTCCGCGCACCTTCCGCCGCCCTGATCATAACGGTTTCCCCGACCGCCATGCACCCCTGTCACATATTGTCATACGCCAGTAATACCGTTTGTTTTGCCGGATCATATGCCGTCTTTTTGTCTCCGCTCCGGCACCGCCCGCCACATCATGTCAGCGTATATCATCCGCGCTCTGTCCGAGCATTTCATAATGACGCTTTTTATCCTGATACATCTTGTGATCCGCTTCCTTTAAGACTTCGTCAATATTGACATCCCCGTCCGTCGGCGTCATCTGCGTTCCCACGCTGCAACTGATCTCGTATTCCTTGCCTGCCGTCCGGTTTACCTGATCCAACAGCTCCACGAGCTGCCTGCGGAAATCCGCATCGGCACATTGCTCATATTCGTCATAAAACAGCGCCGCGGAAAATTCATCGCCTCCAAAGCGCGCGCAGATCCCACGCTCTGACACGATCCGGAACAGCGTTCTTCCCACCGTCTTGATCGCAAAGTCGCCCTCTCCATGACCGTAGGTATCATTGATTGTCTTTAAGCCGTTCAAGTCGATGGAAACAACCATGAACCAGCCGTACTCATGATCTTTAAGGCGTTTGACAATATCCTGATAAAAACCGCGCCGATTGTAGATTCCCGTGAGCGGATCGCGGATATAGAGCTCCTCCAGTTTATCATTCGCCTGTTTTAACTTGCGGTTAAAATTCTGCATCTGCTGCCGGCTTCTCACGGAATCCAGAATATGGCTGAGATTCGTCGCAAAATTGCGCAGCTGCAAGTAATCGTTTTCCTCCGGATCAAAATTAACCGCCAGATAACCAAGCACCGTTTCCTGCACATGCAGCGGCACGAACATCAGGTTCTCGGTATCCGCGCTCATCTTTTCGGTCGGAAACAGATCCTTGCGCTTATAGCAGAGCAGCGGCACGGAAAATCCTTTATCCATATGCCATTCGCCGAGCAGCACCAGCTCGATCTCCCTGCAGTCGTTCAACCTGCGGTTCTGCTCCATGATCTGCGCGCTGACATCATCATACGCATCCAGATAGGAGCCTTCCACGCAAAGATAAATATGCCGGTAAGAATCAAGATAAGCGAGATATTTCGGCAGGATCGAAAGCATTCCGTTCAAAGACTTCGTCCCCGTCATCTCGTCGATCATGTCATACATATTCTTGGAAAAATATCGATAGCTCGTGAGCGTATTATACATCTTATGAATCTGCCCTGACGCCCTGCCCCCACTGACGGGAAGACAGCCGCACGACTCGGAAAAACGTACCGCAAACGGAACAAGCGTGCATCGCTCCACATTTTCTTTTTTCTGCATGACCTCACAGATCAGCTCGACCGCCCGTTTGCCGCCTGCCTGTAAATCCTGCTGTGCCGTCGTCAGGCGCGGCATAAAATACCGCTCCTCCTCAATACCGTCAAATCCCGTCACGATCGTATCCTCCGGTATCTCGTAGCCCGCATTGTGCAGACAGTCGCAGATCGCGATCGCCATCGTATCATTGACAGAGATAAACGCGTCAGGAAGCGGTCTTCCGCTCTCCAGAAACGCTCTCATGACCTCCCGGCACGGATCTTCCCAAAAATCCCCGTATCCAATATCCTCATCTTTGATCTCAACGCCATACTCCGCCGCCACATTGCGCACGACCTGGATCCGCGCATCGGAAAAATCGTTGTTGCGCAGACCGCCCATCACAAAGAAGGATCTGCAATGATGCACCTCAAATAAATGGCGCACGATCTTCTCAAATGTATTCTTATAATCAAACACGATGCTGTAACAATCGTCCACCTCCCTGTCGATGGACACGACGGGAATCCCGTTTTTCCTGCCCTTTTCGATCAGACGCAGGTTCAGCTCATTGTCCTTGATCTTTTCGCAAAAAATGATCATCCCGCACAGCCTGTCATAATCGATCCGCTCAAAAATGCTTTCCTCTCCCTGATCATTGAGGTTGCTGAATTCTAATTGTTCAAACGTGTTAAACACCTGCACGAACAGACCGCATTCCTTCGCCTGCCGAAAGATTGCTCTCAGGGAATCCCGCTGAAATTCTTCATCCGCCCGCACTAAACAGACCGCTATGGTATCTCTCATAATCAGCACCGCCTTTTCTGTGACTATTGTACCATATCCTATCGTTTTACGCAACCGATCTTGACAAAAAAATAGTACTTTCGGGAGAAAAAAATGAATGGTTCGATCCCTGCTCCATGAATTTCGCTTTTCACCGGGAATTTTGTTTTTTACCGGAAGTTTTGCTTTTTTTACCGGGGCTTGCACATCGCCGCATTTTTATGTATAATTGTTCTGTTTTTCGGGTGCCGCAGCCGGTATGACCGGCGCTGCCAATCCAAGCCCGAACACAGACAGGAGCAGATCATGGGTTTCACATTTGAACGTTTACTTCCCACTCCCGCAAAAATCCGGGAGGAATACCCGCTTCCGGCGGATTTTGCCGCACTGAAGCAGGAGCGCGACCGGGACATCGCAGATATTATCACGGGAGAGTCCGACCGTTTTCTTGTGATCATCGGTCCTTGTTCCGCGGACAATGAGGATTCGGTATGTGATTATGTCAACCGCCTGGCGGCGGTTTCCGACCGTGTAAAAGACAAACTGATGCTTGTTCCGCGCATTTACACGAACAAACCCCGCACGACAGGGGACGGCTACAAGGGCATTGCCAGCCAGCCCGATCCGGCAAAAAAAGAAGATTTTCTCCAGGGACTGATCGCCGTGCGCCGGATGCATCTGCGCGCCATCGAAGAGTCCGGGCTGACCGCTGCAGACGAGATGCTCTATCCCGAAAACTGGGGATATGTGGAGGACGTGCTCTCTTACGTCGCGATCGGCGCAAGAAGTGTGGAGGATCAACAGCATCGGCTGACCGTGAGCGGATTTGACGTTGCTTCCGGCATGAAAAACCCGACGAGCGGCGATTTCAGCGTCATGCTCAACTCCGTCTACGCGGCGCAGCAGCCTCATTCTTTCGTCTATCGCGGTTACGAGGTATCCACTTCGGGCAATCCGCTCGCACACACCGTACTGCGCGGCTCTGTGAGCAAAAACGGAAACAGCACGCCGAATTATCATTATGAAGATCTGAATCGTCTGTGGGAAATGTATCAGGAACGCGATCTGCGCCATCCCGCCTGCATCATTGACTCGAACCATAATAATTCGGGAAAGAAATATGAACAACAGGTGCGCATCGTCAAAGAAGTCCTGCACAGCCGCAGGTTGAACGCCGATATTAAAAAGCTCGTCAAAGGGGTTATGATCGAAAGCTACATCGAACCCGGCTGCCAGAAGATCGGCGGCGGCGTTTACGGTAAGTCGATCACCGATCCGTGCCTCGGCTGGGAAGAATCCGAACGCCTGATCTATGATATTGCAGAATTGTTATAAAAAAGAGTTTGCGTTCCGCAAACTCTTTCGAAGAATCGCTTCGCGATTCTTCCGGGTTGTGAAATTTCCTATAAGTTAAAAAAGAGTTTGCGTTCCGCAAACTCTTTCGAAGAATCGCTTCGCGATTCTTCCGGGTTGTGAAATCCCAAAAGAACTGCCAACGGCAGTTCTTTGAAAGAGTTGCGCCGTGCGCAACTCTTTTTTACCCCCGCGGATGTGCCTTTGCATACACCTCTCTTAGACGCTTGTGACTCATATTGGCATAAATCTGCGTCGTGGAAATATCGGAATGTCCGAGCATTTCCTGCACGCTCTTTAAGTCAGCCCCGTTTTCCACCAGATGTGCCGCAAAAGAATGCCGGAGCGTATGCGGCGTAATGTCCGCCGTGATACCTGCTTTTTTCGTATAGGACTTGATGAGTTTCCAAAACCCCTGTCTGCTCATGGATTCCCCTGAACAGTTGACAAAAAGGGTATCACAGGATAAATCCTTCAGCATGGAATCCCTTGCGCCGGACAAATATTTGGCTAACGCCTCTCTCGCCGCCGTTCCGAACGGAATGACACGCTCCTTATTGCGGTCGCGGCATACGATATAGTTCATCGGCATATTGACGTCGCTCAGCTTTAAGGTAATGAGCTCCGTCACCCGGATACCGGTCGCATATAAAAGCTCAAGCATCGCCCTGTCGCGCACCTCTTTGGGCGCATTTCCCTTCGGCTGTTCCAACAGACGGACCACCTCGTCCATCGTCATAATGCCCGGCAGCTTTTTTTCGATCTTAGGCGCTTTCAGCACCTCGGATACGTCGGTCTCTATTTTTCCCTCGCTGACCAGATAATGAAAAAGCGCTTTGATTGACGCGATATTGCGTGAAATACTCGCGGGCGCAAAATTCTTCTTTGTCAAGTCCTCTACATAGTCCTTCAACATCTGTTCACTAACCTGATCAAAGCTTGTCACGCCGCGGGCGTCCAGATACATCTGCACCTTGTTCAAATCCCTTCGATATGACATCTCCGTGTTCTCGGAGGTCTTTTTCACATTATGCAGATATGCGATAAACTGCCCGATTTCATCCTTCATGTATCAGCGTGCCACCCTCAAAATATTTATCTAACGATCCATAGTTACCTATTTATGTTAATCAAAAAAGCGTGTTCACGCATTATTATAATCAGAATTTTTAAGAAAAGCAATCGCAATTTTTAACCCTTTTCGGGCCTTTTTTATCTTATTTTGGCAAAACTACCACATATCGTCGGCAATTGCAATTATGTCTACCACATATAGCAACCGGCGCTTAAAAATTTTTTAACATTTTCATAACAATTAACGAGTTGGCATATGCTTCCGCGATACAGCCAAGCATTCCCAAAAGAAGGATCACCCCGATCCCCGCCAGCAGCCTGTGCCAGCCCGCTCCCCCATACCCGCATGTATACTGCTCGTAAATCCGCTTCGACATCACACAGAGCAGGATATATGCAGGAATATAAAAAAGAATCTGCGGAAACAGGCAGGTGCCTACAAGCCCTAATCCCCTGACGCCATACACCGCATATGCCGCCGTCAGGATCATGCCGAATGCCAGACCATACCATGCCGTATATGCGTAACGGATAAAGCGCCCGATCGGCGTAACGGACAGAAGAAGCATCAGGATGACCGTCCGCATCCGCTGTTCAAGCACATAAAAAAACAGGCGGTTTTTATGAATATCCAGATAACCGATATAATGCGTTTTATCCGCTCCCAGCATATTCCCGCTTCCCAAAAACCATTCCCGACCAAGCACCAGCAGCGCGATTCCCGCAAAAAAGCCAATCAAAAAAGGAACGCTCCCGCCGATCAGTGCGAGGCGTCCTCTTTCCCGTTCTCTCATCAGAATCCTCCACAGCTCATTTCTATAATATATGAGTCGTGTGGTTCGGACATTCTTTTTTCTCCGCTTCGGGCCGGACATCACGGCTCCGATACGACGGCGCGCTATCCATGGACATAACGGCTCCGATACGCCAGAATTGCCGCTACCGTCTTGGAATCCATCAGCTTTCCGGCATAGATCATTTCCGTCAGTTCCTCCACGTCCATCGGCACAACATCAATAAACTCATCCTCGTCTAGATGCTGGCTTGACGGCACAAGATTTCTCGCCACATAAACGTCGATCTTTTCATTACAGAACGCGACCGTCGTATTCAGGCTGATCAAAAAAGTAAGCTCCTCGCTGCGGTAGCCGGTCTCCTCCTCCAGCTCGCGCGCCGCGGCGGTCTTTGTCGGCTCATCTTTGCCGTTTAAGCCCCCCGCCGGAATCTCCAGCGTCATTCGGTCAAGCGCGTTGCGGTACTGGCGCACCATCAAGATCCTGCCGTCCTCCGTCACCGGTACGACTGCCGCCGCTCCGTTATGTCCGATAAAATCCCACTCTACAATATTGCCGTTCGGCACCTGCACCGTATCGCGGTAATAATTGATGATGGAACCTTTCTGCACCAATTCCCGCTTTAACCGCTTCCATTCGCATTCCTGCATATTCCGCTTCCTTTCTTCTCTGCTTTTTCCATGCCCGGCTGATGCGTCGGCTGACAGCCATGCGTCATACATGCGTCATACATACTTCATATATGCGTCGTACATACTCCATGCATACCTCGTACATACTTCATGCATACACTCCATTCGCATCACCTGTTATCTTTTATCACGTTACGCGCTCTGCCCTGTTGGAATTCTTCGCCCATCCATAGATTCTGCATGCTCCTAAACGCCAAATATGCGCTCCAACGCCTTTACGCCGCTGAACACACGCTCCAACGCCTTTACGCCGCTGAACACACACTCCAACGCCTTTACGCCGCCAGAAGTTTCTCCACACTCACAAGCTTGACGCACAGCGCAAACAGTTTCGCCGTCTCCGTCATCTCCTCCGTGGTCGGGAAGGAGGGCGCAATACGGATATTGCTGTCGTGCGGATCTTTTCCGTACGGATAGGTCGCGCCGGCGTCCGTCAGCACCACGCCCGCTTCCTTGCACTTTCCGACAATCGCCGCCGCACAGCCGCCCAGCGCTTCGAACGAAATAAAATAACCACCGTTTGGTTTCGTCCACTCACCGATCTCCAGACCAGACAGTTCCTGATCAAGTACGGCAAGCACCGCCTCGAATTTCGGACGCATGACGCCGGCAAGCTCCATCATATGCGCATACATTCCGTCAATGTTTCCAAAATATTTCACATGGCGGAGCTGGTTGATCTTGTCATAACCGATCGTCTGGATCGTCATTGATTTTTTTATATCGCTCAGATTCTTCGCGGAAGAAGCGATCGCCGCAACGCCCGAACCGGAAAACGTCACCTTGGAGGTGGACGCAAACTCATAGACCATATCGGGATGTCCTGCTTTTTCACACTCGCTTAAGATGTCTAAAATCTGATCCTGACGGTCTTTTTCTTCATATAAATGATGTACGGCATACGCGTTATCCCAATAAATACGGAAATCTTCTGCCGCAGGCTGTAATGCCGCGAACCGCTTCACCGTCTCGTCCGAATAGGAATAGCCCTGCGGATTGGAATATTTCGGCACACACCAGATTCCTTTCACGGCAGCGTCCGTATTGACATACCGCTCCACCAGATCCATATCCGGTCCCTGCGGCGTCATCGGAATCGTGATCATTTCAATGCTGAAATGCTCCGTAATCTTAAAATGTCTGTCATAGCCGGGCGCCGGACATAAAAATTTTACGTTATCCAACCTGCACCATGGCGTGCTTCCGCATACGCCGTGCGTCACGGAACGGGAAACCGTATCGTACATAATGGACAGACTTGCGTTTCCACAGACGATCACGTTCTCCGCGGGAACGCCCATCATATCGCCCATGAGCTTCTTTGCCTCCGGGATACCGTCGAGTGTCCCATAATTGCGGCAGTCAATGCCCTCCTCGGTCTTTAAGACGGTTTCCGCATGAAGCACATCCATCATATCCATGCTGAGATCCAACTGCGCAGGTCCCGGCTTTCCTCTGGACATATCCAGCTTTAAGCCCTTTGCCTTGGCATCCTCAAACTGCTGCTCCAATTCACCTTTCAGCGATTCCAGTTCTTCCTTTGACATCGACTTGTAAGATTTCATCGCACACCATCCTTATCTTTTTCGTTTTTTGCCGCGTTTCTTCCGGCGCGGTAACGAGATCCGGATCCTTTCCTCCATATTCTGCCCGTGATCTGCATTTTTTCATGTGCATTATTGCATTATTGTATACAATCCACGCACACCTTTCCTATCATACACCATGCCTTCCACGGATGCAAGGAAAAAAAACAACAAATACAAAAAAGAGCCTCAATTGCCATGTTTTACCCTGCCGCTTTGGCAGAAAACATGTCTCCATGGGCTCTTTTCTTAATTTTTTAATTTGTGTTAAGATTATTCCTGCTCGCCGGAATCCTCTTTGGCTCCGACCACACCGGCAATGACCGATGTAACCGCGGCAACGATCACCGCCACAATGACTGCCACGGCAATAATCCCCACAATGATCCAGCCTGTCTGCGCATCCACGCTCTCCTGCGCCGTCTCTCCCGCCAATGCGCCGGCACAGCCGAATAATTGATTCATCAGCATGACTGCAAATACCGTCATGCCCGCATAAATTCCTTTTTTCCATTTACTCCATACGCTCATATCTGCTCTCCATTCCCACCTGACCGCGGATTTCATGCGAACGACATCCGCCATGTGTAAGCACAAATCCTGCCCGGTTCTTTTCTGTCTTTTCTGCCTTTGCTATCCTATCTGTCCTATCTCATACTTCTTATCCAAACCTGTCTTCGGTTTTTCAAACTGCACTTATTCTAGCACGTTTCTCCGCTATATGCAAGCAGCAACCGCCCCATTCCGCAAGGCGCAGATGCGCCGTTCCCTGCACGTCTTCCCGCTGTCTGCTCACAGCAGCCGCCCCATTCGCAAGGCGCAGATGCGCCATTCCCTGCACGTCTTCCCGCTGTCTGCCCGCGACTGCGATTCCATACGCTCCGCATCATTCCTCGATCCGGATCGCGACGATCGTGTAATTATCCTGACGCTGTTTCTGTTCCCAGACGACCGCGCGGGCAACCGCCTGCGTGATCTGCTCCGCGCTCTCTCTCGCCGCACAGCGCGCAAGCTCCTCATCGGAAACCGTACGGTATGCGCCGTCCGTTAAAAGAAGAATCACATCCCCTTTCTCCAACAGAATCGGGATCTCATTTCCATCCACCTGATCCAGAATGCCTTTCCCGATATAACTCGTCAATGCAGCGCGCCGGACATCTGCTTTCGCTTCCCCCTCCGTAATAACGCCCCGCTTTGCAAGCTCGTCCAGATCATGTCCATAGGTATGCTCCACATTCAGACTGCAAAGCCGCCTTTTATGCCACAGATAGATTCTGCTGTCGCCCACGGAACAATAATACAGTTTCTTGTCCTCTATGTATGCGGCAATGACAGTGGAACCTCCCGGCTCCTTTCCTGCCAGATATTGATTGACTGCCTCATTCACACGCCAAAGCGTCTGCTGCAAGAACGGAACCGGTTCTCCGATCCGGTCCCCGGCAAGATACGCATCCCGCATTCCTTCCGTGATCAATCCGCTGATCTTTGCACCTCCGGACAATCCGCCCATGCCGTCGGCAATGACCGCGAACGCACTTTCTCCCCCTGTGCACTCGCCAGCCGCAAGCACGCCCGTCACCAGCTCCGCCTGCTGTTCCTGCATTCCCGAAAACCACATGGCATCCTGCTGTTCAGTCCTTGTCCCTATTTCACTGATGCCCGCTAATGTCATGCGGGACTTTTTATTTTTCTTTTTTCTCATACAATCAATTATAACAAAAAAAGATTCCATAAACAACGTTTATGAAATCTTTTTCTTCTTACTTTGCGTAGTCTACCACTCTTGACTCACGAATGACATTCACTTTGATCTGTCCCGGATACTGAAGCTCTGCCTCGATCTGCTTCGAAATATCTCTCGCCAAAAGAACCATGTCCGCATCGTTAATCTGTTCAGGAACTACCATTACCCGAATCTCTCTACCTGCCTGAATAGCAAAAGATTTATCTACACCCTTGAAATTGTTTGTAATGTCTTCTAATTGCTTTAATCTTGTCGTATAAGTCTCCAATGTCTCACGCCTTGCGCCCGGTCTCGCTGCGGAAATCGTGTCCGCTGCTTGTACCAGACATGCGATCAATGTGGTCGGCTCCACATCACCGTGATGGGATTCCACCGCATTGATGACCGTTGCGGATTCCTTATACTTTCTGCAAAGCTCCACGCCCAACTGAATATGGGAGCCTTCCATTTCATGATCCACGGATTTACCAATATCATGTAAAAGACCTGCGCGTTTCGCCATCCTGATGTCCAAGCCCATTTCTGAGGCGAGGAGTCCGGAAAGCTGTGCCACTTCGATCGAATGCTTCAACGCATTCTGACCATAGCTGGTTCTGAATTTCATCTTACCGAGTAATCTGACAAGCTCAGGGTGGATACCGTGTACGCCGACTTCCAGCAGCGCTGCCTCACCCTCTTCTTTGATCATGACCTCTACTTCTTTTTGCGCCTTTTCGACCATTTCCTCGATTCTTGCCGGATGGATTCTGCCGTCCACGATCAGCTTTTCAAGCGCGATGCGCGCAACCTCCCGCCGGATCGGATCAAAACCGGATAAAATCACTGCTTCCGGTGTGTCGTCAATGATCAGATCCACGCCTGTCATCGTCTCCA
>JAMPAG010000001.1:125527-155025 GCA_023667365.1 bacterium | reverse complement strand
AAATTTTCATGTCAAAAGCCCGGTAGATGCATTCCCGCGCGGACTTTAGATCAAAAAATACGCCCTCGGCAATCATCTGTACGATCAGATTCCCGGCCGCCGTCGCCTCGGTCGGACCTGCCAGCACCGTTTTTCCCGTCGCTTCCGCCGTCAGCCGGTTCAGATAATCGGCGTTTGCGCCTCCGCCGACGACATGCAGCACCGCGCTCCTTACTCCCGTGATGCGCTCCATCTGCCGCACACAATCCCCGTAACATGCCGCGAGGCTCGCATAAATGACTTTCGCAAGCTGCGCCGGTGTTTCCGGCACGTTCTGCCCGCTCTCCCTGCACGCCTGCCGCACCGCTTCCGTCATGGACTGCGGTGCAAGAAATATCGGACTGTTGCAGTCCACAATGGAAGAGATCGACGCCCCGCCTGCCATATTGCATAATTCCGCGAACGAATAACGGTCATGCAGTTCTCTTTTCAGCGACTGGATCATCCACAAGCCCATGATGTTTTTCAGATAACGATAACGGTACTGATAGCCGCCCTCGTTTGTAAAATTCGCTCTCCTGCTTTCCTCGGACAGCTCCGGCTCCGCTCTCTCGCATCCCAAAAGCGACCATGTTCCCGAACTGAGATAAACGGCGTATTTCTCCTTCGTCGGAACCGCTGCGACCGCCGATCCCGTGTCGTGCGTCGCAGGGACGACGACCTTCGCCGTAAACCCGACTTCCTCCGCAAACGCATCCGTAAACATGCCAAGACTGCTTCCCGGCGTCACAATCTGCTGAAACAGCTCATTCGGATACCCCAGCAGTCCGATCAGCTCCCTGTCCCAGTCCTTTTGATCCGGATCGATGAGCTGTGTGGACGTGGCGTTCGTATATTCCGTCGCTTTTTTTCCCGTCATGACGTAGTGAAAATAATCCGGGAGCATCAGCAGGCTTTTTGCCCTGCCGAACTGCTCTCCATACCGCTCTTTCCACGCCTGTATCTGATAGATGGAATTAAAGATCTGCTTCTGGATCCCCGTCCGGCGGTACAGTTCTTCCTCCGCGATCCGCTCGTATACTTTTTGATCCATTCCTGCGGTATAGGCGTCCCGGTATGCGATCGTATCGCCGATGATCTGATCCTGCGCATCCAGCAGTACAAAATCGACTGCCCACGTATCGACGCCGACGCTGACCGGCACCTTGCCAAGCTCCTTACACCGCCGCATTCCCGCCACGATCTCCCTGCGCAGCCGTTCCACATCCCAGCAGAGATGTCCGTTCTTTTTTGTCGTCCCATTAGAAAAACGATAAATTTCCTCCAGCACCAGTCTGCCGTCGCGGACGCTTCCTAAAATGTGCCGTCCGCTCGACGCCCCGATGTCGATCGCTAAATAATACGTTTCCACCCCGCCACCTTCTCTCTGTCTACACAATATTTGCCGCCGCCGTCAGCATTTCCGCGTTTTTCTGTATTTCTTCCAGACTGGCTGCGATCTCCTCCACATTTTTTGCCTGAATACCCGCCACATTGGAAACTTCTCCGATCTGCTCTAAAATCCCGTTCAGTTCTGTAAATGTGGTATCCAGCTTCGCGCTGATCTCCCCGGTCGCATTTCCGCTCGATTTTGCGAGTTTGCCCATCTCCTGCGCCACGACCGCAAAGCCTCTCCCCGCTTCCCCGACTCTCGCCGCCTCAATGGAGGCGTTCAGCGCGATCATATTGGAACGGGTGGAATTGTTTCGGATAATACCGACGCTTTCCTGCATCTGCTCGGCAAGAACATGGATTTTCCCTGAGATCTGGCTGACGACGCCCATCTGGCTTGCGAGCTGCGCAGCGCCTGCCGCGATCTCGTTGGCATTGTCATTCGTAATATGGATGTTGTTACTCAATATGTTTGCCGCCGCCTCGATCTCCGCCTGTTTTTCCAGTGAGACAGCGCAGCTTAAAACGCCTACGATCTCATCACCGTCGGCAATCGGCGTGATAATGCCGCGCACCGGCACGCCGTACACGAACTTTGGCAGGATATTGACCGTCTGCTTCCCCGTCTTCATCGCGGCAAGCATTTCCTGATGCGCCGGCTGTGACGGATCGAAATACTCGCCGACGCGTATATCCAGCCGGAAACTTTTCGCATACCATACGCCGATCGTTTTTTCCCTGTCGCACAGGCAGATCTGTACGTCCAATCCGAAGATTTCCTGCATCATCGGCAATGTTCTCATCAGCGCTTCCAGTACGTTATTTTCCATATGTATTCTCCTTTTTTAGCGTCTCTGACTGCGTTTCATTGCATACATTTCCTTGTCCGCCTGTTCGATCAGCGCCTCCAGCCTAAAATCGCCGCCGACCTTAGAGCGATAATGTCCGATGCTCGCATCCGTGAGATACGGCTTTCCGCTGCGCTTTTGGAGTCCCTGAACGCGGCGCTTGATGTCCGCGATCATATGCTGTTCGCCGCCGCATGCGCTCTGTCCGCACAGAATGACAAATTCATCGCCGCCATAGCGCATGACGATCCCCTTTCCTTCGCATTGCTCCTGACAGATGCCGGCAACCGTCTTGATATAGAAATCGCCCTCCTCATGCCCATAGGTGTCATTGACCGCTTTTAACCTGTCAATGTCGATGAACAACAAGATCACGTCTTCCTTTTTTTCTCTGCACGCCGCGATCAGTTTTTCCGCCTCTATATAGAAGCCTGCGCGGTTCAGCACCCCAGTCATCGTATCATAGATCCACATCTGATTCAACTGCTCGATCATTGCCTGCATGAGCATCTGCTTGCGGATATTTTCCAGCCCGTTTCCGATATTCATCACCCAGGACTGAAACTGGATCGTCTCCATCGGCACGCTGCTGTTGCCGACGACGCAGTAACCCATACAGTGAAGCTGGAAATGAACCGGAAATACAATGGCGGAAATTCCTTCCCGCTTCCAAAAACGTTCCGGAAGACACGCATTGACCGAAATGGTCTCCGGCTCGCGGAACTGTCCGTCCTCATAGGCGATCGCCACGCGGATCCGCTCCGTGTAATCTGTCCGGTTTGCATATTCTTTCATGTCCGGAATCTGATAATGCCCGCCCGTATTCCGCAGACTGCCGATCAGCTGTTCCTCATCACACAGGCATAAATAAAAATACGGAAACTCCATCTGTGTCACATAATGCTTGAGTTTTTCGACAAATTCCGCCAGGGTATCCAGCTCGTTTAAGTCCGCGGACATGGCGTTTAAGATTTTCGTCCAGCGGATGCTGTCGCCGTTTTCCTTTGTCATCTGCCGCTTAAATTCCCGGATGTCCTCTTTTTTTCCCATCCCGCATCCACAACTCTCGGAAAATTGATATTGTACGGGAAAACGCCGGCTCTCCATGCTCTTTCCCCGCTCCGCCAGCGCGCGGCACGCCGCATACCCCATATCGTACATTTCTTTTTTGACACTCGTGATGCGCGGCACATGGTATCTTCCCTCAAAGGAGTTGTCAAACCCGGTGACCACAACGTCTTCCGGCGCGGTAAATCCCCGCTTTTCGAGTTCCTCCGAAACGCCGATCGCCATATAGTCGTTGGCGCAGATAACTGCCTGCGGGACGCCGTATTGCTCCAGATATTCGCTGACGATCGTCCTTCCGCTGTCGGTCCAGAAATTCCCGTGACGGATGTGGTAATCCTCATTCTCTTTTAATCCATACGCCGCGGCGCACCGGCAAAATCCGCACTCCCTGTCGGTGCTCTCCGGGTTTTGCCTCGGTCCGGAAAGATAGAGCAGCTTCCGTTTTCCGTGCTTTTCGATCACATGCGCCGTCATGTCGTACATCGCCTGCACGTTATCCGCCTGAAAATTGATATGCCCCTCCATCGCATAGTCAATGGAAATGACCGGTGTCTGCATTCTGGTCAGTCTATATTCCAGTTCCTTTACCACGTTCTGATTCTGTATGGTATTCGGCGCAATGATGATCCCGTCATAATTTTCCAGTCTGGGAAGGCGATAGATCTGAAACTCTCCCTGATTATGGTCGTTGACCGTATAAATGTCGCCCCCGCAAGTGAACGCAATGACATTCACATGACTTTCCGACGCATATGCGTTGATCCCGCTCAAAAGACTTTTCTGGCTGTCATACAGCAGTCCGCCCAATAACACCGCAATATTCATTCCGATTCCTCCGCATACCGCTGCTTTTACGGTACGATCCTCATCCTGCGTTTTCTCTTTTCTGATCCGCACAGAAAAAGCAATATGTCCCTGTCCTCAGGCTTTTCTGTTCGCCGTCCGGCAGAACGATCCGCACCTTTGCCTGAAACGGAACGGATACCCGGATACAGAACTGTCCGTCCTTTTGGTATTCCCAGCGCAGCGTATAGCGCCCCTGCGCCGTCTTACAGCTTCCCTCCACAAAACGAAACCGCGGATCGACGACCGGTTCCAGATAAAATTCGTCCTTCTCATCCCAGCGGAAACCGCACATAAACTCATACATCCATCCCGCAACGCACCCATAAGCATAATGGTTTAAGCTGTTCATTCCCGTGGTAGAAAATCTTCCGTTGTCATCCAGAGAGTTCCACCGCTCCCAGATGCTCGTTGCGCCAAGCCGTACTTCCCTGAGCCATCCGGGATAATCCTCCTGCAGCAGAAGGTCATACGCCTCCTTTGCCATCCCGTGCAGCGCGAGCGCCTGCAGCAGCATTCCCGTCCCGACAAAACCCGTGCTCAAATGGTTCCCGTATGCCGCCAGCGCGCTGCGCATACCGTCCTTTAGGCACGCCTCCTGTTCTTTCCGATACAGTCCCAAATACAGGATCAGCGCATACGCCGTCTGGGTTTTCTCACAAGTCAGCTCTCCGCGCGCATTCAGATATTCCTCTATGAACGCTTCTTTGATCTGTCTGCAAAGTTCGGCAAAATGTTCCGCATCCTCCTCCTTATGCAGCACGCCCGCCGCTTTTTGGCAAAGCCGCGCCGAATAATAGAAATACGCGGACGCGATCAGCCCCGTATCGGTCTTTCCACTCGGACAATCCCCGTTATCCAGCGCCAGCCAGTCGCCAAGCTGCCGGTCATTCTGCCATAAAAAAGGATTGGCATTCCCGCTTGCCCGCTTCTCGATATAAGCAGTCCATCCGCACATTGCGGGATAGTGCTCTTTTAACATATGGATGTCCCGTCCATGCAGATACAGTTCCCACGGAAGGATCGTCGCGGCATCCCCCCATGCGCATGCGCCCGCCGTCACCAAGAACGGATTGATCCCCTCATGCGGAGCAGGCTTCGGCTTCGGCACAAAAAACGGGACGGCGCCGTCTAAGAGCGTCTGCTCAAGCGCCAGATTTTTCATATAATGATGCAGAAATGCCGCCGTGTCCATGTGATAGCTCGCCGTTCTCGCATAGACCGCAATATCTCCCGTCCATCCCATCCGCTCATCCCGCTGCGGGCAGTCTAACGGCATATCCACGAAATTACATTTCTGCGACCGCACCGTATTTTCGATCAGCGTATTGACGTCTGTACGGGAAGTCGTGATCGACCCGCTCTGTTCCAAATCGGACATAAGACGGTATGCCGCAAAGTGTTCCGGCACAATCTCTTTCATTCCTTCCACGCGAACATAGCGGAATCCAAAATAAGTAAAATGCGGTCTGATCCATTCGCTCTGCGCCTCTCCCTTAAAAGAAAAACTTGCCTTCGCCGTACGCAGATTCTCACGGTAAAGTTCGCCATCCTGCATCCATTCGCCGTACGCGAGCGTTATATCCTGCATCCCGTCCGCAAACAACTCCACCCAGCCGGTGACCGCCTCCCCGAAATCCAGTATGGTCTCTCCTTTCGGCGTCCGGATTACTTCCTTTACCGGATAGCGTTCCACTTTCCTCAGCGGCAGATTACTGCGCGGCACTAAGCGCTCCTTCGTGACAGGCAGCTCCTCCACGCCAAGCGCTTCGCATTCTTTCGTCCTGTCGATCGTCTCCCCGTCGTAAATGTTATTGCGCAGAATCGGCGTCTGCACGCATTTCCAAGGACTGCCGCTGCCGATCCATTCTTCACTGCCATCCTCATAGTTAAGGTGCAGCATGGCGATCAGCATTTTCCTGTCCCCGTAGAGATTCTCATAACCGCCGTCAAACACGAATCTTCCTTTATACCACCCTTCGCCCAGAATAAAGGCAAGCGTATGTGCCCCGACGCTGTTTTCTTTTGTCAGATCGAAGGTCTGATATTCCTGTGTCAGATCGTACGAATGGTAGCCTGGAAGCAGGTACTCGCCGCCCGCCTTTTGTCCGTCCAGATAGCATTCATAAATGCCGACCGCATAGCAGTACAACCGCGCACAGCGGACTTTCTTTTTTACTTCATAGGTATGGTACAGACAGGGCATTTTCTCCTGCTCGCATACTGGACTGATCCACTGCGCCCGCCATTCCAGTTCTCCGTGCGCCGATTCAAACCATGCCGGCTCACTGACTGCCGTTTCCCCGTTGTCCGTTCCGATCTCCACCTGCCAGTAATAGCGGACGGCGGGTTTTGGCTGCCATCCGGCGTCCAGATACGTCCGTCCGTAGGAAGACATTTTCCCTGTGTCATAGACTGCCTGATCCGGCGCGTCTTCCTCATAGATCCTGACCTGCGTATAGTCGTCCGTCTCTGCCTCTGTGTCCGTCACGTCCCATGTAAGCCGCAGCGGGTCAAGCCGGTAACCAAGCGGATTCGTCAGATGGTTGGTCTTCAAATTCGCTATTTTCATCACACTTCTCCTCTTAATATGCCAGTTCTTTTCTGCCGCAGAAGACATCGACCGGACTTATGCCGCGAAATGCGCTCTCCCCGCACAGCTTTTCAATCAGCGCTTCGATCGCGTACTGGTGATTGGAGTAGCAGTTCACATAGGTCTGAATCATCGGTACATCAAACAGATGGTACGGGTTTGCCAGACTGGCGAACACCGTCGGAACCTCCCGGACGAACCACGGCAGATTATTCCCCTGTCCGTAAAACGTGTACCAGTTAATCCGGTTCGTCGTTTTATTGCTTGCATTCTCCACATTTCCGAGATAGAGAACGAGATCGTATTTTTCCTTCATCTTTGTCACATTGTCCACGCCCTTGGCAAAGTCTTCTTTTTCATAAGGAATGACCGTAAAGCCGCGCCGCTCCAACTCTTCCTTCGCCGTTTGCAGGACACGTTCATCCGATGCGCAGTCCCCTAACACTTCCAGCAGTACCCGCTTATGTTTCTGCGGGCTGATCGGCAGAAGGTCCTGCGTGTCTTTTACCAGCGTGACCGCCCGGTCTGCAAGCTCCCTCGCCCATTTCACATGCTCTTCACAGCCTAAAATCTGTAACGCTTCCGGTCCGGGAACCAGCCGGTTCTCCTGTTTTTTGACAGGCAGCTTCAGCGCCGCTTTCGTGGCAAGAATGCGGTATACCGCCTCCGTAAGCCGCTTATCAGATAAGATGCCGCTGCGGTAACCCGCCATCATAAATTCATAATCCTCCGCCAGATCCTTATTGAACAGAATCATATCACAGCCTGCCTCGATCGCCGTCGGAATCGCTTTTTTGCGCTCCATCGCCGCCGTATAACCTACCATCGGCGTCGCATCCGTAATGATGAGTCCGTTGAATCCCAGCTTCTCCCTCAGAAGGTTTCCGAGCAGTTCCTTGGAAAGCGTCGCCGGAACGATCCGTCCTTTCATTTCCGGATTGTAAAATTCCTGATATGCCGGCATCGCGATATGTCCGACCATCACGGTCAATGCATCGGCTTCGATCATTTTGCGGTACACATAGCCAAAGGTCTCATCCCATTCCTCCATGGACAAGGAATTCACCGAGGTCAGAATATGCTGGTCCCGCTCGTCCACGCCGTCGCCCGGAAAATGTTTGACCGATACCGCGACCTGGTTCTCTTTCGCCGCGCGCAGGTAAGCAAGCGCATTCTGCACGACTTTCTCTTTATCGGAGCCGTATGTCCTGACATTGGTGATCGGATTGCGGAAATTCATGTCAATATCCACGACCGGCGCGAACGCCCAATTGATGCCGAGCGCTGCCGCCTCCCCCGTCGCTATCTTCCCCAGACGGTAGGCATAAAGCGGATCGTCCGCAGCGGCAACCTCCATCTGTTTTCCGTAGGGCGTTCCGTCCGTTGCCGCACCGTCCCCGCCCGCCTCTAAATTGGACGGGATTAAGAGCGGTATCCTGCTGTTTGCCTGCGCATAGGCAAATGTTTCCTGCATTTCTTTTCCCACGCCGTCGCGGAAAAACAACCCGCCGATATGTTTGCCAAGCAGCTCGTATTTCAGATATTCCGGCTCTGTCGAATAACCGATCGGGCAAAAAAGCTGTCCGATCTTTTCCTCCAGACTCATGGAGCGGTAGGTGTCCTCCACCCACTTCCTCTCTTCTTCGCTTAATCGAAACGGTCTCTGTTCTAAATTCATAATCGCCTCCGTGATTGCCCGTTTTTTCCATTTAGATCTCTAACAGATCGCCAAATGTCCTGAGCGGATAAGTGACCTGTCTGCTTGCCGCGGCCTCCAGAAGTCCCGCGCTCTCAAAGCCTCCGTCATGCGCCGCCTGGATGCCTGCCTCCGCGTCCTCCACAACGAGGCACTGTGCTGCATCCAGATTCAGATACTGCGCCGCTTTTAAGAATACTTCGGGATCGGGTTTGGATCTCGTGATATTCGTGCCGTCGCTGACAGCATCAAAATAATCTGCCAGTCCCAGTTGGCTTAAAATCAGCTTCGCATTTTTACTGGATGATCCGATCGCCAGCTTTTTGCCCCGCCCGCGCAGCGCATCCAGCGTTTCTTTCACTTCCGCCGACAAGTCCGCCGGCGACATTTTGTGCAGGAATTCCTGATAGTAGCCGTTTTTCTTTTCTGCCAGCTTCTGTTTCTCCTCCGCGCTGAGACTTCCCTCATAGCGCTCCAATATGATTTCCAGACTTTCCATCCGGCTGATGCCGCGCAGCCGGTGATTGATCTGCTCGTCAAAGTAGACACCCAATTCGTTCGCCATTTTTTTCCATGCCTGATAATGATAGCGGTCTGTGAAACAGATCACGCCGTCAAGATCAAAAATCACTGCCTGTTGTTTCATCATGATCCTCCATGTTTTCGATTCCCGCGTATTTCACGCAGAGAAATTTCCTGTATGTCACTGCAGCTCTTACTTCCGTTTTCCCGTAATCAGGCTTTTCAACCTGCCCTCATTGTTTAAGAAAATCAGGAACCCTACTAAGATCAGCGCCGTCGTGATCTGCTGGACGGAGGAATCCACATCCAGCCGCGCATACATGATCGAAATGAGCGCCGTCGTGACAGCGCCGAGCACATACCCCAGCCTCTCGTTGCAGAATCTTCCGATAAAGCCGCCGATGAACATCGGGAGAAATGCAGTAAACATCACGCCGATCGAACCGAAATTCAATGCCATGCGGATATTTCCCGTCTGCGTCGCGCTCACAAACCCGACCAGTCCCATCAGACCGCCGCAGATCGCATAGCAGCCGATTGCGTTTCGCACTTCCCGGATCCCGATGTTGACGGATACTTTTTGTCCGGACAGAAGCGCTTTGTAATGATAGCCGAATTTCGAGTAATCGAACAGATACACAATGACTGCCAGCGCCGCAACGATCAGGATCAGGTAATTTCTCACACCTGGGAAGCTCGTAAGCTCCGTGTTTGCTACAAAAGATACACCATATCCTTTTGTGATCGCAAACGCCATGCCCTCATAAAACAGCGCCACGCCGAGCGAAACAATGATTGGCGGGAGTTTTACGATCACATAGATCAATCCCGATACGGTTCCAAACAACACGCCAAATGCAAGCGACAACAGCAGCATCCACGGCGTAGACAAATTTCTGCTGATACAAATCTGCGATGCAATGATCGAAGAAATCAGGGAAATGGAACCGATGGAAAAATCAAACCGCCCCGAATTTAAGTTAATGGACAGGGCGAAGGTCGTCAGCATGACTGTCGTTACCGCCCTGAAAAACGCAATCCAGTTTCCCTCGGACTCAAACATCACCACACCGCGCGATGCGCAGAGCGCAAGTACGATGAGCAAGGTGGCAGCCGGAATGGTTCCGATCCCAAATACTTTCGTGAGAATCTTTTTTTTGCTTTTCATCATTTCTACCCCTTCCATTGGTTCCAATCCCCGGTCTGTTGTTACTGTAACTGCTTGATCTCGTCAAAACTGTACTTGCCGACAAATTCCGCAAAAACCGCATAGTCGGCCCCAAGAAGCCCTTCCAGCATTTCCTTCGTATAAGCCGGCGCTTCCACCGAGCTGTCCACCGCGTAATACTCGGAGAACTGCTCATAGGACGTCGCTACCCAATAGCCCTGATCCAGCGCTAAGGCATATCCCTCGCCCGTACGGATCGGCGCTCCCAATGTCGCGCTGTAGGTCGCTGCAAAGATCGGTCCGATGCTCGCGGAGAACTTACCGGCAAGATAATCCAGCATACCCGCTTCCATCGCCTCTCCGTACGCGCTTGCATACGCGTCCACGCTGGCGATCTTCACATCCGTTCCCTGCACGCTCGTGCCGAAGAAATCCGAACCGTTTCCGACGGCAAGAATGACTTCCAATCCTTCCGTCTGCGCCATCTGCCCGCATTTTGCGAACCATGCGTCGTCCATATCATAACCGCCCACATAGCCGACTAAATTGATGTTTCCGATCGCGCCGGTCTCTAACGTCGCCGTCTCATAAATCTTTCCGATAATGCTGCCTGCGTCTGTCGCGCCTAAATAGTTCGCTCCGTCGCCGCCCGCTTCCACCATGGCGGTAAGCATTCCCGCCGCGCGGTAAATATGCATTTCCGTGTAGTAAGGGAGCGCGCCTCCGAAGATTGCGAAGTTCGTCTTTCCCTGATCCAGATAGTATTTTGCCATGTCATAGCCTGCCTGGAATTCCACATCCAGAGACGGTCCGATCGCGCCGACATAATACTCGTTGGACTTTACGCTCTCATACTCTTCATCCGTCAGGGTTCCGGTCGCAACCGCATAGTACACGCCTGCATCCGCACACTGATTCAGCTGTGCCATACGGTCAAAAGAAGAAAATGAGATCACGGCCTTGCAGTTATTCATGATGAAGGTCTCAATTGCCGCCTTTTCCCCTGCCGCATCCACAAGTTCATCCGAGTACATCAGCTCTACGTTGAAGTTTCCTGCAATGTACTGCTTGTAATAGCTTTGGAATGCCAAAGATTCCGCCGTTGTGGAATCCGATACGAGCACACCCATCTTGATCTTTTGGCTCATATCAAGCGTTGACGCGCTCTGATCGTCCTGATCGTTCTGACTGCCCGCTGCGCTGTCTCCCTGCGTGTCATTCCCCGCCGTCACATTTTCCGACGTGTTTCCCCCGTCGTTCTTTTTGTCATCTGAGCCGCCGCATCCGGCCATGACCGACATGCAGAGCGCCAGACTTAATACCAGTGCCAATAGCTTTTTCATCCTTTTTCCTCCTGTTATGTTTTGATTTATGTATGAAGCACTTGATTTCTGTGCCTGATACCGTGTTATCTTGGAAGCATTTTCCCTCTCTGATTAAAGGTTGCAACAAATACGACGAGAAGGAAGATCACGGCTTTTACCATCTGCCCGATTCCGGAATTAAGGTTCAGCATAACCATGATCTGACTGAGAAACGTCATGGAAAACGCGCCCACAACCGCCGCTGTGATCTTGCTCCGGGCGCCGCCCGATATGGGCATGCCGCCGAATACGATCGCAATAATAACATCCATACCGATGCTGGACGCCGTATTCTTCGTCAGCGTCGGCGCATAGATCGTCGTCACAAACGCGCCGAGTCCTACGCCGATGCCTGCCATTACAAACGCGATGATCGACAGTTTCTTTATGGAAATTCCCGTCAGCCTTGCACAGACCGGATTGCTTCCGAGCGCTTTCTGCATTCTGCCGATTTTCGTATAGTTAAATACAAAAATGCAGATCAACAGAAATACCACCAGAACAATGACCTTGAACTGTACCGTATCAAGCGCGGATACCGCGGACGCCGGCACGGCGATCTCATCCCCCGTATTATTCACCTTGATAAGCAGGAGTACCAGCGCGTTTAAGACGCTTAGCATCGCGATCGTCGTGACAAATACCGGCAGGTTAAAAATGGAAGCCAGTACGGAATTGAACAGCGATATGAATACCGCCACGCCGATGTTTACAAGGAACATGCACCAGATATTTCCTGTCGCGTTATATGCCATCGCACCTAACAGCGCACTCACGGCAAGACTCGCTCCAAGACTGATGTCAAAGGATCCGAGCGTATAGATAAAAATTGCGCCTGTCGCCACGATCGCCACCACCACGGACTGATTCACGATTGCTTTGAGTCCGTATGCAATGTTAATGTCTTTTGCCTTTCCGAGCGCCATAAACACCGCGTACAACAGTACCAATCCCACAATGGGTGTCAGATTCATCAACTGCTTTTTTATGTTCGTCCCGTTTATTTTCATTCTGATTTCCCCTCCTGAACGATATTCGTCTGTTCTTTCTCTCACGCGCTTCGTATCCTTTCGATCAGATCGCATCAGATCATATATTGGATAATGTCCGCCTCGCCAAGCTCCGCGCTCCGCTCAAATTCCTTTGTGATCTCTCCATCCTTCATGACGAGCAGCCGGTCTGACATACCGATCAGCTCCGCCATTTCCTCTGAAATGATAACGATGGATTTTCCTTCCTTTTTCATCTGGTACATGAGCCGGTACATTGCCTGCTTGACACCAATGTCCACGCCTCTTGTCGGGCAGTCAAGGATCAGGATCTCACTTCCCCTTCCGATCCATTTTCCAAAAACAACCTTCTGCTTATTTCCGCCCGACAGCGCCGATACATATTGGTTCATGTCCTGACATTTGATGCTGAGGTCTTCCACCTGCTTCTGCACATATTTCTTTTCTTTGCCGGGCAGGATCAGAAAGTTTCCTGCCGCATAGCAGTCAAGTCCGCCGATCGCAATGTTATCCCGGATACTCGCGTTCAGGCACAGCGATTCCACATCCCTGTCCTTGGCGACATAACCGATCCGCTTCTTCATTGCTGTGCCTTCATTTTTTACCGGTTCCCCATTGCAGAGAACTTCACCGCTTTTTAAGTGCGCCGCGCCGAACAGTACCTTGCCCAGCGTATGCATCCCACAGTGCGACAATCCGCCGATCCCTAAGATTTCTCCCTTATGTAACTGCATGGAAAAATGAAGCAATTGATCGTCGAGATTTCCGTCCCTGATTTCCAGCACCACTTCCTTTTCGAAGCTGCCGTCATAATCGCTCCGATAATAGTCGCCCTTCATCTCACGTCCGATCATGCTCGCCTTGATCGCATCTTCCTCAAATTCTTCTTTGGAAAACGTACGGATGATGCTGCCGTCCCGCAATACCGTCAGGGAATCACAGACGTGCATGATCTCGTCAAGGTCGTGGGAAATGAATACGACCGCTTTATCCTCCTCTTTCATCCGGTTCATGATCTTATAAATGATCTCTCTCCCGATCTGGGAAAGCGCGGTCGTCGTCTCGTCGATTACAAGCATCTGCGGTTCCTTGCTCATGACCTTTGCGATCTCGATCAGCTTCCGGTCCTGTAAATCCAGGCTTCCCGTCGGAACTTCCGGCATGATGTGATCCGCGCCGATCCCGTTTAAGATCTCTTTCGCTTTCGCGAACATTTTCTTTTTGTTGACAATGCCGGGACCGCTCCGAAACTGGTCAAGCTCGCCCAAAAAGATGTTTTCCGCAACGGTAATGCCGGGCACCGTGCCGGTCTCCTGCACGATCATGCCGACCCCGTTCTGAAGCGCCTCGATCATGCTGGCAGGCTGCCAGTCCTTTCCCTCGCACTTCATTTCGCCGCTGTCCGCTTTCTGCATTCCCGCAATAATAGATGTCACCGTGGACTTGCCGGAACCGTTTTCCCCGATCAGTCCGAGAATTTCTCCGCGGCGGATCGTAATATCTACATCTTTCAATGCGACCGTCGAGCCGAAACTCTTATTCATATGTGTTACGGTAACAAATACTTTTTTCTCTTCCATAGATTGCTCCCCCCATTCTTACCCGGTCTGTGAGTCCGGCATATGCATCAATTTCACGCAGCCTGTGCGTCCAGCTTATGTATCAATTTCATGCAGCCTGTATGGATTTCGATCCGTCCTGTGTTATAATGTCATTGTAGAGGAAGCTTCCGTGCTCCGCCATTGTTATATTTGTTCTATTTTGTTGACTTCATTTGATATTTATGTTATTTTTTGTATTAGTGAATTGATCTTTTTTGATATTATCATCGAATCCTGTATGGCACCGATGACATCCCACTGCCCGGCAGAAAGGAAATGCAGAATGGATTTTTCAACTTTACAGAAAACCTTATATGATCTGAGCGACGAGGAACTTTTTTATCAAAAATATTATTATGCCAAACAGCAGGAATACTCTTATCAGAAATTCCTCGCGACGGTGGATATGGAATATGTCCGTCAGCACAATCTGATCCTGACGGAATACCCGGAAACGGTCCCTCCCGTGTATGAGGATTATTGGATCTTCGACGTCGATCAGCCGATCTCCGCACTCAAGCACAACTGCTACACGCCCGCCATTGTCCACTCGCACACTTTTTTTGAGCTTACCTATGTCTACGACGGCACCTGCGAACAGAATATCAACAACCAGTCCGTCAGTATGCGCACGGGGGATTTCCTCATCATCCCGCCCGGCGTCCATCACTCCATCTCCGTTTTTAACCAGAGCATTATCATTCAGATTCCGGTCAAAAAAGCGACGCTGGAAGGGATTTTTTTCAATTTCCTCCGCCGTGACAATATTCTGTCCATGTTTTTTATCAACAGCATTTATGCGCAGCATATCAATGACTACATTATCTTTCATTCCGGGGATGATTTTCATATCCGCACGGCTGTCACACATCTTCTTTTGGAAAACATCAACAGGGAAGCGTACTGGATCGACATGATGATCAACACAACCATGAATATCTTCGGCCTGCTGCTCCGCAATTACGAAAAGAGCGTGGAGCTTCCGTCCTTCGTCAGCAAATCCGATGTACAGCGTTTCGGTCTGATTCGGTTTATACAGGAGCATTTCGCGGATGTCTCCCTCGATATGGTCGCGGAAAAGTTTCACTACACACCGGAGTACACCTCCCGGCTCATCAAGCAGACGACCGGCATGAATTTTAAGGAGATCGTACAGAAAGTACGGATTGAAAAAGCGGAATTTCTTTTGATGGATACCAACCTGACGGTTATGAGCATCGCGCTCCAGATCGGATATGAAAATGTGGAACATTTCATCAGAACATTTAAGAAGATCGATCATATGACGCCGACCGCTTATCGGAAACTGCATGGCGGCAGAAAAAATCCGTCACTTCCGATCCGGCATGACGAGGCGTGAGAGCCGGACCTTAAAAAGAAATGAGACCGCGCTTACCGCGCAGTCTCATTTCTTTTGGGTATAAGCAGAACTGTAAGCCGGGTTATGTCGAGAACAATCATCTATCTAGGACTGCCGTTACCGACAGCCTCAAGCGACCTACCTGAAAGCAGACCGGGCAAGTCTATGGCTTTCTCATTTGGTCTTGCTTCGGATGGGGTTTACATGGCTGCGTCTGTTACCAGACGCACGGTAGTCTCTTACACTGCCTTTCCACCCTTACCGCAAAAATCTCTGCGGCGGTATATTTCTGTTGCACTTTCCTTAGAGTCACCTCCACCGGACGTTATCCGGCATCCTGCCCTGTGAAGCCCGGACTTTCCTCACCTGCACGAATGCAGCCGCGATTGTTCGTTCTGCTTATGTTCCTGCTTTCAAAATAGCATATGCCTGGGGATTCGTCAAATTATTTTTTAGGACGGCTTTAGAGACTCTTAGAATATCTCATTGCCTCCTGGCTAAGCTGCCGGACACTATATCCCTCATCCAAAGACTGCTCCCGCCATTTCGTATAATCAAAAGGCTCACTGGTAATCAAAACAAGAAATCTTTCCGCATCAACATAGCCCAGTTGAGAAATCAAAGCATTGATGCCTTCCTGCTTAATGATCGTATCTGTTTTCATGTTATCCCTCCATTTCATTTACAAAAGCAATGGGACTGACTATTTTTATTCCCGTTACCTGCGCATTCAATAGTTTCTTATCAGTGGTTATATAATATTCACAATGAGCAGCTATAGCACAGGAAATGTGTAACGCATCATAGGTCTTGATTCCTTTTGAAGTAAGTGACTCCGCGGTCAAGAGAATTTCTTCCGTCTCTTCCAAAATGCAAAAAGAAGCAATCGTCTTCCACGGCGCGATTGCAAGGCGTCTCTCTTCGTAGGGATTCTTACCGTTCTCATAGTCCAAAATATAAGACCACACTAAATCATATATTCCTTCTCGTATTTGAGCCTGAATATATAGTTTTGCCTGCGCTTCAAGATGAATTTTTATTTGGTTTTGATCGTCAAACGGTCGATTGTAGCAGCAATTGTCCAAATAGATTTTCAATATCGTTTTACCACCTTTTTATTAAGTATGACATAAAGTAAGCTTCCCTAAAACGAAAATTCTATCACCACATACCGATTTCCGCGTGCATTTGTTTCCAGTATCAGCGTTTGCACCCTTGAAATGCCCTTTGAATGTCAACATCAGTATCGCCGGCTCAAAGCCCCTCAAAGTCCCATGTGTCGATCGTTCCGGTCAGCTCGCCCGTCAGTCTGTCATAGACCATAATATAACTATTATCCGCATAGGACTGCACATAAACGCATGTGTCCGTCACCGCGAACGTATTCATATTTTCTTCACAAAAGACCGTATCGTAAGCTCCGCCGCGAATACCGCTCCCGCCGTCAAAATAGGCTTCGAAATCAAACACACGAACCTCAAAAGCGATTTCTGAGGAGTAATACAACATCCCGTCTCTGTAATAGATTGGCTGATGACTGTCAAAATTTCTAACATCCTCACCGAAGAACAGTTCCATCGAACCGTCCTCGGCAAACAGACACATCCGATCATCCCGATGCCATTCTTCCAACGTGACTGCCAGATAAATCTCACCAAGGTACGGACACACCGTCAATTGCGTAAGCTCCTCCCCGTAGCTAAGCGGCGTGTCGATCCGCTCCCTTTCTGTCCCGTCCAGACACATCTTGTAGATTGCCGAGCCTTCGGAAAGATCCTCATAGTAGATCATGCCGTTATCAATATCATAACAGCCGACTTGATCCTCACTGATCCGCTCGCTTTCCCCACTCTGCAGATGATACCGGTACAGCCTTCCGTTCTCTATGTCCACATAATAGATCATGCCGTTGCACCATGTAAATCCTTTTGGGGGTATCCCGGCGGCGACCAGACATTCTTCCGTCTCTTCTTCATGATCCGCCAGACATCGGCGGAAAAGCGCATAACTCTCCTCCTCCTCATCCCACATGGAATAATAGAGATCGTCATTTTTGATAAGAAATGCACCAACTTCTCCCTCTACCAGCAGTTCGGTATCATGCCCGCCGTCCGCGTCCTCATATTCCCATACAAGACCGTGATTCTCCACAGTTCCCCACGCAGCTTCTCCCCATACGAGCGGGTAAACGACATAACGATCGTAGATCGAGGATTCATCCGGTCCGGCGAACACAAAATGCTCCGCGCGGCAGCTTCCCTGCGCCGTTCCCTCCGCCAGCGCGCCCTGCTCCTCCTCGATGTCCACTTCCGGCATCACCGCGTAATCTATGCTGACCGGCGTCTCAAAACGGATCTGACCGTTCCCATAAGAAACCGTGTAATAGCCGCCCCGCGGCTCATACGACACGATCAGCTCGTTTTTCCCGATCGCCTGCATCCAAAGCCCCGTGTCATTAAACGAACTCCCATATATGGTATCCTGTCCATCCTTGATCTGATGCCATGCGCTCTGCCAATATTCTTTATAAAGCAGCGTGTCCCCTGCAAACAGGATCGGCGCGCGCAGCGAGACTCTGGCGTCCGATACTTTTCTCAGCTTATCTGTTTCCACGTTATAGGAATACAGTCCCGCCCCGGTCCCTTCGGGTCCTTCCGACGACGGAAGGTACAATACCCCGCCGTTCTCATACACTCCTCCGCAGACAAAGGAATCCTTCTGCCTCTCACGCTCGACTACCACACGACTCCCCGTTCCGTCCGTGCGTATCCGCTTCAGATTTCCTTCTTTATCAAAAAAGTAAAGATACCCATCCAGATATACAAAATCAGCGCTGCTCTGATACTTCACGGCATGACGCACGGTTTCTCCAAGCGACCGGCTTCCATTGCCGTTTAATCCTGCAATATACAGTTCCCCATACCAGCCGTAAAGGGAATCCATGGACTCCGCAAATGATGCGCCGTTTCCCATTTCAAGCTGATAATCCATGGAAAGATAAAAAAGATGATCCTCCGCGATCACAAAGGAAGTCACATAGTCGTCTATGATCTGTGACAGCGTATTGCTGCGCGCGGTATTCACCCGGTAAATCCCATTCTCTCCGCATGCCAGATATAAATAATTTCCATAGACCGCCATACACCTTATCGAAACGTCCGGCGGGAGAGCTGCCGCCCAGCCGTTATATTCATAACCGCTTCCATTTTTTCCGATGCGGCAGACACCGTATTGCGTGCGGACAAAAATAGAACCGTCCTCTCCTACGGCGCACATTTCCCCCCTGACCGTTCCCGAACTCTGCGTCGGAAAACTGATCACAGGCAAAGACGCCTCTTCCTCTTCTTGCGCAAAAAGCCCTTCCGTCCAGGAAGCAAACACCTCCGTCAGACTCCTCTGCGTACCGTCATCCTTGATCAAAATACCGATCATGATCGCAAGAAGCGCTGCGATCACAGCCCCTGCAATGCCAAGCAGGACCATCCTGCCCGACTGCTGCTCAGACTGTTGCTGCGGCTGAGGTTCTATCTTTTTTGCATGGATGGGCGCAAGCTGATAACGGCTCTGATACGGCTCAATCATCCCCTGCTGCCTCTGCCTTTCTGCATACACGGCGGGCGGCTGATAGGACGCAGCCGTGCCGGACGCGTTCTGACCATAAAGCGGATATGGGAGATTTCCTCCATACGGCGGCATCTGTACGTTACCCGGATACGGCGCATTTCCCGCATACGGCGGTATTTGTACGTTACCCGGATACGGCGCATTTCCCGCATACGGCGGTATTTGTACGTTACCCGGATACGATTCACTTCCCGTATAGGGCGGCATCTGCACATACGGCTGGTTCATACCGTACGACATCGACGGATTGGCATTCATATTCTGTCCGTACGGCTGGTTCATGCCATATACAGGTGATTGACCCATTCCCGGTGAAAACGGTGCACTTGATTCATAAGGCTGGTTCATGCCATAAGGCATCGACGGATTGGCATTCATATTCTGTCCGTACGGCTGGTTCATACCGTATACAGGTGATTGACCCATTCCCGGTAAAAACGGTGCACTTGATTCATAAGGCTGGTTCATACCATAAGACATCGACGGATTGGCATTCATATTCTGTCCGTACGGCTGATTCATACCATATACAGGTGATTGACCCATTCCCGGTGAAAACGGTGCACTTGATTCATAAGGCTGGTTCATGCCATAAGGCATCGACGGATTGGCATTCATACTCTGTCCGTACGGCTGGTTCATGCCGTACGGCACATTTTGTCCATAAACACCGGGCGCTCCTTCTCCTGCATACACGTTTTGCGTCAACGGCCAGCCGCCGGCATAGTCATATTGTAAATTCATCACATCGCGCCCCTCCCGCTTTTATCTTCCACGAAAATCTCCGCTCTTTTGCTGTTCCGCCAGTCACTTTTTATCTTATCCTACACGATCTGAAACGGCGCTTCCTGCTCCGCGGTAAGCAGCGTGATCTCCGGCAGTTCCCGAAAAAAATAATCTCTCATATAAGTAACAAATAATTTTTCCAGACCGAAATGTCCGGCGTCGATCACGGAAAGCCCCTGTTCCATGGCGTCGATCCCGTCATGGTGGGAAATATCCCCCGTCAGATAAACATCCGCACCGACACGCAGCGCATCCGGAATCTCGTCCCCTCCGGAGCCCGGAAGCACCGCCATGACTTCAACTATGCGGTCAAGATCTCCATAAACCGCCGCCTGCGGCAGTGCAAACGTCGTCTTTACATATTCCGCACACTCGGCAAGCGTCATCACGCCCGGCAGCTTCCCGTATCGGCCGATCCCCTCATGGGAAACCTCATCCTCGCAGGTCACTTTCAGCACGCCCGGACTTTTTAGTCCCAGCTCATCCGCCGCCGCATCCGCCATTCCCATCACGTCAAAATTCGTATGCATCGCATAATAGCAGATGTCGCTCTGTATGAGACGCAGCAGACGCTTTCCGATAAAATCATCACTGCATATTCTTTTTTGCGCGCGAAACAATAACGGGTGATGCGTCAAAAGAAGATCGGCTCCTGCGCGGCGCGCCTGCTCGATCACGTCACTTGTCGCATCCACCGCCACCATGACCTTCCCGATCTCTTTATCCCGTCTGCCCGTAAGCAGTCCCACATTGTCCCACTCCTCCGCATAATGCGGCGGCGCTAATTCTTCCAGTCTTTCTATCAATTCACTGCATCTCATCCGGCACTCCCCCCTTCGTACAGTTCCGCCTATCTCATCGGCAAGCTCCCGCACCGGCTTACGCCACGATCGGCTCCCCTTCGTACCGCTCCGCTTCTGTCATCGTTCTTCACATAGCTTTCATTTAGGATACTTCTTTTCGCATAATCTTTGCATAGTTCAAATCCGCGGCTTTTGTAAACCCGCTCCGCTCATACATCTTAGAAGTACCGTGATACTGAAATTCAAATTCTTCATCCGCAAACGGATAGCCCTCAACGTAAGCGTAGCCGTCCCGCGCCGCATCGCGGCATACTCTGTCAAGCAACTTTTGGGCGACTCCTCTCCCCCGATAACTCGGAGCGATCAAAAAACAGAAGATTGCCTTGCATTTTCTGTCCGCCGTTTCTTCCGTGGGATAACCGCTCTCCTGAAACATTTCGGTCAGATACCGATAGTTCTTCCGATCGTTGACATTACACCATCCAATCACTTTGTCGTCCAAATAAGCAAGATAGCCCTGCATTTCCCCTTTCCGGATCAATTCCGCCGCTTTCTCCCTGCGCTCTCCCGGATCCGTCCAGTTCTCATTGGTCTCTCTGTCCAAATGTCCTTCCAGACAATAACAGAATGCCCAATCCTCATGGTCCTGAAATGCAATATGATCAAAAAAATGAAGCCAGTCCCCGCAAAGCCCCGGTTCTAATTGCCGGATGATAATGTTTTGTTCTTTCATTTTCAGATCCTCTCTGTCAAATCACGGGATTAGAACAGCAGATTTCCTCCGCATACGCAATATCGGAAAGCCGCTGTTTTAATTCTTCCCTGCGCCGCAGACCTTTTTCTGAATCTGTCTGTGCCAGATTTTGCAGAACTTCTTCGCAGACCTTTCGTTCTTTTTGCAGATATGCGCGCAATACGGGATTCGCCCCGGCAAGCAGGCAGGGACCGTACCGATCTTCCACGCGCCGGCGCTGCGCGGCTTCCGACGCTGCCCTTCCTTCCTGTGCGGCATGTCCATCGGCATCCTTCTCCGCGTCGGTTCCCTGCGCAGCACAATCGGCGGCTGGTCTTACCGCCTCCGTTCCATGCGTCGTTTTCGCACCGACGGCTTCCCGCTCCTCTCCCGCGCATTTCTCTTTCTCACTTTCGACAGGGATCACCCGCATCATCGGATAAAACTTCCCGTCCTCCGATACCATGTCCTCCGCCGCGATCAAAAATCCGTTTTCCCGCAAATAGCTTCTCACGATATGTAACTCGGACTGCGGCTGTAACACCAATTCGTCCAGTTCCCGCACGATCTGACGACTGCGCTCTAAGATCCCGCAGATTGTTTTTCCGCCCATTCCTGCACAGACCGCACACTGTACTTCTCCCACGCCAAGCGCTTCCATCCCGTCGCCAAGCCGCGTCTCGACCGCATCATGGCATCCGTAGGCATCCACATTCGCTCTTGCGCGCGCAAGCGGTCCCCGGTTTATATCCATGGCAACGACGCGTTTTGCTTTTCCCGACCGGACCAGCCCGATCGCCAGATAGCCGTGGTCGCAGCCGACATCCGCAACGGCTTTGTGGTGGGAAACCAGCGCCAGCACATGCTTCATCCGCTCGGAAAGCGCCGGCTCCTGCGCGCCTGCTCTGTGTAATTCCGCCGTCTGCGTTCTCCCTGCGCTCAATCTAAATAGTCCTTCAGCTTGCGGCTCCTGCTCGGATGGCGCAGCTTGCGGAGCGCTTTCGCCTCGATCTGCCGGATCCGCTCTCTCGTCACGTTAAATTCTTTTCCGACTTCCTCCAAGGTGCGCGCCCTGCCGTCGTCCAATCCGAACCGCAGCTTTAATACCTTCTGCTCCCGCTCCGTCAGCGTCCCAAGCACCTCGCCAAGCTGCTCTTTTAACAGGGAAAACGCCGCCGCATCCGCGGGAACGGGTACGTTGTCATCCTGAATGAAATCGCCAAGGTGGGAATCTTCCTCCTCGCCGATCGGCGTTTCCATGGACACCGGCTCCTGAGAGATTTTCAGGATTTCACGCACGCGGTCCTCCGGCATGTTCAGCTCCTTGGCGATCTCCTCCGGGGTCGGCTCGCGTCCCAGTTCCTGAAGAAGCTGTCTGCTGACGCGGATCAGCTTATTGATCGTCTCCACCATATGCACGGGGATACGGATCGTGCGCGCCTGATCCGCGATCGCGCGCGTGATCGCCTGTCTGATCCACCATGTCGCATATGTGGAAAATTTATATCCCTTGCGGTAATCGAATTTTTCGACTGCCTTGATCAGTCCCAGATTTCCCTCCTGAATCAAATCCAAAAAGAGCATACCGCGCCCGACATAGCGTTTCGCAATGCTGACGACCAGACGCAAATTTGCTTCCGCAAGTTTCTTTTTGGCATCCTCCCCGCTGTCGATCAAGTCCTGCTGCTCGGCGATCCGGCGTTCCAGATCTTCTTTTTCCGCACCTTCCGCCGTCTCGGCAAGTTCCTCGCGCAGCACTTCTATGATCTCCGCTGCCCGCGCGCCGTCCTCCATTCTCTGTGCAAGCGCGATCTCGTCTTCCGCGCTCAACAGCGGCACCTTCCCGATCTCTTTTAAGTACATCCTGACGGGGTCTTCAATGCTCATGCCGTCCGGCACGCTCAGGTCGATATTCTCCAGATCGACCTCCTCTTCCGTGAGATTGATCTCCTCCTCGTCAATTTCATCCTCTTCCTCGGTAATGCGCAAAATATCCACACCGCTTAAATCCAGTTTTTCGAAAACCTTATCGAACTGTTCTTCTTCCAATGCCATGTCGGAGAAAAAACTAATGACCTCCTGATACTCCAAGACATTTTTCTTTTTCTTTGCAAGGCTTAACAGATTTTTCATCTTCTCGTCAAACTTTGCCTGTAAAGCTTCATCCATTCGAATGTCCATCCTTTCATGATTTCCACTATCATTTTGAACCCTATTTTAGGGAAATATGCACTTTCCGCAGTTCTTCCAGCGCCTGCTTCCTCTCGATCGACTTCGCGTATTCCTGAATGTCGGAGCCGAGTCTTTCGTTATAGTATTCACAACTTGCCTGTTTTACCTTGTAAATGATGTCCTGCAGCGCGCGCTCGCGTTCCGCGTCCGTCGTGAGCTCGTCCAGCTTTGTACTGAACAGCTCCGCCGCCTCGCGCTGCTCCTCCTCCTCGGTAAACATGCTGATGATTGCCGCCGGATTGGGCGATCCTCTGTCCATGTCCGCAAAAAGGCGCTCCGCCACTTTGCGGTACGCTTCCACGGTAAAGTCCTCCGGCTGGATGTAGCGGCGCACGACCGGATATACCTGCGGCTCGTCCACCAGCCATGTCAACAGCAGTTTCTGGCTTTTCCGCCCTGCGTCTTCCTGCGTTTTCTTCCTGTCCGCGGTCGGCTTTGGTCTTACCGCCTCCGGCACGCCCCCCATACGCGCGGCATAGGAAACGACCAGTTTGCGGAGCTGCTCCGGCTGTATCATAAATTCTCTTGCCACCGCCGTCAGGTAATTTTCCCGCTCCAGCTCCTCCGAAAAACCGCAGAGTTTCTGCGCGATCGCGCGGTAAAATTCCGTCTGCGACGTCGGATCGTCCATGCGGTACTCTTTTTGGAGAACGCGGATCTCAAAAAAGAAACTGTTCTCCGCCGCCTCGATCCGTTTCTGAAATTCTTCCGCACCCAGATTTTTGATGAGTTCATCCGGGTCCTTATACGGCTCCAAGTGAATGACCCGCGCGGTCAATCCTGCTTCTTTTAAGATCGGGATAGCGCGCAGCGCCGCTTTCGTTCCCGCTTCGTCGCTGTCATACGTCAGCAGCACCTCTTTCGCATAACGTTTTAAGAGACTTGCCTGTCCCGGTGTAAACGCCGTCCCAAGCGATGCGACCGCCTCGGTAAATCCCGCCTGATGCATCGCGATCACATCCATATAGCCCTCGCAGAGAATCATATGATCTTTGCGCGACGTTCTCGCATGATTGAGCCCGTACAGGTTCCGGCTCTTATCAAACACGATCGTCTCAGGAGAATTCAAATATTTCGGTTTGCCGTCCCCCATCACGCGGCCGCCGAATCCGATCACACGATGGTTGATGTCCTGAATCGGGAACATGACGCGGTTCCAGAATTTATCGTACAATCCGTTTTTTTCGTCATAATTGACGAGTCCCGCCTCGCGTATCAACTCGTCCGAATATCCCTGCTTATGCAGATATTTCAAAAGCTCATCGCTGTATTTGCTGGAGCATCCCAGTCCAAAGCGGTTGATTGTCTCCTCGCTCAGGGCTCTGTTTTTCAGATATTCCATGCCGCCTGCTCCCTGCGGGGACCGCAGCATATAATAATAGAATTTTGCCGCCGCTTTGTTCAGTTCCAAAATCTGCGCGCGCCGATTGTCCCGCTCCCGCGCCGCCTCATCATAGGATACCTCCGGGAGCGTTACGCCCGCCCGCTCCGCCAGATGCGCGATCGCTTCAGGAAACGTATAATTCTCATACTGCATCACGAACGTAAACACATTTCCCCCCGCGCCGCAGCCGAAACAGTGGAACATCTGCTTTCCCTGCGAAACGGAAAACGACGGTGATTTCTCATTATGAAAGGGGCATAATCCGAAAAAATTATTGCCCTGTTTTTTTAATCTGACATAACCGGAAACGACATCCACAATGTCATTTTTTTCCCGCACTTCTTCCACAAGCTCATCGGGATAATACATGAGCCGCCTTCCTTTCTACGCACAATCAATAATGCCACGATTTCGGAATAAACAAATCTTCATATTGCGCCAGCACAAAGCGGTCCGTCATGGAGCTGATATGGTCGCACACGATCCGCTCCCGATATTCCCCCTCGTTCAGACGTCTCTGCAAAAATTCCGGCAGCAGTTCGATATGATTCAGATAATATGTATAAAGCGTCTCAATGATGCCCTCCGCTTTTCCTTCCTCGCCCTTTGCCCGCGGATTCTGGTACACATGCACAAACATGAATTGGCGGAGTTTCTTCATGGCGTCCTCCACTTCGGGCGACATACAGATTTCGTTTTTTCCCATGCTGTTCGTCACCAGATCGTGGATAAAACAGTCCAGCCGCTCTCCGCAGGTACGTCCGAGCACTTCCCGAATCTGCGCAGGCACGTCCTCCTCCGTCAAAATCTGACCGCGGATCGCGTCGTCCATATCATGGTGAATATAGGCGATTTTATCGGAAAGTCTGACGATCTTCCCCTCTAAGGTCTGCGGTTTTCCGTCTGTCTGATGATTTAAGATACCGTCGCGCACTTCATAGGTGAGGTTTAAGCCCTGCCCGTCCTTTTCCAGACAGTCCACCGTGCGGAGACTCTGCTCGTTATGCTTAAAGCCAAGCGGGCAGATGTTGTTTAAGGCGCGCTCGCCGGCATGTCCGAACGGCGTATGCCCCAGATCGTGTCCGAGCGCGATCGCCTCCGCCAGATCCTCATTTAAGTGCAGCGCTTTCGCGATCGTGCGCGCATTCTGCGACACCTCCAGCGTGTGCGTCATTCTTGTCCGATAATGATCGCCGTCCGGCGTGAGAAATACCTGCGTTTTATCTTTTAGGCGGCGAAAAGACTTACAGTGCAAAATCCGGTCTCTGTCCCGCTGAAAAACGGGGCGGATGTCGCACTGCTCCTCCTCCTTCTGCCTGCCGCGTGAATTTGCGCTCAATGCGGCGTACGGACTCAATATTTCTCTTTCGTTCGCTTCCAGACTTTCTCTGATCGTCAAAATAATCCCTCCGCACACTCTCTATTCATACATATTCTGCGCCGAAATCCGATTTCCTTTTTTTCCAAGGCATTCTTCCGAAAACCTAGGAAATCTTAGACGGCGTTCTCTGAAACCCTACAGAAGAATGCCTGCTTTCCAAGGCATTCTTCCAAAAACCAAGGAAATCTTAGACGGCGTTCTTTGCCGCCTTAGATTTCCTTGGTTTTTTGTAGATAAGCACATACATGACTGCCGCCAGCGCAAAAGCGGAGATCACGTCCACCATGGAATGCTGCTTGATAAAAACGGTTGACATAATAATCAAAATGCACAAAATCTCCGATGCGATCTGCACCGCGCGATGCCGGGACAGCCGTTTGCTTTTGCGCACGGCGATATGAATGCCAAGCGAATTGTACACATGAATGCTCGGCAGAATGTTCGTCGCCGTGTCGGTCTCATACAGGTTCGCGACCATGCGCGTAAACACATTGTCGCGCGCAAACGCTGTCGGACGGAGTTCATGTCCGTTCGGGTAGACGAACGACACGATCAAAAACAGCGTCATTCCCGTCACGAGAAACCAGAACATTTTCCAATAGCTTTCTTTATCGACAAAAATAAAATACACCACAAAACCCGCCACATATCCGAACCAGCAGAAATACGGGATCACAAAATACTCGCAGAACGGAATCCGGTCATCCAGCTTCATATGGATCAGATGGTAATTGTCCTCGGTCAGTCTCTCCACAAGAAAAAAAAGAACCAGATACACAATCAGATAGATTACCATCGGGATACCGTGTCGATATTTTCTGATCAGCTCCTTCATTGTATTCTTCCTTTCTTCCCAAGTGTGCCGTGATGCGCTCAGCGATTATCCGCCGCGCGCCTGATACCGGCTTTCCCCTGCGCCGCCTTCTTCAAATGTTGTCTACAGGTACAGCCGTAATTTTGGATACAGGCAGGATAAGCGCAGCTTCCGGCGTCTTTGGGCGCTGTCTACAAGTACAACCGCAATTTTGGATACAGGCAGGATAAGCGCAGCTTCCGCCGTCTTTGGGCGCTGTCTACAAGTACAGCCGTAATTTTTGATGCAGACAGGATAAATGAAGCTCTTTTGCCTGACAGATTACTTCCCCGTCCACATGAAAATACATCGGTTCTTTTGCCCGGACCACGATTTCTTTCCCGCGCAGAATGTGAATCTGCTGCTTATGACGTACGTGCTTTCCCGAAAAAGCGCCCGGCAGCATACACAAAAACTTTCTTCTTGTCAGATTCTCCGCCACACAGACATCCAGCTTACCGTCAAATGCATCCGCGTCAGGACAGAACATAAACCCACCGCCCTCGTAGCGGTGTACCATAAACGCGGAAAACAGACACTTTTTCATCTCTAATTTCTGTTCCTTGTCAACGACGATCTGAACAGGATGCTGGTCAAGCTGTAATACCTGTTTGATTCCGATGACCAGATATGCGATCTTTCCAAGATGAAGCCGGTTCAGACAGCGTTTCAGCGCCGAGCGGTCCACTTCCTCGCAGACTGCCGCGTCATATCCAATCCCCGAACTTCCCGCAAAGCGTCTGATAGATTCCGTTCCGTCCTGCGCCGTGATCCGCACAAGTCCCACGTCGATCTGATACGGCTCCCTTGCCAGAATGCGTTTCAGGCGCTCGACAGGATTTCCTTTTTCCGAAAAATCCCGCGCGAAATCATTCGCAGACCCCTGCGGAATATACGCAAGTTCCACGGCGTCCAGATCATGGATCCCCTGTAAAACTTCGTTGAGCGTGCCGTCCCCGCCGCACACCAAAAGCTTTACGGGCGCGCCGCTTTGTGTCAGTTCCTCCGCATAGCGCTTCGCGTCCGTTTCCCGTCTAGTAAAATGTGCCTCATAGGCAACTCCCTGTTCCTGAAATCCTTTTTCAAGCTGCGCCCAGAGCTTTTTTCCCCTGCCGGATTTTGCCGCCGGGTTGATAATCACATGATACATTCCCATCCTTCTCCTTCTATTAGACAATCCTCAAACGCCCTCGGTTGCTTTTCCTTCATACTTTTCACAAATGCCTGTTTCCATATGCCAAAAGACAGGCGGTACCCCCGTGATACCGCCCGCCTTATTTTCGAAAACTCTCTTTCTTTGATCTTTCTTTGATCTTTCTTTGCTCCTCTTTAGCTTTCTCTTTGATTTTTCTTTTCTTTGACCTTTCTTTTTATGGACCGGTCCCTGCACAAAGCTTAGATCAACGGATACTTGTCCGTCAGCTTTTTCACGATCGCTTTTGCCGCCGGCACATTCTCCTCGCCGCCCTTAATTACCAGCGCGATCGCCTCAGCAATCTCATCCATATCGTCCGTGTTCATGCCCCTTGATGTAACCGCAGGCGTACCGAGACGGATACCGCTTGTCACAAACGGCTTCTGCGGATCGTTCGGGATCGTATTTTTGTTTGCCGTGATATGCGCCGCATCCAGCAGTTTCTCAACCGCTTTTCCGGTCAGCCCGAGCGGGCTTAAATCCACGAGCATCAAATGATTGTCCGTGCCGCCGGACACGATGCTGATGCCACGCTCCATCAACCCCTTGCAGAGCGCCTGCGCATTGTCTGCGATCTGCTGCTGGTACTTTTTGAACTCCGGCGTGAGCGCTTCCTGAAAGCAGACAGCCTTCGCCGCGATCACATGCATGAGCGGCCCGCCCTGAATCCCCGGAAAGATTGCCTTATTAAAGTTATATTGATCCGCCGCTTCCTGATTGCAGAGAATCATACCGCCTCTCGGTCCGCGCAAGGTCTTATGCGTCGTCGTCGTTACGACATCCGCATGGGGGAACGGGCTCGGATGAATGCCTGCCGCTACCAGACCCGCAATATGCGCCATATCCACCATCAGAATCGCGCCGACTTCGTCTGCGATCTCACGAAACTTCTTGAAATCAATGGTCCGCGCATAAGCGGAAGCCCCCGCCACGATCATTTTCGGCTTACATTCCAGCGCGATGCTTCTAACCTTGTCATAGTCGATCAGTCCGTCGTCGTTTACGCCATAAGGCACACAATGAA
>JAMPAG010000001.1:109452-125427 GCA_023667365.1 bacterium | reverse complement strand
TCTACTAACTTATCATAGAAGATCTTAATTTACAGAAATTATTTCACACACTCTACCGTTTCAGCCGTTTTCCTGCGCTCTCATACATCCTGTGGTCGATCTCTACGGAATACACATACCCCGCCGCTTCACACAACGCCTCCGTCAAATGCCCTTTTCCCGTCCCGATCTCAAGCACGGTATCGTTCTTTTCGATCCTGCTCAATCGGATCAGTCTGCTTATCAGTTGATGACCCGTGATAAAATTCTGCGAGACGGAAAACGGATTCCCTTTGCTCCCGCTCCTCCCGTTTTCTGCCGTTTCCCGTCCTGCCCTTTCTTTTTCCTGTCCTGCCTTTCCCTGTCCTGTCTTTCCCTGTCCTGTCTTTCCCTGTCCTGTCTTCTGCATTGTACGTATCCTCCTATTCGTGCTGTTTCCGCGGCTCCCGGCCGCTGTTTCAATATCACGAAAAAGGCGGTAAAAAAGCAGGAACTCCCACGTCATGGAATGTTCCTGCCAACAATGCGATCAAACAGACAGCACCGGACGCTTTCTTCTCTTCCGCCGGCAATGAAAAAAATGCACGCGCAGCGTCCCGCGGTCACGAATGTTTGCTATCTGTTAAGTAGACTTACGAATCTGTTATGATCTGTATTTGTACGCAAAAAAATCCCATTCCTCATGAGACGGTCCATTTTCTTTTTTACCGCCCTTGTCTGCGGATGCGTCCAACACAAATCAACACACGTAAGCCACCTTTCTGTTTTCTATTTCAGGCATCGACGCCTGTTGCAAATCACTATATCACAGAAAAAGAAGGACTGTCAAGCCCCGCAATGCAGCTTGCCCTGCAATGCGGTCTGAGCGTTACTTCAATTTTCCATAATCTGCATCAGAAACCGGCTCCAGCCATTCGTTGGAAGCATCGGTTCCCGGAATCTCGAAAACAAGGTGGGAGAACCAGCTGTCTGAAGCGGCGCCATGCCAATGTTTCACGCCTTCCGGAATTGTAATGATCGTTCCCGGCGTCATTTCCACCGCTTCCTTGCCCCACTCCTGATAATAGCCCCTGCCGCCGACGCAGATCAACACCTGTCCGCCGCCGCTTGCCGCATGATGAATATGCCAGTTGTTCCTGCATCCCGGTTCAAAGGTCACATTCGCAATAAAGAACTCCTTACCGGACACAGGCGCTAAATAGCTCTGCCCCACAAAATACTGCGCATAGGCATCGTTTGGCTGCCCGATCGGGAAAAACATGGCATTCTCATGAGCCGTTCTGCCATGATCTTCTCCCGCATCCCCTGCCGGTATTTCTTCATCCCAGACTTCTTTCGCCATACGAAACGCCGCCCACGCTTTCGGCCATCCGGCATAAAAAGCCGCATGGGTCAGGATTTCTGCGATCTCCGTTCTGGTAATGCCGTTCTTTTTGGCGCTCATCAGATGATACTTGAAAGAAGAATCCGTCAGTCCCTGCGCCATCAGGGAAACGACCGTTACCAATGACCTGTCGCGCAGGGAGAGCTTATCTTCCCTGCTCCATACCTCCCCGAACAGGACGTCATCGTTAAGCTCTGCAAACTTCGGTGCAAATTCCCCCAAGGAATCTCTTCCTGCTGTCTGTTTTACTGCCATTTTTTCTTCTCCTCCTGTCATGAATTTGAAATGATATATTTTCCGGCTTCTGTTATGAATTTGAAATAATATGTCTCCCGGCTTCTATTATGAATTTGAAATAATATGTCTCCCGGCTTCTGTTATGAATTTGAAATAATATGTTTTCCGGCTTCTATTTGAACATCAATCTGCCGACCCTCCGTACTGCCGGATCCCCTGTCTGAGGCGTTTCATCCCCTCTCTGAGCGTTTCACGGGGACAGGCAATGTTCATCCGTAAAAAATGACCGCCGTCTCCGCCGAATTCCTCTCCCGCAGTCAGATAAAGCCCGGTATTCTCCCTGATATAGCGCGAGAGCATGGCGCTGTTCCCGGGCAGCCCGCTGCAGTCGATCCACAAAAGGTAGGTTGCTTTTGAAGGAACAACCTTTACTTCGGGAATCTCTTTCTCCACATATTCCTTGACAAATTGCTTATTTTCAAAAAGGTAGCTCCGTAATTCCTCCAGCCACGGCTTTCCTTTTGTAAAAGCCGCCACCGCGCCTTCCACCGCAAATGCATTTGGTTCCGCTGTCTCATCCGTATTGATCGCACGGTTCACACGGCTTCTTAGCGCCTCGTTCGGCACGCAGATCGCGGCCGTCTGCAATCCTGCCAGATTAAACGTCTTTGTCGGCGCAATGCAGGTAATACTAATATCCTGACAGAGCTTTGACGCGGCTGCAAATGGGGTATACGCGTATCCGGGATCGACAATATCGCAGTGGATCTCGTCTGAAAGGACCGTCACATGATGCTTCGCACATAATTCGCCAATTTGGGCAAGCGTATCTTTCTCCCAGATTTTCCCTACCGGATTATGAGGGTTGCAGAGAATCATCAGCGTTGTCTGCGGGTCCGCCAGCTTTTGCTCCAAATCCGCAAAATCTGTTCGGTAGCCCCCGCCGCCATATTTTAACGGGCTTTCCAGCACCCGCCTCCCATTATTGAGAATGGAATTGAAAAAAATATTATATACAGGCGTTTGTATCAACACATTTTCTGCCGGAGTGGTCAGCTTGCGGACAACGCTTGAGATCGCGGGAACAACCCCTGTACAAAACATCAGCCAGTCCCGCTTCATGGAAAACCCGTGTTGTTCTTCCCACCACTGGATATAAGCCCGATACCATTCATCGGGGACCACGGCATAGCCAAAGATCCCATGTTCCACTCTTTTCTGAAGCGCTTCTATAATCTCCGGCGCCGCTTTGAAATCCATGTCGGCAACCCACATCGGGAGCTCATGTTCCGCCACATCCCATTTTAAGGCATTCGTACCTCTCCTGTCTGTCAGTGTATCAAAATCATATGCCATTCCAATGACCATGCCTTTCTCGCAAAACGAACAAGTTCGTGTGTGAAAAACTTATTTTTCACACTATGACCATGCCTTTCTCATAACCTGCGGGTTTGGGCGTCAGCACAGATCAATCATCATGCCCTCTCCACCGCGTTGCATTCTCACCCGTTCGGCGTTCTCTTTTCTTCCTTCCGGCAGATAATTTTCGTTTTGGCCGGATCCACTTTATCCTTCTCGATCTTTAATTCACCGATCTTATCCGCCCGGATCGTGCCTCCCGACGGATTCAATACACTGTCGATTTTTCCGTCAATCTCTGCATCCACAGTCGAATACTCAAACGCAAGTGTGGTGTTGAGCAATTTACAGTTCTTCATGACCAGATTTTCGATATAACACATTCCCTGCAGGCTTTCCACCGTACAGTTGATCAGTGTCAGATTCTTTGCATTCCATCCTAAATATTCACCGGAAATGAAAGAATCGTACACCGTCACATTTTCACTGTTCCAAAACGCATCCTTGGAAAGCAGCTTCGCGTTACGGATCGTCACGTCTTTCGCGCCGTCAAAGGAATAATTTCCATAGAGCGTCAGATTGTCTATCTCCATATTCCGGCTGTTCATCGCAAAGTAATCCCCCTTTGCGGTCACATCCTCCATTTTCACATCGTCGCACTGCCACAGCGTTTCTGCGGCATCCGGCATGGACACATTTTTGAGTTTTATGTCATGGCACCGGCGGAAATTCTTCGGCGCTTCGATCGCGGAATCTTCTACGGTGATGTGATCCGTATACCATACGCCCGCTCTCGCCATTTCAAACCATGTACATTTTTTTACCGTAATATTTTTTGCATACCAAAGCGGATATTTCCACTTGAACATACTGCCAAGAAGGTCAATATCGTGGCTTTCTTTTAACGGCGATTCCCCGTCGTCAAAAATCGTGTCGCAGATTCTGAGATATTCTCCCTGAAAGAGGGCACGCTCTCCAGTTAAAAATTCCTGTCTGATTTCTTTCATGGCTGCCATCTGTTTCTCTCTCCTTCATATTTCATTTTTTCCTATTCTAACTAAGTTAAGATTCCTTCAAAAACGAAGCATACGGAGCAGGATCAGCGCACCGCCCAGCACGACAAGCACGCCACCGGTCACAAGGCTCACCGTGCGGCTCTTCACTCTGTTGGCAAAGCGGGCGGATACAAGGGAAGAAAACGTCGCGACCGAAACGCAGATCAACAACACGTCCCACCGTTCAAGCAGGATCGACGGCTCGATCATCATATGGCTTACAGAAGCGATCAGCGCCGTAAACGTCATGATAAACGTACTGGTTCCTACCGCCGTTTTATAGGACATGCCAAGAAATGCCGTAAAAACAATGAGCATCATCATCCCGCCCCCGGTCCCCACAAAACCGGTCCCGAATCCGATCGTCAGACCGAAAAAAAGCGAAATGGCGATTCCCTTTTTATCTAAGCCGAACTTCCCGGTCAGCGGCTGTTTCCGCTCCGTCTCCGGCTTGACCAAAAAACGGATGCCGATGCAGAATGTCAAAAACAGAGAAAAGCCGCCAAGTACGACATTTCCCGCCCGGTACGCGGCAAAGCTTCCGCCGATACACATGCCGAGAATGCAGACCAGCATGATCCAGCCGCGGCGAAGATCGATATTTTTGTGCCGGATATACACCGTCGTTGTGACGGCTGAGCCGAGAATATCGGACGCCAGTGCGACCGCCGTCGCCTGATACGCGCCCGCTTCCCCCGAAAAGGACGGGCAGAGCACGATCAGGATCGGCACCATGACCGTTGCCGCCGAAAGTCCCGCCAGACCGGTTCCGATCCCGGCGCCTGCCGCCGCCAGAACATACCATAGGTATTCCATATCCCGTGACCCCGCTATTGTTTTTTTTCATTATTTATGATTTATTTCGCACTGTCAAGGGGAAGTTCATAAATTAACCAGATCCGTATTCCCGTAAAACCGCAATATATTTTTTCATTTCTTTTTCCTTTTCCGCGGCACTTTTGACCGTAAAATCAATTTATGTTATACTCAGCGAAAAGGAGTTGTTTCGTATGGAAGCGATCAAGCTGTATCCCCCCGATGACTGCCTTAACGGCTGCGGATTCTCTCATCAGCACAGCGTGGAAGAGACTTATCCACTCCACGACCACGTTGGCTTTTACGAATTCTTCCTTGTCGTAAAGGGCAAGGCTATCCACTTTATAAACGGTGAGAACAGGCTGCTGACACGCGGTTCGCTTATATTGATCCGTCCGGGGGACATCCACAGCTACGAGAGTTTCAACAAGCATAATTTTGAGCTTATCTCAGTGGGATTTTTCGCAAACGAATTTGAGAATGCCTGCTCCTTTATGGGAATAAGCCCGACGCTGTTTACCAAAAGCATGTTTCCGCTCGAAATGGTGCTTGCCGGCTATGATTTGACGGATATAGAGCGCAAGCTGCTACATATTGGTCTGCACACGCTGCCCGACGAGCGCAGACTTTATTTCAGAGGGCTGCTGCCGTTTATTCTTTACAGAATCCTTTCGTCGGGTGCGGAGCAGAGCGCCGCTATCCCGAACCGTCTGCGCGCGCTTCTCAATAAGATGAACGACATCGAAAATTTTACGAATGGTCTGCCTAGATTACTGGAACTTTCCGAAATATCGCAGGAGCATCTCACGCGGGAATTTCGGAAATATCTGAATATAACCCCGACAGAATATATCAATCAAAAGCGGATAAGCTATGCCGCAGAGCTGTTGCTGAGCGGATCCCATAAAATCATCGACATCTGTTTTATGTGCGGCTTCAACAGTCTAAGCCATTTCTACCATATTTTCAAAAGGACTTACGGGTGCTCTCCGAATCAGTTTATCAAGGAACATCCAAGCCCTTAAAGTTCCCTGATCTCAATCCAGTTCGCGCTTATTTGGCCGCTGTGAACGGACACCCGTACTACCTGTTCTCCCTCTGCCAGCACGATCGGCGGGGAGATCACCGTTTCCCATTTGTCCGATGCCGCTTCCATAAGCCCCGTGCGGTTCTGCGAATTGATGTCAACGCTTATTTGCGCCCTGCCTCGAACACGCAATTCAAACACATATTCGCAGGCCTTTCTGACGTTTATTGTGTATTCCAGCCACTCACCGCCCGTCAGCTCCTTAACGTCGTATCCTACTCCTATATCGTCGCAAAGCTCGATAATCACACTATCCATACGGTACAACCCGCTCCTGGTGTCCGTTATCTTATGAAAAGCAACGCCCTCGCCGCCGCGGTCATAATTTTCACAGTTTATTTTACAGGGAGCACTCGCGGGCGGCAACAGGAACGGAAGCTGTCCGCATATCTGCTCGTCCTCCGGATTTTCCGACGGCTTTCTTATCGGCGCTCCCTTGGCGATAACAATATCATTGAGCGTTTCGCTGTCGGCAGTAATTTTGATAGATAAAACGCCGTTCAGCTTATCGAAATGCCAGCCGTTTCCGGCTTTCTTTACATTACGCCTGTAACCGTAATTGTCGATATTTTTGCCGCCAAAGATGACATTTTCCGGCTCGGCGTTGACATGAACTTCCAGGCAGTATTCGTCAGCCGCGAACAGCAAATTTGAGCGTGCGATTTTGATTCGCGTTTCTGCTTCGCTATCCTCGCACTCTATATGCGTGAGCGTGAAACTGCCTTGCTCGAAGCCGTAGCTGATACCGTCGTCAGTAAACATATCGAAAACACATGTACCGCTCGGGTAAATTTTCAGCTCAATATGCTTCCAATCTATCTCATTTGTGCGGTATGCCTGCGCGGCCATAGGAATGATCGATCCGCTTTTAACAAAAACGGGAATTCTGTTCTGGGGGGCGTGAACGGTATTGCTTTTTCCACCTTCATAACAGTAGCCATAATCCCAATCGAACCACTCGCCCTCTGGGAAGTAAACTTCTCTTTCGGCCGCCTTTTCCACTATTACGGGAGCGACAAGCAGCTCGCTTCCGAAAAGATATTCATCCTTTATATCAAAAACATTTTTATCGTCCGGGTACTCGAACACCAGCGCTCTCATCATCGGCGCCCCGGTAATATGCGCATGATAATTGTAAGAATAGATGTAGGGCAGCAGACGGTATCGCAAACGGACATAATGTGCGGCGCTGTCGGTAAGCAATTCTCCAAAAACAAACGGCGAAGACTGTCCCGCATGGTGAACCCTTGTTATAGGGCAGAAGCAGGCAAATTGCAGCCAGCGTTCATACAGAGCGGTGTGCGCAGCGGGATCATTTTTATAGATGTTCTCATTGCAGACGCTGTTGTTTGTAGAGGACATAAATCCGCCGCTGTCGCTTGTCCAGAGCGGTATTCCCGACATAGCGGTATTGAGCGCCTCCGGAATATGCGCCGTAAAGGTCTTATAATCGGAAAAAACGTCGCCGGACCATATTGCGGCATTGTATTTCTGTATCCCCGCCGTACCCGTTCTTGTCAGAATAAACGGGCGCTTATGATTGTTGTATTCCAGCGTTATTTCGTTGTAAAGTCTGACGTTCAGCAGGCAGAATGGGTTATGAACCTTTGCTTTGCCGCCCTCGTAATACTGCGTTCCATCGGGGTCGCCCTCGGGTTCGGTGAGATCGAGCCACCAGCTTTCAATGCCGTCGTCAAGTACTCTGTTCAACTGCGGTTGAAGCCAGTCCTTCATTGCGGGGTTACTGAAATCCATCAGTTCGCCCCCGTAATGTCCGCAAGTGACGGTGTTTCCGTCCTTGTCTCTGGCGAGAATTCCCGCGTTAAGCGCGCTCTGGAAATTGTCGCTGTCTTTGCGTATCATAGGTCCTGAATTTGACACCATAAAGTGGAGCCCCTGATCCCGATATTCGGCTATTTTACGCGGACTGTCGCCGTTCCAGCGCTTGTTCCATTTGAAGTTGTGGAAATTCTCTGTCCAGTCATAATCGAACACGATGCAGTCCAACGGGAATCGCTTTTCGTCAAGCGTTTCTATGATCTCGTCGATTTCGTCCCAGCACCAATAAGAACACTTGCACTGGATATAACCCAGCGCCCACAGCGGGGGCATTGAGGGCTTTCCCGTAAGATTAGTGTATTCTCCGAGAATATCCGTAAAGTTATCGCCGCAGAAGAAATACTGAACAAAACTGCCGCCCTCTGCCTGCCAAAAATACTCGGTGTTGCTCGCCTTTCCCATATCGAAAAGCATTCTGTAGCTGTTATCAACAAAAATCCCGTAAGGAGCGTTCTCTCCCGTACTCATAAAAAAGGTGACGGGAATATCGGCGGTAACGTGACCGATGTTTATGCGCTGACCTGTTATCATATCCCTTGTCGTGCCGCGCCTGTCCATGTTCCCGAGGTAACCGTCGTTATCTTCTCCAAGCCCATAGAAATGTTCATCTGCCGTTATCTTGTGAGCGCAGTATATCGAGCCGTTATCTTTCCTCATGATCTCCTTTTCGACGGAAAGCACTGCCTCGCCGCGAAGATAATCTATGCGGATATTGCGCTTGATGAGTCTCACGGAAAGCTCTCCCGCAGAAACAATAAAACAGTCGTCCGTTTCGGACAGCTCCATATCAGACACGGTCTCCGGCAATGTTTCTATCGCATATGACTTATCCGGCACGGAATTGCCGTCGAAATCCACATACAGTCTTGCCGTTCTGGCGGAAATGAATGTAACGGCAATGCGTGCGGTACTGTCGGTAATAAATGTAACCGTGCTTCCGTCCTTTTGATAATCAATCATATTCAGTTCACTTATTTTCATAGTGTTTCTCCTCTCTGCAACAGCATATGCTTACCTGCGTTAAACATATTATAATAAAGTTGAAAAGTTATCTTCTGTCTGATTGATATTTTTTGTGATATATTGATGTTTGTGAAACTTCTTTAGAAGCCGTAAAAAGAGAAGGACATGAAAAACTATGAGTAAAAAATATCTAAACTGTAAAGTCTTTATTCAATTATCAATATGTGAAAAGGTCAACTTACTTTGATGTTACGCTCTTATTTCAAGCGGTTGACCTATGTTTAGTTTTCAATGCTGATTACCTTTTTGATTACCTCATAGGTAAATCATTAAAAATATAATATTACCAAAATAAAAAGTGGCATAAAATAAAGGTTTTCACCTATATTTACACCACTCATTTTCCTGCGGAAGATGGGACTTGAACCCACACGATATTGCTATCACAAGATCCTTAGTCTTGCTCGTCTGCCAGTTCCGACACTTCCGCGTATGCAGGAAAAGGGACTTGAACCCTCACTGTATTGCTACAACAGGCACCTGAAGCCTGCGCGTCTGCCAATTCCGCCATTCCTGCGCGCAACTAATATCTTACCTGCTTTCCACGGAAATGTCAATCAATTTCTGCGAAATTTTTGCGGATTTTTTTGCAATTTTTTGTATTTTGCATTTTTTGTATTTTGCAATTTTTTGTATTTTGCAATTTTTTGTATTTTGTTGCTTTTCCTGCATTTGCAATTTTATTTTTCCCCAAAACAGCCCGCATGTACCGCAGCGCCTCCCGCACAAACACCACGCGCGCACACCGCCTGTTCCGTTCTCTCTCTTACGAGCAAAGCTGCTGCTTATGATATTGCAGGGTATAGAGGTCGTAATACCGCCCTTTTTGATGCAGAAGCTCCTGATGGCTGCCCTGCTCCACGATCTCCCCATTGGATAAAAGAATGATATTATCCGCATGCTGGATCGTCGAAAGCCGGTGCGCCACAATCAGCATTGTACCGATGTTCTTCATCTTCTCCAGGCTGTCCTGGATCAGCAGCTCCGTCTCCGTATCAATATTGGCAGTCGCCTCATCCAAGATCATGACCGCCGGCTTATGAATGATCGTGCGCGCAAAAGAAAGCAGCTGGCGTTGTCCGGCGGAAAAGTTGTTGCCCCGCTCCCGCACGATCTCATCCAGTCCGTTTTCCAGTCTGCCGATAAACGCATCCGCATTGACATAGCGGCAGGCTTCCCACACTTCCTCATCCGTCACATTTTCTTTTCTCAGCAGAATATTACTGCGGATGTCGCCGGAAAACAAAAATACATCCTGAAGCATCTGCCCGAAATGCCGCCGCAGAGACGCGATCTTGATCTTGCGTATATCTATGCCGTCAATGAGAATCTGCCCTTTCTGAATCTCATAATTGCGGCAGATCAGACTAAGGATCGTCGTCTTTCCGGAACCGGTCGCACCGACGAAAGCAACCGTCTGCTTGGGCTCCACATGGAAGCTCACGCCCTTTAACACCCACTCGCCGGGCTTGTAACAAAACCACACGTCACGAAACTCGATCTCTCCGCGCAGCTCCGGCAGCTCTACCGCATCCGGCTCGTCCACGACCTCCGGCTCCATATCCAGAATCGTAAAAATCTTCTCCGCCGCGGCGAACGACCGCTGCAGCATATCGAACTGCTCCGCCAATGTCTGGATCGGATTAAAAAACCGGGAAATATACATATAAAAAGACACCATCACACTGCTGTCGATCACCTGACCGAAGTAGTGAATATCCTTGATATAACCTTTTGCGCCAAAATAGAACAGGCACAGGTTCGAGGAAATATAAATCATATAGACCATGGGCTGGAAAATACCGAACACAAACATGCGGTTCAGCTTTGCCTTTTGCAATTTCTTACTGCGGTCCAAAAAATCATTCAGCTTCTGCTCCTCCTGATTAAAAATCTGCGTGATCTTCATGCCGGACAGATTTTCGGAAAGATACGTATTGATGTCCGTGGTCGCGTTGTTGACCTGACGGTGCACCCGTCTGGAAAACTGCCGGAAGATCACGGTGAACAACACCACAAACGGCACAAAACAAAGGATCATCAAGGTCAGCGCATAGTTCAGAATCAGCATCGCTCCCAATACGCCGACGATCACCATGGAATTTTTTACCAGCGTCACCAGAATGTTCGTAAACATATAGGAGATCGCATTCGGGTCGTTGACCGTTCTGGTCACCAGTTTGCCGACCGGAATATTATTTAACTGCTCGTGGCTGAGCTTCTCGATGTGCGTAAATACGTCGAGCCGGATCCGGGACAAAATCTTCTGTCCGGTCCTTTGTAAAATCATCGCCTGAAAATAGGTGCAGATTAAGGAAACCACTAAAATTCCCGCATACACGCCCACCATCACATACAACTGCTTCAACTCGAAATCATTTTTGATCAGCCCCTGAATTCGTCCGATGATCAAAGGCGATACCAGATCGTACACGATCGAAAACAGCATGACAAAAAACACGAGAATAAAACTTTTCCAGTAAGGTCTGGCATAGCGCAGCAGCCGTCTGACGATTTCCTTATCCGGCATATTCCGGTCAAGTTCCGGATCCTCTTTTACCCTTCGCAGCGCGCCGTAGGCAATCAGGAACACCACTGTGAACGCGCCGATGATCGCGCCCACGATCCACACAGGTAAATACTCACTCATTGCAGACATCTCCTTCCTCCTCCAGCTTTTGCAGTTCTACCATCCTGCGATATTCCGGACAGTTTTCATATAGATCGTCATGGGTGCCGGCGGCCAGCAGTTCCCCGTTTTCCAAAAATAAAATCTGATCCATCTTCTCGATCGTGGAAACACGGTGCGCGATCAGGATCGTCGTTTTTCCTTTCCTTGTCGAACGCAGATTTTTAAGGATCGCCGCCTCAGTCTTCGTATCCACGGCGGACACGGAATCATCCAATATCAGGATCGGCGCATTCTTCATCAGCGCCCTGGCAATGGAAATCCTCTGCTTTTGACCGCCGGAAACGGTAACGCCCCGTTCGCCCAAAACGGTCTCATAGCCTTTCCGGAACTCCCTGATATTGCCGTCCACATCGGCAAGCCGCGCCGCTTCGGCGACATCCTCGCTGTCATAACTCTCTACGCCGAACGCGATATTGCGTTCGATCGTGTCGGAAAATAAAAAATTATCCTGCGGCACATAAGCGCAGTTCGCCCTCAGATCCCGGATCCGCACCGTATTCACGTCATGTCCGTCCACAAACAACGTGCCGTCCGGAACATGATAGGTGCGCAGGATCAGGTCTACCAGCGTCGTCTTGCCGGAACCGGTTTTTCCCACCAATCCCACGTTCTCGCCCGCTTTGATCGTAAAGGATACGTCTTTTAGCACATCATACTCCCCGCCCGGATAGCGGAACGTCAGATTCCGAAATGTAATATCCCCACGGACGTCGGAAAGCCCTTCCACGCCTTCCCGGTCCGTCACATTGATCTCGGCATCCAGCAATTCACCCAGCCGTTCCAGGGACGCCTTGCCGCGGGATGTCATATCGATCAGCTCGGAGACCGCCATGATCGGCCAGATAACAGCGTTAAAGTAGCCGATAAACTCCACCAGCTGTCCGGCATTAAACCGGTCTACATACACCAGATAGCCGCCGTAGCCTAAGATCACGCAGATAACGCTTTCCACAAACATCGTCACCATGATGCGCAGCAGCACCGACGATTTTGTGTGATTCATGTTCGCGTCCTCGTTTTCCTCATTCAGCTTGCCAAACGCCATCAGCTCCTTTGCTTCTTTGACAAACGCCTTGATCACGGCAATGCCGGAAAAGCTTTCCTGCGAAAAATCAGAGAGCCGTGAAAACGCCTCCTGCCGAATATCCCACTTTTTCATCATCTGCTTGCCGATCACAGTCGCCGCCGCTAACAGAAATGCCATCGGAATGAGGGATAAGAGCGTCAACACCGGATCCATCTGCCACATCCGTATCACAGCCAGCACGCCTAAGAGCAGCGCGTCAAAGAACATCATGACGCCCCAGCCGAAGCACTCCTGCACGGTGTCCAGATCATTCGTAAACAGACTCATCAGATTTCCTACTTTATTTACCTGATAGTATTCCCTGCTTAAGTCTTTCGCATGATCGAACATCCGATTGCGCAGATCCGCCTCCAGACGTACTGCCGCGCCAAAAAAACACACGCGCCACAAAAAGCGTCCGCACACCATCGCCAAAATGATCCCGACCATGGGCATACAGATTCCGTCCAGCAGAAAATCCATGTCAAACGCGACATCCGCCCCGTCCACGCTGACGCTGCCGCTGTTCATACCGTTGATCACCAGCCGGTATAATTTCGGAATCTCCAATTGTAAATAGTCCACAATCACAAGCGAAGCCAGCCCCAGAATCAGCCAGCCCGCATATTTCAAATAGTATCTGTTGATATGTCTGCCGAATATCATGTATGTTTCCTTCCTCACATCGGGAATTTCGTTTTCAGCCTCAAAAAAGTTCCGAAAACATATCATTTTCGGAACTTTTTCTATAACGATCATCTTGTCACCGCGTCAAAGACGCTCCATTTAGAAATAGCTGTTATAATTCAACCCGCTCTCAAACGGATTGTATGCGCCGGAAGATGTATAGGTCTTACCGTAATTCAGATCAGAGGATGCGCTGGAGCCGATCGTCGATGCATAGCCGCCTATATTGCTCGCATAAGAGTTTGCTCCGTTGAACAGCCCTTTCACCTTCAGCATATCCGCATTCTTAAACGTTTCCTCGTCCACGGTAAGCTTGCCGGTACTCTCCACCGTAATGCCGACTTTGGCAAGCTGATCCTTAAACACATTCGTCAGATTCATCATGCTGGTAAGCGATCTCGCCGTACTATTGCCCGCCGCGTCGCTGCCCGCAGAATCGATCAGCGCATTATAATCCTTCGCAAAATCCTTCACCGCGGAATAAATCGCGTTTCTGTCATAATCATTTTTGGTCGTCTTCGTGCCGTCCTCGTTTGTCGTCGTAATGTCCTTCTTGTTAAATAAGGACTTCGTACCGGTCGTCGTCAGCTTCGAGGATGCGGAATACAGACTGCTTGCATCGCTCTTAATCTCGGAAAGCGCCTGCTTCGCCGTGTCCGCCTTAAGCTTGCTGCTGTTGGACTGCTTCTTCGTCTTATCGTCATCCGAATCGCTGCCGCTCACCTTCGACGTATTCTTGGCATAATACGCTTTCAGCGCCTTGCCGTACGCGCCGCTCTTAATGGAAGCATACTCCGTCAAGTCGATGCCGAGGAAATTACCCGACACGCTTGTGCTGCTCCTCCCGGAAAGACCGGTAAATAAGCTTGAATAATCCGTTTTCAGATTCATATAAACTGACATATCCCTCACTCCTTTGATCTCTGCGCCTTGTTTTAAGCACCATGGCGGGCATCCGTGCCCTGTCATTTTATATATCGGCTCGTTTTGCGCCGACCATTATATTTGATTCTATTATAGTCACTTTTTTCCCGAATGGCAATAGGTTGTTCATGACTTTTTTGCCGTTTGTAAATGCCGTACAACCCATACCAGCATAATTCCAAACCAGAGAATCATACTCTCGCTCATCAGTCCGTTGGTAAACCCAATCCGAAACGGCGTATCGGGCATTGCGGATTTCACAAGCAGCAAAACCCCATAAATGATCAACACATTCGTAAATGCCATCCATTTCGGGAATACCGTTTTTCCGGAAACCTGCAGGTAAAACCAGTACAAAAAAGGCAGAAGCATAAATGCCTCACTGAATGCGATAACCCACGATAACTGTGAAAAAAGAGCCTCCGCAGCCGGCAGTGCCGCCGCTTCACAGCCATTTCCGTCAAGCCACGCAAATACATACAGGATCATGACATAAAACAAATGCAGACACAGCCATGGAGTCAGTCCGAACGCCGTCAGATAATGATAAATTTTCCTATGTTTCTCCTGCTTCACAAATCCTGCGGTGGTAAACAGCGCGATCCCGTACAACAGGACGGCAGGAAAGGCCACAAACATGGACAGGGCGTTTCTCCATGCCGGAATCTGCGCCACGCCCTCCGTGAGCCAGTAAAGATTTCCATGATAAGCGGTGCTGCCATACATCATCAGCCAGTCGCCGCTGCCCATAAAAACACAGCCCAGCATACCGCAAAGTAACGCCAAAATTATTTTTCTTTTGCTTCTCATAACTTCCACCATCCCTTTATTACCCTGAATCCGTCAAACCTCACCCATATTTCATCCGCCGCGGTGCTGCCATACATGCATACACTGCAAAGCAAAAACCATATCACCTTAACCCGCTTACCATATCCGCAAACAGTTCCGGTTTCAGTAAGACCAGCCCCGCATGACCGAGCTTGGGCAGAACCTTAAATTCCGTATCCGGGAATTTCTCTCTCATGTATTTGATGTCCCATGCCCTTTCTTTTTCCTCGCCATCCGCATACCAGTAATGGATTTTGACCGGCACCTTCGGAACCGGATCCGGAACTTTATAATTATTGCAGGAGTCGAATGTCCGCCACAAAGTTTTCCTGCTGCTGCGCTTTAGAACATCCGCAACATATTGTATCTCTTCTTCGGAATAGTCATCCGTTGAAAATACTTTCTCCAAAAGTTTCACACCGCCCCATTTTCCAAGCATCACCATAACAAAATCCCTGACCGCTATCAGCCTGGTGACGATCCACGGAAGCCGGTAGGGCGTGATGCCTCCATCCATAACGCAATGCTCAATCTGAACCTTGTTCCCAAGAGCGACCATCAACGCAACGGAACCGCCCATGGAACAGCCGTAAACCGCATACAGCCTCCCGTATCCGTTTTTCTTAAGCCATGCGTTCAATTCGTCCGCTATCTGTTCCACGCTTGTAAAATCTCCCGTATCTTCCATGTCATAACCCGGAAGCGCCGGTACGATTAAATGATATTTTTTCTCCAAAAACGGAATCACATCCCTAAAATAATCCCATCTCACAACAGACGGATGAATCAGAAGGATGCTTTCTGCGTTTTCTTTGCCAAATTCATGGATTGTCACTTTTAAGTTCTCTCCTTCCTGCACCGGAAAGCCGCCATGCCCTCCACAGATTTCACTTCTGCTCTCCGGTACATGGAACTAAGGCGCGCTCTCAGGCTTCCTACGGTCTCATAAGGCGGCGTAAAGAATCCTTTTGGCGTATATAATTTCTCAACGAACCA
>JAMPAG010000001.1:101577-109352 GCA_023667365.1 bacterium | reverse complement strand
AAGGTCTAGTATACCTCTTTATCGCAGGATGTCAATACTATTTTTTCAAAAGTATCAGAAAACAGGACAAAAACAGCAGACCGATTAAGACATGCGTAACCGCATTCTCCGCTCGACCTGCTGTCTCTATCCATGCTTTTCTCCGATTGCCCATTTTTCTCCGGTTGCTCCTCTTTCTCCGGGTTTGGTTCTTTTTCCATTCCGGATCAGATTTCGCCGCGGAGTCTTTTCTTCATCCACAATCCGGTCTCGGTCAGATCGTCGTCTTCCCAGCCGGACGTTTTGGTGCAGGGCACCTTAATCATGGAGGAGGATTCGTCACGGTTTGCCAGATTCCACTGTGCATAACTCATGCAGTGCGCATCCGCAAACGCCGCCCACTGATGCGCTTCCTCATCATCCAGATCGCCGTTTCCCGACGCATCGCAATTACTGTATTCGCTGATGAACACGGGAAGTCCCTTGTCCAATGCATAGCTGACTTTATCGCGCAGATACTGCTTGTGCGTCGCCGCATAATAGTGAACCGCATACATGAGCTGCTCACCCGCGACCGGATCGTCTGCGGCATGATCGACGTCCTGCGACCATGTCGGCGTGCCGATAATAATAACGGCGTTCGGCGCTTTTTTGCGGATAACGGGAATGACCTCCTCCGCATAGGCTTTGACTGTCGGCCAGTCCACACCCTCGCCGTTCGGCTCGTTGCAGATCTCATAAAGCACATTGTCATAGCCCGCATATTTTTTGGTCATTTCGGCAAAAAATTTCTTTGCTTCCTCCTTGCTGTTCTGCGGATTCCCGTCGCTTAAGATATGCCAGTCCACGATCACATACATGCCAAGCTCCGTCGCCGCCTTCACGCCGGTGTCGATCAGACCTTTCAAGTACTCCTGATCGCCGTCCGTTAAATAGCCGCCGTCCTCCGCCGTATACATCGCAAGACGGATCAGATTTCCGCCCCAATTCCGGATCGTCTCAAACGCCGCTTTATTGATGTATTCGGGATACCATACGATGCCGAGCGTGCTCGGTCCCTTTAACTGGAACGGCTGCCCGTTCCTGTCCGTCAGCTGCGTCCCCTTCACCGTCAGCGCGCCATGCTCCTCAAATGCTGTTGCCATTGTGTGATCCTCCATTTTTGATTTTTTTCCTATTTATTTCCCGTCCCACAGGACGACCTTCCGCTCCGCAAGCGATTTCTGCACGTCGATCAGCCTCTGGTTCGACGAACCGCGGAAGCGCAGCGTAATATCATGCAGTTCCTCCACATATCTGCCGTCCACCATGACGTCGATGCAGGATAAAAGTTCCCGCGTCAGCTCCCATTTGGGACACATTTCATCTACGATCTCTTTGTCAAACAGATAGCCGGAAAAACACCAGATGTCCTTATCGGGCAGTTCTTTTTTTACCCGTCTTAAAAACGGCAGCAGACCGACCTGATTGACGTACTCCATCGGCTCGCCGCCGAGCAGCGTCAGGCCGCGGATATAGTAGGGACTCAGTTCCTTTATGAGCAGATCCATCGTCTCGCGGGTAAATTCCTTCCCGTAGCCGAAATCCCATGCGATCTCATTAAAACAATTCCTGCATCTGTGATTGCAGCCGCTCACAAACAGCGACACCCGCACCCCCGGTCCGTTCGCAATATCACAGGTCTTGATCTCTGCGTAATTCATAGAAGGTCCTCAAATCATCCCAAAGTCCAGTCATGCCGTCCGCAAAAGCGGTTTCGGCGCTTTTCGATGCCGAATCCGTGATGCGTCCGCATAGGCTGACGGTTCTTTATAGGTGCAGCACGCGCTCCTTGATCTCCTGCGTCCTGCCCTGATTCCAGAACTGCGTGCCGATATAGCCGCATGTCCTGCGCGCGACATTCATTTTGTCCTGATCGCGGTTGCCGCAGTTCGGGCACTCCCACAGCAGCTTGCCGTGGTCATCCGTCACGATCTGGATTTCTCCGTTATAGCCGCATTCCTGGCAATAATCGCTTTTCGTATTCAGCTCCGCATACATGATATTTTCATAAATATACTGCATGACGGCAAGCACGGCGTCCAGATTATTCTGCATATCCGGCACCTCGACATAGCTGATCGCGCCGCCCGGCGAAAGCTCCTGGAACTGCGCCTCGAATTTCAGCTTGTCGAACGCATTGATCGGCTCGGTCACATGCACATGATAACTGTTCGTGATATAGTTTCTGTCCGTCACGCCCTCAATGACGCCAAAGCGCTTCTGCAGGCACTTGGCAAATTTGTATGTGGTAGACTCCAACGGCGTTCCATACAGGCTGAAATCAATGTTCGTCTCCGCTTTCCACTTGCGGCACGCCTCGTTTAAGTACTGCATGACCGACAGCGCGAACGGCGTCGCTTCCGGATCCGTATGGGATTTTCCCGTCATATATTTGGTGCATTCGCACAAGCCCGCATAGCCGAGCGAAATGGTGGAATAGCCGCCATAGAGCAGTTTATCGATCTTTTCTCCTTTTTCTAAGCGTGCGAGCGCACCGTTCTGCCAAAGAATCGGCGCAACGTCCGACGGCGTTCCTTTCAGCCGCTCATGACGGTACATGAGCGCGCGGTAGCAAAGTTCCAGACGCTCGTCCATGATCTCCCAGAACCTGCCCGTATCCCCGTTCGAAGAACATGCCACATCCACAAGATTGATCGTCACGACGCCCTGATTGAAGCGCCCGTAATATTTATGCTTTCCGGGCTCGTAATTCTGCGCGTTCGCGACATTCCCTGCCCCGGTTTCCGTGAATCTGTCCGGTGTTAAAAAAGAACGGCATCCCATGCAGGGATAGCAGTCGCCCTGCTTTAATTTTTTCATGATCTTTTCGGAAATATAATCCGGCACAAGGCGCTTTGCGGTACACTCCGCCGCCAGCTTTGTCAGCTCCCAATACCTGCTGCCTTCCTTGATATTGTCCTCTTCCAGCACATAAATGAGCTTCGGGAACGCCGGCGTGATATAGACGCCTTTCTCATTTTTCACGCCCTTGATGCGCTGGCGCAGTACTTCCTCGATTACCGCCGCCAGATCGTCCCGCGTCTGCCCTTCTTGAACTTCGTTCAAATACATAAACACCGTGACAAACGGCGCCTGTCCGTTTGTCGTCATGAGCGTGATGACCTGATACTGGATCATCTGCACGCCGCGGTTGATCTCCTCTTTGACGCGGCATTCCGCCATGCGGTTTACCATTTCCTCATCATAGGAAACGCCGACAAGCTCCAGTTCCTTCCGGACCTCCTCGCGGAACTTTAAGCGGCTGACCTGCACAAACGGCGCAAGATGCGCAAGCGAAAAACTCTGCCCGCCATACTGCGACGACGCGATCTGCGCAATGCTCTGCGTCGCGATATTGCACGCAGTCGAAAAACTCTTGGGCGTATCAATCATGGTCTCGCTGACGACCGTCCCGTTCTGCAGCATGTCCTCGAGATTGACCAGACAGCAGTTATGCATATGCTGTGCAAAATAATCCGCATCATGAAAATGGATGATCCCCTTTTCATGCGCATCGACAATATCGGCCGGCAGCAGAAAACGCTTCGTAATATCCTTGCTGACTTCCCCCGCCATATAATCGCGCTGTACGCTGTTGACCGTCGGATTTTTGTTGGAATTTTCCTGCTTGACCTCCTCGTTATTACACTCAAGAAGGCTTAGTATCTGCTCGTCCGTCGAATTGGACTTTCTGACGAGCGCTCTCCGGTAACGATAGGTGATATAGTTTCTTGCCACAGAAAAAGCACGCTGATTCATGATCTGGTTCTCCACCATATCCTGAATCTCCTCAACGCTCGGCGCGCGCTGCATGGAGGCGCATGCCTTCTCCACGCTTGCGGCAATCCTCCCAATCTGCTCGTCGGACATCTTCTCACTGTCCACGACACTCAGGTTTGCCTTTCTGATCGCAGCCTCGATTTTCTCCATATCGAAGCCGACCTCCGAGCCGCTTCTTTTGATAATTTTCATTCCTGTTACCCCTCTACACAATTTTCATACCGCATACTATATATTGTATCAGAGTTTTTACAGGAGTCAATATGTTGGTCAAAAAAACAATAAAAAAACAAAGGAATACATGATCACCGGTTCATTTCTTCCACAAATTCCACCGGCTTTGCCGTCATTTCCACCCATGCCGGCAGAAAACCGCTTTTTGCCGCATTCCGCGCCGAGCGGATATTGGACCATGCCGAACAATAAAACGGCACTTTCCCTCTTTCAAGAATCTCAACGGCAAGGCGGCTTGTAAGCGCCGCGGCGATTCCCTGTCTCCGGTATGCCGGCAGCACATCCACGCCGATCTGCCACATCCCGTCACAGTCGGCGGAGCATCCCGCCAGTCCGATCAGTTTTCCCTGATCGTATGCGCCGACGCCAAGCACATCCAATTCCTTTCTGTCCTCACAGAGCGCGTTTCCCCACTCCGGCACATACAACGCTGCAAAATCCTGCTGTCCCAGCAGGCGCATTTCATAACCGCATTCCAGAGCGCGCAGTTTTGTTACGTCCGGCAGATAGTATTCCGCCATAAAACAAATCTTTCCGCCCTTCCCTGCCAGACGTTCGTTCAACCAGTGCAGATTCGGCGTTTCGAAGCAATGATAATATTCAAATTTCCCGATATACGCCTCAACGATTTCCCGCACGTCGTCTTTTACGGACGCAACAATATTATTTCCATACGACACTAGATTGCAGACGACCGGCTCCTTATAATATTTTCGCGCGTTCTTTCCGATCACGGATGAAACGATCACATTCGTCTCCCGCACGAAATCCGACGGCTCGCAATGAATGTCCTCCGCCGACTGCTCCATGGCGATTTTTAGAATGTCGTTATTGTCCATCTTGGCTCTCACTCGAATCTCCCCGTTTCTTTAACACCGCAAGCAGCACCGCCGTCACAAGCACGACCAGTACCACCAGCGACACGACGATCATGACGGTTTTGTTGTTTGTCTGCGGTGTGATCCGCTCCTGTTCTCCGTTTTCCTGCCCTTCCGCCGCATCGTCTTTTTCGATCTGCGGCACGCCGTCCGGATACAGGGTCTCTAAGTCCGCCGTCGGCGCGTCAATACATACCCAGACGTCCCGATACCCGTAATAATATCCGATATAACCCCAGCGATGTCCCGCCTCATCCGTATACACACTGCTGTACTGCGGCAGTTCTTCCCAATCCTTCAGGCTGACAATATCGAACGTCTCCGCGCCCGGATAACGCCAAAAATAAACGTCCTCATCCCGGAATTGTTCTTCCAGCACACCGTACTCGCTGACAATCTGACCGCCATAATCCTGCCAAAAAGAAGTCGAATCATAAATCACTTTCATATACTCCATCGGCATCCATCCGGTCTGATCACCCATGTTGATCCCCCACAGGATTCCGCGCTCATCCTCATATGTGTGCGAAATACGCACTTTGTAACCGTTTTCCCATGTTGCGATCACTTTATCCGATTCCGGACTTTCATACAAAATGACCACGCCGTCCGGACCGTTTGCACTGTATTGACGGTTTACATAATCACATTCCGCCGCATGTTTTTCATAAAAAGAATCCTGCGGCTCCCAGATTACATCCGCCTGCACAGAAACCGTACAGAGTAAAAAACAAAACACCGCTCCCAAAATGCATGTCCATTTTTTCATAAATTCCACTCTTTCCTTCCTGTTTTCCCAAAGCTTCGCATTTCCTGCCCGGATTCGGGTGTGCCCGCTATTCTTTCCATTTTCCTGTTTTTCTAACGCTTCTGCCATTTGTATTTTCTCTGGTATTTCTGAGTTTCTCTATTTTCTCTGACTTTACCTTTTTGCCGCCTGCACCAGCATGCCGGTCAGCCATGAACACAGATTCGCCGCGACCGACAGGAAAACCGGATGATCGATCTTCCAGCCTTCTTCTTTGGCAAAGCGGCAGTAAATCCACGCCTCCACCGACACGACTACCGCCTCTACCGCAAGCTGAACCGGCATCTGCGGTATCTGCGGCATATAGGAACGGCTCAGCCAGCACAGCAAAACCGCCGCCGGATTGGTGAGCACATTCACCAGAATCACCAGCAGAAAACCGTTTCGTCCCTGCAGTGCGGGTAACAAGCCGCCATTCCCCGCCCGTCCGGGACCGCCGGCAGAACCGCGCTTGGGGCCGCCGGCAGAACCGCTGTCCGCCGTTTCCGGCAGACCGTATTTTTTTCGAAGCTGCGTGCACCCGAACACCGCGGTCAGTTCCAGCGCGATCGTCATCACCAAAGAAACGCCAAACATTTCAAGAAGATCGTTTCTCACCGCGTCCTCCTTTCACCTTTTCCTGTCGCCGCCGCCAGCAGAAGCAGGGAAATCAGACTGCCCGCACAGCCCAGAACATTTCCCGGAAGAAACGCCGGCATCCCCAAATATACCGGTATAAATCCCAAAAACAGCGCAAAGGTCAGACAGCCGAACGCAAAACCGGGCATTTGCGGAAATGCACACACCATCCAATACAGCGTGATCGGCATTGTCATATGAAACAAAAACAGCGCCGCCAGTCCGGCCGGCATCACACCGGAACAAAAATAACAGGCTGCCGCCAGAAATAACGATACTGCCGCCGTTTTGACCGATCCTTTCCATGCGGATAACATTCCGCCCGCCGCTTTTCCTCCCGCCACGGCAAGCACGCTCAAAGTTCCTGCCAAAACGCCGCTTTTCCAAGAAAATGACGCCGCCATCCCGATATAGGACCGTAAAATAACAACGCGCAGACAACAGACCGCCAGACGCAGGCTTGCACGGCGCCTGCCGCTCCCTGCTTTTTCCGTTTTGGCATTTTCCATTTCGGAAGGTTCCATTTTGGAAGCCGCTTCCGCATATGACTCCCGCCCATGCCGCATACGCTGTCGGATGCGGATCCGCGCCGCACCCCCGCACAATATCAACATCAAAACACTTACTACCCAAAAACAAGGCTTCCATATGCCATTTTGGGCAAGCAGCGTCCCCGCATACAGACCCAGTGCCCCCGGCGCGACAAATACCCCAAGCCGCGCAGCCAGACGCTTTTCCCGAATGCCATCGCCGCGGCTGCCGGATTCGTTTCCCACATTGGCGCCGTGCAGAATGCTTCCGCCATCGCCTGTCGCTTCCGGCTGAACGGCGCCGATATGCCCGCCGTTTCCGCCATCACGTATCGTTCCCACACCGCCGCCGACATGAAACAGCGCGTTTCCGATTCCCAAGACGACCGGATGTATCACGGCTCCCGCGATCGTAAGCATCACACCGGCAGCCACCGTAAGCAATGCGAAATCCGTTTTCTTTTTTTCATTCTTCCCGTTCAGCATATCCAACAGCACACCAAACGGCATCTGCATGGCAAACGCACAAAAATTATATAGCAGGATAGAAAAATACCCATGCGCCATCGGAAGAAACGTTCCGAACATTGCCATCGCGCACACGCCGTCCACCAATATATGCAGAACGGAATAGAAACCTGTCATTCGCGCTTTATCCTCTCTAGCCATTTACCGGCTGCGCATATATCTGCGCTGTAAATTCCTCAATGCTTTGTGCTTTCGCCGCAAATCCAAGCCATGTGAGAAGAATTGTTTCGTCCTTCTGCGCACGAATCATAGTTTGCACTGAGCACTGCACTTCTCCCATATCACTCAACAGTTTAAAAATACTCTCCGCAATACCGGCCGTCTTTCCCTCCGCAAGTCCCTGCTCCCGTCCTTCTTCTATTCCTTCTTCCCGTCCCT
>JAMPAG010000001.1:96474-101477 GCA_023667365.1 bacterium | reverse complement strand
TGGCACTTTGGACTGATATACCCGATTTTTGATTACAGTTTGCGGAAACTCAAGCAAAGTGGAAGAATCTTCCTCTATTCCTCTTCCGAAAAAAACATCGTCCCCGCACTGACACGGAACGCGTCTATCCACGAATCCGTCCCCACTTGGGAAAACGCAATATAATAGGTCTTGTCCGCATCGACAATATATTCAAGCTGTTCGTAATGCACCTCTTTGAGTTCATACGAGAGCTCCACCACATAGGCAGGTCTGCCCCCGACATCCGCCGCTTCGTAGCGCACAAGCGTGATTTCCGGTCTCTCCGCATACTGTTGTTCATACGAGTCCGCCAAATATCGGACGAACTGTTCTGCGCCGTCCGCCATCACCTGCGCAAAATCCGTTGTTTTTTCCGTCGTGTAAATATACACATTGGACTGGTCGTCGGGATAATTCTGATTGAGGTACAGTCCGCCCGTGGTCGCTTCCTGATAGCCTGCCGGGAGCGTCAGCGTAAGCCGTCCGACCTGCGCCGTCTCCTGTCCGCCGTCTGCCCCGCTAAAGATTCCCGTGCCGCCCGATGCGTCCGTTGTTCCGCCGGAGATTCCCGCGCCGCCTGTCGCGTCCGTTGCCCCGCCGGGGATTCCTGCGCCGCCTGTCGCGTCCGTTGCCCCGCCGGAGATTCCCGCGCCGCCTGTCCCGATGCTTCCGTCCGTTCCATCCGTCGGCATACCGTCCGCACCGATTCCGTTCTCCGGCACAATATCGCGCACGCCGCTTCCCGACCTGTCTTCTTTCGCACAGCCTGACACTGCGCTAAGCAGTGCGATCAGCAGTAGAGACAAAAGGATTCTGCACATGCCCTGTTTTTTATTTTGACATTTCGTAAGCGTCTGTTTCACCGCTGTTTCTTCCTTTCACGCTTGAATTGGCAGGCGTTTGCGTTTCGCAGCCGCCTACTGAATCGAAAACAGATTTTCCACGGACAGTAACCTGACATTTATACTCATCATATCAGATATTCACAAATATGCCAATGAATATCTGAAATCTCTGATTTTTCAATATCCGAAATCTCTGATTTTTCAATCTGATCATCCATTTCCGCCGGAACGCCAATCTGCATATCGGTCCCCCGACATCGCTCATATGAAAATTTCCCATCCCCATGATTTCAAAAAATACAGCGCCGATATAGAAACCATCCGATCCCGATTATGTCGGTCAAAATAGGAAAGACAATTCTATTGAGTTTACAAAGGAGTATAGCCCAAACGGAGATTTTGTTAAAGCAGCTGTCCGCATAAGTTTACAAAATGTCTATTATGCACGTTCTCTTTATACATTGAATCCTGCGCGCGTAAAAAATTTCATATCGGAGGACACATTAAAGAGACTTGACAATTGATTGTCTTATTGCATAATAAGGTCAGCAGAGCATAAGCTATATTGAATGAAAGCAGAGGACGGAACGGGCGCCGTCACTCTGGATGGAAATGTGGGAATGTCACCCCACCTATTTCATTCAATCATTCAAAGTAAAAGACCTCGCAGCAATACGGGGTCTTTTGCTGTCTGTTTTAGAAAATAACATAAACCGCAAAGACTGCTCCCTGCATCCAGCCTGATACACAAAACAGCGCGAAACCTGAACCACTCGTGTTCGACTTCGCGCCCTCTGATACGCAAAACGGCGCGAAACCTGAACCATCCGTGTTCTGCTTCGCGCCCTCTGATGCGGATAACAGGACTTGAACCTGCACGGTCTCCCACCAGAACCTAAATCTGGCGCGTCTGCCAATTCCGCCATATCCGCAAACATGTCTGCCGTATTTCTTTTTCACGACAGCTTAGTCATCATACCATATCCCATCTGATTTTGTAAAGAGATCGCGGAAATAAATTCCGCCCGCGTCACATCATCGTTTTTTCGTTAAACGCTTGCGTTCCATCACTCCTGTTTATCGTCTTCCCTGCCCGTCAACTGCAGCGTGCCGTCCTTAAGTTCCCAGATTTCCGTAAAATAAGAAACGGTGTTATCGTCATGAACCTCCGCTGTCGGGATCTCCCTGCGCACTAAAACCAACTCATCTTCAAGACCCGAGTCCGATACCGCTCTTGCCGAAATTTCCACACCATCCCGCGGCACCCAGATTTCCAGCGCCGGACGCTCGCCATCCGCTGATTGCTTCCAGTCCAAAATCTCCCGGCGGACCATATAAAGCTCCCCGTCCCCATCCGGCACAAAATAGTCCGTCGTGTACCGCGAACCCGCCTCTCCCGATTTGTATCCGGCTGACACTTCTCCCGTTTCCGGATGCACCTCGACGCCTTGCAATGTAAAGACATAAGCGTACTGTCCCGCGGCTTCATCCCATGCCCAATAATAATAGGGAATTGTGTTGTTTGGTACCCATCCGAACAGCCCAAAATCCGTGTTCCCGTCAAAATTAAAGTCTAACACCGCTATTGTGTCCTCTATCGACCAGCACTCCGTATATTTCATGTACTCCGGCAATTCGTTCCTTTCGTCCGCCGACAATTCTCCGCTTCCGTCCGGCTGCGTTCCCTCTGAATCCTCCGATAAGAACGTCCCTCTTTCATATGCCACGATCGCATCCGCCGCAAAAACAGTCTGAATCAACGCATCCCCGTCATAAACGCGAACCTCGCTGACCCCGTAAAAGTATTCACTTAACTTCTTTCCCACAACCGCAAGCGTCAGTGTCCTTCCGTCCGCAAGGGACGCCTCCGTTGTAATAAGAATCACATCCTCCGTTACCACCTGCGCCGAATCGCTCTGCGTCGGTTCGCCCTGCTCCTGCGCAGTTTCCGGTCCGCTCTGCTCCGATCCGTCCTGTCCCTGCCCGCTCTGCGCCGAATCGTTCTGCGTTGCTTCGCCCTGCTCCTGCGTAGTTTCCGTTTCACTTTGCTCCGATCTGTCCTGTCCCTGCCCGCTCTGCGCCGAATCGCTCTGCCCCTGCACAGCCGGCTCCTGCCCATCCTTCCCGCAACCGGTACAAAACAATAAGAAAATCACAGAAACCAATAACAGCAAGCGCTTCATGCACACACCCTCCCTAACCCGTTTATCCGTATGATAGCAGACAATGCCGCATTTCCTTATCCTTCAGCGCAGCAATCACATTGCCCGCGTTTCCTCATCCCTTACATGCTTGATGATCGTGCGGTAAATATGGATAAAAAAGATCGTGGAAAGTCCTAACGAAATCAGCTCGGCGATCGGGAACGAATACCATACGGCGTTCAGCCCGAACAGCTTCGCCAGAATATACGCCGCCGGCAGCAGCACCAAAAGCTGTCTCGCAATGGATACGATCATACTGTAAAACGCCTTGCCAAGCGACTGGAATACAGAACCGACCACAATACTGAATCCCGCAAAAATAAAACAGCAGCTAATGGCGCGCAGCGCCGGCATACCGATCTTCAACATTTCCTCCGATGCCTCAAACAGCAGGAGCAGCTTGTCCGGTATGATCTGGAACACCAAAAATCCGACTGCCATCATCCCGACCGCATACGCGATACTCAGCTTGATGGTCTTAATCATCCTGCCCCGCTTTCCGGCGCCGTAATTATAGGCAATGATCGGCACCATTCCGTTATTTAAGCCGAACACCGGCATGAACACAAAACTCTGTAACTTAAAGTAAACGCCGAATACCGCGGCCGCCGTCGAGGAAAACGACATTAAGATCAGATTCATGCCGTAAGTCATGACCGAACCGATTGCCTGCATAACGATGGACGGAACCCCGACCCTGTATATTTCCCCGATCATACGCGGATTCACGGGAGATTGTCTGAAGCTCACACGGATTTCCTTATTTTTTAACTGATTCAGGATTACGGCAAGCACCGCCGCCACACATTGCCCGATGACTGTCGCGGTCGCAGCTCCTGCCACGCCCATGCGCGGCAGTCCGAAATAACCGAAGATCAGGATCGGATCGAGAATGATATTGATGACCGCGCCCGTCATCTGTGTGACCATGGCAAGTACGGTCTTGCCCGTAGACTGTAACAGTTTCTCCGTCATCGCCTGCACAAACAGACCGATCGAGCAGACACAGCAAATGCGCAGATAAGTCGTGCCATAACGCATAATCAGCTCACTGTTTTCCTGTGCACTGGTCTGTGTTCTGAAAAAAGGATCCGTCACAAAGATGCCAATCAATACAAAAAGAACGTATCCGACAAACGCGAGAAAAATGCCGTTCGTCGCCACCTGATTGGCGCGCTCCGTATTTTTTTCACCGAGAGAGCGCGAGAGCAGCGCATTGACGCCCACGCCGGTTCCGACCGAAAAAGCGATCATCAGCGTCTGGATCGGGAATGCAAGCGACACGGCTGTCAGCGCGTCTTCACTGATCTTGGACACAAAGATACTGTCTACAATATTATAGAGCGCCTGCACGAGCATGGACAGCATCATCGGAAGCGACATGCTTAACAACAGCCGGTTTACCGGCATCACGCCCATTTTATTTTCTTTACCCGTTTCTTTTCTTATTTCTTTACTCGTTTCTTTTTCTGTCTCTTTTCCTACTTCATTTTTCATTTCTTTTCCTGTCTCTCTCCCTGCCATTGTTCTCTTCACTCTCCTATGTAATCCGCTCTTGCGCAATCCGACGCTTTCTCCGCCCCGTCTCGCTTACGGAACCTGACGCTTTCTCCATCCCGTCTCGCTTACAGAACCTGACGCTTTCTCCGTCCCGTCTCACTTACGGAACCTGACGCTTTCTCCGTCCCGCCGATCCCAGCAGGCTGGGCGCAGCCCTAAATTCCGCCGACCGGAAATGTCCTTTTTTCAACCCAGCCTCTACCATATCATTTTGCACAAAAAAAAGCAACCATTCAGAAAAAAAACAATTGACAAGACCGCCATTTATCCGTATAATATGGAAATGTTGATAGCCTTGAGGCTGTGTGTTCGTAGCTCAGTTGGATAGAGCAACGGCCTTCTAAGCCGTGGGTCGGGGGTTCGAATCCCTTCG
>JAMPAG010000001.1:73443-96374 GCA_023667365.1 bacterium | reverse complement strand
ATACTAGCTCAGTTGGTAGAGCACTTGACTTTTAATCAAGTTGTCGGGGGTTCGAATCCCCCGTGTCTCATTTATCGGATTTTCCAAGAAAAACAGGCGCTTTTCTTTTCGAAGATCTTTCAAAGAGTTCCGCGGCAGCAAAACTCTTTTTACCTTATCGGATTTTTGTAATCCGTATCGTGCAAAGCACGATTTGGTCCGCGACAGGCGCATTTTGATATTCGTCTTTAGCGGATTCTTTTTATTTTAGAAAAAGTTGATTTTCCATCTATCGCTTTTTTTCGCTTTATGCTATTCTGTTATTGTACAAAGAATATACCGCTTTCAGCAGCGTCTCCCATGATAAAAGGAGTTGACCATGTATCAGATCGATCCAGCAAAAAAAACGGAAATTTTTCAGGATGCATTAAACGAATTAGGAAACATCGGCGCCGGTAATGCTGCAACCGCTCTTTCCCAAATGATGAATAACGTTACAATCCGGCTCAGTGTCACGACCGTGCGTCTGATTGATGCGTCGGAAGCATGCAGCTATATCCGCTCCGAAGGACACGAGCATATGGTCGGCGTCTATTTGGATATTGTGGGAGATATTCGCGGACGTATGCTGTTTCTCTTACATCGCGAAAGCGTCGATAGTCTGGTCTCCGCTATGACAGGGGGCATGGATCCCGCCACCCTGCCGGATGAAATGAAATCATCCGCCATGCAGGAGGTCGGCAATATCATCACGGCTTCCTATATCAACAGCCTTTCTACTATGACCGGCTTAACGATCGACGAATCCGTTCCGACCGTCGTTATGGATACGATTGAAAATATTTTTGCCGCTGCCATGAAAGACAACAACAAAATTTTGTTTGTTCAGTCGCAGCTTCGGGCGGAAGCCGCAGACGTGCGCGGATTTTTTATATTCATGCCCGATGCGCCGTCCTTCGCTATTCTGATGAAAGGGCTTGGCATGTAAAAAATCGTGCTTCGCACGCTTTCAAAGAACTGCCTTCTGCAGTTCTTTACAAGTCACAGAATTTTCTATAAGTAAAAAAGAGTTTCGCCTGCGCGAAGCTCTTTCAAAGAACTGCCTTCTGCAGTTCTTTACAGGTCACGGAATTTTCTATAAGTAAAAAAAAGAGTTTCGCCTGCGCGAAGCTCTTTCAAAGAACTGCCTTCTGCAGTTCTTTACAGGTCACGGAATTTTCTATAAGTAAAAAAAAGAGTTTCGCCTGCGCGAAGCTCTTTCAAAGAAGCGCTTTGCGATTCTTCCAGATTTTTCTTCCGGGTTCATAGTCTTTCCTACTATAACTATATAAAGCAGCCGCAGCTACAATCATCCCGATCGCACCTGCGGCTGCCTTTATGTTCTTTCGTTTTATTTTGCGCTCTTTTTAGTTCTTGCTTGCATAATAGTCATCGAACATGCCGTTGACCGCGTCCATGGTCTCCTGACAGATGGTAGGAAGATCCTTGCCCCATGCGCCGGTTGCCTGCTTATAACCTTTCTCGATCGCAGCCTGCATTTCCTTCATCTTGTCTACATCGTCGCCCGCAAGCGCCTGTGCAAAATCAAATAAACGCTGGGAAGTCTGCTTTACGCCGTAATATCCGTCCTCGGAAATCGCCTCCTGCGCATCCAGCTTCGTCTGCGCGTCTACAGTGAAATCACCGCTTGCAAGGAATCTCCAGATGCTGTCGCTTCCGGTCGCGGCTGCCGTCTGATGTCCGAGCATCTTCTTTACCATGTTCATCATGCTGGCATTGCGCTGTTCCTGCTCCGCCTGCATCTGCTTTACGATCGCTGCGCGGTCGCTCTCGGACTTCTTTGCCGTTGCGTACTTATCCGTTTTCGCGGTAACGCTGCCCTCGCTCTTGCTGTTCTCATATGCTTTCATACCGCTTCCGGAAATCTCAACGGTCGCACCAGACTTGTTCTGTTCCGTTGTCGCTTTCTCCGCCGCTTTTGTGCTGCTTGATGCGGTGCCGGTGTAATATTGACCGTACTGGCTGTTTACTCCTGATACATCCATGCTCATGCTCTTTTCCTCCTTGATCTTCCTTCGTAAATCCGTTTACGACGCTGCTTTACAGTTTCTACTTATATTATCGGTGATATGTGTGCATTTGTTAATAGGCTTTCTATGCTTTTTTCTAACTTTCTATTTGGATTTCGGCACGCCCCGATTCTATTTCTAAAAACGCACCTGCTATCTTCTGCCCGCGCATCCCTTCACACCGAAATCCGCGCGCGGCTGCCGCCGCTTTTGTCCTTTGTCACCACGATCTGCCTGTCGATCCGTTCTTTGAGCGCCGCGACATGGGAGATCATGCCGACCAGCCGGTTCCCTTCCGTCAGTCCGGCAAGCGCTTTCATCGCCTGCTCCAGCGTCTCCTCGTCAAGAGAACCAAATCCCTCGTCCACAAACATTGTGTCTAAGCGGATGCCGCCCGCAGACGCCTGAATTTCATCGGAAAGCCCCAGCGCAAGCGAAAGGGACGCTAAAAAGGATTCTCCTCCCGAAAGCGTCTTTACGCTGCGGTGCGTGCCGTTATAATGATCGACCACGTTCAGCTCCAGCCCGCTCTGGCTGACGCGGTTCTCTGCCTCCTTACGCCGCTCCAGCTCATACTGCCCGCCGCTCATCATCAGAAAACGCGTGTTGGCGCGCGCGATGATGCGGTCAAAATAGGTCATCTGAATATAGGTTTCCAGCATGATCTTTTCCCTGCCGCTTAAGGTTCCGTTCGCCGTGTCGCAGAGCGCCCTCACCCAGATCCAGTGTTCCTCCGTCTTTCTGACCGCTTCCTCCTGTGCGGCAAGCTGCTCCCTGCTGCGCTCATTGGATGCCCGTCTCTCATGAACGGTTTCTTTCTCCTTTGTCCGTTCCCTTTTTTGAAAAAGAAGACGTTCCCTTTGCTCCGCGCTTTCTTCCGCATGGCTCTCAGGCGCGTCCGCAAGCTGTTCTTTCATCTGCGCGATCTGTCCCTCCAGCGCGCCGACGCGCTTCTCATGATTCTCTTTTTCGCGCTGCGTCCGTTCCAGCGCCGCGCCCTGCGCCTCCTGCTGCCGGCGCATCGCTGTCAGCGCCAGCTCCGCCTCCTCTCCGCTCCCAAAAAACAGCCGTCCCGAAAGCTGTTCCCATGCGGCTTCCGCCTCTTCCTTCCGCGCCGTACAGGACGCGATTTCTTTTTCCAGCCCGTCGAGTTCTTCTTTCAGTGCCGCCGCCGTCTCCTCCGTTTTCGGGATGCTTTGATCTAACGCATCCCGCCTTGCAATACGCGCTTCCTCTTTGGCGATCCGCCCGCGGCACGCGGCAAGCTCCGCCTCCGTGTCCGCCTTCTGTCTGTCCGCCTGTTCGCGGTATGCGGCGACGCTCTGCTCCGTGTCCGGCTCCCGCCCTTCCGCTTCCTGCCCGCACTGTGGACTGACGCTCTGCTGACTTTCGCCGCGCGGACCGCCGCGATCCGTTTCTTCCGCCGTCAAAAGCGTTGCCGCACGCTCTGCGAGCGCCCTGCGCTTCTCCTCCGCTTTTCCGGAAGCCTCTCCCGCGCGCTTGCTCTCCTCGGCGGCTTTTTCCTGCATACGCTCCGCCCGTGCCCTGCTGCGCTCCAGTTCTTCCCTGCCCGGCGCTTCCGCCGGACATTGCGCCGGATACGGATGCTCCAGCGCGCCGCAGACCGGACAGCGCTCTCCCTCTTTTAAGGTTTCTGCGAGAATCCCCGCCTGCGCGTCCAGATAATTGCGGTTGTCCCGCTCATATGCCTCCTTCGCGTTCCCCGCCTCCGCGCGCGCCTGCCGGTACGCCTCCTGCGCCTTCCTGCACGCATCCGCCAATGTTTCGTATTCTTCCAGCGTATGTTTTAAGTCCTCCAATGCCGCAAGGCGCTCTTTCAACTTGCCCTTAATAAAAAGAAGACTCTGCCGCTCCTCGCCCGCATGTGCAAGCTCCTGCCGTTCGTTTTTCTGCAACGCGATCTCCTGTGTGAGCTGCGCAAAGCGCTCCTCCTTCTGTATGCATTGCTCTTTACAGAGGTCAAACCGCTCGGTCAATGCCGCAATACTCCGCTTTTTCTCGTCGAGCTCCCGGTATTCCGGCAGGGACGTCTCCAGTCGGACAAGCCACTCGTCCAGCGTCCTGCACTCCAAATTGACTGCGGCAGTCGCTTGATCGGACCGCCCGTCCCGCATTCCTTCCGCCCCGCAGACAGCAAGCCATTCCGCCAGCGTTTTCTTTTCTTTTGCCCGCTCTTTCTCCGCATTCCATGCAGAGAAAACCTGTTCCCTGCGCGGCAGCTCATCCGCCAGTTCTTCCTCTGCTTTCCGCAGACTTGTACGCGCCTTTTGTAACGCCTCCTCCCTTCCGAGCGCCTCCGTGAGCTTTGTCAGTTCCTCCTCGTTTCGCGCGATTTCCCCCGCAAGCCGTTCTTCCTCATTCCGGTCGCGCAACAGTACCGCGTCGATCAGACTCATCATATCCGAAAACGTCAGTTCCCCGTTCACCGCCTTTCGCAGCTCATCCTGCGCACGCACATCCTCTTCCGCACAGCGGATGGAACGGATCTGGTGCCCCATACCCAGCCGCTCGTCGTCAAGCTGTCTTTTGATCTTAGCCGATTCTTTTTTTAACTGCTCCTGAAGCTCACTAAACAGCTCCGTCCGGAAAATGCGGCGGAATATTTTTTTACGTTCTTCCGTCGGCGCGAGCAGCAGCTTTAGAAAATCTCCCTGCGCGATCATCGCGATCTGCGTAAACTGGCTGCGGTCTATGCCGATGATGTCCCGGACCGCTTCATCCACCTCCCGCTGTTTTGTGAGGATTCTGCCGTCCGGATACCAAAGCGCGGCGTCCGCTTTTTGCGTCGTCGTCCCGCCGCCGCGTTTTGCCGGCCGCTCATATTCGGGATTGCGTCTGATCGTGTAATTTTTGCCCGCATATGCAAACACAAGCTCCACAAAGGTCGGCGTATCCGGCTCCGCATACTGGGAGCGCAGCATGGCGGGTTCCCGGTTCTCCCCGCTCGCCTTTCCGTACAGCGCAAATGTCATCGCGTCAAAAATCGTCGTTTTTCCCGCGCCGGTATCGCCTGTGATGAGGTATAGCCCGCTTCCTCCCAGCTCGTCCATCTGTAAAACCGTTGTCCCCGCATAGGGTCCGAATGCAGACATTGTTAGTTTTATCGGTCTCATCGCGCATTCTCCTTTTTCTTCCCTATTCCCAGATCTGCCGGATCATGCCGGTCAGCCACGCCGTCTGCTCCGCGTTCATCGGCTGACCGTTCTGTTTTTCATAAAATTCCTCAAACAGGGCGAGCGGCGTCTTGCGCTCCGCATCCATCGTCCCCGTGATCTGTTCCCCGTTCCGCGTCCTCCGGTTATCATAATCAAGCCGTAACAAACGATGATAGATGGTCCGCAGTCTGCCGAGCGCGTTCGGAATGTCCTCCTCGTCCGTCAGCGTGATATGCAGATAATCCTCCGGATAAGACGTATGCTCATAAAAACTCCTTTGCGTCAGTTCCTCATATGTTCCCCGGATTTCTTTCATATCGTGTACCGGCACGAGCGGCACCGTACGCACCGCACATGTCCCTTTTTCTGCGAGCGTAATGACGGAGACGGACTTCTGACCGCCTGCCTCGGAAAAAGAATATTTGAGCGGCGTGCCGCAGTAGCGGATATGCCCGTCCCCGCAGTTCTGCGGCGTGTGCAGATGTCCGAGCGCCACATAGTCAAAGCCGTCAAACACCGAGGCATCCACGTTGTCGCTGCCGCCGACCGAGAGCTCCTCGGAATCCGAACGGCTTGCCCCCGTGACAAATTGGTGCGTAACTAAGACATTGCGATCGTTTCGGTCAATGTTCATTTTTTTGACTGCAACGCGCAATGCATCCGTATAACTCTCGATTGTTTCATCTGGAAACCACCCCCGCACATGCGCGGGCTTCACAAAAGGAAGCGGATAGATATGCAGACTGCCGTATGCGTCATGAAGCGTGACCGGCTCCACCGCGCCGCGATAGACCGGAGATATGCGGATGCCGCTCTTAGTCATGAGCCTGCCGCCAAACGAAAGCCGTTCCGCGCAGTCATGGTTCCCGCTGATGACTATAACGGTCAGTTTCCGTTCCGAAAGCCGCACCAGAAACTCATCGAACAGCGCGACCGCCTCCACGGACGGCACGGATTTATCGTAGACGTCCCCGGCGATCAGTACCGCGTCCGGCTGTTCCTCATCCACAACGGCAAGGATTTTTTGTAAGATCTCATTCTGCTCCTCCAGCATGGAAAACTCATGGACGCGCTTTCCCAAATGAAGGTCAGAAAGGTGAATCAGTTTCATTTTTGTTGTCCATACTCCTTTTTTCAATCTGCACGACACGATTCCAAGCGCTTCTATCCTGCCATTCCCCATTTTTCGCCGGACCGCATACCCGGCATCCGGCTCAAAACAGCTCGTCCAGAAGCCGATAATAGCGGAGCTTCTCCTGATCGGGTGCAAGTCCCAATTCCCGAAACAGCAGCCCGTCGTCGTATCCCGCCGTGGCAACGTCCCCGCAATATCCGTATTTTCCGCTGACATTGTGGGATACGCTGCGATAACAAAGCGCAATGTCGCACCATTTATCCGCAACGCCCATCCTGCCTAGGTCGATATATCCCGACACCCTGTCCTGAACGCCGAACAGGTTCGGCAGGCAGTAATCTCCATGGGATAAGACCGGTTCCTCCTCCGGTCTGTGATCAGAAAGCCATTGCAGTAACTCCTCCGGGTTCCGGAATCCGTTTTCGCCGAACGTATCCGGCTCCACGTTATCTAAGTCCACCAGACCGTGTTCCACATTGTATTTTGCCGCTTCCAGTTTACGGGACAGCCGCTGATCGGTCGGGCAGTCGGAAACCGGAACACTCCACAGCTTTTTTAACCCGTCCGCGAGCAGCCTGCACAAAACTTCCGGCTGTTCCAGATACTTTCGATCGCACGCCATACTCCCCCTGCATCTGCTCATGAGCAGATACGATCTGCCGTCCGCTTCCTCGTAAGCATAGATTTCAGGAACCGGGAGTTTTCCGCGCAGCCAGCGCATCATCCGATATTCGTTTTCCGCTTCCTCACTGCATTCCTGCACTTTTAAGACCCGATCCCGATAAACATGAACCGTGGCGGCGGACATGCCGATCTCATCCGCCGTACCTTGTTCGTCCGCGAGCAGCGTCCGTATCTTATCCGGTAAAAACATCTTTCCTGCTCCCTTATCCCAAAATCCCCTTGATCGTTGAGGAAACCTTCTCCATATCGACCGGCTTCAACAGATACCCCTGCGGCTTCAATGCCAGTACTTCCTTGATCTTATTTCCCTCGGTCACACCCGTCAAAAAAACAACCGGCAGTTTTCTTGTCTTTTCATTGGCGCGGATCTTTTCCAATACGGCCGCTCCGTTTTCCTCCGGCATCTCATAATCCAGCAATACCAGATCGGTCTCTTTCGTCTCCAGAAATTTCAGCGCCACCCTGCCGTTGATCGCGGTCGCAAGCTCATAGCGCTCCGCCAGATACCCTTTGAGCATCCGCAGGACCCTGCTGTCGTCGTCCACGATCAAAATATGCTTTTTGCGGCGAACCGCCTGCGGCGAAGCCGCATAATCCCTGTCAGAAACCGCTATGCCTGCCGTACCCGGCACCGCCGCACCGCCTGCTCCTGCTGCGCCCGGCACCGCCGCACCGCCTGCTCCTGCTGCGCCCTGTGCCACTGCGCTGCCTGCTCCCGCTGAACCCTGTGCCACTGCGCCGCCTGCTCCTGCTGCGCCCTGTGCCGCCGCGCCGCCTGCTCCTGCTGCGCCCTGTGCCACTACGCCGCCTGCTCCTGGCGCTCCCGGCACCGCTCTGTCAGGCGCAATATTTCCCGCGGCGGTTCCTTCCGCTTCCTTTCGCTTCTTTAACAGATCAATGATCGCCGCCGCAATGTTCTGGATGGAGATCGGCTTTTGAAGCACCAGCGGATCGATCTGCGGCACCATTTTGGAAAATTCGTTGCAATCGTTAAAATCTCCCACGATCGCGAGCGGAATATTGCGGCTCGTGATCTGCCGCTCGATATTGGAAAACCGTTTCAGGTCGTCCGGTTTCTCTTTGAAAAGACAATAGACGAATATATCCGGACGCACATACTTGATATGATTGACAATGTCGTCATAGCGGTCCGAAGTGCTCATACATTCAAAATAGGAATCCAAATAAGTAAAAAACTCGTTAATGATCGTTCTGTTACTCCCCGTAAGCAGTACCTTATACATATCGCTGTCTCTCCCTCTCTGTTACGCTGATCCTGTTTTTGATCACAGCAGTCTTTTCCACTGCGTCAATACCGTTTCACAAGTTTCCACATCCAGACCTTCCACCGCTTCCCGCATCTGCGCAAAACAGGTTTCCTGCTCCTCCGGCAGTGTCATCTTCGAAAGCTGCTCTACGACCTTATCCATCGCGTCCATATCCAGATTGTCAATGGCTTCCTGCATCCGATTCAAAAGTTCTAACGCCGCTTTGCCGTCATAATCGTCCTTGACCTTTACCGCCTTATCCGGCGATTCTAAATAATTCTCCAGCACCGGTCCGTACGCCTCATATTGCTGCAGCATTTCTTCGTGATGCGCCCGGATAAATCCGACGTCGCTTTGGTTTCCCGCCTTCTCCATCTGCGCCGCCAGTTCCGATAATTCCGAAGCTCCCACCTGCCGGGAAAAACTTTTGAGCGCATGCGCCTCGATCGTATATCCTTTCCAGTTTTCTTCTTCGAAATGCTGTCGGAGCAGGTTTGCTTTTTTCGGTATGCTTTTTGCATACTCGCGTAAGATCTGCCAAAACAGGCTCTCACTTCCCGCCAGTCTGATCGCCGACGCCACGTCCAGCTTCGGAATGACGATCTTTGCCGCAATCTGCTTAATCCGCTCCTGCTTCTCCTCCTCCGTCTCTCCTTCGCTCTCGATCCGCTGGATTTTCTTTGGCGGCAGCCACTGTTTGATCTTCGCAACAATGACCTTTAATTCTATGGGTTTTGCCACAAAATCATTCATGCCCTCCACCAGAAACATCGCCTGCATCTCCTCCATCACATTCGCTGTCAGCGCAATGATCGGGACATTATCGTATGTTTCGTGAAAACGGCGGATGATGCGCGTCGTCTCGATCCCGTCCAGCTCCGGCATCATGTGGTCCATAAAGATCAGGTCATAATGCTTCTTTTCGATCATCCCAAGCGCCTGTTTCCCGCTGGACGCCGTGTCGATCTGCATTTGCAGCGGCGCTAAGATGCCCTCCGCCACCATAAGATTCGGCGCGTTATCGTCCACGATGAGGATTTCCGCCTCCGGCGCGATAAACTCAAAATTCTCCTCCGAATCGTCCCTGTCGTCATATAAATCCTCATGCGCCAGTATCCTCGCCAGCTCCATGATGTGAAGCGGCTTCGTGACCGCGATCACATTTTCCTGAAACGGTTTGATCCGCTCGCCAAAACCGGTGATCCAGATGCCCGTCGTGCTCGGATGCGACGTCATATAATCGTAAGTGATGGACGCATAATGGTTGTCGCCCAGCTCGATAAAGAAAAATTCCGCATTCCGTTCCTCCAGGCGTTTTAAGTCCTGGCGGCCCTCCACAACCAGACATTCCACATGCAGCTGCTCCAGCATTTTTTTCATATGAGCCCGCGCATATTTGTTCGTGCAGAACAATCCCGCCGCCTTGGAATTTTTCTCTTCGACCTCCACCGATGGCATATCGTTGACCACGAACTGCGGTATTTCAAAAGAAAAACGGCTTCCCTTTTCATATTCGCTCTCCACCCAGATCCGCCCGTTCATCAGACCGATCAGCTGCTTGGAGATTGCAAGTCCCAGACCGGTTCCCTCCACATTCCGGTTCCTTTTGCTGTCCAACTGCTGGAATGAGCGGAACAGTCTCCCCATATCTTCTTTTTTGATTCCGATTCCCGTATCCTCCACCACGACCTTCAGCATGATCTCACGCTCGGACTTTTTCTCATAGCCGATGGAAAGATACACGTAACCTTTCTTTGTGAACTTGACCGCATTGTTGGTCAGGTTGATGATGATCTGGCGGATGCGGATGCTGTCGCCCATCAATTGTCTCGGAATATCGGGCGCGACATCCACCAAAAATTCCAGTTTTTTATCCCCGATCCTGGTCATGATCACGTTCGTCACATCCTTGACGATGGAAAACGGCTCGTACTCCGCTAAATTGATGTCCATTTTCCCCGACTCGATCTTGGAAAAATCAAGAATGTCATTGATGATGGCGAGCAGCGTTTTCCCCGAAGCCATAATCTGCTTAATATACTCTCTTGCCGCGGGCGGCAGATCCTCCCTCAGCGCCATTTCCGCCATGCCGATTACCGCGTTCATCGGCGTGCGGATCTCGTGGCTCATGTTCGCCAAAAAGTCAGATTTCATGTGCGCTTCCCGCTCGATCGCGCTGTTCATCTGCATGGTCTTATAGCGCTCATACGCCATTTGAAAGAGCAGATTTGCCGTATTGCACAAAAAGTCGATCGTGCTCTTCATCTTTTCTTCGGACAGGATCGGGATCTTCTTTGCCGCGGCGGCATACTCCTCAGGAGGGATACCCAATTCCTCCGCGTACGCCCTGACCTGTTCCTCCGACAACGGCTCCAGCAAGACCTGCCCACCCAGGATACTTCCGATGCACTTCCCGTTCACAATGATCGGCACCGCGAAATCCTGTAACCCCGCATGGCAGGTATACAGCTTCGTCCCTCCGTTTTTCATTGCCTGCTCCGCGCCCTGCTTATCGCAGAACTGACATCGTTTCAGCCCCTCCGCCGAGCCTTTCGTATATTTGTAACAAAATTCGCAGTCCGAAATATGCTCCGTCAACGCCACACCGTTCTCATCGGAAATCCCCGTCGAGATTCCCAACGCGTTTGAAAACGTATCCTGCATCTTTTGAAGAGTCTCCAAATCAAAAAGGTCTGTCAAACGTATCTGCTCCATATGGGCATCCCCCTCATCTGATCATCTTCTATCTATGTAAGCTTGCGCTCATTATATCATGAATTTTTCCCCCCAACAACCGGGATTCTGAACCGGCGGGCGCAGCGCGCCGCAACCGCCGTTTGCTTTTTTGCTCCTGACAGATTCTTGATTCTTCTGGTTTTATGTCATATTATATTTATGATCCGTGCTGACGCAAGCCTGCGAGTTTGGGCATCAGCACAAATCTCGCGGGCTGTCGCACTAAGTTTGCGCCATACAATATATAGCGATTAAGTTCTGAAAACTCCTATATATTGTAGACATTGCGCTTATTGCGACAACCCCTATAACTTTGAGAATTGTAGCTGCTCATGGCATTCGCAAAACGCGCCATATAAGGAGGGAAATATCTGATATGAATACGACAGTCATTGCGGAATATTTACAATATCTGCGCAAACTTCATCATTACACGCAGGAAGAACTGGCTGCGCGGCTGGATCTGTCACGGCAGGCAGTTTCTAAATGGGAGACGGGAGCGGCGCTCCCCGACATTGAAATTTTTCTGAAGCTTTCTAAGCTGTATGATATGACGATCAACGATCTGCTGGAGCCGAAGATCTATCCGCAGAAGATCACCGATTTCGAGCAGATTCCCGCTCTTCCCGCAGACGCTGTGAAAGAAGCATTGCAATCCTTTGACACGGATTCCCTGGTGACTGCGCTCATGGGAGCGTCCCCCGAAACGAACCGCTTCGTGGAGCGCTTGTTCCCCGATATAGATTATGAAATAACAAGAAATAAGATCGGCAGAGTCCGGATCGAAACCGTTGCCGACATGCAGGATCAGATTCTTTCCATGATCAATCTGCGCGCAGCGGACAGGGCGCTGTGATCCTTTCCTCCCCTGCGGCGCGCTATGCGCTGTCCGAACGCCTGTCAACCCAGATAATTTCGCAGGATCGGCGCCTCGCTCCGCTCTGCATGTTCAAACTTTTTGTAAAATCTGTCCGCCTCCTCATTGGTCGCGCGGATCAGATAATATTGGTCGATATGATGTTTCACACAATCCTTTTCGAGCTCGGCAAACAGCCTGCGTGCGATCCCTCTGCGCCTGTAGGACTTTAGGACATAAACCCAGTCCACATACGCCATGCGGTATCCGTCCTGCATACATCCGTAAAAATGGTACTCGATCCGCCCGACGACGTTCCCGTCCTCCCTTGCTAAAATAGACGTCGTCCTGTTAAAAAAAGAATCAGAAATCCGATCTCTGATTCCCTGCTCATCAACCGTTTCGGCGGTCATCTTCTCCGGTTCTTCGCTCATTGCGATTTTCAAATATGCAAGATAGTCTTCCACATTTTGGGCGTTTAAGATTTCAAATGTCATGGAGGTCCTTTCCGGGAACGATCCCTGTTAACGAATCCATACATTAAAAGTTTCTTCGTTTTTATTTTTCCGTGATTATAGCATATTTTCCGGTGGGTACGCAATTCTGAAAAGGAATCTGACACTTACATGAAATGTAGCATAACAACTTTTTTAGCGTGTATATTGCAAACTGATTTTGCATATGCTATAATGCCGATAGGCAAAAAGATAGTACCTGTATAGGAAACAAGCGAAAACCCCGGAGCGGCTACTCCGGGGTTTTCTATTCCGTTTTGGCATGGTGGCCTAAACCATAGGTTAGTTACCGGTTATTCATCGCTGTCTAACCATTTGATGATGTAGTGGCAAGCTACACCAGCCGCGACAGCGACCAAAAAAGATAGTACCATTTGCATAGGAAACACCTCCTTTCCTTACCCGGTATCGGAGGCGGTAACATAGTGATTGTATCACGCTCCCGCTGATAAATCTACAATTTTACGCGCAAAAAAAGACCTCAACCATCGTGATTGATGTCTTTCGCTATCTTATCCTGGGGCTTCCTCATCTTGTTGAAAAAACAAAACATTTATAACTAAACGTTTTTTCATCGGGGTGACAGGATTCGAACCTGCGGCCTCCTGGTCCCAAACCAGGCGCTCTAGCCAAGCTGAGCCACACCCCGTAAAACAATCATAACAAATGTATTATAAGGAAAATCGGCAATCGTGTCAACCGCCAATCTATCCGCCGGCATACCTGCACGGTCTTATCCGCCGGTAACCACCGCCATATTTGCCGCCAATCACCCGCGGTCACTCGCCGCAAATCTGCAAAATCCTATCTCCCGCTGATCACAGCCGCCGCTCCCGCCGGAGCCTCCTGCGCGCCTACACATAGCGGATCTCAAAATGCGCCTTCCCGTCCCCGTCCAGCTCCATCAGAATATAGGAAGGTTTTCTGTCATACTGGCGCGGATAAGACAGACTTCCCGGATTGACCGCGATCACCCCGTCTTCCATGTCCACGACCGGCTTATGCGAATGACCGTACATCACAATGTCCATTCCGCGCTGTTTTGCGACTTTCTTGATCGTCTCGTTTCCCATGGACACATAATAATTGTGCCCGTGCGTGATCCACACATGATAGGAACCAATGTCGCACACGACTTCCCGCGGCAGATCGGAGAAAAAATCATTGTTTCCCATCACAATATATGCCGGGCATTCCGCCGCCTCGCTGACAATATATTCGCTCCCCTCCACATCCCCGCAGTGAATGAGCAGATCGAGCGGCTTCTCCCTGCGGACAGCCTCCAAAAAATTTTCGTTTTTTCTATGCGTATCGCTCACGATCAGTATTCGCATGATTCCCCCCATGGTATGACTACATTGCTGCCTCACAAATTGCTTCCTTCTGCCGCGGATCATCCGGCACTAAAAAACCATTGGTCTTTCCATTTAACGTCCTTTCTGCTCCGTCTGCAATTTCTCCCGCAGTGCACGCAGCGCTTTTCCCCGGTGACTCTCCTCATTTTTTACCTCGGGAGCCAGGTCCGCCGTCGTGCACCCGTATTTCGGTAAAATAAAGATCGGATCATAGCCGAATCCGTTTCCTCCGCTCTCGGCGTAACCGATCCTGCCTTCCATGACGCCTCTGGTCTCCATACATTCTCCGTCCGGCAGCACCGCCGCGATCGCGCATACGAAACGCGCGGTCCGCTGCTTATCCGGCACGCCTGAAAGCCGGTCGATCAGGTTCTGATTTTTGACTGCGTACGGCGTCGTCTCTCCCATATACCGCGCCGAATAAATACCGGGTTCTCCGCCCAGATAATCGATCTCCAGTCCCGAATCGTCCGCCACGACAATGGCGTCCATGGAAAGCGCCCGCGCGCGCTCGGCGACTGCCATTGCCTTAATGCGCGCATTTTCCGCAAAGCTTGTCCCGTTCTCTTCCACATCGACCGCGATTCCCGCCTCTTTCATGGACAGAATCTCCGCGCCCATGCCGCCCAGAATCATGCGGATTTCCTTCATCTTATCTTCGTTCCCGGTTGCAAAAATGATCGTCGGCATTTTATACACTCTCTTTCGTTGATTTAATACCCGCGCCTCTCCCCGTACGCCGCAAGAATCGCCTGTGCGATCCCCCTCGCCAGATCCTGTCTGTAATCGTCACGGCGAAGCAGCGCCGCCTCATCGCTGTTTCCCGGCGCGCCGAGCTCTAAGTAAACCGCCGGCACCTGCGCCTGATCGAGCGCCTCCTCCGGCTTTTCTTCCTCCTGCCCGCCTTCCGTGCTTTTTTCAATCTCAAACACGCCGATCCCCCGGTTATTCACCGCTTCCGCCGTGCAGCGTACAAGCAGATCGGCAAGCTCGGCATTCGTCAGCGCCGGCGTAAAATAGGTTCCGTTATAGCGCGCGGCGATCCCGTAATCCTCTCCGCCGGCAAGATGAAGCGAGATATACATATCCGCCCGGATTCCGTTCGCCAGAGAAACACGCGCCGCATCGTCCGGATCTTCTTTATCCGTCCGCGTCATATACACGCGGATTCCCTCATCTAAAAGCAGCTCACGCACTCTTGCCGCGACATCAAGCACGAGTTCGCTCTCTGTGACGCCATTTACCGTGATCCCCGTATCTGTTCCGCCATGCCCGGCATCGAGCACAACAATGCGGTCATAAAGTTCCCTCGGCATCTTTAAGTTCAGCAGCAGTTTTTGATTTTCTAAAATCGCGCCGTACTCGTAGCTATCCTCCATCAAAACCATCAGGATCAACTGATCTTCCCAATCCGCCGCCTGTATCCGGTTGATGCCGCTTAAGCTTCCGTACACGCCGTCCGATAAGTCCGCCGTCCCCATGCCGTTAACGGTGATCGTCATAATATGATTGACATAATCGGTATCAATATGAATCGCCTCCTGCGTCACGCCCGAAGCGACCGGAATGCAAAGACCATCCGCATCCTCCCTGACTGTCGGCGCGAGTTCCTCAAAAACGACCTGCCCCGTCTGCGTCCTGTGGTCCTGTGTCTGTTCGCTGCCTTCCGCACGCACATAGATCAATGGTTTTTTGAAAGAATAAACAAGCATACCCGCGATCGCCAGAGCCATCAATAAACTGCCGATGACTCCCGACCACTTCAAAAGCCTATGATACATCCGTTTCCCGCTCCCTCGGTCTTTTCGGCGGCTTCGCCCCCATAAACTGATAATAATATGTCTGCAGCATTCCGTTATAAATCTTACGGTTTTTGTCCGCCTTGCGCCCGACCGCCTTTTCGACCTGCTCATAGGACGTAATCATACAGAGCGACCACTCGTCGAGGCTCCGGTAACGCTCCCCGATTGTCCGGTACAGTCTGGCAAGCTCGTCCTTTTCCAAAAGACGCTCTCCGTACGGCGGATTTGTAATAAGAAATCCATACTTTTTGGCATGACTGAGCTTCTCCACATCTCTTTTCTGAAAATGAATCAGCGAATCCACGCCCGCCATTCTCGCGTTCTCCCGCGATATGCGGATCATCCCGTCGTCCGCGTCATACCCCTGAATATCCGTTTCAATCTGTAGATTAACGCCCTCGCGCGCCTCATCCACCGCGTCATACCACTGTCTGCGCGTAATCAGATGCGTCCAGTCCTGCGCCGTAAAGCTCCGGTTTTCCCCCGGCGCGATATTCGCCGCCATCATTGCCGCCTCGATCGGGATCGTACCGCTGCCGCAGAACGGATCGACCAGAATCCGGTCCTTGTTCCACGGCGTAAGCATGATGAGCGCCGCGGCAAGATTCTCCGCGATCGGCGCCTTCGCCGTAAGCCTGCGATAGCCGCGCTTGTGCAGGGAATCCCCCGTCGTGTCAAGTCCGACCGTCACTTCGTCTTTCATCAAAAAAACACGCAAAGGAAAGCGCTCTCCGTCCTCCGGAAACCACTCCCTATGATAACTCTGTTTCATCCGCTCCACCATTGCTTTTTTCATGATGGACTGAATGTCCGACGGGCTGAAAAGCTTACTTTTCACGCTCGCCGCCTTTGTCACCCAGAACTTACCGTTTTCGGGTATCCATTCCTCCCACGGCAGCTTTTTCGTCTCCTCGAACAGCTCGTCGTAGGTCGTCGCCCGAAAGCGCCCGATCTGTATCAGAACACGCTCCGCTGTCCGCAAAAAAATATTCGCCCGGCAGACCGCCTCCGCATCGCCGTAAAAAATGACTTTTCCATCCGTCACGGCGCAAATATCATATCCAAGATCGATGATCTCTTTTTTTAATACCGATTCCAAGCCGAAATGACAGGGAACGATCAATTCAAATTTTCTCATACGTCTATCATAAAGCCCGCTTTCCGCGTTGTCAACAAAAGAGTTTCCTTTGGAAACTCTTTTGTTGAGGCGATTCTTCCGGGCTGCAGAATTTCCTATAAGTTAAAAAAGCGGCAGTAAAAACCGCCGCTTTTTCCGCTCTTACTTGCAGTTGGAGCTATTGGAGCTGTTCGAGCTGTTGGAGCTGTTCGAGCTGTTCGAGCTGTTGCTGCTGTTCGAACTGTTGGAACTGTTCGAGCTGTTGCTGCTGTTCGAGCTGTTGCTGCTGTTCGAACTGTTCTTCGCATTCTTGCTCTTTGCGTCCTGCGCGTTCGTGCTGTTATACTCGTTGCCTGCCTGATTGCTGCTATACTCGTTCTTTGCCATGATAGGGCACCTCCTTTTTTTCTTACAAAAAGTAGTATCCCTGCTAACAGGCAAAATATACAGCCGCCGATTATTTTTTTGCAAAATAACGATAAATCGCGATCGCGCCTACAGCAAAGAGAATGATCGGCAGCAATGCGATGAGTACGCGAAATACGATCGTAAGCACCGCAAGCAGAAGCAGCACCAGCACAAGCAGAACCAGCCACATAGGCAGACGGAACGTGTGCATTCCTCCATTAAACGCGGCGTCCTCGTCATAGTCGGAACCGTCTTCCTGCGCATATCCGTTCCTTTGACGGTTCGCGCCTCCGCCGGCGGCTTTCCATGCCCCTGTGCCATCCGCTGCCTTCATGCTTTTAACGATCAGACGCGGCGAGCCGAGTTCCTTTAGAATCTCGTCCTCCTGCCTGCCCTTTTTCATCTGCATCGTCATATAATCTTCATAATAAGCCGCCGCATCCTCAATCTCCGCCGCCGAAAAGCTGCCGGACATCGCCTTACGCAGTTCTTCAATAAACTCCTGCCTGTTCATGACTGTTCCTTCCCCAACCTCAAAAGAATCCGCCTTGCCCAGGCGGATTCTTCTGAACATCTTCTTATTTTTCCAGAAGAATCGCTTCGCGATTCTTCGAAAGAGTTTGCGCGTAGCGCAAACTCTTTTTTACCCCTTCACTGCTCCGGCAACCATACCCTTGATGATCTGCTTGCTGAATGCGAAGTAGAAGATCACGACAGGCGCCATCGTAATGAGCATCGCCGCCATCAACTGCGGATAGTTCGTGCTGAACTGTCCGGAGAACTGTCTCATGGCAAGCGGGAGCGTCGCCCAGCCGCCGTTACTCTTTAACAATACAAGGGCGAAGGTAAACTCATTCCAGTTTCCAAATACCTGAATGATCGCAACCGTGACCAGGATCGGCTTACAGATCGGCAGAATAATCGAAAACAGCGTTCTCGTAAAGCTTGAACCGTCGATCGCCGCCGCTTCCTCCAACGCCGACGGGATCCCCTTGATATAGCCCTGCACCAAAAACAGCGAGACGGGCAGGCCGAACGTGACATAGGGAAACAGCAGCGTAAACCACCTGTTATCCATATTTAACTGTGAAAAGATAACGAACGTCGGTACGAGCAGGGAGTGCGTCGGGATCAGCATTCCCATCAGGAATACCACGTACAGCGGTTTGTTCAGCTTGAAATTGATCCTCGCCAGAATGTAACCGCAGATAAATGCAAAGATCACGATCAGCGCCACGGCAAGCACCGTTGTGCGGACACTGTTGATCATCGCCTGCACCAGATTGGTATCCTTATTTGTCATAACGTCGATATAATTCTGAAAATTCGGGTTTTCCGGCATTCCGATGATATTGGCGTTAAACTCTCTCTTTTCCTTTAAGGAAGAGTAGAACATCCAGATCAGCGGAAAAATACAGGTAAGTGAAAAGATCCAGAGAATCGCGTTTAATACAACGGAAAGCACGCCGTTCCCGATCTTATGACTCATGGATTTGTTCTCAACCTTTGTCATTTCCATTTTCTTAGCCATTGAGCGCGCCTCCCTTCTGAGCCTGTGCCAATTCTTTCATTTTCTTTTTCTGCTCTTTATCGGTCTTCTTCTGAAGTCTCTTCTCGATCCGGTCATATTTATCCGTCATGAGCCAGTTCATCAAAAGCTGGGAACCGCCGATTACGGCAAGCGAGCAGACAAAGATGCCGACGGAAATACAGCTTCCGTAACCAAGTCTGTTATACTGGAACGAAGTCGTATAGCCGTAGAGCGCCATAACCATCGACGCGTTTCCGGGCCCGCCCTTCGTCATGATCATGATATTATCAAAAGCCTTCATATTACCCGCAACACAGAGGGTAATGCAGACAAGCAGCGTGTTCTTTACTAAAGGTAAAACAATGTAACGCGCGCGCTGGATTGCCGTCGCGCCGTCGATCTCGGCGGACTCCAGAATCTCTGTGTCAATCGAAGATACCGCCGACAAAATGATGACCATATAATAGCCGATGTACTGCCATATAAGCGGAATCGACACGATCAGCATAATGTGCGCCGTATCGTTCAGCCATACCTTTCCGTTTCTCGTTCCGTCGATCACGCCGATCTTATCCAGAAACCAGTTGATCAGACCATATTTCTGATGATAAATGATCGTCCAGATAAAGCCGAGCGCAACTGCGGAAATGGTACTCGGAAAGAAACCAAATGTTCTGTGAACGCCTTTGAGCTTCACCAGCTTGGAATTGATGACCATAACCAGTACGAACGCAATGCCGATCTGTCCGATGATACATGCAAAGACCAGATACATGTTATTGCCGAACGCCTTCCAGAACACCGAGTCGTGAATCAATTCCTTATAATTCGCAATCCCATTCGGAACCGCATTCCGAAACGGGCCGCCCTTCCACTCATAAAAGCTGTAGAAAAGCGCTGCCAGAAGCGGTACGAATACCGTAAATGTAAAAAGCAGAACCGGAATCAGCAAATATGCGAAAATAACCCTGTTTTTCGGTCTGATTGAATTGAGCATGTTTTCGCCTCCCACCCTTAAAATTCTGTCATACCCCAAAGGAAAAAGAATACCGATAAGTTAAAAAAAGACGAAGCTGTCTTCGCAAACAACCGTTGGTCCAAGCTCCGTCATCTGATTTCCCTTATAAACGATCTTCTGTTTTTTTCTTTATGATCTCCGCCGGAGAACTTCTCCGGCGGAGCCATAATAGAAAATACTGCTTTTGATGTCAACAGTGATTAGTTGCCGAGGAATGCCTCGTAGGATGCCTGTGCGTTTGCTGCTACCGTAGCAGGATCCATTTCTCCGTTACACATAGCCTGCATATCGGCATTCAGCGTGCCCCATACAGAACCGTCAACATAGGAGTCATAAATCTCTGTTGCAATGTTGTCATTGTAGTTGAAGTTGTAGAAATCAACCGTTACCTGATCGAATGCGCTCATATCAAAGTCAGCCTTGTAGAAGCCCTGCTCTGCGTAGTTCTCACCAACATAAACCGCGAAATCCGGTCCGGTGATCTCACGAGCGAGATCGATACATGCTGCGAGCTTGTCCGGATCCTCAGCTACCTTTGCGTTGATCGCAACGCCGTAGCCCATACCGATGTTCTGGTAATTGCTTACATAGGAGCCGTTGGATACCTGCGGAAGTACCGCAACCTTTAAGTTTGCATACTTGTCAGCATCTACGGAAGCCTTGATATAGGAGAAGTCCCAGTTACCGCCGATGAATGCTGCCGCGTCGCCTGCGATGAAGTACTCACGGGCATCCTCGTTCGTTACCGCATTGAAGTCGGAGTTGAAGATCTGCGTATCATGGAACAGTCTCTGTGTCTCGGTCAGCGCTGCTACGAACGTATCATCCGTGAAAGCTGCCTGTCCGTCGCCTGCCATGATGTGATCAAACCACTCTGTTCCGGTGTACTGATAGCCTAAGCAGGAGATGAAATCAGAGTTCATCTGCCACTGTCCGCCGTTACCGAATGCGATGGTGTCAATGCCCTGTCCCTCGAAATAGTCAACCGCTGCCTCAACCTCTGCCCATGTAGCCGGGAAGCTGTCATAGCCTGCATCCGCCCACATCTGCGCATCGTAAACAACTACGGTACAGGTCAGACCCGTCAGAGCCGGGAATGCGTAATACTTGCCGTCAACCGTGAACGGCGTCATTCTCTCGTAGTTATAATTCGATGCATACGGAGAACTGTTGATCGCATCCGTCAGGTCAAGGATCAATCCCTGGGATGCCCAGCTTGCTGCATTCATACCCTGAAGCATGAATACGTCAGGAAGAGAATCTGCGTTTGCATAGGTCGCAATCTGCGTCTTGAAATCTGCATTTGCAAGAACTTCCTGATTCAGCGTGATGTTCGGGTTTGCTGCATCCCAGTTTGCGATTGCTCTACGGAATGCATCAGAACCGCCGTTACCCTCGGACTCCTCGGATGTGGAGTAATGCATGAACGTAATCTCGCCCGTGTAAGCAAGGTCTGAACCGCCTGCCGCATTGCCGTCATCCGCAGGAGCACTGCTGTCGTCTGCAGGCGTATTGCTCTCTGCCTGCGAGTTGTTGTTGCTGCTGTTGTTGCTGTTGTCCGACGAAGAATCGTCTCCGCCGCCGCAAGCTGCAAGGGAAATTACCATTGCAGATGCCAGTAACACACTTAATAATTTCTTCTTCACTTTCTTTTATCCTCCTCTTAAAAAGTGTGATGAACAGTTACTGCATTTATATCAATATCACTTTCGTGTGATATAAATACCACAAAGTGGCTGTCGGGCGACGCGCACGCTTCGCATGTTCCCGCCCTGCGCATCGCGTGCCCCAGTATTTCAGTAAATTAAAAATTTACTGAAATACAAAAGACCACTGGTCTTTTGGCAAAACAATGTCACAACTATATCACAGTTTTTATGACTTGCCAACCCGAAAAAGAAACTTTCGCTTTATTTCGTTTTATTGGCATTTTTTCCATTTTTGTTCATTTTTTATAGTTCCGGCGCGCACGCCTGTCCGCAGGACTTTCTACGCGAGCTGTCCGACCGTCCCTCCGCACTCCAGTGCACCCGCCACCGTGATCCGTTCGATCAGCGCCGTTTTCGGGCTCTCGATCAGTTCGATCAATTTCTTCGCCGCAGTCGTGCCGATCGTCCCGGTATCCTGCCTGATAGTCGTCAGGATCGGTTCAAGCTGGGAGGCGATATGCAGCCCGTCATATCCGGCGACCGATATATCGTCCGGTATGTGCAGCCCTTTGTCCTTTAAGCAGTTAATCCCGCCGACCGCCGCAAAATCATCTGGATAGATGATACAGGTCGGGCGTTCCTTTTGTTGCAAAAGCCGCTCCGTCTGCTGCGCCGCCGCCCGCATATCGCGGTATGCCGCGGAAAGAACATAACTGTCGGGAACCGTGAGCCCAAGCTCCTTTGCCGACCGGTAAAAGCTGGAAAGCCGGTCCCGTGTGACCGACGTGTCGTCCCCGTGGATGTAAGCGATCCTGCGGTGCCCCCTCTCATAAATATAGGTAAGAAGCTCCCGCATCCCCCTGATATTGTCCGACGCTACCGTAACCCGTTCCGAAAATACATGGTCGATCGCCACGACCGGAAGCGTGCTCTGTAACAGTTCGATCACTTCCGCATCCCTAAAATCAATACAGGCGATCACAATGCCGTCAAGCCCGCGGTAACGGCTGTGTTCCAGATAGGAAAGCCGGTTCTTGCGCGTCTTAGAGCAATTCAAAAATGTAATGTCATACCCCTGACTCTCCGCGTACAGCCGGAAGCTGTCCAGCACGCTGGCAAAATAATCATGCGTCAGCCCGCTCCGCGATTCATCAGCAAGTAAAACGCCCAAATTATAAGTACGGTTTGTCTTTAATGCTCTTGCCGACAGATTCGGAAGATAGCCCATTTTCTTTGCAATCTGTCTGATATGAAGCTTCGTTTCCTCGCCAATGTCGGCATGGTCATTCAGAGCCTTGGAAACCGTAGCCACTGAAACGCCGCAGGCAATGGATATATCTTTCATAGATACCATATGATCAGAATGTCCTTTCCTTTGCCGACAGCGATGCCGCACGAATTCACCAACGGCGGATTCTTACTACTAGTTCATAACAATGTGCCAAGTGCTTAATCGTTTTCGTTGAATTGATTATACATCAATATGGATACTTTTTCAATCTTTTATTGTGCATTTTTATATATGTTTCACATTTTTGTATATGTTTACCATACTTATTTTCCACATTTTGTATATTATCACAATTTTTCTTTGTCATTTTTCCCTTTATTGCTTTTTTCCCGCTTCTCATAT
>JAMPAG010000001.1:62592-73343 GCA_023667365.1 bacterium | reverse complement strand
ACAAAATAAAAAGAAAGGGAACATGGTGTTTTTGCTTATATAAACATCATACAAGGATTAAGATATGAACATATCTTTCACTGAAAATGCATGGGATGACTATCAATATTGGCAGAAAATGGACAAAAAAATTGCAAAACGAAGCAATGAATTGATCAAGGATATTACGAGAAATCCATTCGAAGGGATAGGAAAGCCGGAAGGATTGAAATATGACCTTGCGGGAAAATGGAGTAGAAGAATCAATGAGGAACACAGACTCATTTATCAAGTCGATGGTGAGAATCTGATCGTATATACTTGCAGGTATCATTATTAAGGCGCGCTAAGGAGACGGCGATTTCATCAATGATGCTTAGATGAAGCAGAACATTGGCTATGAAGAAAACGCGAGTGTAGTGAGAAAACAAAAAGCCCCGAAGCCCTCGTAATGACAAGGCTTTCAGGACTCTTTACAGTAGCGAGAGGGGGATTTGAACCCTCGACACCGCGGGTATGAACCGCGTGCTCTAGCCAACTGAGCTATCTCGCCATAAAATATGGGACCTATAGGGCTCGAACCTATGACCCTCTGTTTGTAAGACAGATGCTCTCCCAGCTGAGCTAAGATCCCATATAAGAAATCAGCCAAATGCTTGACTGCATTGCCTAGTATACAGTCTAAGGGAGGGATTTGTCAAGCGTTTTGTGGAAAAATTTGCAGGAACGCGGAATTTCGAAATATTCCAATTCTAAGTATTTACTTTTTTAGAAAAAAATATTATAATAAGTTCGTTTCATGAATATCGACGGCGCGCAGATATAGTTCATTGGTAGAACACCAGCTTCCCAAGCTGGGGAGGCGGGTTCGATTCCCGTTATCTGCTTTGAGAAAATAAGGATGGAAGAGTAACAGGCTCGACTATCCTTATTTTTACGTTTCCGCGCCATACAAGAAAGTGGAATTCGTGAATTATGATATATTATATTGCAGATACGCGTTTTGGACATGATAATATCCGCGGAATGTCAAACAGACCGTTTCAGACGGTAGAAGACCAACGCAGAAGATACATAAGCAGAAATTCGAGGTATGGACATGGAAAAAAGCAAGGAATACCAGCATGTCACACATGAATTCGGACCGATTTATGATGCGCGATCCGAGGTGGTCATCTTAGGCTCGTTTCCGTCGGTAAAGTCCAGAGAACAACAGTTTTATTACGGGCACCCGCAGAATCGGTTCTGGAAAGTGATCGCCGCGCTGACCGCGCAGGCGCTCCCGCAGACGATCGGAGAGAAAAAAGAACTTCTTCTTTCTCATCACATTGCGCTTTGGGACGTGATCGCTTCCTGCGATATTGTCGGTTCCAGCGACAGCTCCATCCGGAACGTGATGGTCAACGATATTCGGGTGATCACGGATCATGCGCCCGTTCATACGATTTTTCTAAACGGGAATAAAGCATATCAGTTATTTGCAAAATATATGAGGGAGCAGACGGCGCTTCCGGCGGTGCGCCTGCCGTCGAGCAGTCCGGCGAACGCAGCATGCAGCTTGGAGCGGTTGACGGCGGAGTGGGACAGAGCGCTTGGACGGAGCCTTTCATAAGGCGCGGATGCGGACAGGGAAACAGGAGGTAACTATGAGAATCGGAATGGGATATGATGTGCATCGCTTAGTAGAGGGACGGAAGCTCATCCTCGGCGGGGTGGAGATTCCTTATGAAAAGGGTCTGCTTGGACATTCGGATGCGGACGTGCTTCTGCACGCCATTATGGATGCGTTGCTCGGCGCGGCGGCGCTCGGAGACATTGGGAAATTGTTTCCCGACACGGACGACGCTTATAAGGATATTTCCAGTCTGGTCCTGTTAAAAAAGGTCGGGCAGGAGCTGGAGGAACGTTTCTTTCTGATTGAGAATATTGATGCGACCATCATTGCGCAGGCGCCGAAGATGCGGCCGTATATTGACGAAATGCGTGTGCGCATTGCCGGGGCGCTTGGAATTGAGACGGAGCAGGTAAATGTTAAGGCGACCACGGAGGAAGGCCTCGGATTTACGGGAAGCGGCGAAGGAATCTCGGCGCAGGCGGTCTGTATGCTGACCTCGCCCATCAATGTGACGGGGGAAGATGTGACTGCTTCGAAATGCAGCGGCTGTTCGGGCTGTCCAAAAGCGGACGCATAAAAAGAAGAGCGGAAAGCCCGGACATCCGGGTGCAGGCGGATAAGAAGAAGAGCGGAAAGCCCGGACATCCGGGTGCAGGCGGATAAGAAGAAGAGCGGAAAGCCCGGACATCCGAAGTCAGGCGGATAAGACGGTGACGCACAGGAAAAGGAAAACGCATGAAAACGGTTGATCTGACAAAAGAGAGCGGTATGGCGGCGCCTGCGGGACTGCACTATGAAAGGCTCACCGGCGCAGAAGGATGCGCGGCGCGGGCGCTTTGGGAGCGGATATTTGTTGAAGATACCGCACGCTTTCTCGATTATTATTTTAGCGAAAAGATCACGGATGCGCGCATTCATGTGCTCAAAGACGATGACGGACAGATCGTATCCATGGTGCACACGAACCCGTATGGCGTGATGATGCACGGTATACGCAGAAAGGCATATTATATCGTAGGCGTGGCGACGGCGGAGCCGTACCGTCACAGGGGCTGCATGGCTTTTTTACTGCACAGGGCGGTATGGTCGGCAAAGCAGGAGGGATGCCCGTTTGTCTTTTTGATGCCTGCGGATACGGCGATTTACGAGCCGTTCGGCTTTCGGTATGAAGGGCGGCTTCCCGTGTGGAAGCGCGGGCGTGCGGCGCATGTTGCGGGAATCAGGATTTCCGCTTATTCTGCGGATGACGCGGAAATTCTTGCGGCATATGCCGGAAAAACACTTGCAGAGCGCTATGATACCTACTGTGTGCATGACAAAATTTATTTTGAGCGCCTGAGCAGAGAACTCGCAAGCCAGAACGGCGGAATTTCCCTGCTGTGGAGGCGGGAGAACGGACAGGAGCCGGACGCGGAGGGCGGAAAAGCAGGAGATCGGCAGGCGGAAAAATGGACGGCGGACGGACAGGAGCCGGAGCCTGTGCTTTGCGGATATTGCTGTTATGCCTGTGAGGGCGAGGAATTTTTGCAGGAAGTGGTCGTTGACCGTGAGGCGGAGGCGCTTTTTATCGAAAAGAGCAGGGAAGAGCGCATCATGTTTCTTCCTTTAGAGAAAGAATATTCGTTCGGGCGGACCTATTTTCCTGAGATCGTGTGATGGCGGGGAAGTTTATGGGAGCGTTTGCGCAATCCGGCGCACACTAAATTACCGTTTTTTTACATCTGGATTTTTGCAGGTTTCCGCGCTTTCTGCTTGACAAACCTGTCGTATTTGTTATTCTATTATAGAAGAAAAAGAGAAAGACTGGGAACGGATAGAGTAAGCATTGTCACGGTATCAGAGAGGGAATGTCATCGGCTGTGAGCATTCCTTACACGGGCAGGGCTGAAGTGCATCCGGGAGTCGATGAGGTGAAAACGCATCTGTGCGGGATAGCTTCATACGGGTTACGGCGTTATGCGTATCAAGGGAAGGGCAGAGTGAAACATGCCCTTACATAGAGTGGAACCGCGGAGTACTTCGTCTCTAATTCAGACAGGAAAAGCCGAAATATGCGCTTTGGATTGTCATAGGGGCGGAGTTTTTTGTTGGGGCAGATTGCGTGCAAAGACGCGCAGATGGGGGAAATGATGGGATTTATTAGTAAGATCAAAACAGAGATCCGGGTAATCCGGGAGCGCGATCCGGCGATCCACTCTAATATGGAAGTATTTCTTTATCCGAGTTTTAAGGTCATGATGCATTACCGGCTGGCGCATAAACTATATCAAAAAGGACATTATTTTTGGGCGCGTTATCTCAGCCAGCGGGGCGCGCGCAAGACCGGGATTGAAATTCATCCGGGCGCAGTGATCGGCGAAGGATTTTTTATCGACCATGGCAACGGCGTTATCATTGGGGAGACGACGAAGATCGGGAACAATGTGACGCTGTATCAGGGCGTGACGCTCGGCGGAACGGGAAAAGAGCAGGGAAAGCGCCATCCGACCGTCGGCGATAACGTCATGATCAGCGCGGGCGCGAAGGTGCTCGGTTCCTTCACGATCGGAGATAACAGCAAGATCGGTGCGGGAAGCGTGGTTCTAAAGGAAGTGCCGCCGAATTCCACAGTCGTCGGCGTTCCGGGGCGTGTTGTCCGCCGCGACAACAAGGCGCTGCCGCGGGAGGACATGGACCAGGTGCATCTGCCCGATCCGATGCTGGAGGACATTCTCTTTTTGAAAAAAGAAAACAGCGAGCTCGCGGAGCGGATCGCAAAGCTGGAAAAGGCACAGCAGGACGCCGCCGCTGAGACGGAGAACGGACAACGGACCGCCGCGCAGGAAAACGAAGAATAGACAGGGAACGGACCGCCGCACAGGGAAGCGAAGAATAGCCGGGGAACAGCAGGCGGCGGAACATGCGGTCAACAAAAACAGGCAAGCAGGAAAGGACGAAATAGAATGAAAATTTACAACACACTTTCAAAACGAAAAGAAGAATTTGTTCCTTTGGAGCCGGGCAAGGTCAAAATGTATGTCTGCGGGCCGACGGTGTATAACCTGATCCACATCGGCAACGCGCGCCCGATGATCGTGTTCGACACGGTCAGAAGATATTTTGAGTACAAGGGTTATGAGGTCAATTTTGTCTCGAATTTCACGGATGTGGACGATAAGATCATCAAAAGGGCGAACGAGGAGGGCGTGGAGGCAGTCATCATTTCGGAGCGCTATATCGCGGAATGCAAAAAAGATATGCAGGGCATGAACGTAAAGCCCGCCACAACGCACCCGCAGGCGACCAACGAGATCGACGGCATGATCGCGATGATCAATACGCTGATCGAGAAAGGACACGCATACGCGGCGGCGGACGGAACGGTCTATTTCCGCACGAGGAGCTTCCGCGAATACGGAAAGCTTTCTCACAAGAATCTGGATGACTTACAGAGCGGGATGCGCGCCCTGCTCGTTTCGGGCGAGGAACAGAAAGAAGATCCGCTTGATTTTGTGCTCTGGAAGCCGAAAAAGGAGAACGAACCGTACTGGACGTCGCCATGGTGCGACGGCAGACCAGGCTGGCATATTGAATGCTCCGTGATGAGCAAGCACTATCTCGGCGACGAGATCGACATTCACGCGGGCGGCGAAGATCTAATCTTTCCGCATCATGAAAATGAGATCGCGCAGAGCGAGGCGGCAAACGGGAAGCCGTTTGCGCGGTACTGGATGCATAACGCGTTTTTGAACATTGACAATAAGAAAATGAGCAAGTCGGAGGGAAACTTCTTCACCGTGCGCGACATTTCCGAAAAATATGATCTCCAGGTGCTGCGCTACTTCATGCTTTCCGCGCAGTACCGCACGCCCTTAAATTTCAGCGCGGAGTTGATGGAGGCGGCGAAAAACGGCTTGGAGCGCATCGTGACCTGCGCGCAGAATCTGGTTTACCTTGCAGAACATGCGGCGGATGCATCGCCATCCGGCGGGCAAAGCGGCGCGGCGGAACCGGCAGGCGCGGCCCCTGCCCTTTCCATGCGGGCGGACGAGCAGGAACGCCTTGCGGAGGCGCAGCAATATGCCGCGCGTTTTGAGGAGGCGATGGACGACGATTTCAACACGGCGGACGCAATCTCCGTTGTGTTCGAACTTGTCAAGTACATCAATTCCCATGTGAGCGGCGAAAACACCAAGAGCTATTTGCAGGCGCTTTATGACCTGCTCTATCGGCTGACGGACGTGCTGGGGCTGATCGTGGAGAAAAAAGAAGAAATTCTGGATGAAGAGATCGAGCGGCTGATTGAAGAACGCCAGCGCGCGCGCAAAGAGAAAAACTTTGCGCGTGCGGATGAGATCCGGGCGGAGCTGTTGGAAAAGGGGATCGTGTTAGAGGATACCCGCGAGGGCGTAAAATGGAAGAGAGCATAGCACTGTATTCCTATATTAAAGAACAATTTGCCGAAAAAGAGGTGGACCTGCGCGCCTATTCGCCGCTGACGCTTGCCTTCATCGGAGACGGCGTGTTCGATCTGGTTGTGCGCGCCTATGTGGTCGGACGCGGCAACCGCCCGGCGCATCTGCTTCATAAAGAAAAAAGCGCGATCGTGAAAGCGGAGGCGCAGGCGCGCATGGCGGATGCGCTCTATGATTCTTTGACACCAAAAGAGCAGGAGATATACCGCCGCGGTAAAAATGCAAAGCCGGCGAATCCTGCCAAGAACGCCACGCTGATTGATTACCACAAGGCGACGGGCTTAGAGGCGCTCTGCGGTTATCTTTTCATGGCGGACGAGACGGCGCGCCTGATCGAACTCATCCGGCGCGGCGTGGAGAGCTTGTATAAATAGCGGGTGTTATTTTTTTGGAAAGCAGAGATGCGGATAAGCATTTGGAAAATTTGTGCGCACAGAAAGAACGCATACGCATAGCGGCGTTGTGTGCATGAAACCCGCAGGAGGAGTAAGTGGAGGATTACCATGACGGATTCAGAATTTACAATCGAGGGGAGAAATGCCGTGCTGGAGGCGTTTCGTGCAGGGAAGACCATTGACAAGCTGTATGTGTTGGACGGCTGTCAGGACGGACCGGTCCTTTCCATCAAGCGCGAGGCAAAAAAGCAGGACACCCTGTTAAAATATGTGACGAAGGAGCGCCTGGACCAGCTTTCGGAGACGGGAAAGCATCAGGGCGTAATCGCGGTCGCGGCGGCGTACAAATACGCGGAGGTGGAGGATATTTTGGCAAAGGCAAAAGAAAAAGGCGAGCCGCCGTTTGTTTTTTTGCTGGATAATATCGAAGATCCGCACAATCTCGGCGCAATCATCCGCACGGCGAATCTGGCGGGCGCACACGGCGTCATCATCCCGAAAAACCGCGCGGTTGGCTTGACGGCGACGGTCGCGCGCGCATCGGCGGGCGCGCTCAATTATACGCCCGTCGCGCGGGTGACAAATCTTGCAAAGACGATCGAAGAACTCAAAAAGGAAGGACTCTGGTTCGTCTGCGCCGATATGGGCGGAGAGCTGATGTACCGTCAGGATCTGACCGGACCGATCGGGCTGGTGATCGGGAATGAGGGAGAGGGCGTCGGGAGACTGGTAAAAGAGAAATGCGATTTTGTGGCCGCGATTCCTATGAAGGGGGATATTGATTCCCTGAACGCGTCGGTCGCGGCGGGTGTGCTCGCTTATGAGATTGTCAGACAGCGCATGTCGAAGTCATAACCGCATGGAAGCCGCGGACATGCCAAAGGCAAAGCCGCGGACATGCCAAAGTCAAAGCCGCGGACATGCCGAAACCATTGCATTTTCAACATACCGCGGCGCAGGACAGGCATATCGCGGGAAATGGCCGCCAAACCGATGGATAGCGCGGTGAAAACGGCAAGACGGACGGACATATCGCGGAAAACGGCGGTCATACCGACACGAAAGGAGTATCCGGATGAGAGCGGATTATGCGGGTTATACGGACGAGGAACTGATCGACCGCCTGCGGGACGGGGAGACGGACATCACGGACTACCTGATGGAAAAATATAAGAATCTTGTGCGCAGTAAGGCAAAGACCATGTTCATTCTCGGCGCGGATAACGACGATCTGATCCAGGAGGGCATGATCGGCCTGTTTAAGGCGGTGCGCGATTATGACAGCGGGCGCGACGCGGGCTTTCACACGTTTGCGCAGCTTTGTATCACAAGGCAGATGTATACGGCGGTGCAGGCGTCCGGCAGAAAAAAGCATTCGCCGCTCAATTACTATACGTCCCTGTATGCCGACGCCTACGAAAACGGCGGGGAGGAAGCGGTAAACCGGCTTTCGGAGCAGCTCGCGTCGGAGAGCTATGAGGGCAGGAACCCCGAAGAAATGATGATCGAGAGCGAAGATGTGAAGCGGCTGGAGCAGGAGATCGAGACGTCCCTGTCCGCATTTGAAAAACAGGTGATGGAGCTGTGCCTGACCGGCATGGGGTATGCCGAGATCGCACGGATTCTCGGAAGGACGGAGAAAGCGACGGACAACGCGCTCCAGCGCATCCGTACAAAGCTGCGGAAACTGCCTCATATCAGTAAGATGCAATGATGGAACAACAGCCACGGCAGGAACAGAAGCGTGACGCGGAAGCCGGACAGCCGCGGCAGGAACAGAAGCGTGACGCGGAAGCCGAACAGCCGCGGCGGACACAGAGGCACGCAGGGAGAGCGGTACCGCATACGGGCGGACCAAAAGAACGGGACATGAAAAGGAGAACGGACGATGGAGGCGCAGGCGGGAAAAAAACGCCGGACATGGCTTTATGACAAGTCACAGATTGACTGGCAGAATTTATTGTACGGGCGGCGTGCGCTGTTTGCGCTGTTAATTCCCGTCATCATCGAACAGCTCTTAAATTCCCTGATGGGCATGGTGGACACCATGATGGTGAGCAATGTCGGCAGCGAGGCGATCTCCGCAGTTTCCCTTGTGGATTCGGTCAACAATCTTGTCATTCAGGTATTCGCAGCGCTGGCGGCGGGCGCGACCATCATCTGCGCGCAGTATTTAGGAAAAAAAGACAAAGAGGGCTGCAACCGCGCGGCAGGACAGGTGTTTTTGACAGTCACGGCGATTTCCGTACTCCTGACCGTGCTTTGCGTTTCGTTCCGAAAACCGCTGTTGTCCCTTGTGTTTGGCAAGGTGGACGAGGAAGTCATGTCGGACTGTCTGATCTATTTTTTGCTGACGGCGTTATCCTATCCGTTTATGGCGCTGTTCAGCACCGGATCGTCTTTATACCGCGCGGCGGGAAATTCCCGGTTTCCGATGGCGGTATCGGTTCTGTCCAATCTGGGAAATGTCGCGGGAAATGCTCTGTTTATTTTTGGACTGCATATGGGCGTCGCGGGGGCGGCGCTCTCAACGCTGCTCTCCCGCGCGGCATGTACGGTCGTCGTGCTGATCGCGCTTAGAAAGCCGGGACAGGACATCGTGCTCCGGAACTACCTGCGCATCCGTCCTGATTTCCGCATGATCGCGACGATTCTGGCGGTCGGCATCCCGTCGGGGATCGAAAACGGCATGTTTCAGTTCGGAAAGCTGGCGATCCAGTCCACGGTCTCCACGATGGGGACCGCGGCGATCGCGGCGCAGGCGATGACGATTATTTTAGAAATGCTCAACGGGATCGGAGCGATCGGCGTCGGCATCGGTTTAATGACTGTGGTCGGGCAGTGTATCGGCGCGGGAAGAATTGAGGAAGCCAAATATTATATTGTTAAATTGACTATCTATGCGGAGATTATTTTAGCGGTAAGCTGCGTTCTGGCGCTGCTGCTGACAAAGCCTGTGATCTGGCTCGGCGGAATGGAGGCGGAGAGCGGCAGGCTGTGCATGGAAATGATGATCGCGATCACGATCGTGAAGCCCATTGTTTGGGTGGTGTCTTTTATTCCGGGCTACGGTATGCGTGCGGCGGGGGATGTGCAGTTTTCCATGCTGACGTCCAGCGCGACGATGTGGCTTTGCCGCGTCGCGCTCTGCATCTACCTCGTACGGGTGTGGGGCTTTGGACCGATGGCGGTCTGGATCGGCATGTTCGCGGACTGGACGATCAGGAGCTTTTTGTTCGGCTGGCGCTTTTTAAGCGGGCGGTGGCTGCGGCACAGCGTATTAAAATAGGCATGAAAATACGCAATTATTTGAAAAATAAGGAAGTTATTTACAAAAAAGAATAAATACATTATACTCTAAGTAAGATAAGAGAGGGGTTATTTGAGGTGGTAAATTTCGTTGCAACCACGCACCCTTTGGGTTAAAAGAGATGCAGGAGCCGCGACGCCTGCCAAATAACCTCTTGATTGTCTTTCGCATTTCTTCGAAAGAGTTTCGCACCGGCGGAACTTTTTTAACTTATGGAAAATTTCGTAAAATATTTTTTCCACACATTTTAAGGAGCACTTATGACAAAACAAAATCATCCGCACGATATGGAGATAAGCGGGATGCAGGAATCCGATGGCGTTTGGACGCCTGTCGCCTGCAGCTTCTACCCGCCCGGCGAAGAATGCGCGCAGTGCGGCGGGCGCTGCTGTAAGGAGCACGGATGCGTCCTTGCGCCGGAGGACATGCTGCGCGCGCTTGAGCGGCGGGCACAGCAGGAAAACGCGCAGGCGACGGCGCAGCATGGGAACGCGCAGGCGGAGCAGCAGGAAAACGCGCAGGCGACGGCGCAGGTGGAAAACGCGCAGCCGGTGCAGGTGGATGAGGCGTCGGTAACGGCGCTTCTTACGGATGAGAAGAGCGGCATGTATGCGGTCGAGTATGTCTCCACGCCGCAGGGCGCCTGCTTCTATCTCAGGATGCGCCATAAATGCTATACCTTTATCGGTGTGGACGCGATAGGGGAATGCGTTGCGCTGGGCGATCACGGCTGTCTGCTGTCGATGGAAGAGCGCCCCAAGGGCGGCAGAATGTTAAAAAGCAGTCCCGACAGGCACTGCGTCCAGCACTATACGGTCGGGCAGATGTGTGCGGACTGGCAGCCCTACCAGGAGCTGCTTTTGTCGATTTATCGGAAATGGCACGTGCGCATGACGGAGGACGGAACGTTCGACCGGTGCGACGAGGCGTATTTTGCATGGCTGGCAGAGAAGGGCAGGGAGGCAATTCTGTAATTATATACAAAAAATGAATAAACT
>JAMPAG010000001.1:39788-62492 GCA_023667365.1 bacterium | reverse complement strand
CCGCCAGCGTTCATCCTGAGCCAGGATCGAACTCTCGAATTTGAAAGTTTTTTTCAGAGAAAAAAACTTTCACCATCAGGAAAACGCAGTTTTTCTGATGGAACCCGTTCTTCTCTCTCTTTTCTTCGAAAAAATTTCACGATTAGGAAAACGAAGTTTTTCTAATCGCTCCCGTTTTTCTAAGTTCTTTTTTTCGGAGAAAAAAACTTTCACCATCAGGAAAACGCAGTTTTTCTGATGGAACCCGTTCTTCTCTCTGATCCTGCCAGTCTCTCTGGCTTTTCCCTTCCGGGAATCTCTTCCCTTCCGGTCCGTTTTACTGTCCTTAGGTTGTTCTTAAGAACTCTCTGAAAATCTTTTTTGGAATTTTCAGGGTTGCATTACTGTTTATTTGTCAAGGTCCATCGGACGACCACCATTTCTAAGAACCGGTCAAGGCTCTTCAAACATCTTTCGTCCTTTTCAAAGCGGGATTCAATCTGATAAAATCAATCCGCTTCATGCGTGCGAAAAACAACAGTTCTCCGCAACGGAGAAGGAGGGATTTGAACCCTCGCGCCGCTATTAACGACCTGCACCCTTTCCAGGGGTGTCCCTTCAGCCAGCTTGGGTACTTCTCCATCTACCTGAATCACAAAGGTCTTATTTCATGGAATATTTTAATACTTTTTATTCCATTTTGCCGTCGTAAGCGGCATTTTTATAATAGTGGGACGAACCTCTCAAACATCTCCCTTGAAGAATCGTCTCCAACGGAGAGGATGGGATTCGAACCCATGCGCCCTTGCGGACAAACGGTTTTCAAGACCGCCTCGTTATGACCACTTCGATACCTCTCCAAACGTTTGCTCAAACCGAGCGCAAAATTTATATTACCAAATATCGGATACCCTGTCAACACAAATTTTATGTTTTTTTACTAAATCCTTTTTGAATTTCATGCTGCCGTATGGGGCGGTCGTCCTCATCCTATTCTCATATCCTGCTCTGCACAATCCCATGCCCGGCTGTATCGCGGGGTATTTCACCATATCTCCCCTACAGCCCAAAATCAGCGGTCTTTTGTACTGCGTGCAGATAAACTTCCGCCAACTCCATGTCCTCCGGCGTTGTAATCTTCATATTATAATAAGAACCTTCAAACAGCTTTACCCGTTCTTTGCTGAAATATTCAACAACCATCGCGTCATCCGTAACCACAACCGGCCGCTCCGGAAGCGCCGCCCCGTCCGGCTCTCCGCTGAACACCTGCTCATTCGATTTTCCAGAAAGCCTCTCTTCGGTTCGCTCTTCCACAACCTGCTGTCCGCCACACGCCCCCTCGTTCTGTCTCCCGGAACGCACCCCTTCGTTCTCTATCAGTTTTCGATATGCCTGCATCGCCAGCTCATAAGTGAAACACTGGGGCGTCTGCATGTTCCACACGCTTGCGCGCTCCGGCGTTTCTTTCACATAGCCGTCGCGGTCGGCGATCTTGACGGTATCTTTTGCCGGCACCGCCGCCGCGCATGCCGCATGATCGTGCAGATTCTCCCTCGCACGTTCTAAGACTTCTTTCGTTAAAAAAGGACGCGCACCGTCATGAATGAGCACACAGCCCTCCGCCCTTGCGGCGCACAGTCCGCTGTATACGGAATGATACCGTTCCTTTCCTCCTGCCACGACCTTGGCTACCTTGCGGAAACCGTACGCTTCCACGATTTCTTTTTTACAATATGCAATCTCCTCCTGTGCAGTGACAAGGATAATCTCGTCCACATAGCTGTCCTCAAATGCCCGTAGCGCATAATAAAGCAGCGGTCTGCCCCCGATCTGCATATATTGTTTGCGGACGCCGCTGTTCATCCTGCTTCCGCGTCCTCCGGCAAGCACGATCGCCGTATAATACATACCCTGCACCTCCCTCACACGCGCTCGCCGAGCCGCAGGTTCGGGACCGCATTCAGATCAAAGCCGTGGCGGACGCCGCGCCGATATTCATAATAGGCTGCCGCGCCGATCATGGCGGCATTGTCCGTACATAAGACCGGTGACGGATGATAAAAACGAACGCCGCGCTCAGCGCACGCAGCCGAAAGCGCTGCGCGCAGTCCCGTATTGGACGCCACGCCGCCCGCGATCGCAAAGCGTTCCGCACCGAAACGCTGCACCGCCGTCATGGAATGCTCCACAAGCACGTCGATGACTGCTTTTTGAAACGAAGCCGCCACATCCGCCTGACAGACGGAAATTCCTTTCATCTGACACTCGTTCAGATAATTTAACACGGCGGACTTCAAACCGCTGAAACTGAAATCTAAGTCCGCCTCATCGACCTTTGCCCGCGGGAAATGAACCGCGTCCGGATTTCCCTCCTTAGACACCTTATCAATCTTTGGTCCGCCCGGATAACCAAGTCCGATCGCGCGCGCGACCTTGTCAAACGCCTCGCCCGCCGCGTCGTCCCGCGTTCTTCCTAAGATCTCATACTCGCCGTAATCTCTGACCCTGACAAGATGCGTATGTCCGCCCGAGACAACAAGACACAGAAACGGCGGTTCCAAATCCTTATTTTCTATGTAATTTGCACTGATATGTCCCTCGATATGATGCACGCCGATCAGCGGAAGATCCGCCGCAAAGCTGAGCGCCTTTGCCATGGACACGCCGACAAGCAGCGCGCCGACCAGTCCCGGTCCGCATGTCACGGCAACCGCATCCATCTGAGAAAGCGTGCAATCCGCCTGCGCAAGCGCCTCCTCCACGACCTGATTGATCTTTTCGATATGCTTGCGCGAAGCGATCTCCGGCACGACTCCGCCGTAAAGCGTATGCAGCGCGATCTGGGAAGAGATCACATTCGAGCAGACCTCGCGTCCGTTTTTCACGACTGCCGCCGCCGTCTCGTCGCACGAGCTTTCAATCGCCAGTATCGTGACATCCTCATCCTTCATCATCCACAAGCTCCCAACCGTAAATCTTCCAATAACCGTCGCTGTCTTTTCTTAATAAGAACCGTTCCGTCGTCCGCGCCGTTCCGCCTTTCGTCCGCATCGTATAATAGCAGTACACGCGCGCCCACTCATAGCCGTCCTGCTTAAACTTGGAATTTTCAATATCCACGCTCGATGACGTCGTGTAGGACGCGATCGTATACCCCGCCTCCTCGAACTCCAGAATATCCGCTTTCAGATCGGTCAGATACTGCTCCTGCGTTTTATTTGCGATCAGCTCCTCATCATAAAGCCGCTGCGCCTGCTCCGCTAAAAGAATCAATTCCTCCTCCGTGTAGGATTCATTATAAAAACATTTGCTGATCTCGCTGTAATATTTGATGACCTCCTTCGGCGTCGGCGGATAATTGCGGCTTAGATCGCGCAGCAATACCTCCTGCACGGCAGTGGACTGCACGTCTTTCTCTGTGTCCGCCCGCCTTGTCCGGTTGGACAGCCTGAAATAGCAGATGCCGATCACCAGCGCGAGTACAACAAAAAGGATGACCACCTTGATCACGTTTTGCTTTTTCTTCGTTCCGCCACTCATCGCATTCCCTCCCTTTCTCAAAGATCGGCTCATTCTTCTTGTGCAAAGCACAGATCCACCGTCTTGCCGTCTTTTCCCGCATATGCCGCCGGAAAAATTTTTCTGACATCCTTCATGTAATCCTCGGCGCGCGTAAGCGCGGGACTGTAATGTGTCAGCCACAATTCCTTTACCTCAGCCTCTTTTGCCAGATGCGCCGCTTCCTGAAAGGTCATATGTTTATATCCCTTCGCCTTATCAAGGTTCTCCTGCTCGCCGTACATGCCTTCGCAGATAAACAGATCCGCTCCCGCCGCGTTTTTTACAATGCTTTCCGTCGGGCGCGTGTCTGTGCAGTACGTCAGCTTAATTCCTTTTCTCGGCGGTCCGAGCACCATATCGGATGTGACGATGCCGGATGCCGTGACAACTTCTCCGCCTTTTTGCAGTTTTCCCCAGTCCCGCTTTTCCACGCCGAGCTCCATTGCTTTTTCCGGATGAAATCTTCCGATTCTGTCCACGGCAATCGTGTAACCATAGCAGGGAACGCTGTGATTGACCCTGAAAGCCTCGATTCGGAACCCGTTAAAAGAAAAACACTGCTCCGGCTGCGCAATCTCCATACACTGAATCTCAAACGGCAGTTCCGGCGCGATTACCCGAAGCGCGTTCACGGTGCGCACAAGCCCTTTCGGGCCGATGAGAAGAAGCGGCTCTGTCCGTTCCGCATTTCCCATCGTCAGGAGCATCCCCGGCAGTCCGCTGATATGATCCGCATGATAATGGGTGAAACAGATCACATCGATCGGTTTCGGGCTCCAGCCCTTTTCCCGCAATGCGATCTGCGTTCCCTCTCCACAGTCGATCAGTACGCTTGTCCCATTATATCTCGCCATCAAAGCGGTCAGCCAGCGATATGGCAATGGCATCATTCCGCCTGTTCCTAACAGACATACTTCTAACATGCTTCCTCCCGGTGTCCTGGTCCATTCAAACCGCGCGGCTTAATGCCTGCTCCGCGTCCGCGCCGCAGCAGCTCACGGTATTCCGCCCTGCATCCGCATTAAATTCCGGCAGCTCGTTCCGTGCTATGCTGCCCGCGGCTCACAGCAGTTCCAGCATCCCGCCCTGCATCCGCATTAAATTCCGGCAGCCCGTTCCGTGCTATGCTGCCCGCGGCTCACAGCAGTTCCGTCGCCTCCGTCCGCGTGACCGGCAATTGAAATTTGGATGTTATTTTATGATAGCATTCCTCGCAAAGATCAAACTCCTCACAGCTTCCGTCGCTTGACGAGAAATAGCCGAACGTATCCTTCGCGTGAAAACATCCTTCCTTCAACATGCCGTTCTCCATCCGGAGCGCACGTCCGCAGCCATTACAAACAATCTGAATCAGTTTCTTTTCTGTGACCATTTCATATTGACGCATTGTAAAATCCTCCCAATCATTAAATAACATACGTTTTTAATAATTTTAACAATGCGGTTCTTCTTTTTCAAGTGGTAAATCTTAGGAATGACCGACCGCCCCATGTGTTCTGTTTTTATAAAACATGCGTTATTTATCAAGAACGCTTCCACATGATGACGGCATCCTCCGCCGGCTTCTCATAAAATCCCGGCCGGATTCCCTCGGACACAAAGCCGAGCTTTTCATATACATGGATCGCCGCCGCGTTGCTTTTCCGCACCTCCAGCGTAAATGCCTGCATTCCCGCCGCCCGCGCTTTATCAAGCGCCTCGGCGATCAGGAGCTGTCCCAACCCGCTGTTGCGGTATTCCTCGCGGACCACCACGTTCGTCAGTTCGCCTTCGCCCGCAAGATTGCGGATTCCGCAGGTTCCGCATACGCTGTCGCGGTCAACCGCCACAAAATAGTAAGCGTCGGGATGATTCACCATCTCGCGGAACGCCGAGATCGACCACGGCATGGAAAAAGTCTCCTCCTCCAGCCGGCTGACCTGCTCCAAGTCCTCCTCCCGCATCCGCCTTATGATGACCGCCTCATTCCGCTCCCGCTCCGCCTGTGAGACGCGCAGATAAAACGGTTTATGCTCCGCGGCGCTCTGCATGGCGCCCTCCGCCGCTTTCACCATGGCAAGCGCCGCGACCGAAGCCGCGCTCTGCATGCACCGGTGCGGCGGCGCAAAGGTATAGGGTACCGTGAGCAATTGTGCCAAGCGCTCTCGAAATACAGGGACGCCGTCTCCGAGAAATAAAATGCCTGTCCGGTACCGACGCGCAAGCTCTTCCGCGCGCTCTGCAATCTGCTCGATCGGGAGCGCACATGCCTCTTCCAAGGCGACGAGGCGCCTGCGCATGGGAACGCTCCCCACCGCGCCTCTCTGCGTTGCCTCCCCGTTATCTTCCTCTTTTAAGGCGGAGGACGGCGCATCGGCTCCTCCACGTTTTGGCGCTTCCTCCGGCACCGCTTTGCCACCCGTACGCTCGAAGCGGTACACTCCCGTATACACCTGTCCGCGCCGCGCATCCATGATCGGGCAGACGAGCTGATCCGTCCCGTAACAGTTATAGGCAAGCGCCTCCAGCGTCGGCACGGCAATGATCGGAATATCCAGCGCCATTCCAAGCCCTTTTGCCGTCGCCGAACCGATGCGGAGTCCCGTGAACGATCCCGGTCCCGCCGATACCGCGACCGCATCCAGCGTGCTTAGATCCAGTTCCGTCATCCGCTTCAGTTCTTCCAGCATCGGAAGCAGCGTCTGGGAATGTGTTTTTTTATAATTCACTGTGTACTCCGCAAGCAGCGTTTCGTCCTGCATGAGCGCGACGGACGCCACGAGCCCCGAGCTTTCAAGTGCCGCTATTTTCAATGTTGTGACCGTACCCTTTCCCGGTGAAAAAAACATGCCGTCAATCAACACCCGCGATCGTGATCCTGCGGTAATCCGCACCGCGCGCGGGCTGTTTTTCTATCGTGATGACCGCCGCCTCCGCCGGAATGATCCCGCGGATCCGTTCCGCCCATTCGATCAGGCAGACACCGTTCCCAAAAAAATAATCCTCGTAACCGATCTCGTCCATCTCGGCGGCATCCCCGATCCGGTACGCATCAAAATGATACAGCGGCAGGCGCCCCGTATCGTACACCTGCACGATCGTAAACGTCGGGCTGTTCACCGGCTCCGCAACGGACAGCCCCGCCGCAAAACCCTGCGTAAACACGGTCTTCCCCGCGCCAAGCTCCCCGTTCAGCGTGTAGATTTGTCCCGCCGCCGCCCTCTCACCCAGGCGCCTGCCGACCGCAAACGTCTCCTCTGCGCAAAACGTCTCATAGATCATGATATTTTCCCCCGAATGCCGACATTACGGTCAACAACACATGCTCTCCCGTTCCCGTCAACGGATATTGACCTTTTTCGGCGGCATATGCGTCGAGATCATTTCCATTACTTTTCCCTGCACATCCTGTTTTTGGAGCTGACGCTTCGGAAAGATCGTCGCATTGCGTTTCGTCGTATAAAGAAGCAGGCTGCCCATCGTCGCACCCGCCTTATAAAACACATCCCAGCCATGCGTCTGCGACTCGCCCCCCTGCGAAATCTCCACGCCCTCGTCCGTCATCCTATAGTGGATCGGCTTTTTGAACACCGGATTTAAGGACTGCTGCTTCGCCCGCAGATAAAGGCTGACCGGAAGGTAGCAGAGCACCAGCAGACCGCAGATTAAAAAAAGAATCTGACGGCTGAAAAAGAACTCTACCAAAAACAGCGCGCCCGCGGCAGCGCCGATAAGCCCCTGTAACGAAGTATAAGTATAATGCAAAAGATAATCGTACAGACTCCCGCATGTGATTGTAATGTCAAATTCTACTTCCATAAGCGTAACGCCGCATGATACGGCACTCCCTTCCTCTGATACCGGATTCAGGCATTTGCACAATCCTTGTATGTGTCCGATGACAGACCGGATACACATCTTCAATTATAAACAATCATCTGTAAAGTGCAAGTAAAAAAAGTTGGAATTCCTACGCCGCTATCCCAAACCGCATCTCAATGTACGCCTTTGATAAGCGGCGAGATCCTCTTGTAGATCAGCAGGGTAATGATCACGCAGAATGCCGCTTTGACAAACGTAAAGGGCATGTTAAATATCACAAGGCAGGACAACAGCCCGTTCACATTCGGATTGATCGCCTCGTATGCGCCAATGATCTGCTCTAACGGCATGAATTTCGTGTAAACCGGATAAACCAAAAAATAATTGGACGGCACGGAGATCACCGCCATCACAACCGCTCCGGCAATCGAGCCGATGACCGCCATTTTTTTATTCTTTTTATGTTTGTAGATCATTCCCGCCGTAAAGACGAACGACGCGCCGAGAATAAAATTGGACAGCTCACCGACGCCGCCGGTCGATGTCTTCATCAGATGCAGCAGGTTTTTTACAAGGCAGATTACTACGCCCGCGAGCGGTCCCATGGAAAATGAGCCGATCAATGCCGGGAGCTCCGATAGGTCCATCTTGATGAACACCGGCATAAGCGGGACGCTGAAATCAAAAAACATCAGCACAAACGCGACTGCGGAAAGCATTCCGGTCATTGTCATTTTTCTGATCCTATTAGTTTTCATTTTTTCCTCCACGCTGCGGCTGGATTGGCGCCGGATGAATGTTACCATTTCCGCAAAAGGGACGCGCAGCCTTCTCTCACGCAAAAATGCCCCGGACATGATTCGTCCGGGGCATGGTCATCCTGTTTGATCCGCCTGCTTTCACAAGAATTTTCTTCTCTCATCCAGACTTTACTGTCGGTTTTGGAATCCTCTTTACAAGAAAGAAGTTTCTTTCTATGAAAGAAGTCTCTTTCTATGAAGGAGTCACCAAATCAGCCGTCACGCATTTGCACCGTGACAGGTCGCGGACTGATACTTTCGTAATCACCGCCGGTAGGGAATTTCACCCATCCCCGAAGAATCACTTTATCAAGTTGTATCGTGGGTATTGTAATACGTTAGGGGGGAAATGTCAACACGAACGCGCATTTGAATTTCACCCTATTATTGCAAAAATCATTTAACTAAGGTATTATATCAGATGTAAGAGTAAATCCTCTAATTTGAAGGGTATACTTGTAATAAAAGCAGAAAGGACTGATTTTATGGCTGTGGCATTAAAGGAAGACTACCAACAGGCTTTAGAGGCGCAGAGACAAGAAGTTCGGGAGCTTGTAATGGCTGGATTGGAACAAATAAAAGAGGGAAACACAAAAGATTTTCATACTGTATGTGACAGACTGGAGAAAAAATACAACGATGCGGCAATATCAAATTAGAATTACCGAATTGGCAGAAGAAGATTTAGAAAATGCCGGCGATTACATTGCCTATGAATTAAAAAATCCGTCTGCTGCTGTAAATACCGTAAATGGGATTCGCGTAAAAATAAATTCTTTGGTAAACTTTCCAGAGAGAAATGAATTAGACGAAGATGAGCTGCTTGCCGACTTGGGTGTCCGAAAAGACTATTATCACAATTACAAGATCTATTATGTGATTGAGAAGGACACTATTTACATAGTTAGAATTTTACATATGTTAGTTGATAGTAAAGCGTGGCTTTATCGTACATTTGGGTTATAAATGAAAGATACCCATTTGATACCCGTTTACTTCGTTTTTACCCTTCAAAATCTATGCCACATCCGGCGTTCACTCCACAAATTCAATCGCCGCAAGCTCCTCCCAAAGGGACTCCGCTTTTTCCCTGATCGCCGCTTTTCCATGTTCTCCGACCGCAATAAACGGCTTGATCTGCAGCTTACGATTCTTCTTTTTCCATGTTCCGACGACTTGCCCTTCAAGCAGCACCGCCGGCATGACGATCCCGGCAAGATTGAAGACTGCCCGCATATGTTCCGGCTGTAAATACAGGCTTTCTTTTTTTTCATATCCCAGCATCAATTGATCGAATCCCGCCAAAAACAGACATTGCGGCATATCGTGCGCATACGATTTCCCGTTCTCTATATAATAGTAGGTTTTCCCGCCATATTCGGCAGTCACAACCGGCAGCTTGAAAAGCCACTTCTTTACCTGCGCCGCGGACGCATGAAAAAAGTACATCGCGTCATGGATCGTCGCCGGAGCGATATTCGTAAAATACCTTCTCGCGATCTCAAGCTCTGCCTCTTCCTGCGGAACGGGCGAAAACGCCGGCGACAGGCAGTATGCTTTTTTCTCCTGCACCACATAGTTGAGGAAGCCCCGCTCGCACAGTTCGCGGATCCCGCCGCCCCACGGGTCGAACATGCTGCCCTCCTCCGCCTCCGTCATCCCGTTTTCCCTCAAAATGCGCTTTAGTTCATCCCGCGTGCACGGTTTTTCCCGAAGCGCTTCCAGAATCACTTCCGATAAAAATTTCTGCCGCTTTGGCGTCAGCGCCCAGCAATCCCTCTGATTCCAAAAACTACATCCGTTCCACTCGTTCCGCCTATAATCCCTGCCGTCGTTGCAATGGAGAAAAACCGACAGATCGTCTTCGGCAAACACATGAACCGTTCCCCGTATCGTCCAGTTCTTGACAAGTCCGTTTTTCACTGTGGACTCGTCATAATCATGGCACCGGATCTTGAGCGAATGCATCGCATTCACCATAAACTGCGATTGAATCCCGCACAGGTCACGGACCACCGTCAGCTTGTCCGACGGAACAATCAGATATTGGTTGGTTAGCTGGCGGATCTTGAGTTCCTCTGCCGTCATGGGGTTCCTCCTGTAAATGTTCTTCTATTGCTCCGCTGACCGGTGATATTCCGCCGCCGTCATCGTCCGTTCTCCTGCCGCAATCGTCCTATATTGCTCTTTAATATTCAGCACTGAGTAGGAAATCCGCTATGTGCATGGTCTTAATTCCCTCATAGTTTCCACCTGCAAATCCATCTGCCCTGAGTACATATTTGGGGTAATTATCACGTATCTCCAGCAGGCGGCTGTATTCTCGTTTCTCCGTCTTTTCAGAACCGATTTCCTGCGTAACCTGCACATAAATTTTGTCGTTTTGCCGCACTGCTACAAAGTCGATTTCTCCGTCATTGGTTTTGCCGATATGGACTGTGTATCCTCTGCGGCAAAGCTCCAAGTATACAATATTTTCAAGGCTTGCGGCAACACTGTCAGCATGGCAGCCGAGCACGCTGTACCGCAGGGCAGTATCCGCAAGATAGAACTTTTCCTGTGTTTTCAGGATTTCCCTGCCCTGTAAATCATACCGCGAGCAACGGTGCAACAGATACGCCTTTTCCAGCTTTTCAAGATAGCTGTATACTGTTTCGTTATCCAATGCTCTGTGCTCCGATCTCAAGTAGTCTGAAATTGATTTTGCAGAAAATGTGTTGCCGACATTTTGAAATATATATTTGACAATACGCTCCAACTGATCTACTTTCCTGACCTGATTTCGTTTCACAATATCGGAAAAAATCGTTGAGTTATAAATATCCCTGACAATCGTATAAATCTCGTCCTGCGAATATTTCTGCAAATGCGTTGCCGGAAAACCGCCCAAACGAACATAATTTTCAAGTTCTGTCCTCGGATCACCGACTGTATCATATTTTTCCTTAAACATCAGGTATTCCGAAAAGGAAAGGGTAAAAATATGGAAAGCAATATATCTCCCGGTCAGGTATGTGGAAATCTCCGAGGACATCATACGGGAGTTAGAACCTGTCACATACAAGTCCACATCAAAATCCGACGCCAAAGAGTTTACCACTCTTTCCCAACCGTTGATTTCCTGAACCTCATCGAGAAACAGATAGGTTTTCCCGTCGGTGGAAAGCCGCTCCTTTAAGTGCGCGTACATCTGCTTTGCCGTCATATCCTCATATTCCATCGAATCGTAACGACAGCTTACAATACAATCCTCTGGTATCTTCCGCTCCGTTTGCAGCTTTTCCATGATCATTTTCAGTATGGTAGACTTTCCGCAACGGCGAACCCCTGTCAGAACCTTTACAAAAGGCGTGTCTACATAAGCCATGATCTTATCCACATACATCGGTCTGTAAATCATGATAACCACCTCCGTCTGCAAGATAATATACCGCAAAACCCATAAAAAATCAATCGGTTTTGCGATTATTAACCGCAAAATCGATTGATTTTCCGATTCATTTCGATTATATTCAAAAAATCGCTTTTTACCTGTCATTTACTAAATTTACATTTAACAAATCTTCTTTTTTGATCCAATGCGTCGCCGCTATGTACTAAACATAACACCGTCAATTCTACTTCTTCCGTCCTCGCCATCGGATGACTCCTTCCGCCGCGACTCTACTCTTTCTCGTCGAGCCGCATTGTCAGTGCAATCCGCTTTTTCACCGTATCCACTTCCAACACTTTCACATCCACGATGTCTCCGACGCTGACTGCCTCCAGCGGATGCTTGATAAAGCGCCGGGTGATGCGCGAGATATGTACCAAACCGTCCTGGTGCACGCCGATGTCAACAAACGCGCCAAAGTCCACAATATTACGCACGGTTCCCTTCAGGATCATTCCCGGCTTTAAGTCCTTCATGTCCAGCACGTCGCTTCGCAGAATCGGCGCGGGCATACTCTCACGCGGATCGCGCGAAGGCTTCTCTAATTCCGCGACAATATCTTTTAAGGTAATCTCGCCGATTCCAAGTTCTGCGGCAAGCGCCGCCGGATCGGATATTTTAGATGCAAGGACGCTGCCGCTTCGCGTTATGCTTCCGCCGCCGTTCGTTCCACTTTTTCCTGCCTTGCCACTTTCCCCGGCTCCGTCTGCGCCGCCGGCATTTGCGTTTCTACCGCCGCTTCTGCCTGCCGCGTTTCCTCCGACTTCTTTTCCGCCGCCCTTTACCTGTGCCGTATTTCCTGCGCCTGCTCCCTGCCTTCCTGCAAGCTGCGCATCAGGAAACGCCATTCCTCCCATCGCGGCGGCAAGCGCCTTCCCCATTGCCGTATTTGTGTTGCGGATCACAAACTGAGCTCTCGGCTCACGGTTATTTCGTAACACTTGTTCTTTTTTGTTCCCGCCTTTTCCCGTTCCCTGCGCATTCTGTCCGCTTCGCGCTGTCCCTGCGCCGTCTGCGCCCTGACCGCTCTGTGCCGTTCCTACTCCGCCTGCACTCTGTCCGTTCCACGCTGTTCCTGGACCATCTGCGCCCTGACCGCTCTGTGCCGTTCCTACTCCGCCTGCACCCTGTACCGCGCCGGCACCTTGACCACCCTGTGCCGCGCCCGCCCCGCTCTGCGCCGCTCCTGCACTCCGGGTATCCGGTCCGTCCTGCTTCTTTCCCGCGCTCTTCCATGCGGCACGCACATCCTCCATCGTCAGTCCAAGCTGCTCCATGAGCTTTTCCGCCGCCTCGTAAGATTCCGGGTGCACGCTCGTCGCATCCAATGCGTTTTCACCGTCATGAATCCGCAAAAATCCCGCGCACTGTTCATACGCCTTCGGTCCCAGCTTCGCCACGTCAAGAAGCTGTTTTCTGTTTACAAAACGCCCGTTTTTTTCTCTGTAATCCACGATATTTCTGGCGATCACTTTGCTGATGCCCGAAATATATTCCAAAAGCGCGGCGGACGCCGTGTTTAAGTCCACACCGACCTTATTCACACAATCCTCCACAACGGCATGAAGCGCGTCCCCCAGCTTCTTTTGATTCATGTCGTGCTGATACTGACCGACGCCGATCGCTTTCGGCTCGATTTTTACCAGCTCCGCAAGCGGGTCCTGCAAACGTCTTGCGATCGAGGCTGCGCTCCGCTGTCCGACGTCAAACTGCGGAAATTCCTCCGTGGCAAGCTTGCTTGCGGAATAGACCGACGCCCCCGCCTCATTCACGATCACATATTTCAGCGGTCTGTTCACTTCCTTGATGAAATCCACGATCACTTGCTCGGATTCGCGCGACGCCGTGCCATTTCCGACTGATATTAAATCTATATTATATTTTTGTACCAATTTTTTCAGTTCTGCTTTCGCTTCAGTCACTTTATTCTGCGGCGCGGTCGGATAAATGACTTTGGTATCCAATACCTTTCCCGTCGCATCGACAACCGCCAGCTTACAGCCCGTCCGGAATGCCGGATCCCAGCCAAGCACTACCTTCCCGGCGATCGGCGGCTGCATCAAAAGCTGTTCCAAGTTCTTTCCGAACACATTGATTGCGCCGTCTTCCGCCTTTTCCGTCAGTTCATTGCGGATTTCTCTTTCAATAGCAGGTGCTATCAAACGATCATAGCTGTCCTCGATGACTTCCTGTAAGACCGGCGTTGTCACCGGATTCTCTTTTCTGATCACCTGCTTTTCCAGATAGCGCAGAATGCGCTCCCTCGGCGCGCGGACACTGACGGTCAGGATTTTTTCATTTTCACCGCGGTTTAAGGCAAGGATCCTGTGCCCTGCTGCTTTTTTTACCGGCTCCTCATATTGATAGTACATTTCATAAACGCTCTGCTGCTTCTCGTCCTTTGCCGTTGACACGAGTACCCCTTCGTCCACGGTCGCCTCTCTGATATAGGTCCGATAGTCCGCCTCGTCGGAAATCCGTTCCGCGATGATGTCCTTCGCGCCCTGCAGCGCCTCCGCCGCGTCAGCTGCGCCCTTTTCCTCACTGATATAGGGCGCCGCCGCATCCTCCAGACTTCCCGTGTACGCCTGCTCCAGCAGAAGCTCCGCGAGCGGCTCCAATCCTTTTTCTTTTGCCACGCTTGCCCTTGTCTTGCGCTTCGGACGGTACGGGCGGTACAGATCCTCGATTGCCACAAGCGTCTGCGCTTCCAAAATTTTATGTTTCAGCTCGTCGGTCAGCTTCCCCTGCTCCTCAATGCTGCCGATGACCTGCGTCTTTTTTTCCTCCAGATTCCGCAGATAGGAAAGGCGCTCGTCCAGGTCGCGCAGCACCTCGTCGTTCAGCGAACCCGTCGCCTCCTTGCGGTAACGCGAAATAAACGGGATGGTGTTGCCCTCGTCGATCAGCTTGACCGCCGCCTCCACCTGCCATTTTTCCACTCCCAGTTCTTCTCTCAGTTTTGCGATGATGTCCATTGTTCCATTCCCTTTCTGAATCTTTTTCTACCGCGCCGCGGCCGGATTTTATGCTGATTCTGTCATAAATCCCTGATTCATGATCAACTTTCGCCGCTCGCCGAATGAGCAGGCTCATTCTTTTCGCTAACACTTATTATAGCATGTCCTTCCAAAAATTTCATCCCCGCCTTGTTTTTTAGAACGATGCACAAAAAATGTATTTGTCATTGTCTTGCAGGCGTGCTAAAATAGAAAAAAAGGAGAGAAAGCTATGGATTACGGCAATCAAAATCAGGGCGATCCGTATGTGCGCTATCAATTTGAGCAGACCATGCCGCCGCGGAACGGTATGGCGTCCGCCGCTTCTATTTTGGGGCTTGCGACGATCGTTACGACGATTCTGTGTACGGTATATATTCCTTTCATCACCGGATCGCTGGCAATCTTGTTCGCGCTCCTTTCCAAAGGAAACAGCCGCCGGATGAACCCTTCCGCTTCAACCGGCGTGACAACCGCCGTGGTCGGGCTTATCATGAATGTCGTACTCATTATCTCCGTGCTCGTACTCTACCTGACAAATCCCACAATCCACGAACAGTCCAACAAACTGTTTGAACAGCGTTACGGCATGACAATCGACGAGATGTGGGAAGATTTTTTGCAAACGGAGTCTATCAATTGATCTATAAAGGAAAGGCAGGCGTATCATTATGAGAATCGGCGGAATCGGCGGCGCTTACGATGTTTCCAGCGTCGGCAGTTATCTAAAAAACCCCGGAGAATCTACGATCAAACAGGCGGGACGCAAGTCCTCTCCCGCCGAGTGCGAAACCTGTAAGGAACGGAAATATCAGGACGGTTCGGATGAAATGGTCTCTTTTAAGTCCGCTTCCCACATATCGCCCGAAGCATCCGCTGCCCGTGTCCGTGCACACGAGCAGGAGCACGTCTCCAATGCGTATAAGAAGGCCGCGCAGAAAAACGGCGAGGTCCTGCAGGCAAGCGTCTCCCTCAAAACCGCGATCTGTCCCGAATGCGGGCGCAGCTATGTTGCGGGCGGTGAGACGACGACGCAGATCAAATACTACAATGAGGACAATCCTTACCAGCAGGATAAAAAAGCAGCTGACAGCCTTCTCTACACCGGCATGAACGTGGATATTGCGTGCTAAAAAAGAGTTTGCGTTCCGCAAACTCTTTCAAAGAACTGCCTTCGGCAGTTCTTTTGGAATCCGCTGACGCAATTCTTCACAGGCTGCGGAATTTCCTATTGGTAAACAGCAAAGGAAAACAAAAGCAATGAATATGACAAAGAGTTCCGCCGAGTTAAAGGCGTCCGCCAAAGCGCAGCTGCTCGGCAATTACGGAAAAATGATCGGCGCTTTTCTTTTGATGGATTGCGCCTGTGCTTTCATTCTCTATCTTGCAGAAGATTTACTGTCCTCGCCCACGCTGGCGAATCAGATTCTTTATTATGCCATTGAGCTGTTGGTCTATCTGCTGCTCGGTGTGTTCATGCTGGGACAGGCGAGATTATATATGAACTTTGTAACGGGACGCCCGGTTTCCTTAAACGATTTGCTTTACGGTTTCCGCTCCCGTTCCGAGCTTGGCATCAAGATCATGCTTATTTATATTGCAAATATTCTTATCTGCCTGATCCCGTTTGCGATCGCGCTTTCCGTCTATGTCTATGTCGGTCTTGTGCATCTGCTCCCGCTCGTGTCCGTCCTTTTGGTCGGCGGGATGATTGCGGCGTGTATCCGGCTTTTGTCACTTTCCCAATGTTATTATATTGCGCTTGATTTCCCGGAATACCGCTTCGGACAGGTATGCGCGATGAGCCGGCGCGTCATGAAAGGACAGCGGGCACGGCTTTTTTATCTCTATGTCAGCTTTCTTCCTCTTGCGCTCCTATGCCTGTGCAGCTTCGGACTCGGTCTGTTATGGCTTTATCCGTATATGCAGTGCACGCTGACTCATTTTTATTTTGATCTGATGGATTATCACACGAGACAGTATGAATAGGAACATGTCATGAACGAAAACAGTTATGAAGAATACAAACGGAATTTTTCCCGCGAGCAAAACCGGCAATACCATTTCCGAAGCGGGAGAATCTGCTTTTTTGTCGGGATCGCTCTCCTTCTCTACACGCTGTTGATCCTTCCTTTTCATGCAGACAATGTGAGCGAGAACCGCGGAAACGAACTAAAAGCCGGAAAACAGTATTACCGGGAAAAAGTCTGTTACATAGACGATCTACAGATTCTGTTTGCGAACCCGGACACTGACGAGGATTTATACTGCATCGCAACATTTTCCGACTGCGATGGCACCGAATGGATTATCTCTTTTACGCCCGGCGGAAATGAGCAATTGTCGAGAAAAATCCGGCTGGCGGATTCTCACACAAATAGTCTCGGCGATGAGCCATTGTCGGTAAGCGGATATTTTCATTTAAGACTTTTTGAAGATCTCCCCTTTGCCGCGGATGCTTTCTTTTCTACCTACGGCAGCGCATACCCTGCAGACCGGAAGCTGAGTATCAACGCAGAATACCTCTGCGGCAGGGATGATAACTATACCTTGCAGATACTCTTTCAGCCCGGCATTCCCTTGCTCAGCCTTGTTGTCGGTATTCTCGCTGTCGTATTCGGCGGGCTCTTCTGGCTCAGAAACCGTTCCCGCAAGACAGCATAACCTGTGAAAACAGACAATTTGTGAAAATAGGCGATTGCGAAAAACACGAAAGGAGCACGAACGATGATCACATCCACGAACAACAAGCTCTATCGGCGTCTGCTGAAAAAAGGAAAAGGCAACATCTTAAAAGCCATCCGCATTGACAAGGGCGGCGGCAAGGGACTGATCGCCGGTGCGATCTCTCTTTTGGTCTTTACGCTCCCCGCTACGATCATCGGTCTGCTCACAGATTCCGGCATCCTCGCATCCTTCTTATCCATCCTGCTCTCTCTCCCCGGACTTTTGATGCTTGTAATCGGAATCGTTCTAAAGAATAAACGGGCATCTTCGTGGTCTTCTTATTATAAGGAACAGACCGGCTTTTCGGAAACGGAACTGCCAGCGGTCGAACGTGAACTGGCTTCGCCATCCACGATAGTCGTGACCTGCAAAAATATGAGCGTAAAGAATAACTACCTCGCCGCTTTTTTTACGGAACACTATATCCTCATAAACAACCTATGTCCCTATCTACGTCGCGTGGAAGACATTATCGCTGCTGCCTTCTCCGACAGTACGGACTCTTGGCATATGGTGTTTTTAAGCACAATGGACACGGATACTCATGTAGTTGGTCTTTTTACGGATAGCATGTGGAAAGAATCTCTTGCCAAGGAGATCATGCAGGAGTTGTCCCGCCGCAATCCCAACATCCTCTGCGGTCAGGAGATTGTCTGCGACGGCAGACTCTACATCTTAGAGCGCGACGGCGCGCAGATCCTGCGTTTGTATCAGGAAGGACGCACGCTGACGCTGAAGGCGTAAAAAAGGACGCTTTGCGTCCTTTCGAAGAATTGCATTGCAATTCTTCACAGGTTGCGAAATTTCTTATAAGTTAAAAAGAGTTTCGCTTACGCGAAAGTCTTTTGGTTTGTGAAATTTCCTATAGTCAAGTATAACATCATGAAAAATTTTATTATTCACTCGGAATACGTCAAAGGAGCTGATTGATAATCATGAATAATATGAAAATGAAAAAAAGTGAATACTATTTTCGTCAGATCATCAACGCTATTCTGTTATCCGGAATTATTATTTTGTTTATAGGTGCATATTATTGCATGATTAAAGCGGGGATCCCTTATCAGGACCCCCCTTTAGAGTTGCAAATGCAGTATGCCATTAACATGGAGATTGGGAATATACTGGTAAGAAATGGCTTTTGGATTTTCATATGCGGTGGAATCCTCCGTTTGGTTTTCAAAATACTGGCAAAGAAATACATAAATATTCACCAAACGCTCTAAAAACAGCAACGGGAACATTTCTTTTGACTTAGCGCAACAGCCCCTTTGCCTTTCCAATACCCATATTCCATTCTTAGTCTAAGTCTTCCGTCACGGCAACACTGCCGCCGACGCTCTTCCACTTCAAGTATGCATTGATAAACGGATCGAGCGCGCCGTCCATCACCGCGTCCACATTGCCGGACTCTTCGCCCGTACGCAGGTCCTTCACCATCTTATACGGCTGCATGACGTAAGAACGGATCTGGTTGCCCCAGCCGATCTCCGTGACATTACCGCGAATATCGGAAAGTTTATCCGCATTTTCTTCTTTTTTGAGCATAAACAGCTTTGCCTTGAGCATCTGCATCGCCTTGTCTTTGTTCTGGAACTGCGAACGCTCATTCTGACAGGTCACCACAATGCCCGTCGGAAAATGCGTGATCCGGATGGCGGAGGACGTCTTATTGATATGCTGTCCGCCCGCGCCGCTGCTTCGGTAAGTATCGATCCGAATATCCTCGTCGCGGATCTCCACGTCAAGGTCTTCCTCAATATCGGGCATGACGTCCAGCGACACAAACGAGGTCTGCCGCTTGCCCTGCGCGTTAAACGGGCTGATGCGCACAAGCCGGTGCACGCCTTTCTCGGATTTGAGATAGCCGTAGGCGTTCTCGCCGTTTACCTGAAATGTGACGGATTTGATGCCCGCCTCGTCGCCGTCAAGATAATCCAGCACTTCGAGGGCAAAGCCCCGCTTTTCCGCCCAGCGCGTATACATGCGGTAAAGCATACTGCACCAGTCGCAGCTCTCGGTCCCGCCCGCGCCCGCATTGAGTTTTAGGATGGCGTTATATTTGTCATACTCCTCCGATAAGAGCGTGCCAATCCGCAGCTTTTCAAATACTTCCTGAAAAGAAGCATATTCATCCATAATCTCCGGCACAAGGCTCTCATCATTTTCCTCGTTCGCCATCTCAATGAGTGTCAGGATGTCGTCTTTCTGCGTTTCCAGTTCACGGAACTGCCCGACGGTATCCTTCATGTTTTTTAATTCTTTCATTTTCTGGTTGGAACGCTCCGGATTATCCCAAAAGGACGGCTCCTCCATCTCGCGCTCCAGCTCTTCGATCCGCTTTGCCTTATTTGCTAAGTCAAAGTGAATCCCTCACTTCCGCTAAAGGTGTTTCGTATGCCTGCAGCTCTATGCGCAGATTATCCAATTCTACCACTTAACGTCACCCACTTTCTTTTTTATATTTAGAACTTCTTCTCACGCTAATCATCCATGCTGACGCAAGCCGTGTCGTGGGAAGAATGCCTGCCTTTCAGGCATTCTTCGGCGTGAAAAAGTTCTTCACGAAGCAGCCTTTGCTGCGAGTGTTAGAACTTCTTCTCACGCTATTTCCTGCCGCAGCAGTTCTTATATTTCTTGCCGCTTCCGCACGGACACGGATCGTTCGGATAAATCTTGGCGCTTGCGCGTCTGACCGGTCCTTTTTGCAGGGAATCGTCCTTGTTCGTTCCCGTCACTTTCGCAACCTGCTCACGCTCCACTTTCTGTTCGATGCGGACATGGAACAGCATCCGCACGGTCTCTTCCTTGATGTTCTCCGTCATCGCGTCAAACATTTCATAGGCGTTCATCTTATATTCCACAAGCGGATCGCGCTGTCCGTACGCCGCAAGTCCCGCGCCCTGACGCAGCTGATCCATATCGTCGATGTGATCCATCCATTTGCGGTCGATCGCTTTCAAAAGAATAACGCGCTCGATCTCCCGAATCGCCTCCGGCTCGGGGAACTCCGCCTCCTTGCTCTCGTAAAGTCTGACCGCTTCCTCTTTCAGCTGCTGCTTTAATCCGTTCTTCGTGCGGTTCTCCACGCGTCCCAAAATCACGGGTTCGATCGGCACATTGCCGAGCAGGACGGAATTTAACTCCGTTAAGTTCCACTCTTCCGGCTCCGCGTCGTCGCCGATCACCAGATCGACGGCATTCTCCACCAGATCGGTCATCATTTTGTAGATCACGTCCCGCATACTCTCGCCGTCCAGCACACGCCGCCGCTCGGCATAAATGATCTCGCGCTGTTCATTGTTGACCTGATCGTATTCGAGCAGGTTCTTGCGGATACCAAAGTTATTGCTCTCGATCTTCTTTTGCGCGTTCTCGATCGCTTTCGAGAGCATCTTATGCTCGATCTCCTGTCCCTCCGGGATGCCGAGCGCATTAAACATGCTGATGAGCCGCTCGGAACCGAACAAGCGCATGACATCGTCTTCCAAAGAAATATAGAATTTGGACTCGCCCGGATCGCCCTGACGTCCGCTTCGTCCGCGGAGCTGATTGTCAATTCGTCTCGACTCATGCCGCTCCGTACCAATGATCTTGAGTCCGCCTGCCGCCTTTGCCTCATCGTCCAGCTTAATATCCGTACCACGCCCCGCCATGTTCGTCGCGATCGTGACGGCACCGTGCAGACCCGCGTCGGCGACGATCTCCGCCTCCATCTCATGGAACTTCGCGTTCAATACTTTATGCGGAATGCCGCGCTTCGTCAGCATTGTACTGATGACCTCGGACGCGTCGATGTTGATCGTGCCGACAAGCACCGGCTGACCCTTCGCATGTGCCTCCTCTACGGCGTTGCAGATCGCGTTCAGCTTTTCGCGTTTGGTCTTATAAACGGCGTCCTGTAAATCCTCGCGGATGACCGGGCGGTTCGTCGGGATCTCGATAACGTCCATGCCATAAATATCACGGAACTCTTTTTCCTCCGTGAGCGCCGTACCCGTCATACCCGCTTTTTTATCAAATTTATTAAAGAAATTCTGAAATGTGATCGTCGCCAGCGTCTTGCTCTCACGCTTGACCTTCACATGCTCTTTTGCCTCAATCGCCTGATGCAGACCGTCGGAATAGCGGCGCCCCGGCATGATACGACCCGTAAACTCATCGACAATAAGCACCTGATCGTCCTTTACGACATAATCCTGATCGCGGTGCATCAGATTATGCGCGCGCAGTGCAAGAATCATGTTATGCTGGATTTCCAGATTTTCGGGATCGGCAAGGTTCTCAATATGGAAGAACTGCTCCACCTTTCCGACGCCGCGCTCTGTCAGATTGACGACCTTATCTTTTTCATTGACAATGAAATCGCCCGTTTCTTCCCGCTCCACGCCCATGATGGCGTCCATCTTGGACAATTCCTCCATGTCCTCGCCGCGCTCTAACTGGCGCGCAAGAATATCGCAGGCGTCATAAAGCGACGTGGATTTTCCGCTCTGTCCGGAAATGATAAGCGGCGTCCGCGCCTCGTCAATAAGCACGGAATCGACCTCGTCAACGATCGCATAATGCAGATCGCGGAGAACGAGCTGCTCTTTATAAATCACCATGTTGTCACGCAGATAGTCAAAACCGAGTTCGTTATTCGTCACATAGGTGATGTCGCAGGCATACGCCTCCCTGCGTTCGTCGGGTTTCATGGAATTTAACACAACGCCGACCTTTAAGCCGAGAAATTCATGCACCTGTCCCATCCACTCCGCGTCGCGCTTTGCCAGATAATCGTTGACCGTGACGACATGAACGCCCTTTCCTTCCAATGCGTTCAAATAAGCAGGCAGCGTTGCGACCAGCGTCTTTCCCTCGCCGGTACGCATCTCGGCGATCCGCCCCTGGTGCAGAACGATCCCGCCGACCAGCTGTACCCTGTAATGCTCCATATTTAAGACGCGCCGCGCCGCCTCGCGGACCGTGGCAAACGCCTCCGGCAATACGGAATCCAGCGATTCTCCGTCCTGCTGTACCCGCTTCTTAAATTCACTTGTTTTTTCACGGAGCGCATCATCCGAAAGCGCCATCATGGACGGCCGAAGCTCCTCAATCTGATCCACCAGCGGCGTAATGCGCTTTAGCTCCCGCTCACTATGCGTGCCGAATACCTTCTGTATCATACCCATATCGGTAAACCTGTCCTTTCTGAACAAACCTAATGCCTATTGTAACAGATTCCATTTTTTTATTCAACCGCAAGTCTATGAACATTCTATTAACGAAACGACCACGGAAACCACCCGTATATGACCGGAGCGTCTGCGGATTGACTGTGAAATCACTGCGAAAACTCAAGCCACAGCCTTGAAAGGAAAAAATAATTCGCACTAATTCCATAGAAGGAGAGCCTCTT